>NZ_JVLH01000008.1 GCF_001070855.1 Trueperella pyogenes | reverse complement strand
CTCCATACAGCGGGTGGGGCCCGGAACACGATCGTTCCAAGCCCCACCCGCCTTGCTATACCCACAGGAAAACAGCCAGTGTCGCTGGCTCGTTTTTCTTCTTCAGCAGTGTGCGTGCTGGCGCGTTAGAGTCAGGGTATGACTGAGGTTTCAGAATCCTTAATTCTTGGATCGCAGCTCCCCGAATCTATGAATGCGCAGGAAGTACTTTCCAAGCTTTTCAGTGATGCCCATACCGCATATAGCTTTACCCAAGAGCCTGTTAGCGACCAAGAGCTTCATGCCGCTTACGATTTGGCTAAGTGGGCTCCGACCGGAGTGAACGGTCAGCCACTTCGCGTCGCGGTTGTTCGTGGTGGGGTGGCAAAGCAGAAGCTTCTGCATGCTCTTCCCCGCGGCAATAGGGAACAAGCTCAAGGTGCGCCTTTAGTATTGGTTTGCGGCGCGAAGCTGGATTTCCATCACGACCTTCCCTTACTTCACCCGCGCGGCGAACGCTATGAAAAGCTGCTCACGGATAATGACAAGATGCGCACCTTTATGGCGCATACATCAGCCACAATTCAAATTGCTTATCTAATTTTGGCTCTTCGGGCCCAGGGCTTGGAAACCGGGCCTATGAATCCCGATGATGCGAAACTTCTTCATGACGCTTTCTTCCCTAGTGAGGATATCGAGCCAATTTTGGTCATTAACGTGGGTCATCCAGGTACCGATGCATACCAGGAACGTGGGCCGCGGGTGGGGTACGATGAGGTGTTTCGCGAACCGCAGGTTAACGCCTGACCCTACAAGGAGGACGCCATGGCTGATGAAGCACGAGTTCGTAAAGTGCAAGATCGCATTCAAGAAACTGTTGCTTCTCTCTTGGGACGACGTATCAAAGATCCGCGTCTGGGCTTCGTGACAATTACCGATGTTCGGGTCACTGGCGACCTCCAACATGCCTCGATTTTCTACACGGTCCTTGGTGGCGATGACGAGCGCGCAGCGACTGCTCGCGCTTTCGAATCTGCAAAGGGTTTAATTCGCAGTGAGGTCGGTAAAGCACTTGGAATTCGCCTTACCCCGAGTATCGAGTTCATCCCTGATGCTCTTCCCGAAACAGTTGCTTCCCTAGAGAGTGCACTTGCATCCGCGCGGGCTCATGATGAAGAGGTAGCTCGCCAGGCTGAGGGTGCGCAGTACGCGGGTGAAGCAGACCCCTATCGCAAGCCTGAAGAGGAAGATGAGCAGGACGAACGTTAATGTCTGCTGCCTCCACTGATGTCGTTTCGGGGCTGCTGATTGTTGATAAACCTCAAGGGATTACCAGCCACGACGTCGTTTCGCGTACCCGTCGTTTAGCTCATACACGCCGAGTTGGTCACGCGGGCACATTGGACCCAATGGCGACGGGAGTGCTTGTCCTTGGAATCAACAAGGCAACAAGACTACTCACGTGGATTACTGATCATTCCAAACGCTATGAAGCGCAGGTGCGTTTTGGTGTCGAAACGACAACCGAAGACGCGGAAGGTGAAGTAACGTCGACCAAAGGCTGCGAAGGCCTCGGCAATGAGGAAATTGAAGCGGTACTTTCTCGTTTCCGCGGAACTATTTCTCAGGTCCCCTCTGCAGTGAGCGCTATTAAGGTCAACGGAAAACGCGCCTATGCAAGGGTCCGTGCCGGTGAGGACGTCAAACTCGAGCCTCGAGAAGTAGAAATTTCCCTACTGGAAGCGCAGGGCCAGCCTCGCTCTCACCGGGTGGAATACGCTTTGGAGGGCAAGAGCACTCAGGTCAATTGCGTTGACCTCAATGTGGTCGTTGAGTGCTCGGCGGGAACCTATATCCGTGCCCTTGCGCGCGATCTTGGAAATGCGTTGGGTTGCGGCGCTCATTTGACCTCGTTACGCCGCACTCGAGTTGGCGAGTTCTCAATCGACTCTGCCCATACCTTGCAGTCCTTGGACGAGGCCGCGGAGCAGAGCGGGGGAGAGGCTTCTCTTCCGCTGACCTCCCTCAGTGATGCCGCGCGGGAAATGTTCCCTTGCCTTCTTCTTTCCGAGGCCGAGGCCGGTGCCTTTTCGCACGGGCAAGCTCCACGTCGTAAGGCCAGCGAGGTCGTTCGTTTCGTTGAGGAGTATTTCCCGGGAAACCATCCTGGCGAGCATGGGCCAATTACTGCCTGTCGGGGTGATGGTGAAGTACTTGGACTTCTCAAGATTATTGACAACCGTTTCGCAACAGTTCTTGTTTTCTAGAAAGTAACCACAGTGGAGATTTGGCGTTCCTTAGACGAGATTCCTAAGGGATTGACTTCAGTTGTCACGATCGGCAACTTTGATGGGATGCACGAAGGGCATCGCAAGGTGATTTCTGCCGCTGTCACCGACGCGCGCGCGATGGGGGTTCAGGCGATTGCTTGTACCTTCGATCCGCATCCACGTCAGGTGCACAATCCGGATAGCCCTCTCAAGCTGATCTCTCCTTTGCGTGACCGCTTGGATGCCATGGCTGCTGCCGGGTTGAATGCAACCTTTGTCATTCACTACGACGAATCCGTTTACACCTTGACTCCCCGTGAATTCGTCCAAAAATATGTGGTTGATGCGTTGGGAGCTGCTGAAGTCGTTGTCGGCAAGGACTTCCGTTTTGGTCGCAATAATTCGGGTGATCTAGAGACCCTCTCGGCCCTTGGAGAAGAATTCGGTTTTACCGTTACCTCGGTGGATGACGTTACCGCTCCTGAGGGACGGCGCTGGTCATCATCGTGGGTGCGTCAGCTTCTCGAAGAGGGCGATGTTTCAGGGGCTGCTCGCGTGTTGGGACATCTTCACCGCATCCGCGGGACGGTTGAACACGGCTATAAGCGTGGGCGCGAGTTGGGATTCCCCACCGCAAACCTCTGCAATGACATCGAAGGTGTCGTTCCCGGAGATGGAGTTTATGCCGGCTGGCTCGTGCGTCATATTGGTGATGGTGGGGCAGCTGAATTCCTGCCTGCCGCCATTTCGGTGGGAACGAACCCGCAGTTTGACGGTGAAGTGCGAACCGTTGAAGCGCATGTCTTGGGGCGCAGTGACCTGAACCTCTACGGCGAAAATGTCTCCATTATGTTTGTGAGCCGTATTCGCCCCATGGAATCCTTTGAATCCTTGGACGCGTTGCTGTCTCAAATGGATGAGGATCTAAGGATTAGTGCCTACGTTCTTGGTGTCGGAGTGCCCACCCGAGTGGATCCCAAGGCCGTAACTGCACGTTAAGCGCCTCGTGCTTCATCCTTCAGGTTGACGCTCGTGCTGCAGATCACGACTAAAGCCTGAAGATGGGATGCTAAACTAGTCTAAGCCGTCATGTCGGCCACGGATTGTATGCACAGGGAACGCCCTGTGGCTCCGTGCAACGAGTTATAAGGAGAAGCCTGTGCCACTGAGCAAGGACGTTAAGGACCAGATCATCGCCGAGTACGCCACCCACGAAGGTGACACCGGCTCCCCCGAGGTTCAGATTGCGCTGCTGACCCAGCGAATCAAGGACCTGACCGAGCACTTCAAGACTCACAAGCACGATCACCACTCCCGTCGTGGTCTGCTGCTGCTGGTTGGTCGTCGTCGTCGCCTTCTTGGCTACCTCGCCGAGATCGACATTGAGCGTTACCGCTCGCTGATCGAACGACTGGGCCTGCGCCGCTGATTTTAGTCCGGCTCGATTCCATGTTGGAATCGAGCCGGATCACTACGTGTGGGCGAAGTGCACACGCGATAACTCAATACTTTGGATAGGGCGTAATCGTGCGCGGTTTTCGACAGTGGTTTACGGCTTCTCTGGCGCCTACAGATGTGGGAAGAGCCGGACAAAAGCCGTGGACTTCGATCGAAGGCCGATACGAACGCCGAAGTAGTGTGAAATAGATCAGTTCAAGGAGAACACACATATGATGGAAGGCGAAGATATCGTCTCAGCAGAGGCGATCATCGACAATGGCCGTTTCGGTAAGCGCGTCGTGCGTTTTGAAACGGGCCGCCTCGCCAAGCAGGCCGCAGGTGCGGCCATGGCCTACCTCGATGATGAAACTGCGGTTCTGTCCGCGACCACCGTGGGCAAGCAGCCCAAGGATCAGTTTGACTTTTTCCCGCTGACCGTTGACGTTGAAGAACGTTCCTACGCGGCCGGCCGTATCCCCGGATCGTTCTTCCGTCGCGAAGGCCGTCCCGGCACCGAAGCAATCTTGGCAGCACGTCTGATCGACCGTCCGTTGCGCCCCGGCTTCAAGAAGGGTCTGCGCAACGAGGTCCAGGTTGTTGCAACCGTTCTGGCTGCACACCCCAACGATGCCTACGACGTCCTGGCAATTAATGCTGCCTCGATGTCGACCCAGATCGCTGGGCTTCCTTTCTCTGGCCCCATCGCTGGTACCCGTCTGGCCCTCATTGATGGTCAGTGGGTGGCATTCCCTCGCTGGTCAGAGATGGAGCGCTCCGTCTTCAATATCGTTGTCGCCGGTCGTATTGTGACCACCGAAGACGGTTCTGAAGATGTTGCCATCATGATGGTTGAGGCCGGCGGTGGCGAAAACGAATGGGATCTCATTCAGGCAGGCGCCGTTGCGCCGACTGAAGATGTCGTGGCTGACGGCCTCGAGGCCGCAAAGCCCTTCATCCGTGCGCTGTGCGAAGCTCAGATGAAGGTTGCAGAGGTTGCCTCCAAGGAAACCGCTGAATTCCCGATCTTCCTGGATTACTCCGATGAGCAGTACGCAGCAGTTGAGCAGTGGGTTGGCGATAAGCTTGCCAAGGCGCTTCTCACTGAAGGTAAGCTCGCCCGCGAAGAGGCAGTCGACCAGGTCAAGGCCGATATGCTCGAAGCGCTCTCCGAGCAGTTCCCCGAGGGTGAAAAGGAACTCAAGGCTGCATTCCGTTCTCTGGAAAAGCAGACCATTCGTAACCGCACCCTGCGCGAAGAAATCCGTATGGATGGCCGTTCGCTGCGTACCATTCGCTCTCTGAGTGCCGAGGTCGAGGTTCTTCCTCGCGTCCACGGTTCGGCTCTCTTCCAGCGCGGTGAAACCCAGATTCTGGGTGTGACGACCCTGGCTATGCTCCGTATGGAGCAGCAGCTGGACAACCTTTCGCCCATCACGGCGAAGCGTTACATGCACCAGTACAACTTCCCGCCTTACTCGACCGGCGAAACCGGCCGTGTGGGTTCGCCCAAGCGCCGCGAAATTGGCCACGGTGACCTTGCAGAGCGCGCTCTCAAGCCCGTTATTCCTTCGCGTGAAGAGTTCCCCTACGCAATCCGTCAGGTCTCTGAGACCATGGGTTCCAACGGCTCTTCTTCGATGGGTTCCGTGTGTGCATCGACCCTGTCGCTGCTCCAAGCTGGCGTGCCGCTGCGCGCCCCCGTCGCAGGTATCGCAATGGGCCTTATGACCGGTGAAGTTGATGGCAAGCAGAAGGCCGTGACCTTGACCGATATCCTCGGTGCTGAAGACGGCTTCGGCGATATGGACTTCAAGGTCGCTGGTACCCGTGAGTTCATCACCGCTCTGCAGCTGGATACCAAGCTCGATGGCATCGACTCCCAGGTGCTGCGTGGCGCGCTGGCACAGGCCCGCGATGCTCGCCTCCAGATCCTTGATCTGATGGAGCAGGCAATTGATGCCCCCGATGAGATGAGCCCCTACGCTCCTCGCATCATCACGGTCCAGGTCCCCGTTGACAAGATCGGTGAAGTCATTGGCCCCAAGGGCAAGATGATCAACCAGATCCAGGAAGACACTGGCGCAGAACTGACCATTGAGGACGATGGCACCGTCTACATTGGTGCATCGACCGGTGAAGCCGCAGAAGCCGCACGCGCGATGGTCAACCAGATTGCCAACCCGCAGATGCCTGAGGTAGGGGAGCGCTTCGTGGGAACCGTCGTGAAGACGACCTCCTTCGGCGCCTTTGTTTCTCTGACCCCCGGCAAGGACGGCCTGCTGCACATCTCGCAGGTTCGTCGTCTGGTCGGCGGCAAGCGCATTGACTCCGTGGATGACGTCCTCCAGGTTGGCCAGCAGGTCGAGGTTGAGATCCATGAGATCGGCGACCGCGGCAAGCTCAGCCTCTACGCCGTCGTTGATGGTGAGACCGGTGAGCTCGAGGCCAGCGATGAGCAGCCTCGTCGCCGCGAGCGTTCAGAGCGCCCCGAGCGTCGTGAACGCCGTGAGCGTCGTCCCCGCACGCGCACACGCCGTCGTCGCGATGATGATGAGGCCCAGGCTTCAGAGGGCTCCGACGAGGAGTGACCTTGCGCTGAGGGCGCGCTAGACAACGCGTACTCTGAGCTTTCATGCCGTGTGGGGCGAAGGAATTCCTTCGCCCCACACGGCATATTTATGCCTTCGCAACAGCATGTTCTCAGCTTTCAAGGTGTCATCCCAGTTATCTGAAAAAGCAGTAATTATCGACGAATACCGTCGGAAAAAATTTGATTCTTTGGGCCTAAAGACCCCTCGTTTTCATGTGAAGCCATTGATAGCGTTGAGGACGTGGCAGCGATTATTGCCTGCGACATATCGTGTTCTGACACTGATCTGTGTTCGCAGAAATTCACCGCCCCCAGTGGCGGGATGCTGCACGAACAAGCCGCAATTATGGACGAATGTAGTCCAGGATATGCGCGATCTCACCCTAGTCCGATGAACTCTATTCTTCAGTGATAGAAAGGTCTTTCACATGTTGGGTTCTGCAGAGAGGAAAGCGAGCGACCTGAGCGCAGCTCACCGCATCTTCCTTCTGATCTTGGTCTCGATCGGTAGCTCGATCATTTACACTCCCGCCTATCTTCAGTACGTCTTCGAAGAACCGCTGGGTAAGGCCCTCATCGCCTCGGGTGGTGCTACGCCCGAAAACGTTGCCACCACGCTGGGTACGCTTCTGAGCGCATACGCTATGACCGCGCTTGTGTGCTATCTGCCCTCCGGCATTGTGGCGGATATTGTTCGCGTTCGTACCCTTTCGTGGGTCGGTTTCGGTCTGACTGCATTGCTCACCTTCTGGTACGCAATGTTCCCTTCGCTGACCACGATTCGCTTCCTTTTTGTCGCGATGGGCGTTACAACAATCCTCATTTGGTGGGGTATTCGTTACAAGCTTGTGCGCCTGATCTCTGATGAAAATGGCTACTCGCGAAACATTGGTCTTTCTTATGCCTTCTATGGCCTCGCCGGTCTGATCCTGGGCTTCTTCAACTCATGGCTGGTTGCCCACCTCGCATCGCGTGGGGACATCATTCCCATGCGTACCCTGCTCTTCATCCTGGGCGGCCTGATCATGGTTCTTGCCGTTCTTTCCTTCTTCTTCATCCCGAAGTTCGAAGGTGAAATCGGCTCCACTGAAGGCGGTTTCTCGGTGAAGCAAATCGGACAGGTTTTGGCGAACCCGGTCGTCTGGCTGGCAGCTGCCACCTTGTTCTTCGTCTACTTCTTCTACACCGGCGTAAACCAGACCACCGGCTACATGAACAAGGTCATGATGCTTGCTCCCGCAGTGGTCACCATGGTCGCAACCGTTCGTACCTACGGTATTTCGCTGGTCTCGGCTCCCTTCTTCGGATGGGTTGCTGAGAAGGTCGGCTCTCCTTCGCGTGTCATTGCAGCTGCTTCACTGTTGGTTGCAGTGCTCTTCGCTGGATTCGCAGTCCTGCCCTCGGGTGCAAACGCTATCCTCACTGCTGGATTGGTGATCCTCTTGGCGTTTATTGCCAACGGCGTCTTCGGCATTGTTTCCTCGCAGCTCACTGAAGGTAAGGTCGCTCCCGCGGTCTTTGGTACGGCATCGGGTCTGCTCTCGGTCATCGGCTTCCTTCCCGATACCTTCTCCTACACCTGGTTTGGTTCGATTCGTGATGCCGCAGGTGACGCACAAGAATCTGCGTTCCATCAGATCTTCATGATCCTTGGTGGCGCAGCCCTTCTGGCAGCAGTTTGTGCGCTCGCGCTGGTTGTCGTGATTCGCATTCGCGAGAAGAAGAACGTCCAGGCCTGAAAACCGCGTACTGAGGAAGGAGGACGTAGTGGCACATAAGCTTGATGTTCCCAGCATGTGGAGCGAACAGATGGGCGCCGTCGTTGCCAAGCAAAACGAGCTGGCAAAAGACGCGTACTCGACAGATCAGAGCATTGAAGAGATGCGACAGGCCTATCGCAGTGAACGCCGTTTCTGGAACGAGGGCGGTCCGCATGTGGAAAGCGCGGAAGACCGAATGGTCCCAACGCGCTACGGGAGTATCCCGGTGCGCCGCTACGTCCCCCAGGCCTCGGAAGAAGAAAAGAACGAATCTGCTCGTCCCCTGATTGTTTATATTCACGGTGGCGGCTGGTTGATCGGTGATGTCGATACCCACGATCGCATCACGCGAACGATTGCCTCGCTCACGGGAGCCATCGTCGTTTCGGTGGGCTATACGCTTTCTCCGGAAGCGCAATACCCGCAGCCGATCGAAGAAATTTCCGACGTCACCGACTACATCGTTCAGCACGCTCAGGAGTGGGGAATTGATCCTCAGGATGTCTCCTTCTCGGGCGACAGTGCGGGTGCAAATTTGGCATTCGGTGCGCTGCTCTACCTTCGTGATCACGACAAAGCTGTGAACGCGCGGAGCATGCTGCTCTTCTACGGAGCATACGGGTTGCGTGACTCTCGATCGATGCGACTGCTGGGCGGTCCTTGGGATGGTCTCACCGAAGCCGATTACGAGTACTATCTCAAGGCCTACCTTGGAGATCTTGAAAAGATTCGCGAACCATACGTGAATATTTTGGATAACGATCTGTCTAAGGCAGTCCCTCCCTGTTTCATCGTGGCTGCAGGCTTGGATCCCCTCAAAGATGATTCAGAGGCGCTCCACGAACTGCTTGATATCGCGGGAGTGGATAACGAATTCGTCGTCTATCCGAAGGTTATCCATGCATTCCTTCATCACTCTCGGATGTTGGATGACACGATGGATGCGATGCGGCGGGCAGCTGACTTCTTCCACAACCACAAAATCTAAGAAACCCATAAATTTCACATCACCGACGATAGGAAGTAAAAATGGACTTTTCACTGAGCGAAGACCAGCAATTGATGGTCGATGGATTCACCGAATTGATGGAGTCGCGTAACTGGGAGAAGTACTTCCAGGAATGCGATGAACGTTCCGAATACCCTCAGGAATGGGTTTCGGCAATTTGCGAGCTCGGCTTTGACCAGATCCTCCTTCCCGAGGAGAACGGCGGTCTGGGTGCCGATTGGGTGACGCTTAGCGCCGCTTACGAGGCCCTGGGTCGCGCCGGTGGCCCCACCTACGTTCTCTACCAGCTTCCCTGCTGGGATACCGTTCTGCGTGAGGGCACCGAGGAACAGAAGGAAAAGATCCTTTCCTTCGTGGGCACCGGTAAGCAAATGCTCAACTACGCAATGACCGAGCCGAGTGCAGGATCCTCATGGGATGATATGCGCACGACCTACACCCGTAAGGACGGCAAGGTCTACCTGAACGGTCACAAGACCTTCATTACTTCTTCTAAGTACGTGCCCTACCTAGTTGTTATGGCTCGAGATAGCGACAATATGGACACCTACACCGAGTGGTTTGTCGATATGTCCCTGCCGGGTATTACCAAGGAACCCCTGCACAAGCTGGGACTGCGCATGGACTCCTGCTGCGATATCTACTTCGATAACGTTGAACTTCGTGAAGAAGACCTCTTCGGAACCGAAGGAAATGGATTCCGCCGCGGAGTTGCCGACTTCGATCTCGAGCGTTTCCTTGTTGCTCTGACCAACTACGGCCAGGCTTACTGCGCCTTCGAAGACGCCGCGCGCTACGCCAACCAGCGTGTCCAGGGTGGACAGGCAATTGCCCGTCACCAGCTCATCCAGCTCAAGTTTGCGGACATGAAGGTTGCGCTCACCAATATGCGCAACATGCTCTACGAAATCGCGTGGAAGCACGATAACGGTCTGCTTGGCCGTGGTGATTGCTCCATGGCGAAGTACTACTGCGCACACGCAGCATTTGAGGTCGTCGACAATGCCCTGCAGGTTCTGGCAGGCGTCGGTATTACCGGTGAGCACCGTGTCCAGCGTATGTTCCGCGACCTGCGCGTTGACCGCGTCAGCGGTGGTACTGACGAAATGATGATCCTCACCGCAGGCCGTGCAGCTCTGAAGGAATACCGCTGATCGGCGGGAGGTGTTTGTAATGTCATTACCCGTTGATAAGCCGTCCTACGGCAACCTTGACGGCCTGAAAGTCGTTTACTCAGCAGTGGAAATTGCTGTTCCTACCGCATGCGAAATCATGTCGGAGTGGGGTGCCGATATCACCTGGATCGAGAACACCTACAGTGGTGACTCCGTGCGTGATACCGAGTTCGTCAAGGAAATGGAACGACGCAATCAGCGCTCCATCTCGATGAATCCTTTCACGGATGAAGGAAAAGAAATTATCCGAGCACTGGTCAAGGATGCGGATATCTTCATTGAGTCCTCGAAGGGCCCTGTGTGGGCACGAAAGGGAATCACCGATGAGTTCCTGTGGGAGGTCAACCCCCGTCTGGTCATTGTGCACGTTTCCGGTTTCGGCCATGTCGGTGATCCCAAGCGTGTTCACTCCGCGGCATATGACCTGACCGTCCAGGATTATTCGGGTTACGTGTACCAAAACGGTACCCCTGAAGAAGCAATGACGGCAGCTCCCTACACAGGCGACTACTTCAACTCGCTCATGGTGATTTCTTCTGCCTTGGCTGCGGTCTTCCGCGCCCAGCGCACCGGAGAAGGTGAGTCGATCGACGTCGCAATGTATGAAACGATGCTGCGCGTCGGCGCCTACTACATGATCGACTACATGAATAAGGGCGTGCTCTACCCGCGTGCGGGCGCACGTCATCAGAACCTGTGCGCGATCGGCCAGTACAAGACCAAGGATGGAATCCTGGGCCTGTGCTGCTACGGCGTTCCTCAGAACAAGTACCTGCTCGAGGTCATTGGTCTGGGGGATCTGTGGGGAACAGAAGAGTACCCCGAGGACACCTCAGCGCTGTGGCTTGACGGCCCCAAGGCCTCGTTAATCGAACAAAAACTGGAAGAGTACCTGCTCACCCAGAATGTTGACGATGTCGAGGCAGATTTTGTTGCCCACAAGATCGCGGCTCAGAAGTGCTTGGATTTCGACGACCTCTTGGCCGAAGAACACACCAAACTGCGCGGAAACTTCATGGAGTGGGAGAACCGCGAAGGAGAGACGATCAAGGGCCTGAATACGGTTCCTCGTTTTGCACATCGCCCCGGTGGTTTCTGGCGTCCGATGCCCGCGTTGGGCGAAGACACTCGAGATGTCCTCCACCGCAGCGGTTTCTCAGATGAGGATATCGAGCGTTTCAAGGCCTCCGGTTCCATCAAGTTCGCCGAAGAGGACTGATTCGTGACCATTCGGGATGAGATTCACTCGCGTACTAATCTGCGCGACATCTGGGAGGATGCGGTTAATGCAGCCCCAGAACGCAGCTTCCTCATTTTCGAGGATGTGTGCGCTGGTGTGCGCGTTGAACGCTCCTACCGTCAGACAGATGAACAGGTGAATCGATATGCGAATGCCCTTCTCAAGCTGGGCTTTCGCAGCGGTGACCGCATTGCACTCTACCTGCCCAATAGCATCGAGTTCATTGAATGCTTCTTGGCGATCGCGAAGATCGGTGCGGTCATCGTTCCCTTGGACACGAAGGGGACTTCTTTCGAGCTTGCGGGGCTGATTGATGCCAGTGATGCTCGCGCGGTGATTTGTACCCGAGGGTGCTCGCTGACCCTCGACGAGGCCGTGTTGGCCTCGGGAGTTCAGGTGCTCTTGGTAGGCAGTGATGCAGGTGAGGGGGAGTCTTCTCTATCTGCTCTCAGTCGGACCTGCTCACCGCAGCTGGATTATGATCCGCAGCTTGAAGCGCTGAGTCTTCTGGAAATTATGTTCACCTCCGGGACGACCGCATCTCCTAAAGGTGTCATGATCACTCATGCTAACGCCGTGTTTTCAGGAAAATATGTTAACTGGGAACTGGCGATGACCAGTGATGATCGCTATGCGACATCCATGGTCGCCAGTCACGTGAACTTCCAGCTCTCGGCTTTCATTCCAGTCATTACCGCCGGCGCAACTCTGATTCTTCTTAGTCGTTACAGCGCGCATCGTTTCTGGAAATCGGTGTGTCAGACCCGAGCGACATTGGTTCAGGGGATGGCATTGATTGTCATGACCTTGCTTGCTCAAGCCGTGGATCCAGAAGAACAGAACCACTGCGTGCGTCAGATGCACTATTTCCTCATCTTGTCTGATGAAGATAAAGAACGCTTTGAAAAGCGTTTTGCCGTTCCACTACTCAATAACTACGGGTCGACTGAGACCTTGGTTGGAGTTGTCACCGATCCCCCCGTGGGCGAGAGGCGCTGGCCTTCGGTGGGACAGGTTGGTCCGGATTACGAGCTCAAGATTTGTGATGAGTCTGGAGCAGAAGTACCGCAGGGACGCAATGGTGAAATCTGCATTCGTGGCGAGATGGGAATCTCGCTCATGCAGGGGTACTGGAAGCGCCCCGATGCGACTGGGGAGGCAGTTATCGATGGGTGGTATCACACCGGTGACTGGGGATACGTTGACCCTGATGGATGGCTTTTCTTCGTCGATCGGCGGCACGACCTCATCAAGCGCAACGGTGAGTCGGTGGCCTCGGGAGAAATCGAAAACCTTCTACGCCAAATCCCCGAAGTGAGCGACGCGGCGGTCGTTGGAGTTCGCAACCCCATTCGCGGGCAAGATATTCATGCCTTCCTTACCCTCCACCCGGGTAAGAACCTGAGCCCTGACAGTGTGTTGGAGTTTTGCCGCCAACGACTGTCCTCCTTCAAAGTTCCCAACGAGGTACGAATCATTGATGAGCTGCCTCGCGGTGAATACGGCAAAGTCAATAAAGAATTACTCAAAACCCTGTGAAAGGAACAGGCATGGCAATCAATACGGATATGGTCGGACAGACCTTCGGTCCTTTCGTCCGTGACTACACTTTCCGTGATCTTGAGCTGTTTGCTCTTGGCTGCGGCGCAGGTATCGATGGCAAGGATGGCCTCGAATACCTCAACGAGCACGATGAACGTAATCCTCAGCTCAAGGTTCTACCCATGTTTGGTGCGATGCTCATCGTGGATTCTGAGGTCACTCGTACCATCGACTACGGCTACAACTATGCGGGCTCCCTGCACTGGGGCTTCGATATTCGTTTCCACCAGCCGATCACCAAGATGAGCGATCACTTGGAGACCATGGTTCGCCTTGAAGGCCTCTATGACCGTGGTGAGGGTCGTGGCCTGCTCGCTCAGCATATTGGTGATACCTACGATTCGGACGGCAACCTGCTTTTCACGAACGAATCTTGGGACTGCCTGATTTACGACGGCGGTTGGGGTGGACCCAAGCCTCCCAAGGACATCGTTGAGATGCCAGAGCGTGAGGCTGACGTCGAGGTTGTTGAGCGGATTCCTGAGAACCAGGCCTTGATCTACCGTCTGTCGGGCGACTACCACCCGCAGCACATCGACTGGGATTATGCAGCTGAGAACGGTGAGCCTCGTCCCATTCTTCACGCGATCTCTTACGCGGGTGTTGTTATGCGTCATGCAATCAACGCTTTTGTTCCCGGAGAGCCCGAGCGTATCACCCGTTTCAAGACCCGCATTACTTCGCCGGTTCTGCCTGGTAGCACTCTGAAGACGAAGCTGTGGAAGGTCGGAGAAGGCGAGCTGCGTTTCCAACTGGTGGACGAAGATGCCGATGTCACCGGTGCAAAGCCTCATCTGAACTGGGGGATTATCGAATACCGCTGAAGTAACCTTGAAAGCATAGATGCGTGATCACACGATGATCCGCAGCTCTGCTACCGAGGTGTTAGAGGGGATACACGCAGTGAAAAAGGAAGTAACAGATCTCGAAGATCTGGATATGTCAGGTGTGCTCTGGCGCATCATCGCATTTTCCAGTGGCGGTCCATTCCTTGAAGGCTATGTTCTAGGAATTATCGGCGTGGCGCTTTCACGTCTGGGTACCGATATCGAGATCAGTAATTCCATGTCGGGCTTGCTGGGAATCGCCGCATTGGTCGGTCTTTTCTTGGGAGCCGCAGTCGGAGGATGGCTGACCGACCTCATTGGTCGTCACAAGATGTTCATTCTCGACCTGATCGTCATTGTCGTTTTGTCGGCACTGTGTGCCGTCGTTACGTCTCCTCTGCAATTAGTGGCTCTGCGCTTCCTCATCGGTGTGGCAATCGGCGCCGATTATCCGATTGCCACATCGATGATCGCGGAGTTTTCACCCCGCAAACATCGTGCAATGTCGATGGGCATGATCGCTGCTGCATGGTACCTTGGCGCCAATGTCGCGGCTCTTGTGGGCTACGCTCTTTACGAGACTCCTCACGGCTGGCGCTGGATGCTGGCATCGTCTGCGATTCCGGCAGTGCTGATTCTTATCGGACGTTGGGATATCCCCGAATCTCCCAGGTGGTTGGCATCGAAGGGCCGTCAAGAAGAGGCCGATCGCGTTGTCATGAAACTCTTCGGTGAAAATGTCCGCCTTCCTGCGCAAGAGATTGCTGAAAAAACGGAGTTTAAGAAGATCTTCAGCGGTGTTTATCTGCGTCGCGTGATCTTCGTTGGTGTGATTTGGCTCTGCCAGGCAATTCCGATGTTTGCTCTCTACACCTATGGTCCGACAATCGTTGGTTCCATTGGCCTCGGAGAGGGACGCAATTCGCTGATCGGCGAACTTGTTATCGGCACCTTCTTCATGCTCGGTACATTCCCCGCAATGTACTTGGCTGAACGCGTGGGGCGTCGCCCGCTCATCATCTGGTGTTTCTTCGGCATGACGATTGCACTTGGCCTGATTGGTTTCTTCCCGCAGGGGGGAATTGTCCTGATTTCCGTCTGCTTCATCGCCTACGCACTTCTTGCTGGTGGTCCGGGTAATCTCGAGTGGCTCTATCCCAACGAGCTCTTCCCAACCTCAATTCGTGCCTCGGCAATGGGCGTTGCTATGGCTCTGAGCCGAATTGGCACCGTCTACTCAATGTTCGTCCTTCCGGGATTTATCGCCGATTACGGGATCTCTGCGACCATGCTTGCCGGTGCCATCATTTCAGCTCTTGGATTTGGTGTTTCCTTCGTTTGGGCCCCCGAAACCAAGGGCCTGAGCTTGGACGTTACAGGATCAGCGGACTTCAAGGGGCGCTAAACGATGTATCGCATTGATTCAGTGGTTGTGAGCGCGTACCGCACGAATTGTTACGCGCTAACGAATGAAGGCGGGACGATTATTGTCGACCCGGGCGACCAGGCGAGCTTCCTTCAGCAATGGACGCAGGACCTGGACGTCATCGGTATCGTGCTCACCCACTGTCATTGCGACCACATCGGGGCAGTCAATGAGCTTGTCGCTCAACACGGGTGCTGGGTTGCCTGTGGAGCTGCAGATGTCGCTGGAACGCGAGACTTACACCTGTCTGGATTCGATGCCGAAGGCATCGACTATGTCGTGGATCATGTTGATCGGTCTTTGAAGGAAGGCGATGTCATTGAGTGGGGGAGCGACCGCCTTGAGGTGATTGATACCCCGGGACACACTCAGGGACATATCTGCCTGATTGATCGTGCTAACTCGATCCTGTTCAGTGGTGACATGCTATTTGCTGGAACCATTGGGCGGACTGATTTCCCGGGGGGAGACCAGGCACTTATGGCCTCTTCCTGCGCGAAGCTCGCAGAGGTTACTCAGGATCTTCGCGTACTTCCCGGGCACGGTCCAGCCACCACTTTGGCAGCAGAAAAGTCGCAGCTCAGACACTGGGCGCGCGTTCTTTGCCCGCGTGAATTGGCTCAGGATACTGCGCGTAATGACGAATTGAGGCTGCCATGAAGCTGATCGTCAATCAAAGCTTCAAGGTAACGCGGAACCTTCAGCATGAAGCAGTCGATGTAGTCATCGGGCAGGCAGAAGGTACGCATCAGAACCGAGCCTTCAACCGCGTCAAGCAGGCGGGTAACCGACAGGGTGTCCTTAATCTGCCCCGCGCTCTTGAACTCCCACAAGCGCGTGCGAATCGCGCCCAAGGGGGTAATGAAAATCTGGTTGTGAATCAGCGCGATCGTCGGATCGTTTGTTTCACCGGCCTCGACGAACAGGCGACGAACTGCCCGACGATTCGGGCCAAGGTACTCGCGAAGGCGGAACTCGGCCTCGTTCATCAAAACTTCCCGCGCGCTATTCCCGCGTGGGCCAGGGCAACGAACCAATCGCGCGAAGGCGTCCTTCAAGAGGTCATCGCGGGTTTCCCAGCGTGTGTAAATGCTGGATTTGCCCACTCCGGCAGCGCTGGCGACCTTGGTCAGGTTGAAAGCGGCCCAGCCGACCTCTCCATAGAGTGTCAGGGCACTTTCGATGATCTTGGTTTCGACCACTTCATCGCGCGGTCGACCAACTTTGGGCGCGTCTTGTCGAGGATTCGGCACGACTTGCACCTTTCTTTCATAGCTGCTGGTAAGCGCCATATTACTCGCACCTTGCGGGTTAATGCGTGCGCTTTTCGGGAGCTGATAAAAATTGGGGAGTCTTCCCTGTATCTATCCGAAAACAACACTCAAGAGAGAAGGACACGATGAGTATCGTTGTCGCGTATAAGTACGCTGCAAACCCGCAGGATACAACCGTGGGTTCTGATGGTGTCGTTGACTGGTCGCGTGCGAAGGCCGCGGTGAGTGAATACGACCCTGTTGCCATTCAGGTGGCACGCACTGTCGCAGATGCTAAGGGCGAAGAGCTCGTTGGCATTTCCGTAGGAGACGCACAGGTGTCCTCCTCAATGGCAAAAAAGGCTGCTCTTTCGCGCGGATTTGACCGTGCGTTGGTCGTCGCTGATGATGCCGTTCGTGATCTGAACGCCACTGCGGTTGCAGGAGCGCTTGCCGCTCTGGTTCGCAAGGTTGACGGTGCGAATATCCTCTTGACGGGTGACTCTTCGATTGATGAGTCCGCCAAGATGATGTCTGCTCTGGTCGCCGGTTACCTGGGATGGCCCTGCTTCCAGGAGGTTTCCGCGGTCGAGGCCAACGGAGATGGGTGGACCATCACGCAGGCTACCGCCTCTGGAACCCGAACGATTAATGTCGATGGCCCCGTCGTTGTTGCCGTGACGACAGATGCTGCGACCGTCAAGGTTCCCGGCATGAAGGATGTTCTGCAGGCTGGAAAGAAGCCGATGGACACCGTTGCTCTTGCTGATCTGGGTGTCGAGCCGATTTCCGTTGAGCTCACCGGCCGTCTGCGCCCGGTTGCTCAGGAACGTAAGAAGGAAATTCTCAGTGGTGACGACGCCGCTGTGAAGCTGGTTGAGGCGCTTCGTAGCGCTGGTGTGCTCTGAGAAAGGACTTGGACAATGACTAACGCATGGATCATTACGACATCGAATCAGATTGCGTCCCTCGTCGAGGCCGCACGCGCGATCGGTCCCGTTACCGTCATCGCTCTTGGCGATGAGGCCACCGGCATCGCTGGTGTTGACCGCGTTGTGACCATCGGTCGTGGAAGCAACGCGCCTCTTGAGGCTTTTGCCCCCGCGGTGAACGCTGTGTTGGAAGGCGCTGGCGCAGATATCATCTTCGCCGCGAACCGTCCCGTTGAGCGCGTCCTTGCCGGTGCTGTCGCCGCTCGCCTTGGCCTTCCCCTCATCAATGGTGCGCTGCGCGTTTCCGCTGGCGAAGCCGAGGTGTCGCGCTTTGGTGGTCTGACGCAGGAAAGCATTTCCTTCCCCGGTGGCGCTGTTGTCGTCCTCGAAGGTGGAGCCCCCGTTGAGGGTGCAGAAGTTTCGCCCGAGGCCGGTTCGGAAGAACACTACGAGGCAAGCGTGAGCGCTGTGGAGCCCGCTGGTTCGGGCCCCGCCAACCTTGCTGCCGCACGTCGTATCGTCGCAGCCGGTCGTGGCTTCAAGGCCGAGGAAGATCTGCAGATCGCCCGCGACCTAGCCGCAGCACTGGGCGCCGAGCTTGCTTGCTCCCGTCCTCTTGCTGAAGGAACCGCATGGATGTCCAAGGATCGCTATGTTGGTGTTTCCGGCATGCACGTTGCTCCGGATCTTTACCTTGCTGCTGGTATCTCCGGTCAGGTTCAGCACACCTCGGGCATGTCCGATTCGAAGGTCGTTGTTGCCGTCAATAGTGATGCCAATGCCCCGATCTTTGAGGTTGCTGACTACGGAATTGTGGGCGACCTCTATGATGTCCTGCCTGCGATCACCGCAGCACTTTCCTGAGGAAGAGTATGTCTGAAGAAGTAGAGGTTGATTTCGAGGTCATCGTCATCGGTGGAGGTGTAGCCGGTTGTGTTGCCGCCTACACTCTTGCCGGACAAGGACACGAGGTCCTTCTCATTGAGCGTGCGATGGAACCCGGTTCCAAGAATCTCTCGGGTGGTGTTTTCTACTGCCGAGTAATGGAACAGGTTTTCCCGGACTTCGTAAATGAAGCTCCTGTAGAACGTCGAATCACGCGTAACATCGTCAGCCTGCTCAATGAAAAGTCTGCGGTCAACATTGACTACTGGGATCAGCGTCTTGCTGAGCCCGCTAATGCAGTCACAGTGTTGCGTGCAAAGCTTGATTTGTGGCTGAGCGAGAAGTGTGAGGAAGCCGGTGTCACCGTGATGCCGGGTGTGAAGGTTGACTCCCTCATCATCGAAAACGGACAGGTTGTTGGTGTTCGTGCTGGAGAAGATGAGCTGCGCTCCCACGTTGTGGTTGCCGCAGATGGGGTGAACTCTTTCATTGCCCAGCAGGCGGGGATCCGCGCTAAAGAGCCGAAGAAACACCTTGCAGTGGGTGTGAAGTCTGTGATCGCTCTTCCCGAGAAGGTCCTTGAAGATCGCTTCAATGTGCGCGACAACTGTGGTGCAGCCTACGCCATGGTGGGGGATGCGACGCAGGGCGTTGCAGGTGGAGCTTTCATGTACACCAATAAAGACTCCGTCTCTATCGGTGTTGTCATGCGTCTTGATGATTTGGAAGCATCGGGCTTGTCTTCTTCGGATGTTCATGATCACCTGCTTACTCATCCGGCAATTGCTCCTCTTCTTGAAGACGGCGAATTGCTTGAGTACGGGTGCCACCTGACCATTGAAGATGGGCCTCAGATGGTGACCCACGATCTCACCCGTCCGGGGTTGGTGATTATTGGTGATGCAGCTGGATTCACTCTTAACACTGGTTTGACCATTCGAGGGATGGATCTTGCTGCGGGTTCTGCGCTAGCGGCTTCAACGGCGGTTCATGCTGCCCTTGAATCCGGCGATTTCTCTCAGGCAGCGATGGATCGCTACCTCAGCGAGTTGAAATCTTCCTTCGTCGGGCAGGACATGCAGACCTACGCGAAGGCCCCTGCTTTCCTTGAGCGGCCTCGTATGTACAAGGACTATGGACGCCTTGCTGCAGAGGTTTTCTACGGAGTCTTCAACCATGATCTTCGCCCGCGTCGCCACATCATGAAGGTCGCGATGGATGCGTTCAAGGCTTCTGGCCTGCGTTTGCGTGATCTCATCAGTGACGGCTTGGCCGGTATCAAGGCACTGTGAGGCAGGAGGAACAATGAGCACATTGAAAATTGAGAGTGTTCCCGCGCGTCTTTCGCGTAACACTTACAACCTTGACGAGGAAGAATCTCATATCGAGGTCGACCAGGAGCGCGCTCGTGCCACCGGCGCTGGCAAGCTCTTGGAGCGAATCTGCCCGGCACATGTGTACTCGGTAGAAGAGGACGGGAGCGTTGGAGTGGAATATGCCGCATGTCTAGAATGCGGTACCTGCTTGGCCATTGCCCCTGAAGGTGTCCTGAAGTGGCACTATCCCAGGAGCGGTTTCGGCATCATGTTCCGAGAAGGCTAAGGGCTTCTCCGTTTGAAGTGGTGGGTTGAAAGAGTCTGCTTTCAACCCACCACTCTTGTTGTGTCCCTTGAATCCATAATTGCCGCAATACAATCGGCGATATTCCCGCGGGTGAGGGAATGGCCCTCTGCAGAATCACTGCCTACGCGTAGTGGGCGCCATTCAAGTGATGCAGACCTTTTCTCTCCACGGGGTCCTTGGGTGCCATGAGCATTTAGGTGAACCTCGAATATGGGAAGAGCCCGAGTCCCTGAGATGCTTTGACCTATCGGAAACAAACGAGGCATACCCGGATCAGTTTCCACTGCATTCGCTGCAGAATAAGAACGAGATGGCAATTCAGCACTTAGGCATATGAGGAGCGAATGCAAGTGCGATCGTTTTGCGCGCATGACAAGCTCTGTGAAGTCTTCCAAGCACAAGTCTTTGACGGGAGAATGAGTTGGGGAGAGGACCAGTGCTTCCATGTCGTATCGTCGGAGTTCCCGGGCAAAAGGGAGAAGGAAAGTGCAGGCGGCCTGTTCCACTTCTTTGCGTGCGCCTAAGAGCCCGACCCCAACGATGTTTTGGTAGCCCAGGCGAAGTGCTCGAGCGGATGGGTCGACAGCATAACCCAATGCCGCAGCCGCCTCGTGAACTCGCTGGCTTAAGTTCTCACTGACTCGTACCTTTCCTCTGAGGACGTGCGAAACGGTTCCGACGGATACTCCAGCTAAACGCGCGACGTCGGAAATCGTTGGTGTCGTGGCCATAAAAGCCTCCTCTCCTGTGGCCTTTACTGTGCCGCAACCGCCCTTCTTTCCAGCCCAAGGATCAGAATTTGTGGAAACACGCCGGGTATCGTGCATCCTGTGGATCAATCACACTGCGGGTGCAAAGTTCACATATTAAGCTGTGAATACTTGGAGCGAGGAGGAATAATGCTTCGACGTTTGACAGACGCAATTGTCTGCACAGTGCTTTTAGTTCTCGATATTCTGGCCTGGCTGATCGTCAGCACATTCTCAAGTCTTGATCGTTCGGAACCAGGTCGAATTGCCTCGGTCTCTCTCAGCGCTTTGATCATCGTTGCTGCTCCAGCACTTGCGACCTGTATAGTCGCTGCGATCGCGCGACTGGTAACCCGCACTTCGGCTCGCCTTTTCTATTCATGGAGTCTTTTTGTCAGTGCTGTGGCCGGAGTCTTCAGCTATCTGACGGCTATGGTGTCTTCCTTTCAAGGAATGGAAGTTGGCCTGCGCTGGATGGCTTGTTTCTTCGCAGTTCAAGCGATCGTCAGCCTTATTCTCCTCATCGTTGGCTTGACCGGTGGAATTCCTCGAACAGCTGAGGAAGCACGTGCTCTGCATCAGGCGACGCATCCTTCTGCTTCGTCTTCGACTCAGAAGAAGTCTTCTTCGGCAAGCTCCACTTCTTCTCACGAGGCCGGAACTTCTTCCTCAGCAAAGGCTCCAGCCTCTGCTGGTACGGCTTCCCCTGTTGCAGGCAAGGCTGCCACTACTGCTCAGGGCACAGAAGTGCATCAGGCAAGTGCGTCCTCGGCAACGGAAAAAGAGACACATTAATGACAACTGAGGGTTTCCGCCAGCTTTCACTGGAAACAACGCATGGGGTTGAAGAATGGGAGGACACGGGGGCGCTTGTTCAACGAAGTGTCCTGCCTAATGGCCTTCGGATCATTACTCAGAAAGTACCGGCAACACGTTCACTGGCACTGAGCTGGTGGGTTGGGGCTGGTTCACGAGACGAGGATGAGGTGAGTGCCGGATCGACCCACTTCCTTGAACACCTCCTCTTTAAAGGAACTGCGCAAAGAAGTGCCTTTGAAATCGCCGAAGCATTTGATGCGGTCGGCGGTGAGTCCAATGCGGAAACCGGAAAAGAACACACAAACTACTGGGCGCGCGTCCTCAGCGAAGACGCGCCAATGGCCGTTGAAGTATTGGGAGACATGATTTCTGCCTCCCTTATCGATCCACAAGAGTTTGAGATCGAACGTGGGGTCATCCTCGATGAGCTCGCGATGTCAGAAGACAATCCCCTAGAGGTTGTCCACGAGGCTTTCCAATTGGCAGTGTTTGGCGATAACTCTTTGGGACGTCCGGTTGGTGGAAGCGCCCAAACGATTCGAGCCGTTGAACGAGACCATGTGTGGGACTACTATCGCCGGGTTTACGCGCCCTCCTCGCTGATTATTGCCGCAGCGGGGGACGTCAACCACGATGAACTCGTCGAGCAAGTGCAGTCGTCTTTGCGTCCTACGTGGGCAAAAGAATTAGAAGAGCAGCGAGCTCCGCGTCCGAGGCGTTCGACGCAGGGGTCGCAGTCGTCAGACTGTGAACCAGTGCGCTCAACGCGCCACCGTCATATTGAGCAATCGCATGTCATTGTTGGTGGCCCGTCGATGCGTGCCGGTGATGATCGACGCCCCGTGATGTCGGTTTTACTTTCTATTCTGGGCGGCTCAATGTCTTCGCGACTCTTCCAAGAGATCCGCGAGAAGCGTGGTCTGGCTTATACGACATATGCCTTTGACTCCCCGTATTCGGATACGGGAGCTTGGGGAATGTATGCCGGGACAGCACCGGAACGAGCTTCCGAGGTTGAAAAGCTCATGCAGGCAGAGCTTGAAAAACTGGCCGCAACTGGCCCGCGTGAAGAGGAGCTTGTTCGGGTTCGTGGTCAGCTACGTGGTGGTATGGCACTGGGGTTGGAAGATACGCTTTCTCGTATGTCCCGCTTGGGACGCGCTGAGCTGAGTGGCCGTTACTTCAGTGTTGATGCTGCGCTTGCTCGAATTGAGGCGGTCCAAGCTGAAGACGTTCGCACTCTTGCTGAGGAACTTGCGGGACGATGCGTCTTTACTGCTGAAGTGGTGCCGGAGGATCGTGCGTGACTAAACGAAGTGTCCGCCCAGCAACTTCCAGTGATGCCGCTGTCATTGCTGCAATGGCTCAAGAATTTTTCACTGAAGTCTTCAATGCCTGTGCGCTGCCTGCAGCGCATTCGCTGCGCGCACAGGTTCTGACGCAAACACGTCAGATGTGGCAAGAAACTCTTGCTGGAAACAGGGCAACGCAGGGGCAGACCTTGGTTGCTCTTGAAGAACAGACTCCCGTTGGTTTCATCGCATACTCGCATGCGCCCGCTCTGGAACTTGAGCAGCCGTCAGGGCGTGTCATTCCTGCGGGGCAAGAAATCAGCAGCCTCTATGTGCACCGTAGTTTTAGACGTATCGGACATGCATCGCGACTGCTAGCAGCTCTTGTGGATACCCTCCATCCGGAGTCTATGCGGTTGTGGGTCGCGCCGGACGATACGCTGACTATTCGCTTCATCCAAGGATGCGGATTTTCTCCCGCTGGGGTCCGTCGTAGCTTTGTTTTCGACCCGGAAATTCCTGCGGCTCGGGATGAACACCTGTGGTGGGCATTGCGTTCTTAACGTGGTCATATCAGGCCTCTCAAGGCTAGACGTGGCACACTTATTGCATGATGCCTCTTTACGACAACCTGCCTGAACCTGCGCCTCTGAAGAAGGGGAATCTCAGGATTGTCCCGCTGGGTGGCCTGGGCGAGGTTGGCCGCAATATGAATGTTTTGGAGTTTGGCGGCAAACTCCTGGTTGTCGACTGCGGCGTTCTTTTCCCCGAAGAGTCTCAGCCCGGCGTCGACCTGATTCTGCCTGATTTTTCGTGGATTGAAGACCGTCTTGACGACATCGTCGGCATGGTTTTGACTCATGGGCATGAAGACCACATCGGGGCGGTTCCATATCTGCTCAAACTTCGCGAAGATATTCCGATTTATGGTTCCGACCTGACTTTAGCTTTCGTTGAGCCCAAGCTCCGTGAGCATCGACTTTCTGCCGAAAACCTTCATGTTGTCGAAGAAGGAGACCGCCAAGCGATTGGTCCCTTCGATTGCGAGTTCGTTGCGGTTACCCACTCGATTCCAGACGCACTTGCTGTTTTCGTTCGTACCCCCGCAGGTAAAGTTCTGATCACTGGCGACTTCAAGATGGACCAGCTGCCTCTTGACCACCGCCTGACAGACCTTCGCTCCTTCGCGCGTTTTGGTGAAGAAGGCGTGGACTTGTTCATGGTGGACTCAACGAATGCCGAAGTGCCCGGGTTCGTTACCCCAGAACGCGAGATCGGCCCGGTCTTGGATCAAGTTTTTGCCGAGGCTACAGGACAGATCATTGTCGCTTCTTTTGCTTCGCATGTTCACCGTGTCCAGCAGGTCATCAACGCAGCTGCACATCATGGCCGCAGTGTTGCCTTGGTTGGCCGTTCTATGGAACGGAATATGCGTATCGCTCAGGAGAAGGGTTACCTCACAATTCCTGAGGGGCTCATTGTCGATTCCAATGAGATCTCCTTGCTTCCTCCCAATCAGAGGGTATACATGGCAACTGGGTCTCAGGGAGAGCCAATGGCCGCCCTTTCCCGAATTTCGCAAGGATCGCATCGCTTTGTCAGTATTGAACCCGGCGATACGGTGATTTTCGCGTCTTCCTTGATTCCGGGTAATGAGAACTCGGTGTACCGCGTGATTAACGACCTCACGCGTTTGGGTGCAAAGGTTGTTCACCAAGCGAATGCTAAGGTTCACGTTTCCGGCCACGCGGCCTCGGGGGAACTGATCTACTGCTACAACATTGTTCAGCCGAAGAACGTGATGCCGATCCACGGGGAGATTCGCCACTTGGTTGCCAATGGTCAATTGGCAGTACTCACCGGCGTAAAACCCGAAGACGTCGTTCTTGCCGAAGATGGCGTTGTCGTTGATCTCGAAGACGGACATGCCAGAGTTGTCGGTGCAGTTCCCTGTGAGTACATCTATGTTGACGGTTCCTCTATCGGAGAGATCTCCGAAGATGAACTGGCCACTCGACGGACGCTCGGGTCTGAAGGCTTTGTCAGCGTTTACGCGGTTGTTGAGGGCGAGTCGGGGATGGTTCTTGCACCACCGACGATTCGCGCAATTGGGATGGCCGAAGACTCCTCAGTTTTTGACGAGATTCTTCCCGACGTCTCCGCAGCACTAGAAGAGGCCGCCTCTGGTGGAAATGTGGATGCGCACATCCTTCAGCAGGCGATGCGTCGCGTTATTGGCCGCTGGGTTGGACGTCATTTGCGTCGTCGCCCCATGATTGTTCCGGTTGTCGTCCTGCAGTAGCGGGCGGGACTTGAGTATGCCGATAGAGGCACGAGCGTAAGGTACGGTATAAGCATGACCGGGCGTTTTATCTCGACCTATTCGATCGTGCTCTCTCTTCCCATGCGTATTTATCAGCTACCAGAACGGGGAGGCTCCGTTCACGCAGCTGCAGCAACCTCGCTTCCAGCGGGTGGTTTCACGGCTTTGTCTGCTGTGTCAAAGCTCGGTGTCTACACCGCGACCGCTTCGCCTCTGGGAACTGGTCCCAATTCATATATGGTTCGGCAACTCCTCCACGAAGCAGGAGTGAAGGTTCTTCTTCCCGAACTTGTTGGTGACATTGGCGTTGCGATTCAGCTGGTCGAAGCCAATGGTTCGATGACCTCGATCGTGACGACGGGGGTGGAATCGGAACCTTCACGTGAAGCTTTGGATGCCTTGGAGATCCGCGAAGGGGATCTGGTCCATGTATCAGGCTCGGATCTTGCGAATCCAGCAAGTGCGGAAATCCTCACTGGATGGGCCGAGAATCTTCCCGAGGGCGTCACCCTAGTTGTTTCCGTTTCTCCTGCCGTTGCTCAGGTCCCGGTGTCCGTGTGGCCACGTTTGCTGGGGCGTGCGGACGTTGTCTCAATGAATATTCGCGAGGCCGCGACCCTGTCTGACATTCTTGCTTCCTATGAGCACGGAACTGGAGTTCGCGGAGTCATGCGTCCTGACGCGGTCTTCGTTCGCCGCCTGGGAGTCATGGGCTGTGAACTGCAGCTTCATGCCGACGAACCCAGAATTTCGATCCCCGCGTACGAATCCACGACGGTTGATACCGCCGGGGTGGGGGATACCCACATCGCCACTATGTGTGCGGCGCTTCTTCTGGGACACGACTTTGTTGAAGCAGCGCGAATGGCGAATGCAGCTGCTGCGATCACGATTTCTCACGAATCGGCTCTTCCCGTTCCAAGTTGGGAGCAAATCCGAGAAGTTATAAAGAACGGGCGTGTGTGACGCAGTCGGAAGGGACTTTCGCGGCGTGCCTAAGCCTTTTCGCGGACATGCAGCGGTAGCGTTTTTCCTACCATGGCACGAAAATCCCCATCTTCAGCATCTTCGAAATCTTCTTCACGAGCCGGGAAGTCCACTGCGACCCCGGGGCTTCTCGCGCGCGTATTTTCCGGGATCGGACGCGGCATTCTTGCGATGATTCGAGCATGGCGCGCAACCGATGCTCAGGTGAAGCGCGATGCGCTGGCTTTCATTGTTATGGCGATTGCCGTTCTGGTTGCCCTGCGTGAGTGGTTTGGTATTTCGGGACAAGCGGGGGATTTCATTCACCTGTGCGCAGCGGGCTTCGTTGGGATTTTTTCCGTCGTTTTGCCCATTATTCTGGTCGCCTTCTCTGTTGAGTTAGTTCGCGTCCGCTCAGGAAATTCAGCTTTGCCTCACCGCGTCGCAGGTAGCCTTGGTGTTGTCCTTTCTTTGACCGGTCTTGTTCATGTCAGCAAAGGCAACCCCGCTTTTGACTCTGCTGCCTCGATCGAGAATGCGGGTGGAATCCTCGGTTGGTTTATTGCTCGACCTCTGGTTCTCATGCTGTCCTCGTGGGGCGCGGCGGCACTCTTGATTCTTCTTTTCCTCTACTCGATCCTGTTGGGGACGCGTACGCAGGTTGCGCAAGTCCCGACCTTGATCCGTGAATGTGTTGACCGTCTTGCCAAGCGGACGAGGCCAGAGGAAAGCGATCCGGCAACGCGAGCGCGTGAAGAGGCGCGTCGCTCCCTTGCTGCTGGCGATGATCCTTTCTTGGATTCCTATGACGGCGATGAACACTTCCGCCGCGCAGTGGAATCTGAGCCCCAAGAAGACGTTCCTTCCCAAGTGGATACGCAGCGTACCCGGGTGATGCCGGCCTCGGCACCGCACGTCCCCGAGGAGCAGCCCGCTTCCTCGGCGATGGATGCGCCAACGGAGGCAATGCAGGTCCCTGCTCTTTCGGTCACCGAAAATATCGAGGATCAGGTCGACCCCGAACCTCCTGCGCATACTGAAGAGCCTGCAGGCGGATTCCAAGCGGAACTGGATGAGAACCTGTCCTACACGCTTCCTTCAAGCGAACTTCTTGTGCGCGGTGCGCCCCATAAGACTCGCTCGGCAGTTAATGATCAAGTCGTGCAGGCACTGCGTCAGGTGTTTGCAGAATTCAATGTCGATGCCCAAGTGACCGGATTCTCCCGCGGCCCAACAGTGACGCGTTACGAAGTCACCTTGGGACCAGGTGTGAAGGTTGACCGCCTGACAAACCTTTCGAAGAACATCGCCTACGCTGTGGCCTCGGCAGACGTGCGAATTCTTGCGCCGATTCCCGGAAAATCGGCAATCGGTATTGAGATTCCAAACTCTGACCGAGAAACTGTCGCGCTGGGAGATGTTCTTCGCTCTGGCGCAGCTCAGCGTAACCAGCATCCATTGGTTGTCGGTGTTGGTAAGGATGTTGAAGGTGGCTACGTCGTTACCAACCTGGCGAAGACTCCGCACCTTCTGGTTGCCGGCCAGACTGGTTCCGGTAAATCGTCATTCGTGAATTCGATGATTACCTCGATCATGATGCGCGCGACACCCTCTCAGGTTCGCATGATCCTGGTCGATCCCAAGCGAGTCGAATTAACGATCTACGAAGGTATCCCGCACCTGATTTCCCCGATCATTACCGATCCAAAGAAGGCCGCTGAAGCACTTGAGTGGGTCGTTAAGGAAATGGATGCGCGTTACGACGATCTTGCGACATATGGATTTAAGCATGTTGATGATTTCAACAAGGCTGTGTCTGCAGGCCAAGTGAAGGCTCTTCCTGGTCTTAATCGTGAATTGCGACCCTATCCCTACTTGTTGGTCGTTGTCGATGAGCTCGCGGACCTGATGATGGTTGCCCCGCGCGATGTTGAAGCTTCGGTTCAGCGTATTACCCAGCTTGCGCGCGCAGCCGGTATTCACCTGGTTCTTGCAACCCAGCGTCCTTCCGTTGACGTTGTCACGGGCTTGATCAAGGCGAATATTCCTTCGCGTTTGGCATTTGCGACCTCATCTTTAGCTGACTCTCGAGTGATCTTGGATCAGCCCGGTGCTGAGAAGCTCATTGGCCAAGGTGACGCCTTGTACCTTCCTTCTGGCGCAAGTAAGCCGATGCGTGTCCAAGGCGCATGGGTTACGGAATCCGAAATTCATTCGATCGTTTCTCACGTCAAAGAACAGATGCAGGCACAGTACCGTCCGGATGTTCTTGCCCCCGCTAAGACAGCGAAGGTTGCTGAGGACATTGGTGATGATCTTGATGATCTCTTGGCAGCAGCTGAGCTGGTTATTTCAACCCAGTTGGGTTCGACCTCGATGCTGCAGCGAAAGCTTCGCGTTGGTTTTGCGCGAGCAGGTCGTCTGATGGACCTTCTGGAATCGCGTGAGATTGTTGGTCCTTCTGAGGGGTCGAAGGCGCGCCAGGTATTGGTGACTCCCGAACAGCTCCCCGAAATTTTGGCCATGCTTAGGGGAGAGAGTGCGCCTGAACCCACAGCTGCACCTACTCAGCAACAGGAAGTTTCTTCGTCGAATTTTGCTGACCAGTCCTCTAAGACTCCTTCAAACGGGTACGATGGAGATGCAGCTTCCTCGGATCCTTACTCCGGACATGATTTTGGTGGTCGGACCGACTGGGTCGATGAAGAGCCTGAAGAGAACGAAGACGCCTGGCAGTTGACCGGGCGCTAAGAAGCAAAGGGGCAAGTCGTGGCTACTCACGTGTCGCGTGTTGAACGCTATACGAAGGTCTCTACGATCAATGTGCCCAATGCGCTGACGGTTTTTCGCCTGCTGCTAGTCCCCGTATTCATCTACTTGAAGTTTGTGGACACTTGGAGCGCGCAGTGGTGGGCTTTGCTGGTGTTTTGTGTTGCTGCTGCAACCGATCAGCTCGATGGAAAAATTGCGCGCGCCTACGGTTTGGTCACCGATTTCGGTCGTGTCGTCGATCCTATTGCAGATAAGGCTCTCACACTCAGCGCGTTCATTATTCTGAGCATTCAGGGCGTTCTCCCGTGGTGGTTCACAATCCTTGTGGCCATCCGCGAATTGGGAATCACTGTTATGCGCGCATTCTTCCTGCGGCGGGGGATTGTGGTTTCGGCCTCGCAGTCCGGAAAAATAAAGACTGTCCTTCAGGTCTTGGCTATTTTCCTTCTCTTGATCCCGTGGGATTATTTCTACTTCCTCAATGCAGCCAATCGCGGGTGGGCGTCAGTTGCCTTAATGTCAGCGTTGTGCGTTGCGGGTACTGCGCTTGCTGCGACTCTCTGGTCGGGCATTGCGTATGTGCGTGAGGGCCTCATTCTTGCCCGTGAGGTTCGTGATTCTGAGCCTCAAAACGAGGCGTAATTACGCTTGCGCCTTGAGCGCAAAGTTGAGTGACTTGGACGCAAGTTTTAAATCCCTCGTGTATGGTGGGAATAGGCAGGGTCGTTCAGACGTTAGGAAGAACATGATGAAGAAGCAGAAGAACAATATCCGCAGTTCTGTGCGTCCACTGAATGAGCTGGCCATGCAGAAGGCGCTGGCGGCAGGTTATCGTCAAGCTATGAATCGCCCGGCCCATGATCGTGCAGCCGCTCCGTTGCTACGCACTGAAATTGGCGATGTTTTGCGCGAGATTCGCCGTAAGCAAGGGCGCACTTTGCGGGAAGTTTCTTCCGAGGCTCAGGTCTCCTTGGGTTATCTTTCTGAGGTTGAGCGTGGACAGAAGGAAGCATCGTCTGAACTTCTTGACGCGATTAGCGAGGCCTTAGGGGTGCCGTTGTGGTACATCCTGCGTGAGGTTTCTGAGCGTATGGCTGTTCTGGACGGGACTGTTGTTCCAGATACGGTTCCTGAGAATCTGGTCCCGGTGACCTTGATCTCGTGACTCTCTCTGAATTTTGGGATGCCGTCGATGACGTCTATGGGGCCACCCTTGGACGCTCATTGACGGCTGACCTATATTTACCTTCGCTGCGTGGAACCTGTGTGGAGGCCCTTGATAGGGGAGCTTCGCCAGATATGGTCTGGTCTGAGTTACTTCGTGAAAGCGATGCAGACGAGGCTGTGCGCTGGGTTCATCGTCTTGATGCGAAAGAGCGTGAGAAGATTCGTCGTTCGAAGCGTTCTTAATGGCGTGTCGACATGCGTCGAACATTTGTTCCATTTATTCTGTGGAAGAAGTGAAGTGTGATCAGTTTTTCCACAGATACGGAAAAGTGGTCGCAAATGCCTGTGGTCGAGCATATCTTCACTGAGTAGTCCCCGGAGAGGGGATCTGCTGCATAGACCAGATGAACAGTGGCCGGAGAGGCTTCGACGAAAGGTATCACCATGGCAGTAGCTCGAAAGGGTTCCTCTTCATCAGTGAACGGGGACCGAAATAAGGCTTTAGAGCTCGCGCTCTCTCAGATCGATAAGCAGTTTGGTAAGGGTTCTGTCATGCGACTGGGAGATGATTCTCGTCCCCCGGTGCAGGTGATCCCTACTGGTTCGCTGGCTCTTGATGTCGCTCTTGGAATTGGCGGTCTGCCTCGGGGGCGCGTCATTGAAATCTACGGCCCTGAATCCTCCGGTAAGACGACCGTTGCGCTTCATGCAGTTGCCAGCGCGCAAAAAGCAGGTGGAAACGCCGCATTTATCGACGCTGAACACGCACTTGATCCCGTCTATGCACGCGCCCTCGGCGTCGACACGGATAACCTCTTGGTCTCCCAACCTGATACCGGTGAGCAGGCGCTGGAAATTGCCGACATGCTGATTCGTTCGGGCGGCATTGACATCATTGTCATCGACTCCGTCGCGGCACTTGTTCCCAAGGCTGAAATCGAAGGCGAAATGGGCGACTCTCATGTCGGCCTGCAGGCCCGACTGATGAGTCAGGCCCTGCGTAAAATTACCGGCGCTCTGTCGGCGACCGGAACAACCGCAATCTTCATTAACCAGCTTCGTGAAAAGATCGGTGTCTTCTTCGGTAATCCCGAAACCACAACCGGCGGTAAGGCTCTAAAGTTCTACGCCTCCGTCCGTATTGACGTTCGCCGAATTGAAACCCTGAAGGAAGCTGGAGCTCCCGTCGGCAACCGTACCCGCGCAAAGATCGTCAAGAACAAGATGGCTCCGCCTTTCAAGCAGGCTGAGTTCGATATCGTCTACGGTAAGGGCATCTCCCGCGAAGGCTCGATTATCGACATGGGTGTGGAAACGGGCATCATCCGTAAGTCTGGCTCATGGTTTACCTATGGTGATGATCAGCTTGGGCAAGGCAAGGAAAATGTTCGCCAGTTCCTCTCGGATAATCCCGAATTGGCTAATGAAATTGAACAGAAGATCTTGGTCTCTTTGGGAATCGGCGTGCAAGATGGCGAAGTGACAGAGCCAACTACGTCAGATATCGATGATTCACTCGAGGATGCTGGCTTCTAGTTAATGGTCCGTTATTACGACCCAGAGACCACATCAGAAGAGGATGTTCGTCCGCGCACGCGCACTAAGAGCCCGGCGGAACGCCAGGCTCTTATGCGCCAGCGCAATGCTGCTCTAGAAGGTCAAGCTGCATTCGAGGCTGCGCGTGAAGTAGCCCTTCGTCAGCTCGATGTTCGTGCCCGTTCACGAAGCGAATTAGAAACCGCAATAACCAGCCGCGGCTTTTCCTCTGAAGTGGCTGCCTCTGTTATCGAACGCCTCACTCAATTGGGGTTGGTAGATGACCTTGCCTTTGCGCGTGCCTTTTCGCGGGGACGTTTTGAAGCAGGTGGAAAAACAGGATCTGCACTTCGCGTCGATCTTCATCGGAAAGGGATCTCCTCGGAGATCATCGATACCGTGCTCTCAGAAATCGGAGTCGATGAACAGTTTGAGCGAGCTTTAAACCTTGCTCAGAAGAAGATGCGATCGATGCCAAATTGTGATGCTCAAGTTGCGCGTCGACGTATTTTCTCGATGCTTGGACGCAAGGGATACTCTCCACAGGTTTGTATACGTGTGCTTGATGCAATCGTCGAAGGCAGGGATGATGAGTACTGAAGATGCTATCTGTCAGGAACTGATTACTGATTTAAGCAATGCAGGCCTCACTGTTGCTGTTGCAGAGTCCTTAACCGGTGGTCTTTTGTGCGCGGCCTTCGTTCACGTACCGGGTGCCTCAAACGCTGTGCGTGGGGGAGTCTGTACCTATGCGACAGATACGAAGCATTCGGTTTTGAAGGTGAGCGATCAACGCCTTGCGCAGACGGGTCCCGTTGATGATGAAGTTGCTCGACAAATGGCACAGGGAGTTCGCACACTTATGGGTGCGGATTTTGGTTTGTCAACGACTGGCGTTGCGGGTCCGGGCCCTGCTGATGGACATCCTGCTGGAACGGTCTATGTGGGTTGCGCGTGGGAAAGTGGCTCGCGGGTACAGCGACTTGATCTGAGTGGAGACCGCGACCAGGTCCGACAGGGCGCAGTGATCGCCGCACTTGAACTATTCAGGGAAGTGCTGAAAGCGACACCAAATATCCATACGCGCTAGAATTCAACGACGATGAGTGTTGAAATGATGGATTTCCCGCGAACCTACGCGGTGCGCACCCTCGGGTGCCAGATGAATGAGCACGATTCCGAACGTATTTCGGGCCTCTTAGAGAAGGCGGGCTTAGTCCCCGTCGATCGCGTTCCTGCCGCAGCAGCGCGCGCAACTGACGCCGGAGACATGGGTGCAGACGTCATTGTTATCAACACCTGCTCCGTTCGTGAGAATGCTGCGACGCGTCTATTTGGAAACCTCGGGCAGCTCGCGGCAGTGAAGCGTGAACGCCCGGGAATGCAGATTGCAGTGGGCGGTTGTCTTGCCCAACAGATGCGTGACGGGATCATCGAAAAAGCTCCCTGGGTTGATGCAGTTTTCGGTACTCACAATATCGATGTCCTTCCCGCTCTTCTTCGCCGTGCAGAGCACAATCGTGAAGCAGCTGTTGAAATCGAAGAATCCCTGAAGGTTTTTCCTTCAACACTTCCTACTCACCGTGAAAGCGCGTACGCAGCGTGGGTCTCAATCTCAGTTGGTTGTAATAACACCTGCACCTTCTGCATTGTTCCTCACCTTCGCGGAAAAGAACGCGATCGCCGTCCCGGTGAAATTCTTGAAGAAGTGCAAGCTGTCGTTGATGAAGGCGCAATTGAAATTACCCTTCTGGGACAGAACGTTAACTCTTACGGCGTGAGCTTCGGTCAACGCGGTGCTTTCGCTGATCTCCTGCGAGCCGTAGGCAAGATTGACGGTTTGGAACGCGTTCGTTTCACCAGCCCACACCCGGCGGCCTTTACTGATGACGTTATTGAGGCGATGGCCGAGACGCCAACTGTCATGCCCTCTTTGCACATGCCGCTCCAGTCGGGTTCGGACGCGGTCCTGCGTCAAATGCGCCGCTCCTACCGTCGTGATCGTTTCATGGGAATTCTTTCACGAGTACGCGCTGCAATTCCCGACGCAGCAATTACCACGGACATCATCGTCGGATTCCCCGGAGAGACTGAAGAAGACTTCCAACAGACTCTTGAAGTTGTTGAAGAAGCGCGCTTCAGTTCTGCCTTCACTTTCCTGTACTCTCCTCGTCCCGGTACCCCGGCAGCTGACCGAGAAGATCAGGTACCACAAGACGTTGCTCTTGAACGCTACAAGCGTCTCTTGGCTCTGCAGGAACGCATTTGTGCCGAGGACAATGCAGCACTTGTCGGGAATGAAGTTGAGGTGCTTGTCGCGGCAGGGGAAGGTCGTAAAGACGGAGCAACCCACCGTATTTCTGGACGAGCGCGGGATAACCGCCTGGTTCACGTTGCCCTTCCTGTGGGGATGAGCGAAGCAGATCGTCCGCGTCCCGGTGACATGCTTCGCGCCCGCGTAACGCACGGAGCTCCTCACCACCTCATTGCTGATTCAGCATTGGAGGATGGCGGTCTCTTTGAACTTCGTCGAACCCGTGCGGGAGATGCTTGGCAAAAGCGTCAAGCGCACGAAGAAGATTCGAAGATCTCCCTTGGTATGCCTCGCATCCGTATCGGGGCCCCGAATGGTAATGCCTGATACCGCGTTGCCTCCTCTAGCTCAGGCATCGCAACTGATCGTTGCGGTGGTGGGGCCCACGGCCTCGGGAAAAAGCGATCTTGCTTTAGACCTTGCACAGAGCCTGCCTGCGGATATGGGGGCACGCGCAGGGGAGCTGGTTTCAGCAGATGCGCTTCAGCTATACCGCGGAATGGATATCGGTACAGCGAAAACTCCCCTCGAGGAGCGTCGTGGGATTCCGCACCATCAAATCGATGTTTTGGAGATAAGCGACGAGGCCTCTGTCGCCTCCTACCAGAAGTACGCGCGCGCCGATATCGCGCAGATTCATGCACGCTCGAATCTTGCAGTTGTCGCTGGCGGTTCGGGGCTTTACCAGCGGGCACTTTTGGATCAAATTGACTTTCCTGGGACAGATCCTCAGCTTCGGAAACGTCTTGAGGAAGAGTCTTGTCACCCCGGGGGAGTGGCCACTCTTTTTCATCGGCTCGAGGAATTAGATCCGGTGTCTGCGCAGCGCATTGATGCGCACAATACGCGCAGAATTATTCGAGCGCTCGAAGTCATTGAGCTGACGGGCAAGCCCTATTCTTCGTCGATGCCGCAGTATGTGTATGCGGCCCCCACCGTTATGCTTGCGCTTCGTTGGCCGATGGATGAGCTTGATCAACGTATTGCGCAGCGCACTCGCTTGATGTTTGACCAGGGGCTCGTTGAGGAAACGCGGGAACTAGACCGATTGGGGCTTCGAGATACAAAGACTGCCGCTAAAGCAACCGGTTATGCGCAGGCTCTTGCTGTTATTGACGGTGATATGACCATCCCTGAGGCCATTGATTCTGTTGCCTTGGCAACGCGCCAGTTGGCTCGCAGGCAGGTCAAGTGGCTGCGGCGCGACCCCAGAATCGTGTGGATAGATCGTAGTATCGAGGGCACCTCCACCAGTGCCGAGGCGGCGTTACAGACTGCCCGTCAGCTTGTGTTGTCAGCACTTCATAGAGACATTTGAGATTGCCCCTTAGACTCCCGTATTCTGTTTTCTGTTCAAGAAGAAAGAGAGTCGAGATGTCTGTGAACAGGGGGTGCCGTATCGTCGCGGCACTGTGTGCCCTTTTTCTTGGGGCAAGCCTTGCCGGATGTTCCTTATTGGGAACATCGAATGTGAGCAGTGATGATATTCGCGCAATGAAGAATATTCCTGAAGGGCAGAAAAATACCTTGATTTCCCGAATGGAAGCGGCATCTTCAGCCTCTGAGCGTGCAGAAATCGGACAACAGGCAGTGGCCTTAAACAAGATGATCGGAACTAAACTCTTGATGAAGGAGCCGCCGATCGCCTATCAGCGGACCTATGAGCTTAAAACCGACGGTACGGTCGAAGCCGATAAGAACGATTATGCCTACCTGTATATGTCAGCCGCGGACTATTGGCGCTTGGGTGAAGACGGCTACGAACTCTGTGTGGATCAGGGATGTGAATACTACTCAGAGTGGACCGTCGAGGTTGAAAAAGGACGTGGCGGGGCAGAATACGTCTGGACCCTGACAATTGATAGCGATGCGACACAGGTGGATGGAAAGCCCCTGGTTCGTCGTTTCCAGGCTGCGAAGTGAAAGGTCAAGGGAGAAGCGAAATGAAATCGATGCTTTTTTCACATCGCAAGGTAGTGCGGGCACTTATCGGTGCAGGAAGTGCATGTGCTTTGGCCCTCGCCGGCGCGTTCCTCCCGCTTCGTGACGCAGCGGCAGATGATGCCATCACCGGACAAGATTATGTTTCTTACTATCGCTTGGATCAAGTGAAAGCGAAAGGCATCACCGGTAAGGGAGTCAAGATCGCTCTCATTGGAGGCCAAGTTGACACCTCTGCTCCTGAACTTGCCGGGGCGTCAATTATTGATAAAAGCCCGTGCAAGTTTGATCCGATTACTCAAACATTGACGCGTCCAACTGCCATGGCATCGGTCTTGGTATCGCAGTCATACGGTGTCGCCCCAGGAGCAACGCTGATGACTTACAGTCTTTCGGGTTCTCATTACGATGTTTCAGGTGAGTGCGTAGACGACCATGGAATACCGAAGTTCCAGATACGGAATCTTATTCATCAGGCTGTAGACGATGGAGCACAACTTATTGTCCTTTCGGTTCCCTATGCTGATTTTGGCTTCGACGGAGGTCCTGTTTTAGGGAACCTAGAGGACTACTACAAGTGGGCCTTCGCACACGCGATGGCACGAGGGGTTCCAGTCGTTGCAAGTGTTGGTGATGAGGCGGCTGATATGTCGGTAGCCTCATATTCATTATTCTCCGGTGTCGTTGGGGTTACAAATATCTCGACCGATGGGCAGCTCACGGCGCGTTCTTCGTGGAGTCAACACACGGTTACCGCCTCTGTTGGTGCAAACATCAATGCGCGGGTATATCCAGACAAAAATGTCGAAAAGGTGGAGTGCCTGAGCTGTGCTCCCGCAATCACTGCGGGTTTTCTTGCCTTGGCGCGTGAGAAATGGCCGCAGGCAACCTCAAACCAGCTTCTTCAGCTTTTGATCCGATCTGGCACGAATCCTGGGAACTCCTGGAACGAACGAACAGGATTCGGTCCAACGGATCTTGAGAAAATGCTCAGCACTGACCCCTCTCAATTTCCAGACGAGAATCCTCTTGCAGATAAGGCGAAACTGCCACACCTTCTTGACGGTTCTGTTGCCTCGGGATTTGGCTCCTCAGAAGGTGGCTCAATTCCACTACCTCAAGAGGTTGCAGATTACGCTGATGGAATCAAGTTCCCATTAGAGCTGGAGCACGAAGATCCCAACTATGTCTATCGTGGCCTTGATGATTCCGCGGCTTCCCCGGGTGGCGACTATATTTCGTCTCCAGTCCACCTGGGCACAAGCCCGCGCTTCCACAAGAAAAAGAAGTAGCGGAACGCTGATCTGAAAATGAGTGGGTGGGAGGAAACACAGGGTTTCCTCCCACCCACTCATTCATGTCAAAACAATCCTGAAATTATTGGGATGCAGATTCAGGAATGCGCACGGACCTCAATAATCCGATAGCCCTTTTTGGAAGCGATCTTTTCTGCAGGAAAACCTTGCTGGCACAGCCACTGCGTTAAAGAGTCGGCGCCAAGATTTTTCTGAACAACCAAGTAGGCGACACCGTTTGCACTCAGCATGGAAAGCCACGTCTTCAGCAGCTCGTGAAGAGCATTCTTTCCAATGCGGATAGGCGGATTAGACCAGATCACATCAAAGGTGATTCCTTGAGAGCGAAGCTTCTCAGGGGCCTCTTCGGCATGCAGGGTATGGACGTTCTCGGCCTCGTTCAGGGAAGCATTGCGCGCGGTCAGGTCAAGCGCGCGCGAATTGACGTCGACGGCCCAAACGCTTGCCTCGGGGGACTCCAAGCCCATAGTGACGGCCAAAGGACCCCAGCCGCAGCCCACATCAAGGAAGTTGCCGCGCTCGGGGAGGGCGGGGGCCTCGGCAAGAAGCTGGCGGGTCCCCAGATCAATACGCGAACCAGAAAAGACTCTGTCGCTCACCCACATCTCCAGATCGAAGCCGCGAACTCGATCGCGAATCAGGTGAAGCTCATCAGCTGAGGCAGGTTCAGAATCGGTGAAGTACTGTTCATCCACGCTTCAAGGGTACTTGAGAAGTACTACGCCCGACGAGAAACTCTCTTCTTTTTCTCCACAGGCGCGCCCATAGATAGGCCAAACATGGGAAAATAAGAAGCGGATCCCACACGAACTTTCACCATCTTGGAGATACTGAATGACCGAAGATTCCACTGAGCGGGCAAAAGGTGTTGTCGCGCGTATCCTTGCGCGCACAGGAACCGCCCTGGAATCAACTCAAGGGCAAGATCATCACGCGCAGGCAGGTGAACTTGAACGAGAGGCGCGTGCGGGGACCCGTCGTATCCAAGGACTCTCGAACGACATTGAAGAAATTTCTGAAGTCGAGTACCGGCAGGTCCGACTTGAAAAGGTCGTGCTTGTAGGGCTGCGTACCACTGGAACTGAAGAAGAAGCAGAGAACTCTTTGCGTGAGCTGGCAGCTCTTGCTGAAACAGCTGGTTCTCAAGTCCTCGACGGTGTCATCCAGAAACGTTCGCATCCCGATCCCGCAACCTATTTGGGGTCTGGTAAAGCACGTGAATTGGCTGAGCTTGTTGCTGCTGATGGTGCAGACACAATCATTGTTGATGGTGACCTTGCCCCTTCCCAAAGACGCGGCTTGGAAGACGTTGTCAAGATTAAGGTTGTTGATCGAACCGCGTTGATTTTGGACATCTTCGCTCAGCACGCCAAATCGCGAGAAGGTAAAGCTCAAGTCGAATTGGCACAGTTGGAATACCTCCTTCCGCGTCTTCGTGGGTGGGGCGATTCGATGTCGCGTCAGGCTGGCGGCCGCGTCGCTTCGGGTGAAGGTATAGGTTCGCGAGGCCCGGGTGAAACGAAGATTGAGCTGGACCGACGCCGTATTCGAAACCGCATGGCAAAACTGCGTGAGCAGATTCGTCGAATGGAGCCGGCACGCCAAGCGCAGCGCGCGAATCGCTCGCGTTCAACCATTCCTTCTGTTGCCATCGCGGGGTACACGAATGCTGGAAAATCCACGCTTCTTAATGCCCTGACGGGCGCGGATGTCTTGGTTGAAGACGCTCTCTTTGCAACCCTTGACCCGACGGTCCGTCGTACGCAAACAGAGGATGGGCGTGCCTATACGCTTTCAGACACCGTTGGCTTTGTGTCGCGCCTTCCTACCCAGCTTGTTGAGGCCTTCCGTTCGACCTTGGAAGAAGTCGGCGAGGCCGATGTGATCCTTCACGTTGTCGATGCTGCGCACCCCGATCCAATTGGCCAGATCCAGGCTGTTCATTCGGTTCTGGATACTATTGAAGGAGCGCGCGATATTCCCGAGCTCATCGTCTTCAATAAGGCTGATCTTGCCAGTGACGAACAACGCGCATTTGTCCGTTCTCTGAGTGAACGTGCTGTGCTTGTTAGTGCCGTGACAGGCGAAGGAATTTCTGAACTTCAAACTGTCATCGCATCAATGCTCCCGCGTCCTCGCGAGGTCATCGACTGCGTCGTTCCCTATATTTACGGAGCGCTCATCCATCGTATCCACGAAGAAGGTGAAGTTCTTCTGGAAGAGTACCTTGGCGAGGGAGAGCGCATTCGTGCTCGCGTAGACGGAGCATTAGCTGCGGCTGTGCGAGCAGTTGCTCTTCCATTGCAGGCAGAAGCTCCAAGTGTTGGTTCTCAAGGTATGTCCGAGCCAGACATGGCGGCCCCTGCTGAGGACTACGAATGAGCCTTACGACGGCGAAGCAAGCGCTGAGCGCGGCTGTTCACGAGATGGGCGGTCAGGTGCGCAGCGGACAAGAGACGATGCTCGAGGAAATCTGTAGTGCCCTTGAAGCTCCTGAGCACCTTCTTGTTCAGGCGGGAACCGGTACGGGTAAATCTCTTGGCTACTTGATTCCTCTTATGGATTTTGCGGTCAGTCGAGATGAAAGAGTCCTTGTCTCTACCGCGACACTGAACCTCCAGCACCAAATCCTCACCAAAGATGCTCCGGTTGCAGCTCAAGCAATCGAAGATGTTCACGGACGCAGGCCTCGGGTCGCACTCCTCAAAGGGTGGAATAACTATCTGTGCACCTTCCGACTTGGCGGCGGATACCCCCTGGAGGGAACCCTTTTTGATGTTCCAAACCAGCGCGATGATGATGACGAGGCCGCGCCGGCCAGCGAGTTGGGCACGGAGATCGTGCGTCTACGCCGCTGGGCCTCGCAGACGGAAACGGGGGATCGAGATGAACTTGATCCCGGAGTAAGCGATCGAGCATGGTCGCAAGTTTCAGTGTCACGTGTGGAATGCCTGGGCAAGCAGTGTCCGATGTTTGATGGCTGTTTTCCCCAGGCGGCCCGTGAAACCGCGCAAGAAGCGGATGTTGTCGTCACCAACCATTCGTTGTTGGGGATCAGTGCTTTGAGCGATAGCGATCTGTTCGGGCAGATTGGTGCGCTCGCGGTTGACGAGGCTCATGAGCTTGCTGAACGAGTGCGTGAACAGGCATCGGTTGCAGTGTCCTTGAAGTCTATGACGCGGATTTCACGCAGACTTCGAAGTCTGGCTTCTGTGGACACTGATGCGCTTGATCATGTCGCAGCGCAGCTTGATGGTGTCCTTCAAAGCTTCCAAGTCGGATTAATGACTGACCGGACAAGCCTCAAACCAGTCATGTCCGCCTTGGACACGGCTAAACGTGACCTTGATACGCAGATTTCCACTCTTCAACTTGAGGCCGCGACGAAAGTTCTGGTGCGAGCCTTCAGCGATGAACTTGATGAGGTACTGCAAGCGTGGGGGCGTGACGCTGAGAAGAGCGTGACCTGGGTTGAGCGCGATGAAGACCGAGGCCTGTCATCCTTGATGATCGCGCCCTTGCAAGTTGCGCCTTCTCTGGCTGACAACGCCTTTGGTCAGCGGCCGGCAATTCTGACTTCTGCAACATTGAGTCTGGGTGGGAGTTTTGATTCGCTTGCGTATAGCACGGGGTTGAATTTGGCTCCACTGCCATGGAGGGGAGTGGATGTCGGATCGCCATTTGACGCCTCTCGCCAGGGGATCTTGTACATCGCAGCAGGACTTCCAGCACCGAGTAATGGGCAACCTAGTCCAGCAGCGATGGAGCAGATGGTCTCTTTGGTCAAGGCCAGTGGCGGTGGAGCTCTTGTTCTTTATGCCTCGTGGGCGGCGGCGCGACAGGGCGCGCAAAAGCTTCGAGATGAGGGCGTCTCCGATGTTCTACTCCAAGGAGAAGACTCTCTACCAGCCTTGATCAAACGCTTCCGGTCTAATCGCGATTCCGTTTTGGTTGGGACGATGTCGCTGTGGCAGGGCGTCGATGTCGTCGGGGACTCATGTCGCTTGGTCGTCATCGATAAAATTCCGTTCCCTCATCCAAAAAATCCGATCATCAAGGCCTTGACCGAGGATGCTGATCGGCAGGGAGGTAAGGGCTTTTTCCAAGTGAGCGTAACTAGGGCAGCGCTCATGATGGCGCAGGGGGCCGGACGTCTTCTGCGATCCCATAATGACCGAGGCGTTGTTGCCGTTCTTGATTCGCGGCTTCACTCCCGCAGCTACGGGCGTTTTATTATTCAGTCGATGCCTGAGTTTTGGCGTACCTGCGACCTTGATGTTGTGACGGGTGCTTTGGAAAGACTCAATACTGAGCTGCATGAAGACTGAAGCAGCACACTTCGTTCGATTAGGGGATTTTGGCCTATCAGGATGAAGAGTGATCTGAGAGAATAGAGCTGTTCATTTGTTTAGGAGGTTGCTTCATGCCCACCCACTCTCAAAGCCTGTATCCCAGCTCGTCTGGTCGTCCTTCAAAGATTGCGATTATTGGCGCAGGTGCTGTTGGTACTGCCGTTGCCTACGCCTGTTTGATGCGCGGAGATGCGCGTGACATCGTCTTGCACGATATCAACAAGCCGAAGGTGGAAGCCGAAGCCTTGGATATGGCGCATGGCATTCAGTTCACTCCTTCTGGCTCCATTGAGGGCTCGGACGATGTTGAGATCGTTCGTGGAGCAGACCTGGTCATCGTCACTGCCGGTGCCAAGCAAAAGCCCGGTCAGTCGCGACTGGAACTTGCCGGTTCCACCGTTGACCTCATGCGTAAGATCCTCCCTAATCTGTTGAATGTTGCCCCCGAGGCTCGCTTTATGTTCATCACGAACCCCGTCGATGTCGTGACCTATGCGGCGCTGAAGATTACAGGGCTTCCGCGTAATCAGGTCTTCGGTTCGGGTACGGTTTTGGACACTTCTCGTTTGCGCTACCTGGTTTCTCGCGAAACAGGTGTTGCCACTCAGAACATTCACGCATATGTCGCCGGTGAGCACGGAGATTCTGAAGTTGCCCTGTGGTCTTCCGCTGAGATTGGTAATGTTCCTCTGCGCCACTGGGGACCGACGCTTTCAGGCCGACTCTTTGATACGGAGCTTCGCGAAGAAATCGCAAAGGACGTTGTGAACTCTGCCTACAAGATCATTGAAGGCAAGGGGGCAACAAACTACGCAATCGGCTTGGCTGGATCGAACATTGCACGTGCGGTTCTGCGTGATGAGCAGCGTGTACTGACTGTCTCGACGCTTCTTGAAGACTGGGAAGGCATTTCGGATGTCTGCATGGCGGCACCGACCCTGGTTGGTCGCGATGGCGCGGGCCGCGTGCTGAACCCGCCGCTCACTCTTGCCGAGCGCGATGGATTGACCGAATCGGCAACTCGCCTTCGTCAAGTCGCCCGAGATTTGGGTTTCTAAATTTGAGGCATTGATTTAATGGGTGTGGCCACGACGCATTGCGTCGTGGCCACACCCATTAAATCTCAGGAACTGTCGTTTACTACAGTGAACGAATGACAGTGACGACCCTGCCCATGATTGTGGCGTTATCACCTGGGATAGGCGCATAGTCCTGATTGTGGGGGAGGAGCCAGACGTGGTCAGAAGTTCTGGAAAATTCTTTAACCGTTGCCTCTCCGTCAATCATTGCAGCAACGAATTCGCCGTTGATCGCAGTGGATTGGCTGCGGATGACAACGAAATCACCGTCGAGGATGCCGGCGTCCACCATGGAGTCGCCGTGGACTTCAAGCATGAAGAGCTCACCATGACCGGTCAATCGTGTCGGCAGTTGGAAGATGTCTTCAATTGCCTGTTCGGCGGTGATCGGCGCGCCAGCAGCGATTCGCCCGACCAAGGGAATCGCTGAGGCGTCCTCATCTACGTGGCCGGTTGGAATTTCGACCGTCACAATCTCTTGGGGCGACGAGGCTTTTGTGTCCTTTTCTCCGAGAAGAGTTCTTCCAGATTCAGATACTTCGAGTGCTCGGGGGAGCCCGGGAACCTTTTGAAGGTAGCCAAGGCGTTCGAGCGTGTCGAGGTGGTGCTTTACCGTCGAAGGTGAAGAAAGGCCGACGATTTGTGCGATTTCGCGTACCGAAGGAGGGAAGCCGCGTCGGCGCACCTCGGTGTTGATCAGGCGCAAAATTTCGATTTGCCGACCTGTCAATTCTGTGTCGCTGCTCACGATTATCCCTTCGGAACTAAAAACTGGACGGAAGTGAGCGTGCTCAATGTTCCACTCACAGTGTTAAGAATACGGGAGAAATTGAGTAAATCAAACATATGTTCGAAAGTGGCTCGACATCTCCCGAAAGAATTGCTATCGTACAAGTGTTCGACGAACATCTGTACGACTGAAAGGGAAACATCGTGAGCACAATGACTGTTGCAGCGTCTCAAGAGAGGGCTCGTCGCCCGCACCTTCAACTCGTCTCCGAGGAATCCCTGGCCTCTGTTTATGACATTCGTCAGGCACCATCGGCTCGACGTCGCCGTGAGCTCCTTCGCAATGATGATCCTTCGATGCGTCGTCGCCCGGTCGTTGCTACGCGTTCGTCTCTGGGACTTCGGCGCTTGCTGAGCGGTGCTGTAGCGTTTATTGCCGCTACGGGAATTGCAGTTGGTGCGGGTCTTGCTTTGCAAACCCAGCCTTACGACGGTCCGACCCGTGTGGTTTCTGTGGCAAGCGGGGATAGCGTGTGGAGTTTGGCTCAGGGAGTCTCGACCACTCGTCCACTGAAAGATGTTGTCAACGACATCGAAGAGCTCAATGATGTTCAGGGCGCATTGCAAGTTGGTCAGGAAGTGCGTGTCCCGACTCGTTGACCTGCGTTTTATTCTCCCTGTCGCCGTGGTGTCTTAGTTGCGAATCTGATCGATCAACCGTAGTTTTAGAGGGTGCACTGCCCTTTCTGTCATAACCCTGATTCGCGTGTGGTTGATACACGTATTGCGGATGATGGCGCCTCGATTCGCCGGCGTAGGGAATGCACCTCATGTAAGAAACGTTTCACAACATTGGAAACGTCTTCTTTCCAGGTTGTTAAGCGCTCTGGTGTCATTGAGCCATTTTCGCGAAATAAGGTTGTTGCTGGGGTAAGGAAAGCGTGCCAAGGGCGTCCTGTTTCCGATGATGAGCTGGCGCTTTTGGCCCAACAGGTTGAAGAGCATCTTCGTACCTCCGGCGTTTCTTCTGTATCCAGCGATGAGGTTGGGAAAGCGATTTTGCCCTTCCTTCAGGATCTTGATGAGATCGCATACCTACGTTTTGCCTCTGTCTATCACGCGTTTAATTCGCTAGACGACTTTGCAGATGCGATTGATTCACTGCGCGAACGCTCTCAGACAAAAAAGGCTACGCAGGCTGCGAAAAACAAATAGGTCAGGGCTGCAGCTGAGGAAATAGCCGGCCTGCCTTTTCCAAGAAAATTTTCGCAGACGCGGCTCTAAAAGAGCTTAGATATCGCCTTTAGGCGTCCCACTCTTCCATGCCGCGTGGCAGCTGCGTAGTTGTAACGGCATGCAGATCGTGAGTTGCGCGGGTGAGAGCAACGAAAAGGTCGCCGCTTCCTTGCTCAAGAATCTCACCTGGTTCGACAACAACGACGGAATCAAATTCCAAACCCTTAGATCCAGCTGCAGTCAGATAACTCACTCGCTGGTCCAAAGCGCTTGCCCCCGATTCATCCGCATGCCACAGCTGCGCTTGATCATCAGGAACGATAACGCAAATACGTCCCTTTCCTTCGCCCTCTTCGCGGTCAAGGCGTTCCTCCAATGTGGAGACGACTTGAGAGACGCATTCCTTGAGTGTGTCTTTGTGTGTATGTGAAACCTGGTAACAGTCGGGAACATCCCGAACAGCTTCCATGGGGTAGAGAACCGGAGTGCCGTGCTGTGCCATAACGGCCTGCGCGATTCGGGTTAGCGCCCGAGGAGTCCTATATGAAATTGAAAGAACGAACTCTTCGTTGAAGGCGCGAGCCGCTGGGCCAAGAGCTTGCTTCCATGAATTTGGGCGTCGGTGGCCTCGTTTTTGGTCGAGATCGCCAACAACCGTCATTGAGCGACTTGGGCAACGTCGCAAAAGACAACGCCACGCCATAGGTGAAAGATCTTGGGCCTCGTCAATGACAATGTGCCCATAGGTCCATGAACGATCTGCCCGTGCGCGTTCAGCCAGCGGCCGGAGCGAGGGTGCCTCCTGAGTCTGGCGCATCAGCATATCTGCGGTGACAATTCCGCCGCCCAGGCCCGTTGCCTTCAAGGCCTCGTTCGCGCGCTCCCGTTCCTCTTTTTCTCGCTGTTCTTCGGCTCGGCGCTTCTGGGCTGAAGCGAGATCAAGCGTCCCCAAGAGCTCTTCGAGTTCGTCGATCAGCGGAATATCTGAAATGGTGAGCGGCTCATCTTGAGCGCGGTACAAGAGGCTCAAGTCTTCGACCGACAGGGGAGTGCCTGCCTTACGGTTCGCTTGGGCCAAGAGATCAGGGCGCGACCACAGCTTGCGAAGGAAGGCAGGTGCCTGTGTGGGCATCCACGCCAAGTTAATTGCCCGACGGGCATCGACCGAGTCGCGGATCTCAGACATCCAGGTCCTCAAATCATCAGGATCGATATCTGCCGTGCTGGATGCATCCCCAGCTTCCACGATCAGGCGTCCAGCAAGTAGCTCCATAAGGCCCATCGCGAAAGACTCTCGGGCAACATTGTGTGGACGGCCGCTACGGCGCGCTCGCGAAAGAGCTTCCTGCACATCTTTGATTCGCAAAGTAACGCGGCGATTCCAGACTTGAAGAACTTGATCACGATCAGGAAGACGCGGGATTAGACGAACTGCTTCGCGCAGAATACGGCTAAACGCCGCGCGTCCCTTAATTGCAGCGATATCGACGGGATCATCGTCTTGCGCGCTTAAGCCGGGGACGATGTCACCGATGGTCATCTGTACGACACCGGATTCGCCGAGGGATGGAAGAACCTGCTCGATATAGCGCAGGAAGGTACGAGAGGGGCCAATGATAAGTACTCCCGAACGCTCGAGTCTCTCGCGCTGCGTGTAGAGAAGATAGGCGGCTCGGTGTAGAGCAACGGCAGTCTTGCCTGTGCCGGGGCCACCTTGAACCACAAGGATTCCTCGATCGCTGGCACGGATCACCCGGTCCTGTTCGCCCTGGATCGTTGCAACAATATCTCCCATTCGGCCACTACGTGCCGAAGAGAGTGCGGACATCAAAGCGCCTTCGCCTTGAAGGGTAAGTCCTTGATGCTGTGCCTGATCGACATCAAGAAGTTCATCTTCAACCGATGTGACTGAACGCGCGCGAGTCGCAATATGTCGGCGGCGAACGACTCCCAGAGGCTCTTGGGCTGTCGCTTGATAGAAGGGGGCAGAAATTGGAGCTCGCCAGTCGACAAGAAGCGGAGAGGAATGCTCATCGAGAAGAGAGATTCGACCGATGTAGTGGGTCGCGTGGTCCTTCATGTCGAGGCGCCCGAATACTAAGCGCTCTTCGACGTTATCCAATCGGGAAGACAATTCGGCAAAGTGAGTGGCCAGAGCATCGCGCTCAGTCCATCCCTGAGCATTACCGACCCCGTGATTAGCATCGATCTTCTGACGCTGCTCGCGGTATTGAGAACGCAGTTGATCCAATCGCGAGTACGCGCGGTCAACGAATTCTTGTTCTTCAGCTACTGGGGTAGTAGCGCGAGCGGAGTCAGACATTGGGACCTTCCGGTAGAAAAAGTCTGGCGTTCTATTTTGCCCTAATTTCCAGTGATTTTCACTCTCTAAGCCGATGGCGCAAATGTGGGATTAGCCGCGCCTAGGGCGGCTCAACAATGTAGCTTTAGAATGAGTGATACCAGTTGAGACGCTTGGAAACCGAAGGAGGGGAACATGACCGAAACCCAGACTCATGGGGACAATCACCAAGCTCCCCCGATTCGCGCGCGAATTCTGGTCATCTACTTCGATGGCGCGATGGATGCGGGAGCATCCGGTCGCATGGCCGCTGAACAGATGTTGCGCGCTCTTCCAACCACGCATATTGCTGACTTTGAAGCAGAAGACTTCATTAATTATCGGTCACATCGACCAGTGATCACGGTGAAAAACTGGGTGACGCAGGAGGTTGAGCTTCCGAAGATTTCGTTGGATCTTCTGCGTGATGATCGGGGAGAATCTTTCCTTTTGCTCCACGGTCCTGAACCGGACTATCGCTGGGAAGAGTTCGCTGAGCGTGTTCGCAAGATCGTCAGCGATGCCGGCGTCGAGGTCGTATTTGGGATGACCGGCGTTCCTTCGGGTGTACCGCATACGCGCCCAACTCCGGTTCATGTCCACACGACCGATGCCTCCCTTGTTCCTGCGCAGCCGCATATGGCTGCGACCATGCAATTCCCCGGGTCGATTGTGTCCTTCCTACAGTGGAAGCTGAAACAAGCGGGGATCGATGGGATGACTCTCTTGGCGATCGTTCCTTACTACATGTCAGAGTCGGCCTATCCTGCAGCCTCCTCAGCGATTTTGCGTAAGCTTACTGAGTTCTCGGGCCTTTCCCTACCCGTTGGTGATCTGGAGCAGGGAGCAGCAGAGGATTTGGATACCTTCGCAGCCCTTGTCGATGCCAACCCGGAGGTTCAGCACACCGTTCGTGCATTGGAAGAGCACTACGACTCTTTCTCGGGAGATGGCTTGGGAATTCCCCTCAATGCTGTTCCCTCAGCTTTTAATGTCCCAAATCCTCAAGATAAAGAGAGCGATGCGAGCGGCATTACCGACGCGATCGAGGCCTACCTTGCCTCGGTGACCGATGGTGCTGCTGGCGTAGACGTTACTGAAGAGCTGGCGGAGACTCCCGCTGAGGCACCCTCAACCGAGGAGCTATTAGCTCAGGCACTTGAGCGCATCGCGCAGCGTGAAAAGAAAGGCGAAGGCAGCACCGTTCCTCATGCTCCTCGTCACCGCGGTGATGCAACCTCAGTAGAGGTCTCTGGGGAATCAGGTACCGCTGAGGAGCAGACGACCCAGTCGCCGGCTGAAGTCGAGGCTGATTCTGAGGACGACACCAAGCCGCAGGACTAGAGCGCGCTTTCTGCCCAGCCGACGGCCTCGTCGGTGAGAGGACGGATCCCAGCACGCCACTTACTTAGTTCCTTCCCACGAAGTGGGCGGGCGGGAAGGGGAAGCTTGCGCAAGAGGCGGTCAAGCTCAACCTCATCGGTGCGGCCGGGAGTAGTTTGCGCAAGGAAGACGATGTTTCCGCGGCGAGCTCCGCGACCAACTTTGGGATCGCACAGTGCTTGTACATCTGCGAAGGATTCACTCATCCCAGCTAAATCCAGACGCGCATTGTCGCCACCGCCGTGCGCGCTGTTTTCAAGGAGGATCCCGTCGTTGCGGAGGACCCTTTGGCACTGAGCTGCGAACTCGCTGGTCCTCAATTGTGGGGGGACAGATTCTCCGGCAAAAGCATCGCGGACAATGACATCGAAGGAAGAATCTCGCAGGGAATCGATGACTTGACGTGCTTCGCCAATACGGATTTTTAGAATTGGAGAACGCGGTAAATCAAAGTGATCTCGAGCAAATTGCGCAATAGTTTGGTCAATCTCAACAACGGTGTGGCGTGAGGTGGGGAAGAGAATAGACCAGGCCCAGGGGAGCGCACACGCCGCGCCACCCAGATGTAATACGCGAATGGGGTCATTGGCTGCGTAAGTTGCTTGCAGTGCGCAGGTCGCATGCTGCATGTATTCGAAATCTAGGTAACTGGGATCAGAAGTATCGATACACGATGACTCCGCCCCGTTAATGAGAAGGGTCGCTCGCGGGCCGTCCCAGCGGATCTCGATTGACGGGGAGTCTAGAGTAGTCATAGGGCTACTGTACGTGGGAAGGAGGATACGATGTCGAATGCTCCGCGCGACCGCCGTGGAAAACGCTATTGGGGCGATGACGATTCCCAGACGAACATTTTGCACATCGATATGGATTCCTTCTTCGCGCAGGTGGAGATTCGTGAAGACCCATCGTTGCTAGGCAAAGCCGTGATCGTCGGCGGGAGTAGCAATCGTGGTGTCGTGACCTCTGCGACCTACGAGGCTCGTGCTTTGGGTGTGCGTGCAGGAATGCCAACCGCGCGAGCGCGTGCGCTGTGCCCCACCGCCGTATTCGTTCCCGGGCATTTTGAGCTCTACCGTGAGTATTCGAAGCGTGTCATGTCAGTTATTGGTCGCTTCAGCCCGATCGTTGAGCAGGTGAGCGTTGACGAGGCCTTCGTTGACGTTCGCGGTTCGCGCTTGCGTTTCGGCAAGCCCATGCATATTGCCGGCGAGATTCGACGCCAGATTCGAGAGGAAATCGGCCTTCCTGCTTCCGTTGGCATCGCTTCGACAAAATCGGTGGCAAAAATTGCTTCCTCGAATGCGAAGCCAGATGGTGTGCTTTTAGTTCCTGCCCAGGCCACGATTGAGTTCCTTCATGGCCTTCCCGTGGGAGCGCTTTGGGGTGTTGGTGCCAAGAGCGCGCAGGTACTTGAGCGTGAAGGAATCGAAACAATCGGACAATTGGCGGCGCACCCACTGCCTCGGCTATCACGATTGCTCGGTGCTGCTGCGGCTCACAGTCTTCATGATTTGGCATGGGGGATTGACCCGAGGCCGGTGACTGTCTCGCGTGAAGAAAAATCGGTGGGGATGGAGCGTACTTTCGAAACCGATATTCGCGATCGGGCACTTCTCGATCAGTTCATTACGAAGGCCTCTCACGAATGTGCGAGGAGGTTACGTGCGGGAAATTGGCTCTGTAAGCAGGTTGCAATCAAAATGCGCGGGGCGGATTTTTCGACCATTACACGTCAGCAACGCCTGAGAGTTCCCACGGATCTAGGTCGAGAAATCGCTGTTGCTGCTCACCAGCTGTTTGAACGGGAAACTCTTCCAAGTGGGGGAGTGAGACTATTTGGCGTTCGCGCTGAAGGCTTAATTGCGCGAGATGAGGGATTCGAAGTTGCCCTTGATCAGGATGAACGCCCTCAAGCGGCCGAACGCGCTATGGATAAAATCCGGGGAAAATATGGTGCAGGCGCGATATCGCTTGCATCACTGCTTGAAGAAAACAAGTAGGATGGGGTTATGGCACTTTCGGATTATGAGAAGCAAGTTCTCGAAGAGATGGAGGCGCAGTTTGGTTCTCAGCCTGCCTCCTTCAATGATCATTCACGTCCGAATGCCAATGTGGAGCAGCAGCCTGCTCGTTTGTCGCCGCGTAAAGTCGCTGCTGGCGCACTGATGATCGTTGCTGGTCTTCTGGTCTTGATTGCCGCTGTGTCTCTTGGTTATTCGGTGGTCTCTCTGATTGTCGGCGTAGCAGGTTTCCTCTTGATGGTCGGTGGCGCTTGGTATGCGCTCACTGCGAAGGGAAGTTCCTCGAGTTCGGGTAAAAAGCGAAGCTCCTTTATGGAGCGCCAACAAGAACAGTGGGATCGGCGTTCGGACGATCGCTAATTCTTAATGCTTCGATTCCTGGTGACATCGTCACCAGGAATTTTTTTATCCCTCCCGAAGGCAGGGGCTAAACCTTCATTCCTGTTTTCCAATGAGTCTCCACTTTCCACCATCGGTGCTCGTGGAGACTCATTTTCTGCAGAAAATCGCTATTTCTGAGATTTCTAACGAGAAACACTGAAAATTTCCCCCACTTTCCTCCACCTCAAATTTTCGTTGGAATCTAGCAGATTTATTGCTAGAAATATATGAGACATGTGTCGAAATCGCACCAAATTGACAATTTGTGGAGTAAAGTGGGGGAAGATGTCACATAGGGGAAGGTGGTGAATGATGTTCCTTGGTACCTACGAGCCAAAGCTCGACGACAAGGGACGAGTGATCCTCCCTGCCCGATTCCGAGAGGATATGGAAGGTGGGATTGTCCTCACTCGAGGGCAAGAGCACTGCATCTATGCCTTTCCTGCCCAAGAGTTTGAGCAGATGACGGTTGAGCTTCGCCGGGCTCCACTGTCCTCCAAACAGGCACGCGACTATATCCGCGTGTTGCTCTCGGGTGCGTATAAGGAGGTTCCGGACAAACAGGGAAGAATTACTCTTCCGCCGGATCTGCGCAAATACGCCGGTCTTGATCGTGAGCTCACCGTCATTGGTGCGGGTTCGCGCGCAGAGATCTGGAATTCACAGGCATGGAATGACTACCTGTCCGTCCAGGAAGACGTCTTCTCGCAAACAGAAAACGAAATTATCCCAGGAATGTTCTAGTCCGCCCTTCCAGGTCTCCTCCCGTTGTTCTGACGTCACTTCCCCGATGGCAGAGCACGGTGGGGGACCTGGATGGACGGGCACCCATCACACAGAAGGAGGGCAGAAGTGTCTGTCGACCGCGATCCCGCGCAGCTGCATGTTCCTGTTCTCCTCAATGAGTGCTTGGACATGCTTGCGCCTGCAATTGAGGCTCCTGGAGCTGTTCTCATCGATGCGACTCTCGGAATGGGTGGGCACACGGAAGCGGCACTGACACGTTTCCCCCAGCTCACCGTTTTCGGTATCGATCGAGATCCTTCGGCGATCGCCCTCGCATCGAAGCGCCTTGAAGCTTTTGGCCCGCGTTTCCGTGCCTTCCACACCACTTACGACAAGATGGATGAGGTTGCTGCGCACGCCCCCTCTGGAATGGTCGATGGCATCCTCATGGATCTGGGCGTCTCTTCCCTCCAGTTGGACCAAGAAGAGCGAGGCTTCTCTTACTCGCATGATGCCCCGCTTGATATGCGAATGAACCCCCAGACGGGCATCAGTGCAGCACAGCTCTTGGCCTCGGCCTCGAAAGAGGAAATTACGCGGATTCTTCGCGTTTACGGGGAAGAAAAGTTCGCCTCGAAGATCGCTGGACGTATCGTCGCCACTCGAGAGAGCGAGCCTCTAACGCGCACTTCGCAGCTGGCTCAGATCGTTCGCGATTGTATTCCCGCGCCGGCACGCCGTACGGGGGGGAACCCCGCAAAGCGCAGCTTCCAAGCGCTGCGTATTGCGGTCAACGACGAACTGACCATTCTCGAGGCCGCGCTTCCCGCCGCTCTTGCACACCTGCGCGTTGGCGGTCGAATCGTCATCGAGTCATATCAGTCCCTTGAAGATCGTCTGGTGAAGGACATCTTCCGTCGCGGCGCCACGGATCAGGCCCCTGCTGGTGTGCCCATGATCCCTGAAGAACTTCAAGCTCGCTTGCGTCTACTGACACGTGGCGCACAGCTGGCTGATGACACAGAAAAATCCCATAATCCGCGCTCCGCTTCCGTGCGGCTGCGCGGCGCACAGATGATACGCCCCTGGAAGGAACGACCATGAGCGGAGCCACCGCGCGCGCACGCGCGACCTCTCGTCCGGCATACGTACGTGAAGATGTACGCCCACTGCTCACAGTGGTGAAGGCTAACCAGCCTCGCCGCTCGGTCATCCCTATGACCTTTGTTGCTCTGGTGATGATTGCTATCGCCATTGTTGTGCCGATGCTGATCAACACGCACATGGCCCAGACCTCCTACCAGATTCGCGAATACCAGATCCAGCTCAATGAGTTGGAGGCGCAATCGTGGACCCTGCAGACGCAGCTTCAGGAGAAGGCTTCTCCCGTCGAGCTCGAGAAAGCGGCGAAGGCACAGGGAATGGTGCACGCAGGAAAACTGGGAACAATCCGTTTGGCCGATGGCCAAGTTGAGGGTGGTGTAGCCGCGCGATGAGCAGGTTGCAACGCATTTTCAAGGCGCCTGACACTTCGCCTCATCGTGCGAATTGGATGTCCGGGCTTCTGTTCTTGGGATTTGCGTTCTGCGTCATCCAGCTCATCGTTATTCAGGTATTCCAAAGCTCGACCCTTGCCTCCGAGGGGGAACGAGTACGTACAGCCGTCAGTGAAATTGGCGCAAAACGTGGAGAAATTCTTGACGTTAACGGTGTTGTTCTGGCCGATTCGGTTCAGGCCTACCACATTGCGGTAAATCAGAAGGCAATTACGACCTACGAGCATAAAGATGACAACGGCAATGTTGTCGGCCGTGGTCCTGCCGAGGCCGCAAAACAGCTCTCGCCTCTCCTTCGTATCAGCCAAGCGGAACTGGGCGGCATGATGCTTGGGGATTCGACCTACGTCTATCTGAAAAAGAATGTCGATGCGGTCACCTATCGTGAAATCCGCAAGCTCGACATCACCGGTATTGAATGGGAAGCGGTCTTTGATCGAACCTATCCCAATGGCAATACAGCCGGTCCGATCGTGGGCGCCGTCAATGCCGAAGGAGACGGTGTCTCTGGCTTGGAGGCCTATTTCAATAATTTCTTGCAGGGAACCTCTGGAGAAGAGGCCTATGAGATCTCTCCCAACGGCGCGGTGATGCCCGGTGGAAAGAAGGTCACAAAGGAGCCTCAAGACGGAGGATCGGTCCGTACGACCCTCCATGCAGATCTTCAACACTTGGTTCAAGATGCTTTGGATGCTCGTGTTCGTAAGCACAATGCGGACTGGGGAGTCGTCGTCATTTCTGATGTGTCGACGGGACGTATTCTTGTTCTTGCCGATTCGGGGTCCACGACGCCGGATGCCGCAAAACCTCAATCTGTCATGGGGGTGCAGGCTCCCTACGAACCGGGTTCGGTGGGCAAGCTGCTAACTGTGGCCTCGGCCCTGGAAAAGGGAACGACTACGCCAACGAGTCAATACAGCGTCCCGTATAGCATTAACCCTCCCGATGCCGGCGGTCCGATCAAGGATTACCACGAGCACGGAACTGAGACTTTGACGTCGACCGGTATCGTTGCGGAATCCTCGAACGTTGGAACGATTGAGATTGGCGAGCAGGTGGGCGATCGTGATCGCTACGACTTCATGACGAAGATGGGTCTTAACCAGCCCACTGGAATCGAGTTGGCGGGCGAGTCTCAGGGCATCATGCGAGATTTCGACAATATTCAAGGCCGAGATCGCTACACGATGATGTTCGGGCAGTCCTACGCTGTTACCGCCGTCCAACAGAATCAACTCATTCAGGCAATCGGAAACCGTGGTGTGATGATCGCGCCTCGAATTATCGACTCAACGGTCGATTCGCAGGGGCGCGCCGAGAAAGCTACGGCTCCTCAGCCGAAGCAAGTGATGTCCGCGGATCGTTCAAAAGAACTCATCACCATGATGGAATCTGTTGTTATGGATAAGCAGGGTACCGGTCAACTCGCAAAGGTTGAAGGCTACCGCGTGGCAGTCAAGACGGGTACTGCAGATATTAAAGTCAATGGCGCGGATGCGGTCGTTTCGAACACTGCTGGTCTGGTTCCAGCGGAATCACCGCGCTTGGCTATTTCGGTTGTCCTGTACAACCCGCGTGTTGCTGGTTTGTCCTCTGATGCGGCCGCACCGCTGTGGAGTGAAGTCACGACCGAGGCTGTTCGCAACCTCGGGATCCCCGCGTCTACAGAAAGTGCCCAGCTGTATCCCACGACACCCTAGTAGGCTAGTGTCCAGACCGTTGGGTAGACCCTAAGGAGAAGAATGCATAGGTCCAGTCGCTGGATCGCTCAGGCATTGGGCGCACAGCTCCACGGAAACGACGTCGAGGTCACCGGGACAGTTGACACGGATTCACGCGAAATTCGTCAAGGCTCTCTCTTCGTTGCTCGGCGTGGAGAAAATAGCGATGGCCACGATTATCTAGACGCGGCTGCGCAAAATGGTGCGGTGGCGGCAATCGTTGAACACCTGTGTGACTCGCCTTTGACGCAGATTGTTGTCGAGGATTCGACCATCGCGCTGGGTGAATTGGCTCGAGCCTACCTTTCAGATTTGCGTTCACACCAGAAGCTGGATGTGATTGCAATGACCGGTTCGGTCGGAAAAACAACGACCAAAGACCTTCTTGCAGCGATCATGAGCGCCGATGCTCCGACAGTTGCTCCTCAGCTGTCTTTTAATAATGAGGTCGGGCTTCCTTTGACGGTTCTGCGTGCCGATGAATCCACGCGCCACCTTGTTCTGGAAATGGGGGCCTCTGGACCTGGGCATATCGCATATCTGACGCGGATTGCTCCACCTGACGCCGGAATTGAACTGATGGTTGGACATGCACACCTCGGGGGCTTCGGCTCTGTTGAAGGGGTACGCGATGCCAAGGCTGAGTTGATTCAAGGCCTCGTGCCATCGGGAAGCTCAATCTTGAACTTTGACGACCCGCACGTCATGGAGATGGCTGCTTACGCACCCGGGCGAGTGGTCACCTTCTCGGCCTCGGGAAATCGCCAGGCAGATAGCAGCGCCCACGCAATTTCCCTGGATGAACAGGGGAAAGCCTCTTTCGAACTCCACCTCGATGGGCGAGTGATCCCTGTGCACCTGGGACTTGTTGGTATTCACCATGTTGCCAACGCACTTGCTGCAATTACCGGAGCATGGACGCTTGGAATTGATCTTGATCAAGCCTGCGCCGCTGTTGAGGGCCGCAGGCCAGCCAGTCCACATCGAATGAGTATCCATGAACTTACCCTCAAGGGTAAGAAGGTGACTCTCATCGATGATTCGTACAATGCAAACCTTGATTCTTTCCGCGCGGGATGTAAAGCCGCTGGAGATTTGGCGGCGGGCCGACAGCTAATCGTTGTTGCCGGCGGAATGCTTGAACTTGGTGAAGCCTCGCAAAGTACCCATGAACAGGTTGCGCGCTTCTTCGATCAAGCGGGTGCTCATTGCGTTCTTGCGTTGGGGGAGGACTCGCAGTACTACTTCACTGAGCGAGGCGAGGACCACACTCACCGTCACCTGCGGAATGTTGACGAGGTACTTAGTGCATTAGACGGCATACTGGAAGATAATTCTGTTGTGTTCATCAAGGGCTCGAATGGCTCCGGTGCCTGGAAGGTCGCCGATCACCTAGTGGAGGAGGGCACTTTATGATTGGACTCATTATTGCCTTTGCAGTTGGTCTAGTCCTTTCCATTTCGCTCACCCCACTGTTCATCCGCTACTTGGTGCACAACCATTACGGACAGTTCATTCGTCAAGATGGCCCGACGTCGCATATGACGAAGCGCGGCACCCCAACAATGGGCGGCGTTGTCATCATTTTTGCCACTGTCGTTGCATGGTTTATCGGAACCCTGATTAACGGCGGGCTTCCCTCGTGGTCGGGAATCCTTTTGGTATTCCTTTTCGTGGGAATCGGGTTCATCGGACTGCTTGATGATGCACTAAAAATCATGCATCAGCGTTCGCTTGGTCTGCACGCATGGGCAAAGATTGTTGGTCAAGTTGCTATTGCCTCGCTGTTCACGTGGGGTATTTTGACGATTCCGAATGTTCACGGTCGTACTCCGGGTATTTTTGATATTTCTCTTGCTCGCCCCCTCGGATTGACCTTCACCCAGTGGGGGATTGTCGCGGCCGTCATCCTCATTGTCTTGTGGGTGAACTTCATCGTTGCCGCCTGGTCCAACGCAGTGAATTTGACCGATGGCTTGGATGGCTTGGCCGCCGGCGCAGGTATTTTTGTTTTCGTCTCCTACACCTTCATTTCGTACTTCCAGCTGCTTCAGTCCTGCTGGGGGGACACGGTCAATGTTGCCGCGTGCTACGACACCCGGGATCCTCTTTCCATCGCAATTTTCTGCTCCTCTTTGGTTGGCGCCTTGGCAGGTTTCCTATGGTGGAATGCCTCGCCCGCCCAGATCTTTATGGGCGACACCGGCTCGCAGGCCATCGGTGCGGCAGTCGCCGGTGTTTCAATCCTGACCGACACTGAGTTCCTTGCAATTTTGATTGGCGGACTCTACGTCATCACGACTCTTTCGGATGTCATCCAGATCGGCGTCTTCAAACTCACGCACAAGCGTGTTTTCAGAATGGCTCCTTTGCACCACCACTTTGAGCTCAAGGGCTGGAAAGAAATCACCATTGTCATTCGCTTCTGGCTCATCGCAGCGCTTTTCGCAGTGATGGGAGCCGGTCTCTTCTACGCGGAATGGGTGTCACAACTGTGAATTGGCAGGGCCGCTTCGCAATCCTCGGTTGGGGAGTATCCGGGAAGGCATCAGCACACGCACTTGTAAAACGCGGTGCGCAGCTATGCGCCTTTGACGGAAGAGCCCGCGAGGATGACCAGTCTGAAAACAACGCGAATGTCGAGTTTGTCAGCGAGGCTGATTCTGATGCGCTCGCTCAGGCGGTCATCGATTGGAAGCCGGATTGCATTGTTGTCTCTCCGGGAATCCCCGCTCATCATCCCATTTTTTCGGCGGCAAAAAATGCTGGTATTGAACTGATTGGCGAGGTCGAACTGGCTTGGCGTCTTCAAGAAGATTCCGAGCACGCAGGCCGACCCTGGCTTTGCGTCACTGGAACTAACGGCAAGACGACGACGGTTGGAATGCTGGGAGCGATGCTGCGAGCAGCAGGTGAGAACGCCGTCGAAGTTGGCAATATCGGCCTTCCTATTTGTGAAGCCATTGATACCGATGCAACGGTTTTCGCTGTCGAGCTCTCATCCTTCCAGCTACATACCGTTTCGACTGTTTCTCCATTGGCTTCTGTGTGTTTGAATGTCGACGCCGATCATCTTGATTGGCATGGCAGTGCACAGGCCTATGCAGCAGATAAAGCGAAGGTTTATCACCTGACACAAAAAGCCTGTTTCTATCCCGCCTCCGATATCACCGTGGAGAACATGGTCGCCGAGGCCGATGTCGTCGAGGGAGCCCGAGCAATTGGATTGACTTTGGGGATCCCCTCAATCTCTCAGGTTGGTTGGGTTGAAGACGCGCTCGTTGAGCGTGCCTTTGTTGAGAAACGCCATATACAGGCCCAATTCTTAGCTGAAGTCGATGACCTTCGTGTTGCCTACCATGACGGTGTTACGGATGCTGCGCGTATGGATGCAACCGCTGCAGCCGGTCTTGCGCGCGCCTTTGGTGTTCCGCCAGAAGCAGTTGCACAAGGTCTTCGAAGCTTTACCCCCGCTCATCACCGACGTGCAGTAATTTCACATGCAGCTGATGTCACCTGGATTGATGACTCAAAGGCGACAAATGCCCATGCAGCCGTGGCTTCGCTGTCTGGAATTACTCCCGGCACTGCGGTTTGGATCGCGGGAGGAGATACGAAGGGCCAAGAGTTTGGCGACCTGGTTGCTCGTGTTGCTCCGCTTCTACGAGGCGTTGTTGTCATTGGCAAGGATCGCAGTGCGATTGTGAACGCGATGCGTCAGCGTGCACCTCAAATTCCCTTCGTTGAAGTCGATGGACACGAGGACTGGATGTTCTCTGTCGTTAACGAGGCCGTGGCTCTGTCCCGCCCGGGAGATACTGTTGTGCTCGCGCCGGCGTGCGCATCTTGGGATCAGTTCCGTTCCTATGCGCAACGCGGGGATGTTTTCCGCGATGCGGTTAAACGTCTTGAAGCGAATTGGGCGGCGCAATGAGCTCCCTACTGGAGCGCCTGCATATCCCGCGTTTCGAATTTGCGTCGAAAGAACGTGGGGATCGGGTGTATTCGCCTGTCGCAACCTACTATCTGATCGTTATCCCCGCGCTCATTTTGACCGTTTTTGGTTTGGTGATGGGGTTTTCAGCTTCTGCGGTTACAACTATCGCCAGTGGTGGCAGTCCCTACGCGGCATTCTTGCGTCAGCTGCTCATTATTGGTGTTTCCTTCCTGCTTGCGGCGATTTTTATCCAAAGAATCCCCACAGCAGTGTGGTACCGCCTGGCACCGGCCATTTATCTTGCAGCCCTGTTTTTCCAGGTACTCGTCATGACGCCACTGGCGGCATCCCAGGGCGGAAACACTAACTGGGTGTCGCTTCCTGGACTTGGAACATTCCAGCCTTCGGAGTTTCTCAAACTAGCGTTGATCGTTGCCTTGGGACGCTCACTGTCGCGGGAAGGGGCTCGTCGAACTGACTGGCGACAGATGGCAGTCACGGTAGGACTCCCAATTCTTGGTGCTCTTGTCGACGTCATGCTCGGTAAGGACATGGGCACCGCAATGGTCATGGCTGCTGGTGCATTTGGTGCGATCTGGGTCGCGCGTCTTCCGCGCAAGTGGTTTGCAATTATTGGTCTTTCCGTAATTCCCGTCGCTATCTTCTTGGTTTTTCAAAACCCAACGCGCATGAAGCGAATTCTTGCAGTTCTTCCGTGGAATCGTCCCGCGCGTAACCTTTCGGCCCCCGAACAGATTGACCACGCGCTGTGGGCGCTTGGCTCGGGTGGGCTTACGGGCCTCGGCCCTGGTGCATCGCGAGAAAAGTGGAATTATCTCCAAGCCGCGCATACCGACTTCATCTTGGCAATTATCGGCGAAGAATTCGGCCTTTTGGGGACGCTGACCATTGTTGCGTGCATCTGTTTGATGATTTGGGGGATGGTACGGCTCATCCACTCAACTCACTCGTTTTTCGCAACAATTGTCAGCGGTGGCGTAGCTGCTTGGATCGGCATTCAGGCGATTATTAATATCGCCTCTGTAACTGGGCTTGGTCCGGTTATTGGTGTGCCTCTGCCGCTGGTGTCGTATGGCGGTTCGTCCTACCTCTTCACGATTTCGGCTATTGCATTGGTTGCTGCTTGCGCGCGTGAGAACGCGGGTATGACTATGGGACTGAAATTTTCGGCGGGATCCTCGCGCGATCCGCGACTTTCGCGTCGTCGCCGCCGCGCAGGAAAGGCTAGCGGTGGATCTACGGAAGGAACACGATGACAAAGAAAATTGTTCTTGCAGGTGGCGGCACCGCTGGGCACGTGAACCCCTTGTTGTCTACTGCACTGGAACTTCGTTCGCGCGGTTATGATGTCGTTGCTCTTGGAACCTCTCAAGGGCTGGAAACAACGCTGGTTCCTGCTGCGGGTGTCGAGTTGCTGACAATTGAGCGTGTTCCGCTGCCCCGTAAACCTTCTCTACAGTTTTTCTCTCTTCCGGGACGCATGAAGCGTGCGATCGCTCAGTGCCGTTCAGCCCTGAATGGAGCAGATGCGCTCGTTGGTTTTGGCGGATATGTTTCTACCCCCGCCTACCTTGCTGCACGAAAGATGAACCTTCCGATCATCATCCATGAGCAAAACGCGCGTCCTGGACTTGCCAACCGCGTTGGTGTGCGCTGGGCATCGGCCTTGGGATTGACTTTCCCCTCGACTCCTCTGAAAGCGAAGCACGGAGTAACTGTGGTGACGGGTCTTCCTCTGCGTCCTGCTATCCAGGCTCTTGCCGCCGCTCGTACCACCGAAGAAGGACGTGAATCTGCGCGACGCACTGCGGCCTCGAAGTTGGGGGTCGACCCCAATATGCAGACTCTACTCATTACCGGTGGCTCCTTGGGGGCTCTCAATGTGAACCGTGCGATGGTGAAAGTCGCTGCTGAGCTGCCCCAAGGGGTCCAGGTCGTTCACCTCACTGGCAAGGGGAAGGACCAAGAGGTTCGCGATGCGGTGAAAGCAGCAGGGGTTGCTGATCGTTGGCATGTCATTGACTACCTCTCAACAATGGAAGATGCGCTTGCCGTTGCTGATTTGGTCGTGTGTCGCTCGGGTGCGGGCACGGTTGCCGAAATGACCGCACTCGGACTGCCCTGCGTGTATGTTCCACTGCCCATTGGTAATGGAGAGCAGAAGTTGAATGCTGCGGATCATGTTGCGCAGGGTGGCGCACTTCTTGTTGCTGACCACGAGCTGACTGCCGATTACGTCCGAGGCACGATCTTCCCATTGCCCGGAAGCGAAAAACTTTCTGAAATGGCCATCGCATCCCGCGCGCTTGCACGCCCCGATGGTGCTCAACAACTTGCTGACCTTATTGAATCGACTCTTCAGAAGAAGGACCAGAAGTGAGTATTTCCCATCGCTTCCATCTCATTGGTATCGGCGGCGCTGGAATGTCAGTGGTTGCTGAACTTCTCAAGGATCGCGGTCTTGAGGTTTCGGGTTCTGATCAGAAGGAATCTCCCATTCTTGACCACCTTCGTCATGCAGGGATTGAAGTTTTTGTCGGTCATGATGCTGCCCATGTTCCTGCTGACGCGGTAGTTGTTGTGTCCACCGCAGTGCGTGAGAGTAACCCGGAGCTAGCCGAGGCCCGTCGACGTGGACAAAGCGTTATTCACCGTTCCCAGGCTCTGGCCCTGGCTGCAAGCGGTATGCGTTTTGTGGCAGTTGCGGGAGCGCACGGGAAGACGACGACTTCCGCGATGCTCTCGATGGCCCTGCGTGAAGCCGGCGAGGATCCGTCGATTGCGGTCGGTGCGGTGATTCCTCAGCTGGGTTCGGGTGCTTACTTGGGCAGCGGAGATGTTTTCGTTGCCGAAGCCGATGAATCCGATGGCTCCTTCCTCAACTACACTCCGTGGATCGAGATTGTCACCAATGTCGAACCTGATCACTTAGATCGCTATGGTTCGCGCGAGGCTTTTGAGCAGGTTTTCGTTGATTTCGTTGGCTGTCTGCGCAAGGGTGGAACCTTGGTGTGCTGCGGAGAAGACGGTGGAAGTGCCCGTTTGGCCCGATATGCTCGAACTCAGGGCATCGATACTGTGACCTACGCGCGCTCCGGTCATGAGAGCACAGACCTGGGTGGAGTCGCAGACGTCATTATCGAAGATGCTCATACTGATGGCCATACCGCATCGGCGCTCCTGGCTTGGGGTGATGTGAAGGCCGAGATTCATCTGACAGTTCCCGGAATTCACAATCTTCTCAATGCCTGTGCGGCGTGGATTGCGGGAGTTCGCTTGGGAACCGATGCGCAGACTATGGCTCACTCTCTTGCTGCGTTTGCTGGAACTTCTCGGCGCTTCGAGTTCAAGGGGCAGGCTGGCACTCGTCGTCTGTTTGATGACTACGCGCATCATCCCACCGAGGTCGCTGCAGCACTGCAGCAGGCCCGAACTGCAGTCGGCGACGGGGAAGTAAGCGTGGTTTTCCAACCGCACCTGTATTCGCGTACTCAGGCTTTCGCCGAGCGCTTCGCCCAGGCGCTTTCGCACGCGGATCATGTCTACGTCTGCGATATTTACGGCGCGCGTGAGGATCCGGTGCCCGGCGTGACTTCGCAGCTCATTACTTCGCATCTGTCTCGAGCGCACTACATTCCAGATATGCATGAGGCCGCACGTATGGCTGCCCGCGAGCTCGGCGAGAACGGAATCTTAGTCACAATGGGTGCTGGCTCAATTACGCAGGCCGGTAGCGATGTTCTGGATGAGTGGGAGCACGAGGAGCAGGGGAGCGGCCAGTGAAGCAGCCTCCGCGTCCCCGTCGTTCCCGTTTTTCTTCTGCGCCCGAGGGCTCTTCTGCGCCAGAGGTTTCTTCTGCATCCTCGCAGGACTTTGCCGCGCCTGAGGAAGCGTTCGAGGAAGGTTCCTTTTCCGATACCGTCGCTTCGTCTCCCGAGGCCTCGATTTCGGATCGCCCTGCGCTCTCTTTAGCTCAGGCCTCGTCGGCCGAGGAGAAAAAAGAGACAGAACGCGCTGCGCGTAGGAAACGAAATCGCGAGTTGCGTCGCGCGAGGCGCGAGGCAAGCGCACAGTCACCCAGTAGCGGAGAACTGCTCAACCGCCCATTGGGGCAATCGGATGCGGCTGCGATTTTGGGTTCTAGTGATGAGAGCGCAACAGCTGATTTGAACGAGAGGCGTCGTGAACGCACGCATGCGCATCGGCGTCTTCTCCTTACGCGAGTCGCCTCCGCCTGTGGCGCTGTCATTGTCGTGTGTGCTTTGGTGTGGGGAGTTTTCTTCTCGCCGCTTTTTGCTCTCGATATGTCTAAGGTGTCGATCGAGGGACTCGGTGATGATACGACTACTCAAAACGATGTGCGTGCCGCGATCGAGCCTTATGCCTCTGTTCCGCTTCCACGTCTAAAGACTTCTGTGATCGACGAGCAAATCGCGAAGGTGCGTTTAGTTCGTGAAGCTAATGTCCAGCGTTCCTGGCCGCGTGGATTAACCGTTCAGGTCCGTCCGAGGCAAGCGATTCTGGCGGTGAAAGACGGTTCTTCTTGGGCTTTGGTCGACGATCAGGGAGTAACGGTTTCTTCTGCCTCAACAGCTCCCGAGGGAATGGCTCCAACGACCCTTCCCGACGGTGATCAACGCGCGCAAGCTGCAGCTGATGTCGCGGCGATTTGGACAGCGATGGGGGATGATCTGCGCTCGAATATCGCGATGATCACTCACGATGGTCAAACAATCTCTATGACCTTGACGAATTCTCGAACGCTCAATTGGGGAGTAGCGAAGGACAATGAGCTCAAGGCAAAAGTCGCGGCTGTTTTGATTTCACAGCGTCAGGCACGGAACTATGATGTGTCCTCGCCCGTGCATCCTGTCACTTCTTAAGTTAGAGAAGCGACACGCCCGCGAATTGTCTTGAAGAATTGGGGTCTTACCCCTACCTTCTTCCCGTCTACACGCAGGTCAAACATCAACCTTCTACTTGAGGTTTAAGGTTGGTGCGCAGAAAGAGGGCAAGGTTATGGTCGCACCGCAGAATCATCTGGCGGTTATCAAAGTCGTCGGAGTTGGTGGCGGCGGTGTTAACGCCGTCAATCGAATGATTGAAGTTGGCTTGAAAGGCGTTGAGTTCATTGCTGTGAATACCGACGCGCAAGCTTTGCTGATGTCCGATGCAGAGACGAAGTTGGACATTGGTCGTGACCTTACCCATGGCCTCGGCGCCGGTGCAGACCCCGCAGTGGGACGACAGGCAGCCGAAGACCACATTGACGAAATTACCGAGGCCCTTGAAGGCGCGGACATGGTCTTCGTGACCGCAGGTGAAGGTGGCGGTACCGGAACCGGTGCTGCCCCCGTTGTTGCGAAGATTGCACGCACCGCAGGCGCCCTGACCGTCGGTGTTGTCACCCGTCCCTTCTCCTTTGAGGGAAACCGCCGCGCATCTCAGGCTGATGCCGGTGTTGAGAAGCTCCGTGAAGAGGTTGACACCCTGATCGTCATTCCGAACGATCGTCTGCTTCAGATCTCAGACGCCAATATCTCGGTACTCGAAGCTTTCCGTGCAGCCGATCAGGTTCTGCTTTCTGGCGTTCAAGGTATCACCGAACTGATCACTACCCCTGGCCTGATCAACGTGGACTTCAACGATGTGAAGTCCGTAATGAAGGATGCCGGTTCTGCCCTGATGGGTATTGGTTCGGCAACCGGCGAAGATCGCGCTCTGCGAGCAGTGGAGTCCGCTATCTCCTCACCGCTCCTCGAAGCCTCGATCGATGGTGCACACGGTGTCCTCATGTTCTTCCAAGGCGGTTCCGACCTGGGCTTGCAGGAGATCTACCAGTCCTCGCTTTTGGTTCGCGAGGCCGCGCACCCCGAAGCCAATATCATCTTCGGTTCTGTCATTGATGACTCCCTTGGCGATGAAATTCGCGTGACCGTCATCGCGGCGGGCTTTGACGAGGTAGCATCCCAATCTTCTCCGGCAAATGAGCCCGTCGTGGCTCCTCGACCGGTCCACGCTCGTCCGGAAAAGACCGAAGCTCCAGCAGCTCCTCAGCGCCGCATCGGGGAGGTCGCCTCGGCGCACACTGCAGCTCACCGCGCAGATCCTGAATTGCCAACGCGCACCAACCAGATTCCGATTGCCCGCCAGAGCGAAGAAGAGTCGTCGAAGGAAGTTCCTTCCCTCGAAGTACCTCGTGTCTTCGAAGAGGAGCAGCCTTCGGACGTCTTGGATATTCCTGATTTCTTGCGCTGATGAAGCACACTGACCTGCACGGTGCCCGCGTTTACTTCACTGAAGTCGGCGCGGGCACCGACCCGTATCGGGACAACTTTGGGACGCACGTCGGCGATAATGCGGAGCATGTGCATGAGCGTCGCCGTGAGCTTTCCATACGAATTGGTCATCCCATTGTTTGGATGAATCAGACGCATTCGGTGAACGTTGAGGCGCTTACCCCTGCGAGTGCCTTCCTTTTGTCACAGGAGTATCAAGGGGAAATAGGACCCCTTGACTGCGATGGTGTCCTGATCGATTCACGTCAGTGGGAACAACCTCCAGCATTGGCTGTGATGACTGCAGACTGCATGCCGATCTTGCTGAGTAGTGGAAACGGAGTCATCGGCGCAGTTCACGCCGGGCGCGTGGGATTCCTCGGAGGGATTCTTGACCGAACATGTGAGGTCTTTGCTTCTCTTGGTGTGGACACTGCTGATATTCAGATGCTTATTGGACCGTCTATCTGCGGTCGATGCTACGAAGTCCCGACTTCAATGAAAGATCAGAGTGCGCTTATTGCTCCCGCGATAGCTTCGCGCACATCGTGGGGCAGTGACGCCCTAGATCTTCCCGGTGCGGCATTGGCATGGGCCACGGAGCGAGGGATTGCGGCCTCGTGGATCAATGAATGCACACTGGAAAATCCCTCATATCATTCCTATCGTCGAGACCCAGGTTGTGGGCGTTTCGCATCAGTAATTGCGACATGCCGGCATGCTTAAGCGTGTCAATCGCTCCGGCGCATTACTTTGTGCTCAGGTCCCGTTACATAGAGGAGAGCATGATGTCAGGCTTCGGAGCAAAAGCACGCCAATTCATGGGTTGGTACACCCCGGAAGAGGTCGATGAGAGCACCTTGGACTTCCTTCCCGAAGAAGTTGAGGAGACAGAAGTGGCTCACATTACTCCCGCATCGAATGTCACGCCCATTCACCGTGAGGAGCGCCGCAGCGTTCAGCAGGCGGATCTTTCGCGTATCGTCACCGTGCGTCCGTTGAACTACAACGATGCGCCGGCAATCGCCGAACCCTACCGTGATGGTGTTCCTGTCATCATGAATCTTTCTGAGGTCTCAGATAAGGATGCGCAGCGTTTCATCGACTTCGCTGTCGGCTTGACTTATGGCCTTCAGGGGGTATTCGAGCGCGTTACCGATCGCGTTTTCCTTCTTTCGCCTCACAGCGTTGAGGTAACTGGCGACGTGACCGGGTCGAACCGTTCGGCCACTTCGCTCTTCGGACGCTGATCATGATCTCCCAGTGGTTGGGGGGAGCGATTGCTCTTCTTGCGGGTCTGTACATGCTCGTGTTGATCGCGCGCATGATTTTTGATTGGATTCGCTTCTTCTCTCCACTGTGGAGGCCGTCAGGGGTCATTCTGCCCATCGCGAATCTAGTCTATGCGTTGACTGATCCTCCTCTTTCTTTCCTGCGCAGGATTATTCCGCCGCTGCGTCTTGGAGGGAACGTTGCCATCGATCTGGGATTTATGATCCTGTTCTTGGCAACGATCATTGTTGAAAACCTCGGGGTTTTCGTTCGCAGCTTGGGCTTTTAGCTCTGGCGTTTGGCAGTAACCTCGGGTCTATCGCGGTTGCATGTCACCTGAGTAATAAGTGAAATATGGGGAAATTGGTGTTATTGTGACGCTAGTTCCGCTATTATTCCAGTGTGTAGTTCGGGTCATCCTCATCGGTGATCCGGTGACGCAAGCATGCAAGCGTCACACAACAAGTACCGAGAGGTAAACAAATGGCTCTGCTCACAACCGAAGATGTGTTGGAAAAAACCTTCAACATCGTGAAGTTCCGTGAAGGATATGACCAGGTCGAGGTTGACGACTTCCTCGATGAGGTTGTTTCCACGATCTATACTCTCCAGGCTGAGAACCAGAACCTGCGCGAAGAGCTTGAGGCTGCTGAGCGTCGTGTCGCTGAGCTGTCCGGTGGCGAGGCCCCCAGCTACAAGCCTGCAGAAGAGACCGCTGCTCCTGTCGTTGAAGAGCCCGTTGCATCCGAGCCTTCCGTCACTGAGACCGCTGTTGCTGCCCCCGCAGTTGCTGTTGCTCCCGAGAGTGCAGAGTCTGCAACCTCGATGCTTGCACTGGCACAGCGCGTCCACGACGAGTACGTTCGCGATGGCCGCGAAGAATCCGATCGCATCATCGCCGACGCAAACGCAAAGCGCGACGAAATTATTGCTGATGCACAGAACCAGCACCAGAACATTCTTTCTCAGCTGGATCAGGAGCGCGCACTGCTCGAAGGCAAGATCAACGAACTGCGTTCCTTCGAGTCCGAATACCGTGCAAACCTGCGCGAGCACCTGGAAGGTTTGCTCCAGGAAGTGAACGCCGGAACTCAGAACTGATTTCGGATCTAGATCTCTATGACGGTGGCGCCTTTGCGGCGCCACCGTCATAATTCTTTATGTGAAGAAAAATAATCGCAGCATGCTCATCTGGGCGTACATCATTGCCTTAATCGCATTGGCAACGGATCAGGCTTCAAAGTTCTGGGCACTGAAGAATCTGAGTGATGGGCAGCAACGCCCGCTCCTTGGATCCTTCCTTCGACTCGAGCTCACTGCGAATCCAGGTGCAGCCTTTTCCTTGGGCTCGCAGACGACAATCATCTTCACCTGCATCGCCTGTGTTGTTGTTACCGCGATTGTTATGTATCTACCGCGCGTTGACTCGCGCCTGCTTGCCTTCGGATGCGCTCTGCTCCTTGGCGGTGCGGCTGGTAACTTGATCGATCGTTTTATTCAGGAACCTCGATGGGGAAGTGGCCACGTCGTCGACTTCATCGGATATGGGACGTGGTTCATTGGTAACGTTGCTGATATTTGGATTGTCTGCGCGGTTGTTATCTTGCTCATTGCAAGCTTTGCCGGTAACAAGCACTCGGTGCGCTGAATATGTCCGATACTCGTTTGATGCCCGTGCCTGATGCTTTAGTCGGAGAGCGCGTCGACGCAGCGCTTTCGCGCATTCTTGGTCTATCGCGTTCACGTTGTAGTGAGCTCATCCTTGACGGGAATGTGACGATTAACGGTACTCCTGCTTCTAAATCAGACAGGCTTGGAGAGAGCGACCTTTTAGAAATTACGATTCCTGAACCGGAGACTCCTGTAACTCCAGTAGTGGGGATGGATATTCTCTACGACGATGACGATATTGTCGTTGTCAATAAGCCGGTTGGTGTCGCAGCGCATTCGGGTCCGGGTTGGACAGGTCCTACTGTTGTTGGCAACCTCGCGGCAGCGGGATATCGAATCACGACTCATGGTCCAGTTGAACGTCAAGGAATTGTTCATCGACTGGATGTAGGAACCTCGGGCGCAATGATGGTCGCCAAGTCCGAACTCGCCTATTCGGTGATGAAGCGCGCCTTCAAGGAACGGACTGTACGCAAGATCTACCATGCGGTGGTTGCCGGACACCCAGACCCAGCCTCGGGAACGATTGACGCACCGATTGGGCGCCACCCCTCGCGGGAATGGCGTATGGCAGTGATCGACGGGGGAAAGCGCGCGGTGACGCACTACGACACCCTCGAACTCATGCCGGGTGCTGCGCTCTTGGATGTACACCTGGAAACAGGACGTACTCACCAAATTCGCGTGCATATGGCTGCTATCGGCCATCCCTGTGTTGGTGACGTCTTCTATGGTGCTGACCCCACGAAGGCAGAACAATTGGGCTTGGACCGTCAGTGGCTGCACGCGGTTGAGCTGGGATTTACGCATCCGCGAACTCAACTTCCTGTGACGGTACGGGCTCCTTACCCGGATGACCTCAATCACGCTTTGGAGATTTTGCGTCACGCCTAAGCATTTTGCTGCACGCTTCGCCCAGTGTGCTGGCTCAAGAAACACTAGACTGACACCATGGCACCAGCGGACTCTTTCGTGCATCTGCACAATCACTCGGAATACTCGATGCTCGATGGAGCGGCACGAATCAAGCCGATGGTCGCAGAAGCTGCAAGGCTGGGACAACCCGCAATTGGCCTGACCGATCATGGCTACCTCTTCGGTGCCTATGAGTTTTATGATGCTGCGACAAAGGCTGGTATCAAGCCCATCATTGGCTTGGAAGCCTATGTCACTCCGGGTACTTCACGTTTCGATCGTCAAAAGGTGACTTGGGGTGAGCCTTGGCAACGCAGCGATGACGTATCAGCTTCGGGTTCGTATAACCACCTCACCTTGCTCGCGTACTCAACAGAAGGAATGCACAACCTTTTCCGCCTGGGAAGCTATGCCTCGGTCGACGGGCAATTCGGTAAGTGGCCTCGCGCCGATAAGGAACTGCTTGAACGCTTCCACAAGGGACTGATTGTTTTCACCGGTTGCCCTTCGGGTGCAGTGCAGACACGGATGCGTTTGGGCCAATGGGACGAGGCCGTGGCTGAGGCCGCAGAGCTGCGCGACATTTTTGGGCCTGAGAATTTCTACGTGGAAGTTATGGACCACGGGATTGAATTTGAGAGGCGTACGCAAAAACAGCTTCTCGAGCTTGCAAAGCTCATGGACGCACCACTGGTCGCTACAAATGACGCGCACTACGTCAAAAAGGAAGACCGCGGAATTCAGGACGCGCTGCTATGTATCAACTCGGGTTCGCGAATCTCTGATCCGGATCGATTTAAGTTCGATGGCGACGGTTACTACATTCGTTCGTCCGAAGAGATGCGTTCGATCTGGAAGGAATTGCCAGAAGCCTGCAATTCGACACTGGAAATTGCAGAGCGATGCGATGTCCACTTCAGGACCACCGCTGAGGGTGCCTCGTACATGCCTGACTTCCCTGTTCCGGAAGGGGAAGATAAGACCTCGTGGTTTATTAAAGAAGTTGAAAAGGGCCTTCAGGAGCGTTTCCCCAAAGGCATTCCGGATGATGTACGCAAGCAGGCTGAATATGAGGAAGACGTCATCATCAAGATGGGCTTCCCGGGCTACTTCCTCACCGTTGCCGACTACATCAACTGGGCAAAGAGCCAGGGAATCCGCGTGGGACCCGGTCGTGGTTCGGGTGCTGGATCCATGGTTGCCTACGCCATGAAGATCACCGAGCTTAATCCGCTCAACCACGGACTGATCTTCGAACGTTTCTTGAACCCTGAGCGTATTTCAATGCCCGACTTCGACGTTGACTTTGACGAACGTCGTCGCGATGAGGTCATCGAGTACGTTAAACGAAAGTACGGCGAAGACCGCATTTCACAGGTGGTCACTTACGGTCGAATTAAGACCAAGCAGGCCCTGAAGGATTCTGCGCGAATCTTAGGACGCGACTTCAAGGTGGGGGAGCAGCTGACGAAAGCTCTGCCTCCTTCGGTCATGGGCAAGGACATCTCGGTCGCGGGTATCTTCGATGAGAAGGATAAACGCTACGCCGAAGCTGCGGAGTTCCGTAAGTACTACGAAGAGAACCCCGATGTCCACGAGGTTGTTCAGTACGCGCTGGGGCTTGAAGGGCTGACCCGTCAATGGGGCGTCCACGCATGTGCGGTCATCATGTCATCGCACACGCTGACGGACATTATCCCCATCATGAAGCGTCCTCAAGACGGGGCGATCATCACCCAATTCGATTACCCGACCTGTGAAGGTCTGGGGCTACTCAAGATGGACTTCTTGGGACTGCGTAACCTGACGGTTATTTCTGATGCTCTTGAAAACATCAAACTCAATGGCAAGCAAGATCCCGATCTGGACCATGTGCCTCTAGATGACCCGGCAACATATGAGTTGCTGGGCCGCGGCGATACCTTGGGCGTTTTCCAGCTTGATGGTGGCGGTATGCGTGACCTTCTCAAGCTGATGAAACCGGATAACTTCGAAGATATCTCCGCTGTGGGTGCGCTCTATCGTCCCGGTCCTATGGGTGCAAATTCGCACACAAACTATGCTCTGCGTAAGAACGGACGCCAGGAGATCACTCCGATCCACCCCGAACTCGCAGAGCCTTTGAAGGATATTCTGGGCACGACCTACGGTCTGATTGTCTATCAAGAGCAGGTTATGCAGATTGCCCAGAAACTTGCGGGCTACTCTCTTGGCCAAGCAGATATCTTGCGTAAGGCCATGGGTAAAAAGAAGAAGGAAGTTCTGGATCAACAGTTCAAGGGCTTCCGGCAGGGCATGCTCGATAACGGCTATTCCGAAGAATCAATCAAGGCTCTGTGGGATGTGGTTGTTCCCTTCTCGGCCTACGCATTCAATAAGGCTCACTCTGCAGCCTACGGTTTGGTGTCGTATTGGACTGCCTACCTTAAAGCAAACTATCCCACCGAGTATATGGCCGCTCTTTTGACCTCGACGAAGGACAATAAGGACAGACGTGCGCTCTACTTGGCGGAGTGCCGCCACATGGGAATTACTGTTCTTCCCCCCGATGTCAATGCCTCGATGGGCACCTTTGCACCTGATGGTAAGGACATTCGCTTTGGTCTGAATGCTATTCAGAATGTTGGTGCGAACGTTGTCGACGCGATCGTCGAGACGCGTCAGGAGAAAGGCAAGTTCACCACCTTCCAAGACTTCTTGGACAAGGTTCCTCAGGTGGTTTGCAATAAGCGAACGATCCAGTCGCTCGTGCGTGCAGGCGCTTTTGATTCGCTGGGTTACACGCGGCGCGCTCTTCTGTCGCGCTGTGACGAGGCCGTGGATGCGGTGATCGACGTCAAGCGTAACGAGGCCATCGGGCAGTTTGACCTCTTTGGTGGAATGGGCATGGGAGAGGACTCAGGTTCTTCTCTGGCTATTGAAATCCCAGATCTTCCTGAGTTTGACCGTCGTCAAAAGCTCGCTGAAGAACGCGAGATGCTGGGCCTCTACGTTTCGGACCACCCTCTGCGTGGACTTGAAGGTGCCTTGGACCGTCATCAAGACGTTGAGATCGCGCAGATTGTTGGCGGCGATGAGAGCATGGTCGACCGCACTGTCAAAATCGCGGGCTTGGTTTCATCGGTTCAGACCAAGGTCACCAAACAGGGTAACCCGTGGGCAATTGCGACGATCGAAGACCTGAGCGGTTCGGTCGAGGTGCTCTTCTTCCCGCGCGCCTATGAGACAGTGCAAACCTTCCTTGCTCCTGACCTTGTTGTTCAGATTGAGGGTCGTGTCAACACTCGCGATGAACAAGTGTCAATCTATGGCCAGTCGATGAATATCCTCGAGCTGCGCGAAGACGGAAATGTGCCCCTTGACCTGGAACTGGCTGCTTCGCGCTGCACTCCTGAGCTTTTGCGTGAATTGAAGGAAGTACTGGAAACCTTCCCGGGCTCCTCACCCGTACGTTTGCACCTGCGTGAACCTGGACGGGTGACAATTGTCGAATTGGATTCGTCCCTGCGCGTCACCCAATCGGGTCCATTCTTTAGTCACGTTAAGGCGGTTGTCGGCGCTGACGGGGTGCTGACCTCGCACTGAGGCCTGCACTCGGGCAGGCCTCGTGGCCTCGGGAAAGCAAGCGGGGCGCGAGCTGAGAGCGTGGGCCTCGGCTGCTAGTCGATGACGCGAACTTTAGCGGCGAAGACTCCCTGTGGCGTGCGAAGCTCGACGAGCTCGCCATCTTCGAGGGCGTGCCCGCGGCGGGTTTCAACTTCGCCGTTGACACTAACGTCACCGCTTTGAATCAAGTCGCGCGCTTCTGCACCGTCCTCAACCAGACCAGCGCGCTTGAGGAATTGGCCTAGTCGGATTGAGCCGCGGACCTCGATAGTAGGGATGGAAGGCATGTGCGCTCCTGTGCTTGAGGGCGTGTTTTTCGCTTTGTATTATCACACGCCTCTATGTCGCGATACGATAAACGCTGTTACCCAACACGAAGTGGAGGCCCTTGTGTCTGAAGACAAGAATCGGGATCTGGATGCGCAGTTTCGTGATCTAGTCGCAGACATGGAGTCCGATCTCGAGGGGGATCTGCCACAAGACGCGGGGGAGGATGCGTCGTCGACACGAGATGCGCTGGATACCCCCGTTGATGAGTCGCTTCACCTTGAGGGTGGCAAGCTTTCCGTCGCCCTGGTTCTTGCTCCCATCCCTTCCGCCGAAGCCCTCCATTCGTTGCTCGCCCTTTCCGGTATTCACGAGGCCGTGGTGCGTTTGAAGCCGTGGACGGGGGTGTGGCTGCGAGTACAGACCCAGACGACTCAAGAAGAAGAACTCAATGTACTTTTGACGGGGCGTCGTCCGATGCCACCGGAAGTTGATCGGATTGCATCGGTAATTTCACGCCTGTCGAAGTATGGTGCCGTAGCGATTATGTCCTGGCTGGTCGAGGGCGATGGCGTGGAGCCCGGTGTCTCAGGCCAGATCACTGCACAGCGCTACGTCAATGGAAGTAGCGAGGACGATATTCCGGCTGGGCTGCTGCTGGGGGCAATGCCTCAGGCGACCGAGGACCTATTGCTTGGACGAACTCTTCCCTCCGACTATCCCGATTCCATTCAAGCGGATGGAAAGGGAGGCCGCCGCGGTCCCTTCTCGTGGTTTAGGAAGCGCTGATGGCCGAGGCGATTGGCGAAGAGCAGAAGAACCGTTTGGCGCAGCGTCTTTCGATGGCTACGCAAAACCGAGATGATCACGGGCAGGCTCTGAGTAAAACTCAGCATGCGCTTGAGTGTCCTAAAGATAGTGCGCAACAACTCGAAGAGCTGGTCCATGCTCTTGAGAATGAGCGTGTGATTGTCCCGATCCGTGTCGAAGAGGATCCTCGAGTAACTGGAGTCCATGCGGGGGAATTGGGGCATGATCCTGCTGGTTTTCTCGTGACTGAAACCTCTGCGGGCCCGGCGATCGCTGCGTTTAGCTCTTCTGCATCGCTTTCAGTTTTTGATCCGAGCTCGCGTCCTATGGGACTTCCCTTCAAGCGAGTTGCACTGGTCGCTTTGGTTGAAAGTGCAGGGCGCGTTGTCTTTGATCCCCGGAGCGTAGATATCGTGATTCCTCGAAGTGCAACCGCGGCTCTGGCTCAGGGAGATCAATGGCTTCCTGCCTGGAAAGATCGGGAGCTCAAGAATCTGCTACTTGAGCAGGCAAGCCGGGATTTCTCGCCAGTGAGCGATCTCCACGTGGAATATGCCGGCAAGGAAATCTGTCGCATCATTCTTGAAATTGATGCGTCGAAGGTGCGTAGGAATGAGGGTGACCTGACGCGCTCTGAGCTGCGAGAAAAAGTTCAGGGCGTCATTGAGGGACTCAGCGCTCTTCCTAGGCTGCGCGCCGTTACCGACCAGATTCAATGGGTTCCTCGATGGGTGGGGATGTGAGTCATTCCATCACATTGCCATCAATCGAATATCGCCCTTGAGGCGTGAATTTGCTAAGATATTAGCGACCAATCGGGGATTTCGCCCCGATCGTGCAAGCGGAGTTTCTCCCACCTTGATTCCCGCCCGAGTTTTCGGGTTGCCCACGTAGAGCCAGGGGATCGGGTTAAACGGTAGCATCCGGACGGATGTTGTTGCCGGGATAAGCCTTCGTGCGCACAGTGGCACGAAGGCCTTTTTCGTGTCACGGATACGACTGTGGAAGGAGCCACTCATTAGCGAGCCTCGCATCAATGAGCGGATTCGAGTTCCCGAGGTACGTCTCGTGGGACCCGGAGGAGAACAGGTTGGTGTTGTCCGCGTGGAAGACGCACTGCGTCTTGCTGAAGAAGCGGGCCTTGACCTGGTTGAGGTTGCACCCGACGCTAAGCCGCCGGTTGCAAAACTCATGGACTACGGAAAATACAAGTACGAAGCGGCCCAGAAGGCTCGCGATGCTCGCCGTAATCAGGCGAACACGCAGCTCAAGGAGATTCGCTTCCGCCTGAAGATTGATGACCACGACTTCTCGGTGAAGAAGGGACACGTTGAGCGTTTCCTCTCCGCCGGTGACAAGGTCAAGGTCATGATTATGTTCCGCGGTCGTGAACAGTCACGACCTGAAGCGGGCGTCCGACTTCTGCAGCGTCTTGCTGAGGAAGTTGGAGAACTCGCCACTGTCGAATCGATGCCTCGCCAAGACGGCCGCAACATGACCATGGTTCTTGCGCCTACGAAGCGCAAGTCCGATGCGGTCAACGAGCAGCGCAAGCGTCGCGAAGCCGAACGTGAAGAGCGTCGCGGTAAGCGCGCAGAACGCGCCAGTAAGGACCAAGCTCGTGTGGCCTCGCAAGAGGTAGATGCACAGAAGAAGTGAAGGTTGGGGTTAAACCCCGTCCGGAAGAAGAAGGATCAAAATAATGCCGAAGAATAAGACGCATTCCGGTTCTAAGAAGCGTTTCCGCCTCACCGGAAAGGGCAAGATCATGCGCGAGCAGGCTGGTGCACGCCACCTCCTCGAGCACAAGTCCTCCCGCAAGACCCGTCGTCTGGCCTCGGACCAGGTTCTGGCCACCGCCGACGTCAAGCGCGTCCGTACCCTGCTGGGCAAGTGACCGGCACCTTCGACAAGGAGATTTAGAAAATGGCACGTGTTAAGCGTTCTGTTAACGCCAAGAAGAAGCGTCGCACCGTACTCGAGCAGGCATCCGGCTACCGTGGCCAGCGTTCGCGCATGTACCGCAAGGCCAAGGAACAGGTCACGCACTCATTCGTGTACTCCTACCGTGACCGCAAGGCGAAGAAGGGCGATTTCCGTCGCCTGTGGATCCAGCGCATCAACGCTGCTTCCCGCGCACAGGGCATGACCTACAACCGTTTCATCCAGGGCCTGAACCTGGCTGGTGTTGAGGTCGATCGCCGCATGCTCGCCGAGCTGGCCGTCAACGACATCGCCACCTTCAACGCTCTTGTTGAGGTTGCGAAGAAGGCTCTGCCCGCCGACGTGAACGCGCCCAAGGCCTGAGCATTCAGTGAGCAGCTTTTCCGAACGCCCGTCCATCCTCGATAATCCTCGCGCTGATCGCGTGAAGAAAGTCGCGGCATTGGCCGGGCGTTCGGCACGTTCAAAGCAAGGAAAGATCCTTGTTGAGGGCCCCCAGGCAGTTCGTGAACTGGTCCGATACCGTTCCTCATTCGTTGAAGACGTCTATTACACGGCGCTAGCCGCTCAGACTCATCCCGACGTTATTGAAGATGCGCGCAGAGCGTGTCGTTGGGTCCACGAGGTGACCGACGAAGTCTGCGAGGTACTGAGCCGTGATAGCCAGGGAATCTGCGCGGTTGCTCGCACCGGCGCGATTGAGAGCGAACTTCCTGAAATTTATCCCGGCGACTGCATTGTTGTTCTTGCGCAGAGCAGGGACCCGGGCAATGCAGGAACGATTATGCGTACTGCAGACGCGATGGGTGCGCGTGCAATCGTTAGCGTTAAGGGGAGTGTCGAGGCATCAAGCCCCAAGGTCATTCGTTCCTCCGCCGGCTCCGTTTTCCATCTTCCCATTGTTCCCCTTTCCTCCTTTGACGAGGCCTGTCAGCACCTTCGTGATCATCATTGTGTAATCCTGGGGACTTCTGGCGCACAGGGCGCCTACAGTCTGAGTGAACTGATGTCCCAGGCCGCTCTTGAAGGGCGCGGCTGGCTTGTCCAATCACATGCGTGGGTCTTCGGAAATGAAGCTCAGGGAATGAGCGACGATGAGATGGCCGCATGCGATGCACTGGTGATGATTCCGATGAGTGGCCAGGCAGAGTCCCTCAACGTTGCGAGCGCTGCTGCTATGTGCCTCTTTGCCTCGCAGAACGCGCGCGTGGGGGAGTAGGGGTCTTTCAGGTACGGCCTCGAAAATAAAAGCCCGGCGCATCGGTCGCTTAAGAAGCAACTGACGCACCGGGCGATTGTGTGTGAGGTTTACTTCACCTTCTTGATTCGCATGATAAGCCATGCGGCAATCAGCACGATAATGATCGCAACAATGAAGACGACCGTGTAGGCCGAGGTTGGCGTTGTCGATGTATGGGTCATGTTCTTGACAATCACGACGATTGCGGAGGTCATCAAAGAGCCGACGACCATCGACAGCGTGTTCGCCAGGTTCAAGATTCCCAGGTCTTTCCCGGCCTCGTCGGGGTTGGGAAGGACCGAAACATTGAGCGCCTGATCGATCGCGTTGTATACGCCATACCCAAGGCCTGCGATTCCCGCAAAGAGGTACATACCTAGTGCAGAGTGGAAGATCAGCGGCATTGCGGAGCCAATCGCAAACAAGACGCTGGCCAGGGCAACCGGAAGCTTGCGGCGACCGATGAGATCGGTGATCGGTCCAGCGCCCAGCGCAGCGACCAGTGAGACAGCAAGAGTAATCACTGCCATCGAGGCGATGAGCTCCGCTGCTAGTGTGGTTGCATTCGCATTACCTGCGAAGATGTAGTCCTGAGCGATGTAGAGCAGGTAGGTGTTGATCATCCAGTAGCCGCCCATCATCAAGGTACGGCCAACAAGTGCGTAGTAGAAATCAGGTGCATTCTTTGGCGGGCGGAAGGATTCGAGGATGCGCTTTGCTGAGAAGCTCTCATCAGATTCACCCCGATTGTCCCCTTCGCGTGGCCAGATGATCACGGTGACGATACCGATAGCGGCAAAGACTGCGGCGCCCAGGAGCCAGCCGTGAGTCAGTCCATTGTCCGCCTTGAGAAGGCGGGCTCCAACCAGATTGCCGATGGTTTGACCTGCCGCGATTCCGGCGCCATAGAAGCCCGAAATTGTTCCGCGGACCTCGTCGGGAATGCGATCAGACATTGTTGCCACAAAGGGCGCAAGCATGACGTTGTATCCCAGCTGGGCCGTGCACCACAGCAGGAGGATCATCGGGAATGAATGTTGGTTCAGTGCAAGCAGTGCCATCGCGCCACCAGCAATGAGCCCACCGATGATGATCCAGGGAGTGCGCTTACCGAAACGCGAACGGGTCAGGTCGGAGAAAGTTCCGAAAATAACGTTTGCAAGAAGCGCAACTACCGAACCAACCGCGTTGATGGTGCCCAGCATTGATTCTTTTCCGGCCGCGTTAATATCTTCAAGCACTGCCGGCAAAATGACGGAGGTCAACGCGACCCAGGGGATCGCACAGGCAACCGCGCTGACGGTGAAACCGACACTCAGGCGGATGAGGTTGACCCGGTTTTCTCTTGGCTGTCTAGAAACCTTGTTCATTGTGGCTCCTTATGGCTAGTCAGATGTGGGCAATCGGTGGCTGGGCAAGCAGGTCATCAGTGCGGTGTTGGCCTTCGCTGTCGGTCCACGTCAGGGAAGCAATAGACCCGGTCTCAGAGGGGCTGGCGGGATTGAAAATCAGCTGTGCGCTGGAGTCCCTAGCTTCCCAAGTGAGCGTGAGGACTTCGCCATCTCGTTGGTAAGAGAATTCGCCATCAAAGGCCGGAAGAGTATTGCGGAATACACACAGTGCATTGAGGGCCTGAACAACCGGACGCTGAAGGTTTTCTTCGACCTCTTGTGCGGTGTAGTAATGACGGTTAATGTCACGACCAACGTTGGTTTGCTTGAGCAGATCCATGTCATTTGCGCCTGCAAGAGCACCCACGTAGTAGACCTGGGGGATCCCGGGTAGGAAGAACTGAACTGCTCGCGTGGCGAGGTAGTGTTGGTCGTTGCATCCCAATGCGGAGTAGTACGTGGAGTTAACCTGGTAGAGATCTAGGTTCGAGGCTGCGGCCCCCGTCGCTTCGCGCGATTCCCCGTGGGTGTTTGTGTGGATTGTTTCGACGAGGCGGTCGACGTCGGGATCTGCAACCAAGCCCTTGAGAGACCGGTCCAGTTGGTCCGAACCGATGTCGATGACGCCGATTCCATCGTGGGTATCCAGCACAGTCACAGCATTATTGGGACGTACGTTGATCCAGTGCTCAAGAGCATCCACGCTGCCTGAGAAAATTGAGTGGAGCAAGAGCGGGGGAAGCGCGAAGTCGTAGACGCGGTCGACCTTGCTGGCGATGTCGATTTGCTTCTTGTAGTAGGAGTGAACCTCGATCAGAGTTTCCAGGCCCCTCTTTGCGCCCTCTTCCTTGATCCGTTCGATCAGTCTGAAGGTCTTAGGGATCATGAAGCAGGAGGTGCGTGCTTCCTTAGCTCCATATCCGACTGCATCAAGGCGGATCGAGGAAACATGGCTTGCACCCAGCTGGTCAAGGATTGACATGAGGTAATCCCAGCCCTGCTTCGAATCTGTATCGATATCGACCTGCTGCGGTGTGAAGGTCGTCCAGACTAGCCGGGTCTTATCACCCCAGGTGTAGTGGGTGAGCGGAAGACCCGGGCGAGGACGGTAGATGCCAGCGAGCTCTTCTTCGGTTACACCTTCGGGAAAAACGCTCGACAAGGTCAGGAACATTGGAGCGAAAGGACTAGTTTCGCCATTCTTCATGACGTCTTGGAACTGCTCGGATTCCCATGACACGTGATTGACGATGGTGTCGACCATGATTTCGTGACTCTTTGAGAGCTCCGCGACGTCATCCCAAGAACCAAGACGCGGATCAACCTTTGTATGGTCGACAGGGTCGAAACCTGCATCAGCACCATCGAAGGGGGTGAAGAAGGGGAGGATGTGAACGCCTTCGTAGACTCCTGAAAAATGCTGGCGGAGCGTAGCGGTCAAGGCGGAAATAGTACTGCCACCGAAACGATCGGCATAGGCGATGAGTTGAACCTTATTCTGCAATGGTCTCCCCAATCGAGGTGCGAGATTTCGCAAATTGGATATGAGCAAATTCAGAATAACGTGCGAAAAAATAAAATGTTCTGTCGGATACAGATATTGAGTCAACCAAAAAGGTGGATATTTACTGAGAAGAGCCTGAAGCTGGCGAGTGCTAGGGAGATAAAAGTGTTTTGACCTGCGCTTTTCTTAGTTTTGTTGCTTTGGTTGCTTCTATGTCGAATAGGACTAAAGGCTGCTCTGGGATAAAAGAAAAGGCCGAACCCGCAAAGCGAGCTCGGCCGATCTCAGTCTGAATCAGGCAGCGCGAACGACTCGATCAGACTTCAGGCACTTGGTGCACACGTTCAGGCGCTTGGGCGTCCCATCGACCAGGGCGCGAACGCGCTGAATGTTCGGATTCCACCGGCGGTTGGTACGAACGTGCGAGTGCGACACGCTCTTGCCGAAGCCGGGTCCCTTACCGCACACGTCACAAACGGCAGCCACGATGTTCTCCTCGGTTTTTCTTACACGATTAGTTGTCTTGATCATGAAGATCAAGAGGCCATTGGTGACAGCTCACCGCAGGCAACTATGACACCTTAACTGATTTCGTCCCGAATAACCAAGTCCACAGAGGAAAATATGCGTGTCAGGTGGCACACATGTGCCCGAAGGCGGAACAATGTTGAAGGTATCCCATTTCGCAGCACTATCAGGTTGAGACATCGTTATAAGGACAAGTTGTGGCACTAGATTCTGGAGTTTTGGCGCGTAGCTTCCAGATCGCGGCTGATGAAATGACAAAGCTCGCCCCTTTCATCGATGACCTCGACGGAGTCGGCGGGGGAGACTGCGATACCGGAACAAATGCGCGTGTCACCTTCCAAACCCTTGCTCACGGATGCGAACAGCTTTCCGACAGCGATCCACTCTCCGTTGGCCTCGACTGTGCAATCCAATCGGGAATCCGCGGAGCTCTGGGACACTGCGGTGTGCTTCTCGTATCGATCCTTTCTTCTTGGCATTCAGCGCTTGATGATGCCTCCATCACTCCGGTTGTTCTTCGTCGCATGCTCTTGGCGACCCCTTCCGCACTGAAGGCTGCGCACGCTCAGGGAAGCGCCACAGATGCCATGCTGCGTGAGGCATGTTCAGAACTCGAAGGACTTGGCGATACGCTCCCCGAGGTTCCCCAAGAACTCTCGGCGTTCTGCGCTGCCGCACAATTTGGCCTCGTCGAGGCCACGGGATCTTCCAGCACCGCCATCGACGCCGGTGCAGCGGTCGTTGCGCTCATGTTCAGTGCCCTCGATGCTGCCTGCCGCGATGATCTGGGGATGCTCGAATCCCTTGCTGCAATGCTTGCGGAATTGGCGGGGCATGGAAGCAACCGGGTCCGTCCACACGCGCCGACGCCTGATCGCGCATTTACGGTCGATGTCATTCTTCAAGGAACCCTTGATGACGTTGATGCTCAGCGTCGCCAGCTAGATGCACTAGGAGCGCGTTATTCTTGGGCCGGGCATGCCGATCTTTTCGGATTGGGTGAGTGGCGCTTCCACATCGATACTGCCGCACCTTTGTCTGTCCATCCCAAACGCGGTCGGACACTCCGCTTCCATGTCGCTGATGCTCGTCCCGACGAAACAATTGGAATCGATACCCTTGCCGATGGCGTGACACACCGAGGTATCAGGCTCTTGGAACGCCAGCCCATTCGCAGGGTGGAACGTGCTGCAGTCGTTGTCTGCACTCGGGTTGCGGGAATGGTTGAAGATCTTGCCCTCAGCGGTGCCCAAGTTTTCCTCGATCCTCAGCTTGAAGATCTCGAGGCTCTTGTTCTTCCTGCGCGCTGTGCGTCGACTCGGGTGGAACTCATTGTTCCCAGTGATAGGGAGTGCCTAGCGCTTGCTCAAAGGATTAGCGCCTCTTATGTGCGAATGGGGGAGGAAGAGCTCGATATTTCTATTGCGCCCTCGACAAATGAGTTAGAAGCGCTGGCGATCAGTCGGAGCTGTGCGCCCCTCTTCGTACCTCAACCCGGAGGACGTAGCGTTGCCACTCGGCTCCGTGCACTTATCGATGAAAATGCCCACAGTGCGCTCCTTGCTCAGCACACGACGGAGATCGACGCAGAATGGCAGGTTGAGGACGTTTCTCGTGCTCTTCAAGATCTCGCATCCTACGCGCCGACGCGCTGGGTCTTGCTTGCTGGAAATGAAGATGCGGCAACCTTGATTGCGGTTCTGCGTCAGCTCCTCGATAGCCTCACCCCTGAATCCACCAGTGTGGATCTTGAAGTCATCGATGCCGCTCCTCAAACCCGTTCTCTTCTGCAGGCGCTCGCGTGAATCCACTTGATACTCCTTTGAGTCTTCGCCTTCCTGCGAAGCTGGCAAAGAAGCTCGAAAAAGCGGGCCTGTTGACCATTGGCGACCTGCTCTACGAGGCACCTCGGCGCTACTACCATTGGGGTGCGCTCACGCCAATGCACGTCCTGCGTCCCGGAGAAGACGTCACTATTTTGGCCGAAGTAGTCAGTGCTCGCCTGATCCCTAACCGCTCGCGTGCAGGGGTGAGATTCGAAGTTCGTCTGACCGATGGTTCCTCGGAAATGACTGCGACTTTCTTTGCCAGTAGTCCCTATAAGCTCAGCGTGCACGAACGCCTTCTTCAACCGGGAGAGAGTTTTCTTTTTGCTGGAAAAGTCGGGGAGTACCGGGGGAATTTGCAATTGGTGCACCCCGAATTTGAGGGCGTTGATGATGAACAGGCAGCCCCCGATATCGAAAAACGCTCGAACCGTCCCATTCCCATTTATTCCACGCGGGGTGGCGTCGCTTCGTGGGTGATTGCGCGTGCAATTGCCGTTGTACTGGATTCTTTGGACTTGGATACGCTCCCAGACCCTGTTCCTCTGCAAGTCCGATCGCGTTTCGACATTGAAGCGCTGGGAAATGCCCTACGGCTTCTTCACCAGGGCAGTACGGATCAGGACGTCGCACGCGCCAAACGCAGCATGCGCTGGAGAGAAGCTTTTGTTTTGCAAGCTTTCTTGGCAAAACGTCGACTGGGAAATGATGCTTTGCGTGCGCAAAGCTGCCCAGAAAACCCTCCGGAACTTCAAGCTTTCCTTGGTGGGCTTCCCTTTACTTTGACGCCCTCGCAACGCAGTGCCATCAGTGCCATCGGGGCTGACATCGCCTCGTCGCATCCCATGCAGCGTCTCCTTGAAGGGGATGTGGGATCGGGAAAAACTGTGGTTGCGTGTGCTGCCTTGATTCAGGTGATTGCCGCTGGTCATCAAGGTGCACTCCTTGCTCCTACCGAAGTCTTGGCACGGCAACACGCGGACTCGATTCGAGCGCTGCTTAAACCCCTTGAATCCGCAGGTTTCCCCGTGGATCTGCGCCTCCTCACTTCCTCGACGCCGGCCCCAGCCAGACGTGAAATCGAGCGTCTATTGGCCTCGGGAATGCCGATCATTGTTGTTGGGACGCATGCCTTGCTCTACGCGCGCAACCTCTTTGCTGACCTTGCCTTGGCGGTGATCGACGAGCAGCATCGTTTTGGCGTCCAGCAGCGAGATTCCCTCCGTGAAAGCCGCAATGATGGTTTGCTTGTCCATCAGCTGGTGATGACCGCTACTCCAATCCCTCGAAGCGTCGCGATGACGATTTTCGGAGATCTGGATGTCACAGTGATGAAGGGCTTGCCCTCAGGGCGAAAGCCAGTGACAACTTTCGTTGTTGATGCGGGAAATGCCGTGTGGATGGAACGCATGTGGCAACGGGCACGCGAAGAAATTGACGGTGGCGGGCGCGTTTATATCGTCTGTCCGCGGATCGATGAGGATGATCATCCCGATGTGTTGCTTGAAGAAAGCACTGCACCCCTTGCGTCGGTGACAGCAACTATGGAGATGCTCGCTGGGGTTCCTTCGCTATCGGGTGTGAAAGCGGTGAGCGTGACCGGCAGAGATAGCAGCGAAGAAAAAAGCGCCACGATGGAGGCCTTCTCCAGCGGGCAGGCTCCAATCCTTGTTGCGACAACTGTCATTGAAGTTGGCGTCGATGTCCCCGAAGCGACCATGATGATCATTTTGGATGCACAGCAATTTGGGCTCTCGCAGCTCCATCAGTTGCGTGGCCGCGTGGGACGCTCCTCGAAACAAAGCATCTGCATGGCTGTTCATCCTTCGGTCATCAGCGATACTTCTGCGCAACGTTTGGAAGCCTTCGCGTCATCAACCGATGGTTTTGTCCTTGCCGAGGCCGATCTCGCCTTGCGCCGAGAAGGTGACGTTTTGGGGTCGGCCCAGTCAGGAAAAGCTTCGAGACTGCGCTTCCTCAGCGTTGTCCGTGATGGTGCGATTATTGAAGAAGCCCGAGAAAGCGCGGGCGAACTCATCGCAGCAGATCCTTCTTTGGCCTCGTATCCGGAATTAGCGGCGAGTCTCAATGACGCTTCCAGCGAAGAGCTGGTGTGGATGGAACGCAGCTAACGTAGTCTTGAAGCATGACACGAATTATTGCCGGCACTTTGAAAGGTCGGACCCTACATGTCCCGCCTTCAGGGACACGCCCAACGTCTGAGCGCGTACGCGAGGCAATGTTTTCGCGCCTTGAACACATGGACGTTATCGAAGGGGCTCGCGTTCTTGACCTGTATGCGGGAAGTGGAGCTCTGGGTTTTGAGGCCCTTTCACGCGGTGCAGATCAATTAACCCTGGTCGATTCTGCTCAGGGTGCGCTACGAACTCTGAAAAAGAATGCGGCCTTGGTTGCTCCGGGCAGCATAGTTATTGGTGCGGATGCGCTCGCGGCAGTTTCTGGACGGCTGAGCGGCCAATATGACCTCGTTTTTATTGATCCTCCCTATGAGTGTGAGAGCGCAACTATCACCGAGATCCTGACAGCACTGTGTGCGCATTTAAGCCCAGATGCCTCGGTTGTCGTTGAGCGATCGACTCGCTCGACAGATATCGAGTTACCTGAAGGACTCATCTGCGAGGATCGGCGCGATTGGGGGGAGACTCGCGTTCTGTTTCTTGCGCCCCCACTTCCACAAACCGCTAAGGAGAGCGAATGAAAGCCGTCATCCCGGGGAGTTTTGATCCGCTCACCGTCGGGCATCTGGACTTTATTACTCGGGCGTCACGTCTGGTTGACCACCTGATCGTTGCAGTTGGAGTGAACTCAGCCAAGGCCTCGGCCAGCGATATCCGATGCCGTGTGGATAGCACCCGTGCGGGGCTGGCTCACCTGCCGAAGGTAGAAGTCCTCCCCATGAACACGCTTTTGGTTGATTTTTGTCGCGCACACGATGTTGATCTGGTGATCAAAGGGGTGCGTGGAAGCGGTGACTTGGAGTCGGAGATGGCTCAGGCCGTGACAAATCGAGAGATCGGGGGAGTGGAAACGCTGTGGATCCCCACCGATCCCGCACTGGGGCATGTGTCTTCATCCCTTGTTCGAGAACTTTTTGCGTGGGGAATGGACGTCTCTCGGTATGTTCCGGCCCCAGTTTTGGCTGTGTGGGGAGAAAATAGAGAGGCAGTGTACGCGCAGAACTCAATTGGAGGAGACAATGGCTGAAAACCATGACGAGCACGCGGATTCCTCGCAGCAGTGGGAGGATCAGACCGTGTACGGTCCCTCGACTGTGATTGCGGCTTTGGACCGAATTGAAGACCTCCTTGAGGCTGCGCGCGCAGTTCCTCTCTCTGCTTCGGTAATGGTGAACCGAGCGGAGGTTCTTGACCTTCTCGATCAAGCTCGTGAAGCTCTTCCCGATGACCTGAAGGCCGCAGACGCTGTTGTTGCCGACGCAGACGCTGTGCTTGTGCGCGCCGACTCGGCAGCAGAGACGACCATTGCCGAGGCTAATGCCCGCGCTCGTTCGACCATCGACGAGGCCCGTGAGAAGGCTGACCAGTTGGTTGCCGAGGCAGAGGAACACGCGCAGAAGACCCGTGAAAAGGCCGAAGAAGACGCGAGGCGTGTGCGTGAGCAGGCCGAGGCGGATGCGGAGAACACCCTTGCCGACGCCAATGCGCAGGCAGAGCGCCTTGTATCCGGAGAGAACATCAAGCAGATGGCTGAAGAGCGTGCGCGTGAGATTGTTGCGCAGGCGCGTGCAGCTGAGAAGCAGATGCGTACCGGTGCCGATGAATACGCTGCCTCGTCACTTGCAGAACTATCTGCACTTCTTCAAGAACTTCAACGCCGTACCGATGCTGGTCGGCGTGCCATTGCCGAACGCAATGGCCGCGATATTACGAATGTGACTTTAGAACATGAGTGAACCTTTAGAGATTTCTCTTCGTGATCTTTCGCGCTCGCCTGGTTCGACGCGCGACTATCACCTAACTTGGCAGGTCCCTGATGACCTGGGAACCTCGGTTATGCGAGTGGCTCCGGGGACTGAGTTACCTATTGACGTGACTATTACTTCGGTTGATGACGGAGTTCTGGTTCGTGCGCATACCGATGTTGATATCGACGGAGAATGCGTGCGTTGTCTTGATGAACTCACGCGTCACCATTCGGTCGATGTCGATGAACTTTTCTTCGAGCCGAAGGCTGCGCAGCGTTTGCGCAGTGAAGAAGATGAGGAAGCCGAAGATTTCCCGACCATCTCGGCGCGCGACACTGTCGATATTGAAGGAATTGTGCGTGACGGCATCGTGACGCTGATGGAAGACCGACCTCTGTGTAAGCCGGATTGTCAGGGGCTTTGCCCAGGATGCGGCGAAAAATGGGAAGATCTACCCGAAGATCATGAGCATGTGGTGATTGATCCGCGTCTTGCGGGGCTTTCGGGTCTTCTTGATCAGCTCACCGCGCGGGATGAGAACTGATGGCTCGTCGTTCAAAGCTTCCTGTACCCCCACGCCCCAATACTGATACCTTGCTTGAAGCATGGGGAACTCCCGTGCGCCAGGATCTATTGGAACTGGCGCTAATCCACCGTTCGTATGCAAATGAAGCCGGCGGAATTGCCCATAATGAACGCCTTGAGTTCCTGGGCGACTCTGTCCTTTCGATTGTCGTGGCCGACGAGCTGTATCACCGCCATGGCGACGTCCCCGAATCTGAATTGTCGCGGATGCGGGCAGCAACTGTTTCTCAAGAACCCTTAGCGCAGGCAGCTCGGCACATTGAGCTGGGGGAGTACATCTACTTGGGGCGTGGGGAAAGCACGCACGGTGGTCGAGACAAAGACTCCATCTTGTCTGATACTTTCGAAGCCCTGGTTGGCGCAACCTATCTGAGCGTAGGTATTGAAGGTGCGCGTGCAACTATTTTGCGGCATCTGGGCTTCTTGCTGGTACACGCAGTCGAACGTGCTGCCGAACAGGACTGGAAGACAACCTTGACTGAGTTTGCCTTCAACCACGACATGGGGGCAGTGACCTACGAGGTTGAGGGCGAAGGCCCAGACCACCAGAGGGTCTTTACCGCTCACGCCTTTGTTGCCTCAAGGGATGCCGAAGTTGGCCAAGGTGTTGGTACTTCAAAGAAACACGCAGAAAATGCGGCAGCAGCAGATGCAGTTGCCCGTCTCAGCGGTGAGAAGCGCGTCGAAGAACAAGGAGAATAACGTGACTGAAAACGATACCCCTTTGCAAACCCCAATCCGAGTCATGATCGTTGACGATCATGAGATTGTTCGTCGCGGGATTGCAGAGATTGTCGATCGTGCCGATGACCTTGAGGTGGTTGCAGAGGCCGGTACAGTTCAAGACGCTTTGCGCCGTGCCCAATTGGTTAGCCCCGATGTGATTTTGGTGGACCTTCAGCTTCCCGATGGAACGGGCATCGACATCATGGAATCTTTGGGACAGACAAACCCCGAGATTCGCCCGATCGTCCTGACTTCTTTTGACGATGACGAGGCCTTGGCGCAGTCCCTTGCAAAGGGGGCGCGTGCTTACGTGCTCAAGACTGTTCGCGGTGCCGAAATTACAGATGTCATCAAGGCAGTGGCACAGGGACGTATTCTTCTTGATGAGCGAACACTGACCCGTAGGCGTGCAGATCACGATGATCCGACCGCAGATCTGACTCCCTCAGAGCGTAAGGTCTTGGAATTGATCGGCGATGGCCTGTCGAACCGAGAAATTGGCGCAAAACTGGGGGTCGCAGAAAAGACCGTGAAGAACCACATTACGTCCTTGCTGTCGAAGATGGGGCTTCAGCGTCGCACGCAGGTTGCTGCATGGGTAGCCGGACAGCGCGCTGCCGCTTGGCGTAACTGAGCTAGGCCAGAGGAATACTCCAGATAATCTTCGTTCCTTTTCCTTCAAGTCCGGTACCAATGGTGAAGGTCCCGCCGTTGAGGCGTGCACGTTCTGCCATGTTTGCGAGGCCCGAATTGCGTGTATGCGAAGGATCGATCCCAACTCCGTCATCGGAAACGGAAACCGTGAGCCTACCTGTTTTCCCACTTCCCTGAAGTTCGACATTGACCGCACCCGCGGTCGCGTGTGCGTGACGGGCAATGTTGGACAGTCCCTCTCGAACGATTGCAACCGCATCATCACTTCGCGAATCATCGACGCGAGAATTGAGTAATTCTACGCGGTGATCTTCGCATTCTTTCTGTTCGTTGACCGATTGGCCGTCGACAGAAATGAGCAGTGAGGGTGCAAAGCCTAAAAATGAACGCGAGAGGGAAGACTCTCGACGGATACGCTCGACCAAGCCAACGTCAGAATCGGGTTCACGCAGATTATGGACGATTGCGCGGATCTGACGCACGGCCTCGTCAATGGACGCTAGAGATAGGTCAAGAGCGTGGATGACCTCATCGACGCCGACCTGTTTTTCGCTGATCTTTTGCTTGGTCGAGTCCAATTGCATGCCTGCTGCAAAGAGCTGCTGGATCGCAAAATCATGCAAGTCACGGCCAATTCGATCACGTTCATCAAGGAGGGAAGCGACATCTTCAGCGTGGCGGGCCGAGGCGAGCTCCAGTGCAAGGGCAGCTTGAGCTGCCAGAGATTCCGCTAAAGCCAGCTCGGAATAGTCAAATTCTGGTTTTCCGGGAAGACGGAGCAGAATGAGGACACCGGCGGGCTTTCCTCTTCCACGAAGAGGCGCATAGAGTGCCGGACCGAATTCGGAAAATTCGGGGATACGCATGGTTTGGGCGCGCGCGAGGGAATCAACGATCATGCCGGTCCCTTCGTTGAGTACCGACATCGCACGGCCTTCATGGGGGAAGACAATTCCTAGCAAACGATCTGCGTGATGGCCATCGGTGATTTCCGCAGCCCAGGTATCTTTCACTGAGGGCAAGACGATAATCGCGGTATCCGCCTGCGAGACGTCGCGAACGGTTTGAGCGATCAGGGTCAAGCCTTCTTCTTCGTCTGCTCCTTCGAGCATCGAGGTGGTTAGCTGCTGCGATGCTCGAATCCAGCGTGCACGCCTTCGAGCATCTGCATAGAGGTGAGCGTTTTCAACGGCAATACCGGCGGCTGCCGCCAAAGTCTGCACAATGCGAAGTGCGCTGAGTCCGAAGCCTCCCAGGCGATTAACCAGGTATAGGCGCGCATAGATTTGCCCCTTGAAAGTGACAGAAACTCCAAGGAAGTTCTCAATTCCTTCGGCATTGTTGAGAGAGGCGGGGTCGTTGAGAATCGCATATCCCTCATCGGTAATGCGTTGTACCAACTCGTCGGGAAGATTTGAAGCCTCACCGGCCGGAGCATCGCCGTATTCCACGAACATCGTCGTATCGCCCCAGGTATCAAGAACCGATAGTCCTGCATAGCGTGCACCGGTTAATGCACATGCACGCTCGACGAAATTCTCAAGGACTCGTTGAAGATCTAGGCTTGAGGTGACATCAAGAGCAGCTTCAAGAAGTCGTGAATCGGTCCTTTCGGGGCTCATTCTTCCTCCTGCTTGAGTGCCCAACGGAAAGCTTCGCTCCTTGCGATGAGCTCATCACGTGTTCCTCGTTCAACGATGCGTGCAGGACGCAGGCGAGGATCATCGTGAGGATACCCCATCAGGATAATCTCATCTGCTATATCAAGAGCGCTCAAACGGTGCGTGACGAGCACCAAGCCCTTGTCGACTGCGTGTGCCCGGATGGTTCGCATCAGCGCATCTGCGCTGTGCGGATCTAGGTGCTCACTGGCTTCATCCAAAAGCATGATGGGTGCATGTGAGGCGAGTGCTCGGGCGGCAAGAAGTCTGCGACGCTCACCACCGGATACTCCCGTTGCCCCAGCCCCAATTACGGTATCGATTCCCTGAGGAAGAGAAGCACACCAGTCCTTGAGGCCAACGGTGTTGAGAAATTCCTGAGCCTCTTCCTTCGAAAGATCAGCGCGTGCGACGCGAAGATTTTCGTAGATGCTGGTTGCGAAGATATGGGCATCTTCAGCGGTTACCTGAATGACGCTCGCACTTTCTTCGTGGGGAATGTCCCGAAGAGGAACTCCGTTGAGAGTGAGCTGCCCACCGCGTGCGGGGATCAATCCAGCCAGAGTATTCAGGAGTGTTGTTTTTCCAATTCCCGAAGGGCCAACAATTGCGATGCAGCGACCGGGGACTACATCAAGATTGAGGTTTTCAACTAAGAGAGGGCCATCGGGCCATCCGATCGCTAGGTCACTCGCTTGAAGATTGGGGTGGTGCGTCGCATCTTCGGGAAGCGGAGTCTGCGCGATCTTCGAGGCCGTGGTGGTCGGTGCCTCCGAGCCGATAAGTTCGCGGATCCGCAGTGCTGCTTGAGCGCTACGGACGAGTTGCGCCATCGCGGAGTTCATCTGAGCCGAGGCCTCGAAAGAAGACAGGGGAGTGAGGGTAATGACCGCGAGAGCGACGGCGCTGAGGATCTGAGCCTGAACGGATGGAACTCCAACGAGGAGCGCCCCGACAACTGCTAGTCCCATAGATGCGCGATCGATGAATTGAGCCCAAGCAGAGGCGCGGGCGGCCCCTCGCCGAGATGACTCAATGTCGTCCTCGCTGCGTTCGAATTCGCCGCGCGCACGGTCAATGAGTCCGTTAATTGCCAGCTCATCGTAGCCATCGATCAAGGTGACCAGCGAGCTGCTCAGGGCAGCACGTGCCTGGATTCCTTCGACTTGAGCTGCGCGTTGCGCTCGAGCGGTGATAACGGGGGCAACGATCCCAGAAAGGATTAAGCAAAGCGCCAAGATCACTGCAGCGCCGGGAGAAAGAAGTGCCAGAGCGCCGACGGTCGCGCACCCTACAATCGCTGCGACACCTGCAGGAAGGACAGACTTCACAATAAAATCGCCGACCTCGTCGACATCGGATCCCATACGTGCCAGCAGATCACCGCGGCGAAGTGAGATCACTCTGCCGAGATCTGAAGATGCTAAGGCGTCGTAAAGGCTCAGTCGTAGATGGTCCATGCCCTCGAGCGCAACGCGGTGGGAAATCAGGCGTTGAACATAACGCAAAAGGGCACGCGAGACGCCAAAAAGACGTACCGATGTTGCAGCGACAGAAAGTACTAAGACAGGAGGCATCTGTGACGCTCGCGCGATGAGCCAAGCAGATGTTGCACCCAAAGCGATCGATGAACCAATTCCTAGGCTTGCCAGAAGGAGTGCACTGATAAAACGCCACTTATCAACTCGGAGTAGTGACAACGCCCATCGCAAGGAGGATGCTTCCTCAGAAGTGAGAATTCGCATTTTCATTGCTCTCCTCCAACTTCTGCCAATTCGGCCTGATCCTTAACCCGTGAATGAACCTTGATCACTTGGTCTGCTGCATCGATAAGAGCCTGGCGATGCGCAATCGCGATGACCGTTCGACCTTTCTTGCGCAGAGCCTCCATTGCCTTCAAAACGATCTCTTCACTCACAGCGTCCAAGTGGGCCGTCGGTTCATCCAAGATGACAATGGGAGTGCGTGCTAGCAAAGCACGGGTTAGGGCAAAACGTTGTCGTTGGCCAACGGAAAGACCGGCCCCATCTTGGCCAATTTGCGTATCCCAACGCTTGGGAAGCGTGTCCAGAACTTCGCTGAATCCGCAAAGTGCTGCGGCAGCCTCGAGTTCTTCATCTGTTGCAGGTGGAAGCTGCTCGCGTAGGCTTCCGGGAAGCAAAGAAGGGTGCTGTGGTACCCAGGTTATGGCTTCCCACAGTGTTTCTTTGGGAATGTCCTGAAGGGGAATTTCTTCTCCTTCGCGGGTGCAGACCATGAGATGGCCGCTCTGAATCGGAAGCAGTCGCATCAGTGCGTAAATTGTGCTGGTCTTTCCCGAGCCTGAGGGGCCCGCAAGGACGCTCAGCGTTCCTGGCAGGATATCCGCGTTCAACTCTGCAGGCGCCCAAGTGCCGCGTGCCTCAATCGAAAGATTGCGCAATGAGAAGGCAGCTGAAGACCAATCGATACCGTCATCATCCTGAAAGCCTTCGTCTTCGGAGTCTTCACCCATTGAAGGAATCGGGGTTTCTAAAATCTCGAAGGCTCGTTCTGCTGCGGCGACACCATTTGCGGAGGCATGGAACTGAGCTCCGACCTGACGTAGAGGTTCGAAAACTTCCGGTGCAAGCATGATGACGGCTAGACCGGTGAATAAAGAAACATGACCGAAAACCATTCGGAAGCCGACTTCGACGGCCACCAAGGCAACGCAGAGCGTGGAGAGAAACTCCAATACAGCACCAGAGAGAAAGGCAATGCGCAGTGTCGACATTGTTGCGCGCGTATTGGATCGCGAGAGAGATTCTAAATGCGCTCGAGGAGCACTTTCACGGCCCAAAGCGCGAAGGGTCGGCAGTCCTGCAATCAAATCCAGCATTTGCGCGCCCAGGCTCTGCATTGTTTCCAGTTTTTCTGCGGAAGCGCTCTGGGTGAAACGCCCAATTAAGGCCATAAAAATTGGGATTAGGGGAACAACGATTGCGGCAATGAAGGCTGACCAGAAATCGAGGAAAAGGATTGTCGCCAGGGCCAGGGGAGTCACAGTTGCTGTGAGGACCAACTGGGGAAGGTAGTCGACGAAGTATGGGGAGAGGTCTGTCAGGCCTCGGGAAAGGAGGGTCGAGGCCTCAGAACCGTGAGTGGCGCGCCAGCGTGGCCCCAGGTTTGAGATGTGTGTCAGGACGCGTCCACGCAACTCGCGGATTGTCCGGTCTGCTGCTCGGTGTCCCAAGGCCTCGCGAACTCCGATGACTGCTGCGCGCACGATAACGATAGCGACCAAGAGAAGAAGCGGCGTGCGTACCTGAGCAAGTGATGCACCGGATGTGACAGCGGGGGAGAGGGCAGCAGAAAGAGCAAGGGTCTGTGCAATCACCAAGACTGCCGTCACAATCCCCAAGAGTGAAATGAGGATGATATGACGACGCGCGCTCGAAGCGTACTTGAGAAGACGGGGGTCCAGTGGGCGCATTCTTCTATTTTCTGTCCTCGGAGAAGGTCCTGCTCGGTGAAAAAACTGGTGGCCCCGGTTTCCCGAGGCCACCAGTACTGCGGACGATCAGCCCGCGAGGAAGTTCTGATCCAGTCGGATCTTGTTCAAGATCAAACCGGTATTCGTTGAAACATCCGAGGAAGAAACGCGAGAACGGAACTTCCAGTAGGACCACGCGGTGTAGACAAGAACCACGGGGACCAAGCAGAGAGCAACGATCGACATCACGGTCAGAGTTCCCGTCGTCGACGAGGCCTGTGCGATGGTCAGCGAATAAGCGGGATCGATGCTCGACTTCATGACGTTGGGTGCCATTGCTGCGAAGATCCATGCAACTGCTCCGGCCATTGCGAGGCAAGAGAAGAGGAAGGACAGACCTTCGTTACGCAAGACAGCCTGCGAGAAGACAGTCGAGGCGATGAGGCACAGCGCTGCGATGAGCAGCGGGATCCATGCCAAGACGTTCGTTGAGTAGGCGAACTGTCCCCAGATTACCCACACCGCAGCCAGAGCAGTGGCAACCACTGTCGCGGGAGCTGCGAAACCATTCGCGCGCTCCTGCAGGTCACCTTCGGTCTTGAGGGCCAAGAACTGAGCGCCGTGAGCAAGGCACAGGGCAACCAGGACAAGACCACCCAAGAGGGTGTAGGGAGTGAGCAGTGAGAAGAAACCACCGGTCAGCTGGTGAACAGCTGTATTGAGGGAGGAGGGGACGTCCGCAGGTGCAACGACCGCGTTCGTTCCGTGAGTGACGACCTCAATCTTCATTCCCTGAACCAGGTTGGCGAATGCCACACCGAAGAGAAGGGGAACAAGCAGAGCGGAGACGGCGTGAACGCGATCCCAGACACTGCGCCACTGCTCAGACTTGAGCTTCGAGCGCCATTCAACTGCACAAACGCGAACGATGAGCGCCAGCAGAATGAGGAAGAGTGCCAGGTACATTCCCGAGAACATGGTTGCGTACCATTCGGGGAATGCTGCGAAGGTCGCGCCACCTGCGGTGAGCAGCCAGACCTCGTTACCGTCCCAGTGGGGGCCGATTGTGCGTAGCGCTTGGGTGCGCTCGCGATCATCGCGTGCGAGGAAGCCCTGGAGCATTCCCACTCCGTAGTCGAAGCCCTCGAGGACCAGGTACATGGTCCACAAGACAGCGATGAGGATGAACCACAAAATACTCAAAGTCATGGTTTTTCCTTTCCTCAGTAGCCGAATGAGAGTGCGCCAGAGACTGCTTCCTTATCGGTAGCGTCCTTGGGGCGGGGGTGGAGTCCCTCGACGGCGTAGCGCTTCATGAGGATGAACCACACGACACCGAGGATTGCGTAGAGGATGGAGAAGACGCTCATCGACACCAGGACCTGCCAGGCGGGAACAGCGCTGGAGATACCGGCAGATGTCATCATCATGACCGATCCGACGGGATCGCCGCTTTCAAGGCCTGCGAGGTTGGGAACAACAACCCAGGGTTGACGGCCCATTTCGGTGAAGATCCAGCCGAAAGAAGCACCGAGGAAGGGCATGGGGATTGAAACGAGTGCGAAGATCCCCAGGGCCTTCGATGCGGAAGTCTGTCCCTTACGGGTTGCCCACAGACCCCACAGCGCGAGTGCTGCGGAGAATGCTGCAGTGCCGATCATCAGGCGGAATGTCCAGAAGGTCACCATCTGCGGGGGACGGAAATCGTATTGCTTCGCGTCGCCGTAGGTCTTGACAAAATCCTCATTGGAGTTGAGGAGCTCAACCATGCGCTGCTGCTCATCTGCAACACCCTTAACGTCTGCAGAGAAGGAGTTGTGAGACATGAAAGCAGCGACGCCGGGAACCTGAATGAACTTGGTCGGCTGCTTGCCGTCATCACCCAAGGGGCAGTCGCCAAATTGAGCAACGGTAAATGCTGCGCCTTGAGTATCGACACAGACGCCTTCTGCAGCTGCCATCTTCATGGGCTGGATCTTGACCAGTTCTTGGCCCTGGAAGTGGCCGCTTGCTGCGGTTCCGAGGCCGCCGATGAGGATCACCAGCAGGCCGAAGCGTGCGATAGGACGCCACATAGATGAGGCTTCCTTTGCTCCCTCTTCACCACCGAGGCGCTTGGCGCGGGTCATCCACCAGAATGCGATGCCTGCAACGAAGGTGCCGGCAACAAGCCAAGCAGAGGTGATGACGTGGGAGTACTCCCACACGAGGACCGGGTTGGCGACGACCTTGAGGAAGCCGGCTACTCCGTCGAGCTCTGCACGGCCCGTTTCGGGGTTGAAGCGTGCGCCGACGGGGTGCTGCATCCAAGAGTTCGCGCCCAAGATCCACAGTGCCGAGAACATCGTGCCAAAGGAAACGAGCCAGATACAGGCAAGGTGCCATCCCTTGGAAAGGCGGCCCCATCCAAAGATCCACAGACCCAGGAAGGTTGATTCGAGGAAGAAGGCCAGAAGGGCCTCGACTGCGAGCGGAGCGCCAAAGATATCGCCGACGTAACGTGAGTACTCCGACCAGTTCATGCCGAATTGGAATTCCTGCACGATACCGGTAGCAACGCCAAGGGCGAAGTTGATCAAGAGCAACTTGCCGAAGAATCGAGTTGCCTGGAGCCATTCCTCTTTACCGGTCTTGTGCCACACGGTCTGCATAATTGCGACCAGGAGTGACAGACCGATGGTGAGAGGAACCAAGACGAAGTGGTAAACGGTCAGGATACCGAATTGCCATCGTCCCAGTGTCAGCGCATCAAGTGCTGCTGGAGCAAAGGTCATGGTCATAGTCCTGTCTCAGGGAATTGTGTTCAGGGTGTGTCATAAGTTCGTCACAGCTGTGGCAAAACTTTGACGACGTTGTGTCAACAAATATAGTTCCCCACTGTGTTTAATGCTGCTTTTCTGAATAAAACCGCAGCTGTGTCGTTTTATTTAAAGTGATTCTATGGTGACGCGGTGAACATTGGAAGAACCGCCGTGGAAGTACCCGGGCATGCCTGCAATCCCTATGAGAGAATGGGGAATACGAAATGGGTGGAGCGCACTCTCCGTCCATCGCAGGGCGGCCTGTTTGTAACAGATGAACGCCTGCGGTTGCCAGCTGCAACTTCGACAAGACTTCCGCTTCATTGCGTGTAATACAGACCCAGCAGTGCGAGCTCGGTCAACATACTGACATTGTGAAAGAAGAGGCCATGCCTGAAACTCCAGCAGCAACTCTGCTTTTCCAGGCTCCGACATTCCAGGAACCGACTTTTTCTGCCCCCGCAAATACCTCGCAGAGTGAGACGGAAGAAAAGCCCCGTCGTCGCTCGCGTACCCGCGAAGTAAAGGCAGAGGAGGCGACCGAAGAAACAACGCCGAAGAAGCGCGCGCGTTCGCGAAAGAAGGCTTCAGACGAGGATGTCTCCTCCGAAGCCGCGCAGCCAAAGCGTCGTCGCTCTCGGCGTAAGGATCAGGACGAAGAAACGCCCGAGGTCGCCGAGAAGGAGCAGGCAGCGCCTGCTAGTGAGCCTGCTGACAGTACGGATAACTCTGAAAGCGGTGAAGAGACGACTCGCCGTCGTCGCCGTCGTCGCGTTCGCGCCTCTGAAGCTCAAGAGGGAACTGACGAAGTTCAGGCGCTCAAAGGTTCAACCCGCCTCGAGGCCAAGAAGCAGCGCCGCAAGGAAGGGCGCCGCGAGGGACGTCGTCACCACCGCATCACCGAGTCTGAATTCCTGGCTCGACGTGAGTCTGTGAACCGTAAGATGGTGATTCGCGGCCAGGACGGTCTGGATCAGATCGCAATTATCGAAGATGATCTTCTGGTCGAGCACTATGTTGCGCGCCGTACTCAGAAGACAGCAGTCGGCAATATCTATATGGGGCGCGTTCAAAATGTTCTGCCGTCGATGGAGGCTGCCTTCGTTGATATCGGCAAGGGACGCAATGCTGTTCTTTATGCCGGTGAAGTGAATTGGGACGCGGTTGGACTTGAAGGAAAGCCTCGCCGCATCGAATCTGCCCTGAAGTCCGGCGACCCGGTCCTGGTCCAGGTCACGAAGGACCCGATCGGCCACAAGGGCGCGCGTCTGACCAGTCAGATCACTTTGGCTGGACGCTACCTTGTTCTGATCCCCGGTGGCTCCATGATGGGCATTTCGCGAAAGCTTCCTGAGCGTGAGCGCATCCGTTTGAAGAAGATCCTCAAGCAGGTTGTCCCAGATTCTGCCGGCGTCATTGTGCGTACCGCAGCTGAAGGGGCAACTGAAGAGCAAATTCGCGATGATGTTCGTCGTTTGAGTAAGCAGTGGGACGATATTGAGTCCAAGCTTTCCACGACGAAGAATGCCCCGGTGTTGTTGCGTGGTGAGCCTGAGCTTGCGGTTCGCGTTGTCCGCGACATCTTCAATGAAGACTTTGCAGAGCTCATCATTGAAGGTAACGAAACCTATGAAACGGTCAAGGCTTACGTTGATGAGCTCTCTCCCGAGCTTTCGGATCGCGTGACCAAGTGGGTCGGAACGGAAGATGTTTTCCACGCCTACCGCGTGGATGAGCAGCTTGCCAAGGGAATGGATCGCAAGGTCTGGTTGCCCAGTGGCGGCACGCTCATCATTGATCGCACCGAAGCCATGACCGTTATCGACGTGAACACCGGTAAATTCATCGGTGCGGGCGGAACTTTGGAAGAGACGGTCACCCGAAATAATCTCGAGGCCGCCGAAGAGATCGTCCGCCAGCTTCGTCTGCGCGATATCGGTGGAATTGTCATTATTGACTTCGTCGATATGGTTTTGGAATCGAACCGCGATCTTGTTCTTCGTCGCCTTGTTGAGTGCTTGGGTCGAGATCGTACGCGCCATCAAGTCACTGAAATCACGTCACTGGGTCTGGTTCAGATGACCCGTAAGCGTGTGGGTGAGGGGCTGGTTGAGGCCTTCTCTACCACCTGTGAGGCATGTGAGGGCCGCGGATTCATTGTCCATCACCACCCGGTAGAGATTCAGGGCGCGGCTGAGGAAGCCCCGAAGCGCCAGAAGAAGTCTCAAAATCGTACGCGTGTTGAGGACAGCCCTGAGCACGAGCGAGCTCGCGAGGCGATGACTGCAATCGCAGCTGCAAGCAGTCGTGAGGAATCAGCTCAGTCCGCTCACCAAGACGATGAAGTGCAAGTTTCGGATGAAAAGTCCGAATCGGCACAGCAGCAGGATGCGTCGCCGAAGCGAAAGGCCGCGCGCGAGGCCTCGGCAGAGGTGAAGCGCCCGCGTCGTTCACGTAGGGTAACGCGTCCCCAAGAAGATGGCCCCGCCGTCAGCGGGGGAGAAGCTGCTCCCGAGTCTCAGGACACCCCTGCAGCTGCACCCGTACAAACCCGGCTGCAATCTGCAGCGCTTCGTGACGAAGCCTCGGCGCCTGAGAAAACTACTAAGCCGTCGCGCCCCGTGCGTTCGCGTCGACGTCGCGCGGTGAGCGAGGCGAGTGAACCTACTCGGGTCCATATTGATCTTCCGGAGCCGGCGGTACCTGTTGCTGCAACCCACACGACGCAAGAGATTGTGATCAACGTTCCTTCGCGGAGCGAAGAAACAACTCCTGTAAAGCGCTCTCGTCGGCGCAGGGTTGCCGTGAGTGAACCCGCTGCGCCCCCGGTTGAAGGGTGACAGTGCCCAAGCACACACCCAAAAAACGAAGAAAATCCCTCTAGCGGTTTGCTTCGGGCGGGGTTTTCAGCTAAATTTGATCGTCGGCGCAACGAGCGCCAACGGGCTTAGTGTTTCTTGATGAGGAACGTTGTTCGAACGTGGAAGCCTAGCCCGTCCAAGTTTCGAGAAGAGATGAGCTTCAACGTGGTCTACGCGATCGTCAAGGCCGGCGGCCGGCAGGAAAAGGTGTCCGTCGGTGACGTCGTCGTCGTCGACAAGCTGGCAGAAGAAATTGGTGCCAGCATCGAACTCCAGCCTTTGATGCTGGTCGATGGCGATGCAATCACCGTCGAGCCCAGCGCACTGGAGAAGGTCACGGTCAAGGCAGAGGTCGTTGACTCTGCTAAGGGCCCGAAGATCTCCATTATTAAGTACAAGAACAAGACCGGTTACCGTAAGCGTCAGGGCCATCGCCAGAAGCTCTCGGTTGTCAAGATCACTGAGATCGCCTGAACCGTTCGATATAGAAAGTAGACGTCGAGATGGCACATAAGAAGGGCCTTGGCTCCTCCCGCAACGGCCGCGACTCGAACGCCCAGCGACTGGGCGTCAAGCGCTACGGCGGCCAGCTGGTAAACGCCGGCGAAATTATCGTTCGTCAGCGCGGCACCCACTTCCACCCCGGTGAGGGCGTTGGTCGTGGCAAGGACGACACCCTCTTCGCGCTGCGCGCGGGTGCGGTTGAGTTCGCAACCCGTCGTGACCGTAGGGTTGTCAACATCGTTGAGCCGGTCTCTGCCTGAGACCGACCGCTGATTGGGGGCGTCCGGCACAAGGCCGGATGCCCCTTTTCACTATCCTGATTCGCGCTGGCGCGCACTGGCCAAGACTGGAGACCACAGTGGCAAGCTTTGTCGATCGAGTTACGATTTTCGCCCAGGGAGGCAACGGCGGCCATGGCGTTGCCTCGGTGAAACGCGAAAAGTTTAAGCCTCTGGGAGGACCCGACGGTGGAAACGGTGGCAATGGCGGCTCGGTCATCCTTGAAGTCGATCCCCAGGTCACGACTCTGCTCACCTACCACCGGAACCCACACCAGCGCGCGGAAAATGGAACCCAGGGCATGGGCGACTTCCGTCAGGGAAAGAACGGCGCGGATACGATTCTTCCGGTCCCGGATGGCACCGTTGTGAAGTCGACTCGCGGTGAGCTTCTTGCTGACCTTACGGGGGTTGGGGCTCAATTTGTCGTAGCCGAAGGTGGCCGCGGTGGTCTGGGAAATGCTGCCCTTGCCTCGAAGAAGCGTAAGGCTCCCGGTTTCGCTCTCCTGGGGGAACCCGGCGAAGAACACAATGTCGTTCTGGAGTTGAAGTCCGTTGCAGATGTTGCGCTTGTTGGTTACCCCTCAGCTGGAAAATCTTCGTTAATTGCTGCGATGTCTGCAGCTCGTCCAAAGATTGCCGACTACCCCTTCACAACCCTCGTTCCTAACTTGGGTGTTGTCCAAGCTGGAGAAGCCCGTTTCACTGTTGCCGATGTTCCCGGACTTATTCCCGGTGCTTCTGCTGGTAAGGGACTTGGTCTAGACTTTCTGCGCCATATTGAGCGTTGCGCAGTTATTGTGCATGTCTTGGATACTGCAACTTTTGAGGTTGATCGAGATCCGGTTTCCGATCTGCGAACAATTGAAGCAGAACTAGCTGCATACGAGGGCGATCTGGGAGAGATTGAGGGCTATGTTCCCCTGATGCAGCGTCCTCGTGTGATTGCACTGAACAAGATCGATATCCCTGATGGCAAGGACTTGGCGGAGATTACCAAGCCTGAGCTTGAGGTCTTCGGTTGGCCAATTTTTGTGGTCTCAGCAGTAAGCCACGAAGGCCTGAAGGAATTCTCATTTGCGCTTGCGCGTCTTGTCGAGGAACACCGGGCTCACCTTCCCGCTCTCGAAGCGGCGCGCGCTGTTCTGCGGCCTCGTCCGGTGGGAAGCAAGGACGAGATTACTGTCCGCGTCGTCGAACACGCGGGGGAGACCGTTTACCAGGTGCGTGGGCGCAAACCCGAGCGCTGGGTGCTCCAGACTGACTTCTCGAACGACGAGGCCGTGGGTTACCTTGCCGATCGCCTTGCCGGTGCCGGGGTGGAAGAAGAACTGATGAAGGCGGGAGCTCACGCTGGCGATACCGTCGTTATTGGAACTCTTCACGACGGCGTCATTTTCGATTGGGAGCCTACCTTGACGACCGGTCCTGAGCTGCTTGGACAGCGTGGAACTGACCTGCGTCTGGACCGAAATGAACGCCGTACAACAAGTGAACGTCGCGAACGCTATCGCGACATGATGGACGCCAAGTCAGCGGCTCGTGAAGAACTGTGGACCGAAAGGTCCAGTGGTGTCTGGACCGATCCGGAGGATGAACGCTAAATGTCCCCAAGGGGTAGTGCGGTGCAACAGGCGCGTCGCATCGTTGTGAAAATCGGCTCCTCATCGCTCACGCGTGAGGACGGCGGGTTGGATCTGAATCGAATCGATTCAGTTGCCAGACTGATTTCAGCGAAGGCAAGGCGAGGATGCGAGATCCTCATTGTCTCTTCGGGTGCTGTTGCTGCCGGTTTGGAGCCTCTTGGACTGAGCTCGCGCCCAAAGGACCTCGCAAGTGTGCAGGCCGCTGCGGCGATGGGGCAGGGATACCTGATGGCTCGCTGGTCCTCAGCTTTCCAGGCTCACCATCTACACGTTGCACAGGTCCTGCTGACCGCTGCGGATGTGATGCAGCGTGAACACTACACGAACGCGATGTCTGCGCTGGATAAACTTCTTGCCTACGGTGTTGTGCCGATCATTAATGAAAATGATGCAGTCACTACCCGTGAAGTACGTTTCGGTGATAATGACCGACTGGCCTCTTACGTCGCACAAATGGTGGGCGCGGATATTTTGATTCTGCTCACCGACGTCGATGGGCTCTACACGGCTCCTCCTTCGCAGCCCGATGCTCGTTTAATTTCCGAAGTCAACGCGACCGATGAACTCAGCAACGTTGACGTCAGGGGAGCGGGCTCGTCGGTGGGCACTGGAGGCATGGCAACGAAGTTACATGCTGCGAGCATGGCGCAACATGCCGGTATCGGGGTTGTTTTGACCAGTGCCGATCGTTTGAGTGAAGCTCTGAACGGTGAAGCAGTTGGTACATGGTTTGAACCCACACGTCATCGCCCAGCTTCTCGCACGCTTTGGATTGCTCATGTTGCCACCTCGAATGGCCAATTGCTCATTGATGCTGGTGCGCGCAGGGCGATCACCCATGGCAAAAAATCTCTTCTTCCCGCGGGTATTAAAGAGGTTCTGGGTGTTTTTTCAGCGGGCGATGTCGTTGACATTGCAGACGATAATGGGCTGATTGCGCGCGGAATTTCGCGCTATGACTCAGATACGCTGGCGCGCATTATTGACTCATACGAGGACTCTGAAACAAATAAGCACATGCGCCCAGCAGTTCACCGCGATGATCTTGCACTTCTGGTTCGGGAGTAGAACATGAGTAATGATCTGGATATTTTTGAGTTGACTGACCGTGCGAAGCGGGCACAGCGAGCGCTGGCAACGTCGACTACCGCGCAACGAAACGGTATTCTTCTGGCGATTTCTCGCGCACTTGTCGACCACTGTGAGCAGATCCTTCATGCGAATGCGCAGGATTGCCAGCGCGCCGAAAAACGCGGTATGGCTTCTGGTCTGGTTGACCGCCTCCGTCTTGATGAATCCCGTATTCGCGCGATTTCTAGCGCTGTACTTGACGTCATTGCTCTTGAGGACCCTGTCGGTACCGTGATCCGTGGCGGTCGTACCGACGATGGTCTTCGTGTTACTCAGCTTCGAGTTCCCATGGGCGTCATTGGGATGATTTATGAGGCGCGTCCGAATGTCACTGTCGACGCCTCGATCCTGTGTTTGAAGGCTGGCAACGCAGTGATCCTTCGTGGCGGAAGTGCAGCGCAGGATACCAACGAGACTCTTGTTGCGGTTATTCGTGAGGCCATTGATTCCCTTGGTTTTTCAGCTGATCTTGTCCAAACAGTTGACCCCTGGGGTAGGGACGGGGCACGTGCCATGATGCGTGCACGCGGCGGCATTGATGTGTTGATTCCGCGTGGAGGTGAAGGCCTGATCCGTGCAGTCGTGGAAGAATCAACCGTTCCTGTTATCGAGACGGGAACGGGAAACTGCCATGTCTATGTTGATTCGGGAGCAAACGTCGATGCGGCGGTTCGAATCATTATCAATGCGAAAACTCAAAGGGTTGGTGTCTGTAATGCCGCTGAAACCCTTCTTGTCCACCGCAATATGGTTCTCAGCTTCCTCCCTCAAGCTTTGGCAGAGCTTACTCGCCTTGGAGTACGCATTCATGCCGATGCTGCTGTGCGCGAATGCGCCGCACATGTGGGCAGCGTTGATCAGAGCTTGATCAGCGAGGCGACAGAAGCTGATTGGCGTACCGAATATCTGTCAATGGATTTGGCAGTGAAGGTCGTTGACTCTATTGAGGAAGCGGTTGAACATATTCGTCGCTATTCCTCAGGACACACCGAAGCGATTTGTACGGCATCAATCAGTGCTGCGAACTATTTCCGCTCAAATATTGATAGCGCAGCTATTGCCGTTAACGCTTCGACGCGCTTCACTGATGGTGGACAACTTGGATTGGGTGCGGAAATCGGTATTTCCACGCAGAAATTGCATGCCCGCGGCCCCATGGGGTTGGCTGAGTTGACAACCAGCCAGTGGGTTATTGAAGGTGACGGAGCAGTTCGAAAGTAGGGAGGGGAAGCATGCCAACTTTGGACTCGGCCTCGGGAAAACTACGTCGCTCGATCGGAATTATGGGTGGAACTTTCGATCCGATCCACCACGGTCACTTGGTGGCGGCATCTGAAGTCATGGACGTCTTCCAGCTCGATCAGGTGATTTTCGTCCCCACGGCTATGCAGCCCTTCAAAGCGGGCCGCAAGGTGACTCCTGCGGAACATCGGTATTTGATGACGGTGATTGCGACGGCCTCGAACCCTCGATTTTCAGTTTCGCGAGTCGATATTGACCGAGGCGGAACAACCTACACGATCGATACTCTTCACGATCTGCGAAAGATCTACCCAGATGCTGACTTCTACTTCATCACCGGTGCGGATGCGCTCACACAGATCGTCCAGTGGAAAGACGCTGATCTTCTCTTCGAAATTGCGCACTTCATTGGGGTGACGCGTCCGGGACACGTGCTTGACGCGAAGAAACTTCCGGCTTCGTCGGTGTCCCTACTGGAGGTGCCCGCAATGGCAATTTCTTCAACCGATTGTCGCAAGCGTGTCGAACGCGGAAAGCCAGTGTGGTATTTGGTGCCCGATGGGGTTGTCCAATACATCAACAAATACAGGCTGTATCAGTAGCCCTCGTGCAGTAGTTCAGTTGCTGGACCATTGTGTCCCTCGGTAGCCGCAAGGCCCAGAAAATGGCAGACTGAAAACGGCGAAAGGAAAAATGTGGACGTTCAAAGCAAAGACCTGATTAGCAGTGCCCTGCGTGGTGCGGCCAATAAACTCGCGCAAGATCCAGTGTTGATTGACGTTTCGCAGCGTCTGGGGATCGCGGAGTCTTTCCTTCTCGTTTCTGCCCCTTCGTCGCGTCAGGTGCGCGCAATCGCTGAAGAAATCATGGATGAGATCGGGCGCGATTACCATATCGTTCCTCAGCGCATCGAGGGCCGCAGTGAAGGTACCTGGGTGCTGGCCGATTACGGCGATGTTGTTATTCACGTGATGAGCCAGGAAGACCGTGAGTTTTACGCTCTTGAGCGTTTGTGGTCAGATCAGACAATTACTCGCCTTGAACTTCCTGATGTGGCGCCCGGTGCAGGTGTGCGTCGCGTCATGACTCCTTCGCAGGTTATTGAGGAGATGGGCGAATGAGCATCGATACTTCTTCTGTTTCTGCCGAGGCCGTGGCTGGGTATTCCCAGATCGCTGGAGCGCGGCGGATTGTTTTTCTTCGTCACGGACAGACCGACTACAACGTCCAGCATCGTTTCCAGGGGATTATTGATATTCCATTGAACTCGGTTGGCCGTGAGCAAGCCGTCGAGGGTGGTAAGGTTCTGGCTCGCCGGCTAGCTGGCGGAGGTCGAATTGGTGGTCTGAACGCCGATTATGTTTCAGCAACGGCTGTTCGCCTTGTCTCCTCACCTTTGGAGCGCGCCTTTAATACCGCTCAGGCATTGGCTGAGGAGCTGAAGACCCTAGGTGTTGAAGTGGGGGAAATTGCGGTCGATAAGCGCCTTCTCGAGCGTTCCTACGGCGTTTTTGAAGGCCTAGATTTCGACCAAATTGCTGAGCAATACCCCGAGTGGCTGCTTGAGTGGCGTCAGACGGGCGAAAGCGCTGGAGCTGGTGTTGAACCCGGAGGAGTAGTGGGTGATCGCGTTCGCGAGGCCGTGCTTGAGCATGCGGCAGAGGTTCCCGAAGGGGGTACTTTGGTGGCCGTTTCCCATGGTGCTGCGATCGCTCGCGGCGTGATGTCCACGATTGGCTTGGATCCGCGTCACTTTGATTGTATTCGCGGCGTTGACAATGTTCACTGGTCAGAACTTGTCCTAGCCGGTGGTGGCGGTTCTGGTGCCTCGGGTGCCGCCCGTTGGCGTCTGGCTTCGCACAATGTCGGGGCTCGCCCGGAGGTCTTTGGGGCATAGAGGAGCGCAGATGTGTTTCCTCGCACAGCTTCTTAATTTTGCCTTGGCGGGTATCGTCCGCTATTCTTAACAGGTCCGAGTGAGAGATCGCCGGAACCTACGGGGCTATGGCGCAGTTGGTAGCGCGCTTCCATGGCATGGAAGAGGTCAGGGGTTCGAATCCCCTTAGCTCCACAATCTCCGCCACAATCCTGAGGATCTCAGTGATTGTGGCGTTTTCTTTTATTGCCGCAATGTGCGTGTGAATACGCTCGTGAATATACGCGTCCTGAATGAATCCAGAGTTCTTCCGAAAAGGGCATCAGAAAATCTGCTTCCCGTATGAAAACGTATGCAGATTACGATTTGGTGAAGCTTTGGGGGACAAGTCCCTATTTGTTGACGAGATTGCCGCAAATGCTCTACTGTTTCCGGTGTGGAAACGTATCCACAACTCCAAACTGTGCATAGACAACTTATTGCAACGGAAGGCTCAATGATGCGCGCACGCTACGCTGCTCTCCCCGCGGTACTCCTGGCACTCTCTCTCGCCGCCTGCTCTGCCCCCGAAGGCCAGAGCACCCAGGGAGGCTCCGCCTCGGCAGATACCCTGAACATTGCCTGCTCCCAGCAGGAAGATTTCTGCCAGGCGATCGTCACCGCCTACACCAAGGAAACCGGTCAGAAGGCCACCTACGTTCGCCTGGGTGCCGGCGAAGTCCTCGCCCGCCTCGAAACCAATCCTGGTGAATTCGACGTCTGGTCCGGCGGCCAGGCCGAAAACCACCTCGTTGCCAACGACAAGGGCAAGGTCGAAAAGTACGTCTCGAAGAACGCCTCCGCACTGCCCTCGCAGTACAACAACGCCGAAGGCATCTGGTCCGGCTTCTACACCGACTCCATTGCGTTCTGCTCCAACAAGAAGGAACTCGAACGCATCGGCGCACAGGCTCCCACATCCTGGCAGGACCTGCTCAAGCCCGAATTCAAGGGACGCATTGCCATGCCGCACCCTGCCACCGCAGGCGTTGGCTACATGGCCATGTACACTGTCGCCACCCTGAACAACGGCGACCAGGAGAAGACCGTTTCCTACTTCAAGGAACTGGTTCCCAACATCATGCAGTTCTCCAAGTCCGCAGCAACCGGTACCGAACAGGCCGGACGCGGTGAGGTAGCCGTTGCCATCGCCCTCGACTCCGACTGCGAAAAGGCCAACAAGGCCGGATATTCCGACCTGGTCACCACCTACCCCTCGGAAGGTACCGGCTACGAAGTGGGCGCAGTCTCCGTCCTCGCGGGTGCACGCAACCCCGAAGGCGCCAAGGCCTACATGGACTGGCTGCTGACCACCAAGGCTCAGGATCTCTACGCGGATGTCCCCTCCTTCGCAGCACCCACCCTGCCCGACGCCAAGGTCGGTCCGAACGTCCCCAAGCAGGACGTCGTGAAGCACGTGGACTGGGATGTACGCAAGGCAGCTGACTCTCGCGCCAACTACATCGGCATCTTCGAAAGCGAGATCGCCGGAGCAAGCTCCGCCAAGTGAGACCACGGGGTGCGCGAGAACCCACTGAGGAACTCGCGCACCCCGTGTGCGTCTCTCCTGCCGTTTTCATTGGAGACAAGCTATGAGCATTCCACAGCTGCGTAAAGGTCGGCAGCTCGACATCCTCGTCGCCCTCATCACCACGGTGACCGTTATCGGACTGATTCTCCTCCTGGGAATCCCCGCTGCCAAACTCATCGGTATCGGCGTGTCCGAACGCGGGCTGGCAGCTATCACCCGATCCTTCGGCGCCAACGTCGACACCCTGGTGAACACCCTGGTGCTGGGACTGTGCGTCGGAATTGTCGGAACCTTCATCGGATTCGTCACCGCATTCGCCCAAGTGTTCCTCACCTTCCCCGGGAAGAAGCTCCTGCACTGGGTGACCCTCCTGCCCACGATTTCCCCGCCCTTTGCGACGGCCACCGCCATCATCACCCTGTTCGGTAAGCGCGGCATCATCACCTACGGAATCTTCGGCATCGAGAACAACATCTACGGCCTGGTGGGTCTGGTCATCGTGCTCTCCCTGACCTTCGCGCCCGTGGCCTACCTTAATATCCGCGGCATGATGGAAAACTTCGACAACTCCCTGTTCGAAGCATCCGCCACCCTCGGAGCGAAGCCGCTAAGTACCCTGGTGAAAGTCACCATCCCCATGGTGGTTCCCGCAATGCTGGCCTCCTTCCTTGTGCTTTTCGTTGAAGGCATCGCTGACCTGGCGAACCCCCTGGTACTGGGCGGTGACTTCCGAGTGCTGGCCAGTCAGATTTACTTTGCCGTCGCAGGAAGCGGTGACATCGCAAGTGCCGCAGGAGTTGCCCTGGTGCTGCTCCTGCCCGCACTCACGGTGTTCGCCGTTCAGAAATACTGGTCGAACCGTAAGTCTGTGATCACCGTGACCGGTAAGCCCGTGGGCTCCCTCAAAGAGGTCACTGCGTCCAGCGTCAAGATCCCCATGCTCATCCCCGTCTACGGGTGGATCGTCTTCGTCATCGTCGTCTACATGACGCTCTTCGTGGGAAGCTTCGTCAAGATTCTCGGCGTTGACAACACCTTCACGATGGAACACTTCTGGTACGTCCAGCGCCTGGGATCCTCCGCAATTGTCACAACGCTGTCGATGACCCTGGTCGCCGCTCCGATCGCAGCCGTCATGGCGCTGATTATTGCGTGGTTGGTCGTCCGCAAGTTCCCGAAGATCGGTAAAATCTTGGATTTCTGGGGCATGCTCGGTATAGCAATCCCCGGCACCGTCCTCGGTCTGGGATTCGCCCTGGCCTACTCCAACCCCACGTGGCTGTTCGGCAAACAGATTCTGCCCACTCTGGCAGGTGGCTTGGCCGTCGGAAGCGGCGCCATCGCCATTATCCTGGTCTACATTGCGCGCGCCATCCCCACCGGCCAGCAGGCCTGTATTTCCGCGCTCAAACAGATCAACCCGCAGGTGGAAGAAGCCGCGCGATCCCTGGGAGCCAGCCAGGTGTCCACCCTGGTGAAAGTGACACTTCCGCTGGTGCGTTCCGGCATCGTCACCGCCGTCACCTACGGCATCACCAAGTCCATGACCATGATCACCGCGATCATCTTCATTACGACGCCTCAAACCAAGGTGATGACCTCCCAGATCTTGGACGAGGTTGATGCCGGGCGTTTCGGCCACGCCTTCGCCTACTGCACCCTCCTCATCGGCCTCGTGCTCATCATCTTGATGATCGCCAACCTTCTTGTTAACCGACTGAATCGCTCCACCAGGACGGTAGTGAAATGACGACTGAACACCACACGCAGGCAGGCGCACTCCAGCTGCGCTCTGTCACCAAAATCTACGATGCCAAGCAGGGGCAGCACCGAGCTGTTGACAGCATCAACCTCGACATTGAGGCCGGAAAATTCGTGACCTTCCTGGGACCGTCCGGCTGTGGGAAGACCACGACCCTGCGTATGATCGCCGGATTTGAGGACGTCACGGAAGGCGAAATCACCCTGGACGGCCAGTCCCTGGTGTCTGTCCCGCCCGAAAAGCGCCCCATGTCGATGGTGTTCCAGTCCTACGCGCTCTTCCCACACCTGACAGTGAAAGACAACGTGGGATTCGGTCTGAACTACCAGAAGCTCCCCGCCGCAGAACGTGAGCAGCGGATCGCTGACGGTCTGGCGCTCATGGGGATCGAACAGTACGCTCACCGCTACCCGCATCAGCTGTCCGGAGGCCAGCAGCAGCGCGTTGCCCTGGCGCGAGCACTCGTCATGGAACCGAAGATCATCCTCTTCGACGAACCCCTCTCGAACCTGGATGCACGCCTGCGTCTGCGCATGCGCAGCGAAATCCGTGCACTCCAACAGCGTCTGGGACTTACCGCGATCTTCGTGACCCACGACCAGTCCGAGGCTCTCACCATGTCCGACATGATCGTGGTGATGAGCGCGGGCACCATCGAGCAGGTCGGGGAGCCGCGTGAAATCTACCATCGCCCGGTGAACCGCTTCGTGGCCTCTTTCATGGGAACTGCATCCTTCGTGGCCGGCACGGTCAGTGAGGTACGAGGCGACCGCTACCTGGTGGCCACCCCGTTGGGTGATCTGGACACCGCGGGAGTCCCCGGACTTGGTGTTGGCGATCACGTGGAGTTGGTCGTCCGAGCAGAAAACACCGCGGTCGGCCTGGATGCACCCGGGAACGAGCAGGCAGGGGAGGGCAGCGACGTGGTTCTGGAAGCCACAGTGCGCTCCGCAGCCTTCGACGGCTCGATCAACACCTACGTCCTGGACACCGCGGCGGGCACCCTCGAAGGCCGTTCTCACGGCATGAATGAACTTCATGCTGCCGGAGAGAAGGTTACCTGTGTGATCTCGCGCGAGTCCCTGTGGGTGATTCCCGCGGATTCCTCGGAGAAATAAAGGTCGGAACCATGCGACGCTTTTTTGATCGTGAGGATACGCGGTGGCGCCGAGGAAATGGTGCGCTCCACTTCTACCTCGCGCCCCCCGAGGATTCCCCCCTGTGGGACTTGGTGCGTGAGGCGGAAAAACCCCTGTCAGCGCTCCCACAGATCGGTATCCAACCGCCGGAGTGCATCCACGTGACGGTGCAACGCCTCGATCTGTATCGAGACGAGATCAGTGACGCCCAATGGGAGAAACTGCGCTCGCAGATGGATCGTCGCATGGCGCAGATCGACCCCTTCACGTTGACCTTCGCTCCGCCGGCCGTCCAGGAACGGGCAGTGGAAGTGATTTCCCCAGAGAACCCCTCATTTACGAGGCTGATCGACGCTGTGCGTGACAGCATCGTTGACGCGGGGCTGGGGGAGGCGCTCACGGATCCGCCGTTTGGCCCCCATTTCAGCCTGTCCTATGCGGTTGCGGGGACGAGTAGCGAAGAGGATCGGGCGCTTGCTGATGCTCTTCACGCTCTGAAAACCGACAATTCGATGGAGTGCTCACAGATTGCTCTTGTCGAAGTCGATCAAGACCAAGAGGCCGGTATTTTTTCCTTCCGTCCGCTATATACTTGGACGGTCGGAACCCCGCGCTGACGTCGGGGAATACCCCACCACTCACTGAAAGACGGATGTTCGAGGATGCCCAGAAAGAAACGAGCCAGCATCATTGATGTGGCTCAAGCAGCGGGAGTGTCGCAGGCGACTGCCAGCCGCGCACTTTCTGGGCATCCCGCCGTCAGTTCCCAAGCGCGCGTCGCTGTGCGCCAAGCTGCCGCCCGCCTCGGATATGTGCGAAACCTCGGTGCTGCTGGGATCGCCAGTTCCAGCACCACCACTGTCGGCCTTTTGGTGCGCAACGTTGGACACAGCTTCTATGGGAAAGTTGCAGAAGAACTCCAAGCGCACACCGACGAACTCGGGTTAGAACTGCTGATTACCGCCGGAGGTGACAGCGAAGAAGGCCAGATGCAGGCCATTAACAACCTCGTGGGACACGGGGTGGGCGTGGTTATCGTTGCTTCTGGTCGAGTATCGAACGAGGCCATGCAGTATGCGGCTTCCTTCGTCCCGCTCATTACTATCGGCTGTGGGGAAACCCGCCCTGAATTTGATTCCGTGCGCATCGATCCCGCGTATGAAGCGATGCTGGCGCAAAAAGTTGTGGCCTATGGACACCGGAAAGTTGCTGTCACCGCCACCAGCCACCCCCTCGCGGCCACCCTGCATGCCCGTACCGCAACCTTCATTACCCAGCTGGTTGTCGACGGCGTCCAGCCACATATCGTGACGTCTCACAGCGACTACGGTGAGGATCTTTTCGACGGCATTGACCGGGCGATTGATGCCGGGTGTACTGCGGTCATTACGGGAAGTGATCTGATTGCGGTGAAAATTTTGGAACACTTGGCGTCGCGAGGGATTGCTTGCCCGGAGCAGATGTCGGTGACGGGCTTTGACGCGACCGGTCCGTATTCTTCACCGCTTTTGAACCTGACGACGGTTGCGCAACCGGTGCGTGAATTGGCGAGGCAGACCGCGTTGCTCGCGCAGGAACGCCTAGCCGGTTCCGAGGCGCGCAACGCCTCGATCCTGGTGCCCGGAGACTTCATTGAAGGAGGAACTCTGGGGCGCCTTCCTGAGGTCAAATAGGGATCTTTTCTCGTGAAAACGGACTGTGGGTGGGCGACCGTACTTGTATTGTTCGCTTCCGAGCACCGCTTCGCTGGTCACGATGTTCGGATATGTTCGGTTTTCTCCCCCAGGTTTGGTGCTCCCGTGGAAATTCACCACGAGCCGATGCTTGAGAGCGCTTCGAGCAATCCGGTCGTATAGCGTAAGAGTCTCGAGGCGATCAGATTGCATAAAATCAATCTTGAGTCCCGCTATTCCTCGTGAAACCAGCGAGGACATTAGCTGATCAACTTCTTCCTGTGAGAACTACGTTCCATCGGGGCGAGTGAAGTCTCCCTTATGTTTCCAGATGAATAAACCAATCCCTCGTTCCATCGCGTATTTTTCGAGTTCTTCGACACTTCCATCGGTGTCGCTTTATCAACAATCCATGGTGATCCAGCTCAAAGTGAATGCGGAGACGGCAGATGGCAGAACCTTCAGAATCGCGTGAGGGCGTTGTGGCTTCGTAGGAGAAAAATGCTGATGTGGGAGTGCATTCAGTGTCTGTGAGGACGAATGGTGCGCTGCTGCCAGAAAGAGTGTGCCATTCGATGCTGGGGGTGCCCGAAGCTCCTTCGAAAAGGGTGGATATGAGGGGGAGGAACGCGGGTGATGATAAGAAGTCATCGCAGGCAGTAGCGTGTTCGGATAGAGCGGGAGGGGAACCGGATTCGATCCGGCTCCCCTCCAACTCTAGGCTAAGCGATGCTTAGTGCACGTCGATGGCTTCCTCAGCTCCGGCCTCGGGAAGGGAAGGCGCACTATCCGTGCGCGCAACCAGTCCACGAATCCAGCGGTAGAGGAGGGCAACGCTTCCGATGAAGAAGATCGCACCAATGAAGGTCGCTGGCGTTGCGAAGGAATCGCCCACAACGGCAAGCGGTTCTTCGCTTCCTGTGGCGCCAACAATGCCTGCGTAGATCACGCCAAAGAGGCTCTCGCCGACGATCAGGCCGGTCGCCAAGAGCGTACCCATACGGCGAGCGCGCTCGGGATCCTTGCGAGTGCCAGACCAACGATCGTAGAAGAAGCCGATGATGCCACCGAGCGGGATCAGAATGGTCAGCGAGGCGGGCAGATACATGCCCATGCCCACTGCCAAAGGCGGCAGAGCAAAACGGCGCTTTGTCGTGAGGTTCAAAACCTCGTCGATGATGATGACAGCAACACCGATGATGGCGCCCAGACCCAGAAGGTTCCAATCCTGAGTTCCACCGATGACGCCCTTCGCGAGGGAGGAAATCAACGAGGCCTGAGGAGCAGCAAGCGCGTCAGCTCCGGCGTTGGGAGCTCCCTGGAAGCCGAAGGCGTTCTGCATAAGGTTCAGAACCGGAGGAATGATAAGCGCGCCAAAAACAACACCGATGACCAGAGCCACCTGCTGCTTCCACGGAGTGGCGTTTACCAGCTGACCGGTCTTGAGGTCCTGCAGGTTATCATTCGAGATCGTCGCAATACAGAAGACAATCGCTGCGGTAAAGAGCGTGTAGGCGATCAGGGCCGTTGTCTCTGCGGCGGAAGATCCGTGACCGTGAACGGCAACAATTGCCAGCGCGGTGAGGACGACGACCAAAATGCCCACTCCGGATACGGGGCTATTGGACGAACCGATGAGGCCGGCCATGTAGCCACAGACCGCTGCAACCAGAAGGCCTGCAAGAAGGGTGAAGATCACCGAAACAGCGATGAGCATCGCTGTGTTGTGTGCGATTTCCGTCCCGTTTGTAAAGAGCCAGAGCAGACCGCCCACGGGGATCATTGACAGAACAATGACCAGTGCGACAACCGTGATCGGGATGTCACGTTCGGTCTGGGGAACCTCTCCGCCTTCGTGACGGGTGTGAGAGGAACGCATTGCATCGCGGATTCCCTTGACGATCGGGGAAATGATCTTGACCAGGGTCCAGATTGCGGCAACAGCCATAACGCCGGCACCGATGTAACGCACTTGGCTGGAAAAGACTGTACCGACGACGTCAGACAATGCCGATCCGTCAAGCTGGCCAGCGCTGAAGTAAGGAATCAGGATGAAGTAGGAGACGAACATGCCGATGAGCATCGCGATGCCAACAGTCAATCCAACAAGGTGTCCAACACCGATCAAGGCGAGCGATAGGGAAGTTCCGATCGAGGTTGCGCCGGCGCCGAGCTTAAATGTTGCGGAAAGTGATGAGGCTGCGACCTTCATGTAGGACAGCAGAGACATTACTGCGGAGCAAATCGCGCCCCAGATAATTGCGTGTAGACCAAGAGTGTTATCGTCTGACTTCTCGTGTGCGTCGCCGACTTTGAGGATTTCGGCTCCTGCGACGCCTTCGGGGTAGGGGAGATCAGATCCGGTCACCAGCGCGCGGCGCAGCGGGATCGAGTACATCACGCCTAGAAGGCCACCGACTGCGCAGACGGCCATTGTCGTCCAGTAGGGGAAACCGCTCCACCAGCCGACAATAACCAAGCCGGGGAGGATGAAGATCACTGCGGAAAGAGTTCCTGCAGCAGATGCAATCGTTTGGACAATATTGTTTTCTTGGATGGTGTGATCGGCAAAAAACCGTAGAATTGCCATCGAGATGACGGCTGCAGGGATCGAGGTTGCGAAGGTTAATCCGACTTTCAATCCGAGGTAAACGTTTGCCGCGGTAAACAATAGGGTGATAATTCCGCCGATAATAATGCCGCGGAAGGTCAATTCCTTCAGTGACGAGCGGGTGCTCGTTGTAGGCGTAGACACGTGAATCCTTTCCGTGTTCTGACGTTGTGGCCGCTAGCGCGGTCATCAGTCGGTCAGACTAGTGATTGCAAGTCTAATCTCCTTATGAAAATGAAGTTCAATGTATGGTCACAATTTGGGAAAATTCCGTAAATGCTGGAGAAAATGAAATGAAGAACACACAGCGATGATGAGTGATCAGCGAAAATCGTTTTCCAGAGCCGCAGTCTCGACGTCTCTTGCCTTCCTCGGTATCGTCGTCATGAGTATGACCATGCGTTCAGGGGCAACATCAATTGGACCGTTGCTTGGGCATATTTCGCAGGCCTATCACGCTGGTGCGGGTGCGCTGGGAGTTCTTTCTGCTCTTCCGTGTTTGGTTTTTGCAGGTGTTGGCCTGATGGCTGTCCCCATGTCGAAGCGCTGGGGGATGAGCCTGATCCTTACGCTTGGGACATTCATCAGCGGGCTTGGTTTGCTTCTTCGTCCCTGGGCTGGCAACTTCACTTTCTTCTGCGTCCTCAGTGTTGTTGCTCTGGTTGGGCCCGCGCTGGCTAATGTCTTGGTTCCCGCGTGGATTAAGTACCACGAGGCCGGGAGAGGGACACTGCTTGTTACTGCCTACGGGACGCTCCTTTTGATCGGCGGCGCCTTTGGCTCAGCTCTTGCTGTTCCTCTAGCTGGCAGAGACGGCAGTTATTGGCAGTATTCTCTGGCGGCTTGGGTTGTCTTTGCTTTCTTGGCAGGCCTGGTGTGGATCAGGATTGCAGTGCGTGCAGGCAAGGATGGGCCTGACGGTATAGCGGCGCGGGGAGCGCATGAATCGCCCCTAGACAATGAACCTCAAAATCAGGAAGAGCCTCAGCGGGCGTCTACCTCGAGATTACCAATCTACCGCTCGCGAACAGCCATTGCTCTGGTTCTTGGATTTGGGCTGCAATCACTTAACGCCTACGTGCAATTTGCCTTCCTTCCTCAACTTCTGATCAACGCAGGGTACTCTGCATCCTTTGCATCTCTCATGGCAGCACTGGTGAATTTGTGGGCGGTTGTTGGCGGCTTAGTGATTCCCTTCATGATTGATAGCGTTGGAACGCATATTCCGTGGCTCGCTGCATTCTTGGGCCTTCTCGCCTTCAGCGGTTGGATTGGACTTGCAGCCTTCCCCGGGAGCTACGCGCTGATCTGGGTATCGCTCTTAGCAATTGGAGGTTTTACCTTCCCGCTGATTTTAGCGCTCATTCCCGCACGCTCTCGCGATGCTGCAGTAACTGCGGATCTGTCGGCCTTGGTTCAACCTATCGGCTATATCATTGCTGCACTTGGACCGATTGGTTTTGGTCTTTTGCTTCAATCACTTGGGAATCAGACCATTCCGTTGATTGCCATGTCTGTAACCGGTTTACTCATGGGCGTAGCGACCTTCGTTGGTGCCGGAACTGGAATGATCGATGATGAGCTTGAAGCCTAAACTCGTATAAAAACGGAGGGGTTGGTTCCATGTGAACCAACCCCTCCGTTCATGTCGCTAATATCAGTTCAGGTCTGCAGCCTGAGCGTTCAACATGCGCTCCGTGGTCGAAATCTGCTCGCGGAGCAGGCGAACCAAAGCAGCTGATGCCGCCGGGTGATTGGAGATCCACTCGTTTCCCTTGGCGATCGGATCGATGCCCTGGACGTATCCCGCAAGAGCCTTGGGGAACATCAAGGTGACAATATCTTCAGCGATGTGGAAGGTGTGATCCTTCCAGATCTGCTCAAGAGAATCGAAGTAGTCGGCAACCACCGGGACATACATTTCCGGGTTCGTTCGCGCCTGGGCCCAGAAGCCCGAGACCATCGCCCAACGGGTGTCATTGGGAATGGAAAGATCGCGAAGAACGGCATCCCACGTCTGCTGCTTGACACCTTGATCGGGCAGGGCTGCTCGCGCAGCGGCGGCCTTCTGATGACCTGTCATTGTGTCGTCCTCGGTCTCAAGGGCTGCGATTTCGGCCTCGCCAGCAACGCCTCCGCGTACCAGAGCAATGAGGAGAGCCCAGCGCAGGTCGACGTCCAGATCCAAGCCCATTAGGGTCTGGGTCCCATCGTAGAGTCCCTGAAGGGCCTCGAAGTGCTCGGGGAGAACGGCGCAGTGCGCAAGCTCGCGTACAAAAAGCTGCTGTTCGTCGGAGTGAGCGGCCGCGGTGCGCGCAAGGATGAGCAAGCCTGAAGCAACGCGCTCTTGCAGAGCAGCACGCTTTGAGGGTGCGACGTAGGTTTCCAGTGCTTGGTCAAGGTGACGCAGGTAGAGACGCAGCATGGTCGCATTGCGCTCAACAGGCAGAGCGGTGAGCAACAGCGTGAGGTAGTCGTGTGCGGGCATCTCGCCATCGCGGGTCATGTCCCAAGCCGAGGCCATGATGACACCGCGAGTCAAAGAATCCTCGAAGCGGGAGATATTACGGATTGCGAAGTCAAGAGACTGCGGATCCAAGCGAACCTTTGCGTACGCCAGATCTTGGTCGTTAATAAGGATGAGATCGGGGCGTGCGATTCCCTGAGCTTCCTCGACAACGGTCGAGGCGCCATCAACATCGAGTTCCTGAGTGAAGACGCGAGAGATTGCTCCCTCTTCGTTTGCGCTGTAGCCGGAAACGATTAGGCGGTGAGGACGAAGAGAAGATCCCTCGGAGAAGGATTCCTGCAGCACAGCGAGCTTGGTGATTGTCCCGTTATCGTCGACCTCAATTTCGGGGCGAAGCAGAGTGATGCCTGCTTCTTCCAACCAGACTCGTGACCACTGCTTGAGGTCGCGACCCGAGGCTTTTTCAAGTTCGTCAAGAAGATCTGCCAAGGTGGCGTTCTGGTAGGAGTGCTTCGTCAGGTATTCATGCAGGCCTGTGAAGAAGTGCTCGCGGCCGACATAGCTGACCAGCTGGCGAAGAACTGATGCTCCCTTTGCGTAGGTAATGCCGTCGAAGTTCACCTCGACGTCGGCAAGATCACGGATCTCAGCGGTAATGGGGTGGGTGGTGGGGAGCTGATCCTGGTTCATGCCCCAGTCCTTGCGGAGCATGAAGCCGGTCCAACCTTCTGTGTATTCGGTTGCTTCAGCCAGAGCCAAGTGACTCATGAATTCAGCGAAAGACTCATTGAGCCACAGATCGTTCCACCACTTCATGGTGACTAGATCGCCAAACCACATGTGCGCCAGCTCGTGGAGGATCGTATTGGCACGAGCTTCCAAGTCAGCAGTCGTGGGGCGGGTACGGAAAATGTACTGGTCGCGGAAAGTGACACAGCCGGCGTTCTCCATCGCACCTGCGTTGTATTCGGGGACGAAGATCTGGTCGTAGGTCTTGAAGGGGTAAGGAATTCCGTAAGCGGCCTCGAAGAAGGAGAATCCCTGGCGGGTGATTTCGAGGATGCGATCAGAATCCAAGGAGTCGATGAGGGATGCGCGGCACCATACGCCGAGGGGAATCGTGCGGCCATCGCTGGAGACTAGGGAATCGGTTACGCCCTGGTAGGGGCCAGCGATAATCGCAGTGATGTAGGTGGAGATGCGCTCGGTCTTTTCGAAACGATACGTCCAGCGATCCTCGTGAACCTCAGGCTCGGGGGTAGCCGAGTTCGAGAAGACCTTCCAGCCTGCAGGAACGGTGACCGTGAAAGTAAAAGACGCCTTGAGGTCGGGCTGCTCGAAAGTCGTAAAGACGCGGCGGGCATCGGGAACCTCGAACTGCGAGTAGCAGTAGGCCTGTGAATCTGCGGGGTCCACGAAGCGGTGAAGGCCTTCACCGGTGTGCATGTACTGGCAGTCAGCCTCGACAGTCAAGGTGTTGTGGGCCGCAAGCGGAGGAAGGGTAATACGGTTGTCCTGGTGAATCACCGGGTCCAAAGCTTCGCCGTTGAGGACGATCGAATGAATGTTATTCGAGACTAGATCAGCGAAGGTCGCCTCACCCTCACTAGCACTGAAGGTAACGGTGGTACGAGAAAGGAAGTCCTTGTCTCCGCGAGTGAGGTCGAGTTCGACGTCGTAGTGATCAACTGAGATCACTGCTGCGCGCTGCTGTGCTTCTTCGCGCGTCAGGTTCAGGCCAGGCATTGCGTACCTTCCAATTGTGTTGACGATTCACACGCGCATGCTGCGCGTAAACGTGTTCATTTTTGCATGTTTAAGCCGATGGTGCGAACCTTGCCGCGCCATCTGTTGCATTGTTGTGACGAAATGGAAACTCAGTTGTCCGGGCTACCAAATACGAACGCGTTCGTTGGGGGCGATCCACAGAGCATCATCGGGAGCCAGGTCATAGGCCTCGGCAAAGGAATCCATGTTCGCGACAACCTGATTGCAACGGAATTCTGCGGGGGAGTGCGGGTCAATACTCAGGAGCTGTTTGGCGAATTCGCGACGGATAGCGGTCCTCCATCCGCGTGCCCAAGAAGTGAAGAAGCGTTGAGCTGCCGTTAGTCCATCTATCGCGGGGGCAGTTTGCGGTGTCTCTCCCTTTTCTTTCAAACGTGAGACGTAGGCCTGCCAAGCAATAGAAAGACCTGCGAGATCTCCGATATTTTCGCCCAGAGTCAATGCTCCATTGACGTGGAGTGGCGGCTCCTCGCCCTCAAGATCGCGTGGAGTCAGAGCATCGTACTGTTCGATCAGGCGCTTTGTGCGTTCTTCGAAACGGGCGCGATCCTCCTCGGTCCACCAGTTCTCCAGATTTCCCTCTGCATCGAAACGTGAACCTTGGTCATCGAAGCCATGGCCGATCTCATGACCGATAATCGCACCAATTGCGCCGAAATTCGATGCGTCATCGGCCTTGGGATCAAAGAAGGGTGCTTGAAGAATAGCCGCGGGGAAAACAATTTCGTTCATCGTCGGGTCGTAGTAGGCATTGACCGTTTGAGGTGTCATATGCCATTCACTGCGATCGACGGGGCCACCCAACTTATCCCAGCGGCGTTGAACGTGGAACCTAGTTGCGGCCTCGACAGTATCTACAAGGGAAAGAGACTCCACTTTCAGCGGCGAGTAGTCGATCCAACGGTCGGGGTAGCCAATCTTCGGCGTGAAAGTTGAGAGTTTCTTCAGAGCTGCTGCTCGCGTTTCTTCACCCATCCAGTCACATGTGGAGAGGGCCTGCTGATAGGCCTCAAGAAGAGAATGAACAAGCTCATCCATGATGGCCTTGTTTTCGGGAGGGAAGTGGCGTGACACCCAAATTTCACCCATCGCCTCGCCAAGGAGGGAAGATACCAGGGAAAGACCACGCTTCCATCGAGGGCGAAGTTCCTCGGTTCCTGAAAGAGCTCGACCATGGAAGTTGAAAGACGCCTCAATAAACTCACTCGACAGCAGCATTGCGTATTCGTCGATGAGCGAATGCTCCATCCATAGTTTCAGTGTTTCAAGATCCGTTTGAGCCCAGAGCGCGGTTGCATGTTCAAGGAAGTCTGGCTGGGAGACGTTTAGAGTATCGACCTTATCGGTGGGAAGATGCGCGGACGTGGCCCATTCTTCCCAGGGGAATGACGGATAGGAATTGCACAGTTCCTTCCATGTCATGGGGTGATCAGCCAAGAGTGGGTCGCGGTTCGAGACTGCATCGCGATGGAAGGAGGCAATCTGTGTTTCGAGTTCTTTCACCGCGTGTGCATGTTTAGCTGCCTGCTCCTCATCAATTCCGACAAGGGTGAAGAGGGTGGCAATGTAGGCCTCCCAGGCCTCGAGGATCGGGCGATGCTGCTCCTCGCGGTAGTAGGCCTCGTCGGGAAGTGAAATACCGCTTTGATAGATATCCAATTGGTGTTGGCTGGAGTTGTGGGCATCGGTGCCGACATAGCTCCCGAAGAGGCCGCCGATTCCTTCGTAGCGGAAAGTCCCCATCAGACGTGCGAGTTCGAGGTGTGTGCTCACGCTGCGCAGGCGTTCAAGCTTTCCTGCAATAGGGGAGTAGCCTGCGGTCTCGGCAGCTTCTTCATCCATAAAGGTGCCATAGAGATGGGCAATGAGTTCTGCATTGTGTCCTGGGATCTTGCCTAAGCTCGCGTCCTCGGCAATCTCTTTTTCCCACAGCTCAGATTGATCGTGGAGCTGGTTGAAGATGCCGTCCATCGGGCGATCTGCAGGGATCTTGTGGCTGCTAAGCCATTGGCCGTTGATGAAGCGGTAGAAATCGTCTTGAGGACGGTAGCTTAGGGTCTCAGTCATAGGGACACTGTACGTTGCCCAGGGGTGCGATTGCACCCCCTAATGTTTAGGGATACCTAAGTTTCCTGTGAATGATTACATGGCAAGCACCCCCATCTGCACATATGTGCAAAACGGTGTGGGCGGATGTGCAGAGACTCGAAAAGAGTAATGATTTAAGTGGTACATAAGCTCAAACAGAATTAAGGAACAGCGAACGCTATGAGGACGATGGAGACCGATGTCGTAGTCATTGGCGGCGGCTCAACCGGCGCCGGCGTTGTCCGCGATGTTGCAATGCGCGGATTCCGCGCGATACTTCTTGACCGAGCTGACATGGCTCAAGGAACCTCAGGTCGCTACCACGGCCTGCTCCACTCCGGTGGACGCTACATCGCATCCGATCCGGAATCAGCAACCGAATGCGCCGAAGAGAACGCAATTGTCTCGCGTATTAATGCCGATGCCGTTGAAAGGACAGGCGGCCTTTTCGTCACGACATCCGCCGATGATGAGGAATACGCAGATCTCTTCCTTGAGCGCGCACGAGCAGCCCACGTTCCCGCCGAAGAGATTTCTCCCGCCGAGGCCCTGCGCCGTGAACCCCGACTGGACCCCCACCTCAAGAGGGCTTTTGCGGTTGAAGATGGAACCGTTGACGGGTGGCGTATGACATGGGGCGCAGCTCGCTCCGCTATTGCCTATGGTGCTCAGATCCTTACCTACACGCGAGCAACCGGAATTCAGCGCTCAGATGATCGCATCGAAGCGGTTTTTGCGCGTGATGAACGAACCGGCGAAGACATCCGCATCGATTGCTCCTTCGTTTTGAACTGCGGTGGTCCTTGGGCGGGACAGATCGCTGCTCTTGCTGACTGCCACGGCGTTGAGGTTGTCCCCGGTGCGGGAATCATGATCGCAATGAATCACCGCCTCTCACAGACAGTTATTAACCGTTGTATCTGGCCCGCAGACGGCGACATCCTGGTTCCGGTCCACCCGGTGTGCATTATCGGTACGACGGACCTTAAGGCTGAAGATCCGGATAAGCTTCCGATTCTTGCCGACCAGGTTCAGCAAATGCTCGATGCCGGTGAAGCATTGATTCCAGGCTTCCGTCAATCGCGTGCTCTTCACGCATGGGCAGGCGCGCGGCCGCTGATTAAGGACAGTCGTGTCTCTGAGTCGGATACCCGCCACATGGCACGTGGAATGCACGTTGTCGACCACCTGAACCGCGACGGCGTTGATGGCATCTTGACTATTGCCGGCGGCAAGCTCACGACCTACCGCCTCATGGCTGAACGCATCGTTGACATCATGTGTCAGCAGATGGGCGAGGATCGCCCCTGTCGTACAGCGGAAGAAGCTGTTCCCGAGGCAGAAGGAAAGTCGAACTACTACATCGGCCACCGCCTCGACGAAGTCGAACACCACGGAAAGTCACCTTCCAGCGAAGAGATTATCTGTGAGTGCGAGCTTGTCACCCGCGAGATGCTTGAACGCACCATGGATGCGCTTCCCGGAGGCCAGCTTGACGACGTCCGTCGTCAGATTCGCTTGGGAATGGGACCCTGCCAAGGTGGCTTCTGCTCGCAGCGCAGCGCAGGAATTGCACATGAACGCGGCGATATTGATGCCCCTCGCGCGAACGAATTGCTTCGTTTGTTCCTGAAGAACCGTTGGATTGGTTTGTGGCCGATCCTCTTCGGAAAGCAGGCGCGTCAGGCAGCCTTGGATAACTGGATCCACGAAGGAACTCTTGACGTCGAACATTTGCCGACCACCCCTGAGGCGGTTCCGCGTGAATGTGAATACTGGGATGCCCTTGAAGGCGAGGAAGAAAACCCCACAGCTGGGGAAGAGAAGGAAGGTCATACTCATGCGTGACGCAGTCGTTATCGGAGCGGGCCTTGCCGGTCTTGCTGCCAGCATCCGACTGGCACAGCGCGGAGCGAAGGTTACTCTTGTCACCAAGGGAATTGGTGGACTTCAACTGGGACAGGGAACAATCGACGCCCTTGGGTATGCCCCCGAGTTCGTTCAGCATCCCTTAGAGGCCATTGAGAACCTGGCCAATGAACGTCCGGAGCACCCCTATGCTCGACTTGGCGTGGATTCGGTTGCGCAATCCTTCGAATGGATCCGTGAACTTCTTGGCCCTGAACTCCTTGTCGGATCGCTTGATCATAACGTTCGCATCCCAACTGCACTCGGTGCACTGCGTCCCACTGCGTTGTATCAGCCTTCGATGGAGGCTGGAATCCCGGTTGGCCAGGAATTTCTGATTGTCGGTTTCAACCGACTCAAGGACTTCTACCCGGCACTGGCAGCAGAGAATCTTCGCTTGCAAAAGGATGCAAACGGTAATCCGATTTCGGCGCGATCTGCGTACGTTGATTTGGACGTCCGCGGTGAAGAACGCGACATAACGGGAACCAACTTTGCCCGTGCGCTCGATCTGAAAGAAAACCGCGTTCGCTTGGTTGAACTGCTCAAGCAGATCGTTCGCCCCGGTGAAACGGTTGGTCTTCCTGCCGTATTAGGGCTTAATGATCCGACTGCTTGGAAAGACATCCAGGAGATGCTCGGTCATCCCGTCTTTGAGATCATTTTGCAACCGCCGTCGGTTCCCGGGATGCGCCTCAATCAGGAGCTCACTGAGATTGCGAAGGCGAACTGCCGTGTCATGCTGGGATCGTCGTTGGTTTCTTACGAGGCCGATGGCGACCGACTGCGCAGCGTGACCATTTCAACCGCTGGACACCCGCGCACCATTGAAACGAAGACTCTGGTCCTTGCAGCCGGTGGTTTTGAGTCCGGTGCTCTGGAGATTGATTCTTACGGTAACGTCAGTGATACCGTAATGGGCCTTCCGCTGACCGGTGTCGATACCACCTTGCTGAATGGTGATTTTTGGGGAAGCGAACAGCCTCTTTTCAAGGTTGGCTTTGATGTTGATGAGCACATGCGTGTGTGCACTCCTGGCGCGGGCCCCGTGTACGCCAATGTGTACGCGGCCGGCGGAAACCTGAGCGGTGCAACCCGTTGGAAGGAAAAGTCCGGTGACGGAATTGCACTGGCAAGTGCGCTGCGCGCAGCGGATTCGATTGTGGAGGAACTTCAATGAGCCTGGAAATGGCACCCAGCGTCGAAGAAAGTGACGTTCTGGGGATTAACGGAGGCGAATTTGGCCTTCGATCAACCCTGGATGCCTGCGTGAAGTGCACGATTTGCGAAACGCAATGCCCGGTCATGCGCGTGACAGATCTTTTCGCTGGCCCCAAGTACTCTGGACCGCAATCTGAGCGCTATCGCAAAGATGGGCACATTGTCGACCACTCGATTGACTACTGCTCCTCATGTGGTACCTGCTCGCTGGTGTGCCCGCAGGGCGTGAAGGTCACTGAGATGATCCACCATGCGCGTACCGACATGAAGAAGAAGCAGGGGATCCCGCTTCGTGACCAGCTGATTGGTCGTACCGGCCTGATCGGCTCCGTCATGACTCCTTTTGCGCCTATTGCAAACTGGGCACTGGACGTGAAGCCAATTCGTGTCGCGATGGAAAAGGTCATCGGTGTTGACCGCAACGCTCCCATGCCTCGCGCATATGGACGCACTTTCGAAAGCTGGTTCAAGAAGCACACCCCGCTTCCTGAGTCAGGCACAAAGGGACAGGTCATCTTCTTCCATGGATGCGCCGGCCAATACTTTGAGGTCGAAACCTCCATCCACTCCGTCTTGGTCCTAGAGCACCTGGGCTACGAAGTTCTGGTCCCGCACCACGGCTGCTGTGGTCTGGCTCTTCAGTCCAATGGCCTCTACGACGAATCGCGAAAGTATGTCTCGCGCCTGACGAACGACTTGCGCAAGGCAAACCGCGATGCGCCGATCATTTCTTCCTCAGGTTCCTGTGGTGGCATGCTCCGTCACGAAGCTCACGATATTTTGGGAATGGATACCCCCGAGCTCCGCGATGTTGCCTCACGTACCTGGGATATCTGCGAGTTCCTTATTGATCTTTACGATCGTGGGGAGCTTGACATGGATATGCAGCGCATCGATGTCACCATTCCGTACCACGCACCCTGCCAGCTCAAGTCTCAAGGTCTAGGTATGCCTGCCGTTGAGCTTATGAGCCTGATCCCCGGTGTAACGGTGAAGGAATCCCAACAGCCCTGCTGTGGCATTGCTGGAACCTACGGAATGAAGAAAGAAAAGTACGCGATCGCTCAGGCGGTTGGAAAGCCCGTGTTTGACTTCGTTAAGCAGGTCAATGTCGAGCTTGCGGCGTGCGATACCGAAACCTGCCGTTGGCAGATCCGTACTGCAACGGGTGCGAATGTTGTTCACCCGATTTGGCTGCTTCACAAGGCCTACGGTCTTCCCGAAGGCTGAGATTTAAAGAGTATCCCCGGGCGGCGCGCAGACGATGCGCCCCCGGGGATATTACTGTTACCCCATGAGTACCTCTCGCCGTGTTGTTGTCACAGGAGCCTCCAGTGGAATCGGGGAAGCAACCGCCCGTCTTCTGGCTGAACATGGATGGCAGGTCGTTGCCGTAGCTCGACGCCGCGAGCGACTAGAGGCCCTTGCCGATGAGATTGGTTGCGAGTATTGGGCAGCTGACCTTAGTGACTATGCGCAGGTGGAAGAGATGGCTGCGCACGTCTTGAAAGGCGGCCCCGTTGATGCGCTGGTGAATAACGCCGGTGGAGCTATCGGTGTTGATCGGGTCGCTGACGCAGATCCTGCAAGGTGGAGCGCAATGTTTGAGTGCAATGTCCTCACGGCTTTGCATTGCACGCGCGCATTTCTCCCCTCGATGCGCGAGCGGGGAGGCGACCTTGTCTTCCTGACCTCGACCGCCGCCCACGACACCTATCCGGGAGGCGGTGGCTACGTTGCAGCTAAGCATGCTGAACGCGTCATCGCGAATACTTTGCGCCAAGAATTGGTGGGCGAACCCGTGCGTGTGATCGAAATTGCCCCAGGTATGGTGCGGACTAAAGAGTTTTCTCTCAACCGACTGGGTTCCCAAGAAGCTGCTGACCGCGTCTACGATGGCGTCGCCCAGCCGCTTATTGCCGAGGACATCGCCGAGGCGATCGTGTGGACCCTGGAGCGCCCACGTCACGTCAATATCGATTCGATGATCGTTCGCCCGGTTGCGCAGGCGACGAATACTCTTGTGGCTCGAAGTGCGCCCGAGGCCTAGAACAGACGTTGCAGGTCGCGGTCGCTCTCTTTGATTTGTTAGTTATGCGCGTAGCGTGGCGTAAGCGCTCACGCTTGCAACTGCGAGCAAAAGAACAATGAATGCCCAGGCTAGTGCGGTCGAGCTTACCCTTCGAGTAAGGCGTGCTCCGATAACGCCTCCGCACATCGAGGCCGCAGCGAAGCATGCAACCATCACCCCGGCCTCGGCACTGATATCCAAGGTTCCACCCAGTGCACGCGAAGCCAAGCCGAACACTGCCGTAATGAGCATGATCAGCAGGGACGTCGCGGATGCTTTTTTCATTGGGTAGCGCAGAACAAGGTGAAGCACAGGAACGATAGCGAAACCCCCGCCGACACCAAAGAAACCGGTGAGAAAACCGGTCAAGCTAGCGAGAAGAAGCACGAGGGCTGCCTTCTTAAGCGTCGACGCAAGCGAGCGTGGGGAATCCTCGGGTGCGGCCTCGTCAATCGACGAAGGGGAAGCGTCAGCGCGGGCACGCAACTGTTTGTGCACCATGAATACCGCGACAAATGCCAGAAGAATACAAAACTCCAGCATGAGCGTGCGTGCTGAGACCAAAGGATTAAGGGCAGAACCACCCCAGGTGCCAACAATCCCCGCGAAGGCAAAAAGGCTTCCGTGCTTCCAATCAACGTGGCCGCTGGGCGCGCGGGTCACCAATGAAACGCATGCGGTCGCACCGACGATGATGAGCGACAATGTCGCAGCTTGATGCGGATTTTGACCCAAGAGATACACCAAGACGGGAACAGAGAGAATTCCGCCACCGGCCCCTAGCGCTCCAACAACAATGCCAATGCCGATGCCGACGATTGCCGCCTCAATGAGCACCGTGATCCTCCTTGATCGGGGGTGTGAGTCCTAGTGAATGAGCAATGCTTGGATCCATGATTTGATCAGCGCTTGCGCCGCGCGAGATCAAGAAGGCCATCGCTTTGAAGTAGGGGAGAGCATGGGAATAGAAATGCCGGTATCCCTGGCAGAGGTAATTGTGCGAAGGCCCAGAATCGGTCGCGATGAAACGGTCTTTTGGACATCCACCCCAGCATAAACGCAGGAAGGGACACTTCCAGCATTCATCATCCAGATCTTGCTTCTTCGTATCAAAAGCACGCATCTTTTCCGAAGTCGCAAGGGTCGGGAAATCAGTTTGCGCAATGTTGCCGACAAGCCACTCGGGCTCAACCCAGTGATCGCAGGCGTAGACATCCCCGTTAAACTCCATCGCCATATTCGCCCCACATGATGGTGCGTGGACACATACGCTTGCTGAACCAAAGAGTGCAGAGATCGAGGAATCGAAATCTTGTACGAAGACGGAGCCCACGTCAGAGTAGACCCACTCATCAAAAATTGCGCAGAGGAAGTTTCCGTACCCTTCCGGTGAAGTGGAACGTGAGGTCACGCAGTCTCCGTCTTGGCGGTAGAGGAGTGCCGAGCTTCCACTTCTCCACCCGAGTTCGGCTTGGCGCAGGTGCTCGCGAGGAACGCGTTCGACGATGGGGATAAATTGCATGTACTGCGCTCCGAGTTCATCTCGGAAATAGCGGTAGACCTCAAGGCCGTGGTTTTCGTTAGCAGCGTGGACTGTGCACAAGATATTGGTGTCAACATCGGCGTTACGCAGGTGTTCCCACCCGCGAATCACCATCGAGTGCGTTCCATGCCCGCCACGGTTCAGGCGATAGGCATCGTGAAGAGGAGCCGGGCCATCGATAGAGATACCGACAAGGAAATTGTGTTCCTTGAAAAAACTGGCCCATGATGGCGTAACGAGTGTCCCATTGGTTTGGATGGCATGGCGGACCTCTTGGGTGGGACGACGATACTTTTCGCACAGCTCAATGAGGTGCTCGAAAAAAGGTAGGCCGCGCAAAGTCGGCTCACCTCCCTGCCAGAGCATGGTGACTTCTCCGTCGAGGCTGGCTGATAGAAAATTCTTGACGTACGTCTCGAGAGTTTCTTCGCTCATTGACTGTCGTTTTTGATCGTAAAGCAGTTCCTTCGAAAGGAAGAAGCAGTACTGGCAGTCAAGGTTGCAGGCGGCTCCCGTTGGTTTGGCAACAACCGAGAAGGGAAGCGTGAGGGCGGGGGAATGCGTCATCGGGTCCCTTCGCTTTCCTTCTTGATCGACGAGGCCGTGGTTTGGGATGCGTAGGCCGCGGCCTGGGCCCCAGCAAGTGGGCCAAGCTCGGCGCGGACGACATCGATGTGCCACTTCATTGCGGGAATTAATTCGCTCTCGAGGCCGTGAGCAATCATATCGGAGACCTGGGGGATCGCCTCGGGAAGTTCCCCGGCGACAATGATCGCTCGAGGGTTGATGAGCAGGGCAGCGTTTGCACAACAGGCACCGACTGCACCCATCGCGTGTTCGAGGATCTCTAGTGTTCGGGAATCCCGATTGTTCACTTTGGTCGCCAATTCGCTCAAAGAAGAGACATCGCACTGGGCGCAGAGCGAGGGAATAGAGGCGAGGGTTTCTAGACACCCCTCTTTCCCGCATGTACATGGGGTGTGCACGTTCGGAACGCGCATATGCCCCAATTCCCCTGTGAAGCCAAAGTCTCCACCCGATAGGCGATAGGAAATCACCAGGCTGGCGCCGATACCGTTGGAAAGTCGAACGTAGAGGATTGATGGATACCCCTGTCCCGCTCCCCATAACGCCTCACTCAGGGCAGAAAGGCGGGCAGTTGTATCAATGAGGATATTCCCTTTCCAGCGGCGTGAAATGGTATCGATAACGCTTTTGCGGCTGGGGTAGGGGGAATGGGGTGAGTGGGAAATATTTGACCCCATGGGGACGGGCAGACCGATCCCGATGGTACTCACGTAGTCAGTGATGATGCCGCGCGTCTGTGCGCGCTCGAGGAGCATCGCTCCCATGGCGTCAAGTGCTTCAAGATAATTAATGGGACGTGAGGCGGGTACTGATTGTGCAATGAGAACATCGCCGCCTCGATTGAGTAAAACCCCAGCGAAAGAGGCTCGGCTGATCACAATGCCAACCGAGTATGCGCACAAGCGCGCCGATGTGAAAAGAGTCGTTGGGCGACCCGCCCCCGTTCGGTCATCGCCCTTGAAAGAGATGACGGCGTGAGCATCGATGAGTTTTTTGATTGCGCGCCCGAGCGTTGTTCTCGAAACGTCAAGAGCTTCGCACAGCTGTGAGCGCGAGGAAGGGGGATTTTCACCAAGATAACTGGTGATCTGGTCTTCCAAAGAGGGCACGGCGGCGTGAAGATCGTAGTCCATGTCCTCTCCTTCGATGTTGTGTGGTGTGGGCCTCCCGCACGCCCCGGAAGGCCCACACCGGATGGTGTGTTACTTACCCATGACCTCGTCGAGATCGCTTCGAGCGGTGTTGACCAGCGGAATATCAAAATCCGTCATGGCCGCCATCCACTTCGCGAAGGAGTGGTCTCCGCGCTCGCGGAGTTGGAGGTATAGGTTCGTTGCGAGTTCACGGCGAATGTCGTCGTAGACGGGCACCGTGTATACATTGTTCATCTCTGCAGGATCAACTCTCAAATCGTAGAGCTCATTGATGGACTCCGGTGAGATGACAAGTTTGAATTCCTTTGTGCGCAGCATTCGCTGTTGCAGCGGGAAGTGATGCCCGTGGAATTCGCAGACAATGTCTTCACGCCAACCGGGCACGTCCTCGCCTCTCGTGAGATCAACGATCGAGCGTCCGTCTTCGACCAATGCCGGGTCAAGTCCAGCGATGTCGAGGACAGTTGCAGGAAGGTCAATCAAAGACACGAAGGCATCGGATTGGCCGACCGCGGAAACACCGGGGATATGTGCGATGAAGGGGACGTTGTAGATGTCGTCGTACATCATCGGTCCCTTGTCATTCAGCCGGTGGGAGCCGGTGAATTCCCCGTGGTCTGCGCAGAAGAAGACTGCGGTGTCATCGAGAATTCCCAGTTCGCGCGCCACATCCATGATTCGACCAATTTCGAAATCAATCATGGCCACGTATCCCCAGTAGACAGCGATGAGCTTCTTCCACTGATCGTTATCGAAGGACGATGTTGACCAGTAAGTCGCGTAGTTCTGCTGGATCTGCGGCTTACCGATGAGTGAGTCACCGAAGTTTTCGGGCAAGGTGACATCGTTCGGATCGATCAAATCGAACCATTCATCGGGGAGGAAGTAGGGAAGATGCGGGCCAAAGAAGTGGACGTCCAAGCTGAAAGGCTGTCCGTTTTCCTTCCAATCGGCTGCATATTCGCGAAGCTTCTCAATCGCGCGATCAGCCAAGAAACGCTCGAAGGTCGCTTCTTCTGGTTGCTCGAGGCGTGCTGCAATGATGTGTCCGTCGCGGCCTCCTGGGAGCTTTCCTCGCCAGAAGTCATGGGCGCGAACTGGTGGAAGGCCGTGTTCGTTGAGCCAAGCGACGTACTTTTCGTTGGCAACGGGGTTTTCAGCGCCCCAATAGGTGTCGTCGTCGGCACCGAACTTGTCGGGGAGGTTCGCCCCGCAGTGATACTTTCCGACGATGCCAACGTTGTAGCCAGCATCCCGAAGTGCCTGAGTGTAGGTCCAAGTACCAAGAGGGATCATCGTCTGGTAGGCAATGTTCCATTCAGGATTGGCCAGCACCAGGTGCTTTCCGGGGCGCTTTCCCGTCAGCAGTGAGGCGCGTGCGGGTGTGCAGATCGCAGTGGGAGTAAAGCAGTTGGTGAAGGCGAAACCGTTGCGTCCCATCTCGTCAATGACGGGGGTTTGAGCGTGAGGGTTGCCTAGGCAGCCGATCGTATCCGTGCGATGCTGGTCCGTCATAATGACTAGGACATTGCGGACATTATCCGGGATGTCGCTGGAGCGTTCGTATGTGTCAGACATGATGGTCCTTTCACTTCTTGGAAGCAGCGAGTTTGTCCATATCTTCGAGTTCGGTACCAGTGGTCTCCTTCAGATACTTTGCGGTGAAGATGACTGCCAAGACACCAAATGCGCAGTAAATCCAGTAAGTGCCGGCCGGCGACCACGAGATCAGGAATGGGAAGAGCAAAACGACAAGGAAGTTGACGAAGAAGTCTGCTCCCGAGGCCATGGACATTGCGCCACCGCGAATCGAATTGGGGAACATTTCACCCATGACGATCGAGAAGATCGGTCCCCACGAGGAAGTGAAGCCCAGCAGGAAGGTGCACAGTGCTGCGACGGCGAGGAATGCCAAGACCGGGTTGTCTGCAACGTCGGGCTTTCCATCGACAACGGGTGCCAGGGTGAAGACGGTTGCAACGACTCCAAGGGATACGAAGATCAGGGTGCCTCCGTAGATCAGCATCCGCTTGCGTCCCACATGGTCGACAAGAAGGATGCCGGAGACAACACCGACGATCTTAAAGCCCGTGATGAGCAGGGTCTGTTGCAGTGCCATCGATTCGTTGAATCCAACTGCTGCGAAGAGCGAGTTTGAGTAGAAGAAGACGCCGTTGATGCCCGTGAGCTGTTGGAATGCGGCGATCATCATGCCAACCAGGACCAGCCCGCGCCACTTCGAGGAGAAGATTTCGCTAATGCTGAGCTTGCGTCCGCCAGTCTCTTCCATTGAAGCGGCGATTGCCTTGACGCGTGCTGCGGGATCGTCTTCACCGCTGACCTTTGCAAGGACAGCCCCAGCTTCTGCGGTCTTTCCGACCGAAACCAGGTAACGAGGCGACTCTGGAATCTGTGCCGTAAAGATGACGAAGAGGAGAGCGGGGATGATGAGGCATGCGAAAAGCACCTGCCAAGTCTGCAGTCCCCAGAAGGCGGGCTTGGCTGCGCCACCGGTCAGGCGTACGACCCCCATATTGATGAGGCCGGCGAAGAAAAGACCGAGGATGATGGCCAGCTGACGGAAGCCAATCAGGCGGCCTCGGATGTCAGCCGGTGCAATTTCTGCGACGTACCCGGGTGCAACGGTGGTTGCTGCGCCAAAACCAATGCCGCCGACAATGCGGGTGAGGAGAAGGAAGGGGTATCCAAAGCCTCCCAAAAGCGGGGAGAGGGGGCCAAGGAGTGCTTCGAAGAGAAGGAAGGGACCAACCCACATCAGGGTTGTTTTACGCCCGATCTTGTCGGAAATGCGTCCCGCTCCAAGTGCGCCAATAAGGCCGCCGATAACACCGGCTGCGCCGGCAACGCCCTGCAGGAATGGGCCGAGGTGGAAGGTGGTGCCGACGGCTTTAATTGCGGCGTTAAGGACCATTCCTTCGAATCCGTAGAAGAAGGGGCCCAAGGTTGCAATGAGTGCAAGGAAAGTGGCGTATTTCCGCGCCCGACGTTGGGCTTCGGTCAACGGAACTGCCGTACGTGAGGTTGACATGAGATCCGTCCTAAAAGGGGAGAGGAATGAACTCATCGGATTGATCCGTGATGCCTCATCTTTGAGGCACTTACACGCTATCGCCGAGTGAATTTTGGGCGGTGGCGTGGACAAAATTAATTTCTGTGAGCTGTGTCATAAAAAATCTCTCCCTCCTCACAGGAAAACCTCAGGTGCAACATAAAACAGACATAGAGGTGGTCCATACCTTGAAGACCAAGACAACAGGGCGGATGCCCCAGAGGAAAGGAACGCACATGAGTGCAGAAGATATGAACAAGGACCACCTGGACGAGACTCGAGTCATCGAGACTCAGGCCCAGGATGCACAGGCACGTGATGCTCATGCCGACAAGACGACCTATGTGAACGTGGCCTATCAGAAGGAAGATGGAACCTATGAAGGTGCTTGGCTTCCCGCTGATGAGGTTGTCTCTCGCGAGGCCTCAGCAAAGCCCTCGTGGAAGAAGAAGGCAGTAGCCGCCGGTGCTGCAGCGGCTTTCTTGGTTGCAGGTTTTGGCGCAGGTTGGGCAACAAGTTCGGTGGCCTCTCCGGCTCCGACGCAGCAATCGCAGGCGGTGCCCGGACAGCCGGGCCAAGGCGGTCCGGGAGGTCAGCAAGGCCAGGGCGGCCCGGGCGGACAAGGTATGCCCGGTGGTCAGAATGGTCAGCAGGGTATGCCTGGCGGTCAGGGTGGTCCCGGCGGTCAGCAAGGTCAGGGCGGCCCCGGTGGGCAAGGTATGCCTGGCGGTCAGCAGGGACAGAATGGTCAGCAGGGGATGCCTGGCGGTCAGGGCGGCCCGGGCGGACAAGGTATGCCCGGTGGTCAGGGCGGCCCGGGCGGACAAGGTATGCCCGGTGGTCAGGGTGGCCCCGGCGCTCAGAATGGCTCCTCGAAGAAGGGGTCTGAGGACTCAACTGCAAAGAAGAAGGCAGCAGAGAATTCCTCTCAAAACTCTGGCTCCCAGAATTCTGATTCCTCGTCTAAGTAATGAGGAACTCCTGGTAGGGGTGCTCGTCGCCGCCATGGCGTCTGGGCACCCCTACTTCTTTTCGTAGACGAAGGGGGTATCGGGCGGTTTAATCGGAGTAATGCTCGTCGCTTTCAGATAGAGAGCTTTTGAATTACGAACTTCCAAGGTTCCTTGGATGCGAACCCATTGATCAGCCTGCGGCGCGAATGAGGTTGTGTTATTCACGGCAAAACCCAAGGCGTAAGCATCGGCTGCGCAGCACCACATGGTCATCCGGGATAAGCCGAAGCTGTCATCTGGACCGAATGGCGGCATCCCTGCCTCCGAGGAGGCTTTGTCTTTGGGTAAAACGAAGCCAGATACCTCGATTGTTTTGCCATCCCACTGATCGGGGTGGGTCACCATATCGATGACGCTCTCGTAGTAATTGTTCGTGTCGATCACGCGGTCGGCGTGGAACTGTGCTGCGGAAGAAACATCTGAAGATGAAGGGATGGGCGTCGGTGAAATAGCACTCGCTGAGCTCGTTGACCCAAGGAAACTCGAGGGGGCCAGAGAAAAAGGCAAGCACCATGCAATGACAGGGATGAGAAGATATACCGCATTCGCGCGTGTTCGGTGAGTATGTTTTTCCTGCCGACGTGCAAAAAGGTCGACAACGGCCCACACGGCGAAGACGACACACAAGAAAATGATGAGTGGAAGGAAACGAGGCGGGAAGAAATAGACCCATCGCCTCGAAAGGAAGAGGAAGCCTAAGCTCACTGCAGCCAGGACAAAGATCAAAGCGCGTGTTCTCACAATGCACCTCCCAAGCCCCACCAGGTCAAGACAAGACCGGCCAGCGCAACAACTGCGGTGATGGTTGCGCAGATACGAAGAGTAAAGCGCGTCGAGAAAACGGCTGACAACATGAAGACGTTCTTCACATCAAGCATGGGGCCCATGAGCATGAATGTCATGAGCGCGCCGGGGGGAAGCAAACTTGTCATGCTCCGCGCCACGATCGCATCGGATGATGAACACTGAGAGAGAACAAAAGCCATCAACATTGCGACGGCAATGGAGACATATGAGGAAGTATGTCCCGTGATAAACCCAGCAGGGAGAAGCCCTTGGATGAGGCTGGAGAGCGCGGCTCCGATCAACATATAGGGCACGACGCGCAGGAAGGCTGAGGCAGACGCGGAAGAAAATGAAGAAAAGCGCCCTCGCGTAGCGTGCGCCGCGTGGGCTCCGCAACCATGTGAACACTCACAGGAGTCGTCCGAATCGCTCTGACGCAAAACCGCCGTCAGAGACGGCATACGGATGCTGAGTAAAAGAGCAATTGTCATGGTGCAGATGACGGCTGCCGTCACGCGGAGCGATACCGCTTTCAGTGATGGGCCAAAGGCGTACCACGTTGAAAACAAGACAAGCGGGTTGATGGATGGCGCCGCAAAAAGAATGATGAAAACAGTGCGCGGAGGAACGCCTCTGCGCAGCAGGGTACGTACAAGAGGAACGGTTGAACAATCGCAGACGGGAAGAAGCGCGGAATAGGCGAAAGCAATGACGCAACCGGCAATGCGGCCTCGTGGGAAGAGGCGCGCAAGCTGGCGAGGGGAAAGAAACACCTCAATCGCAGCGGCAATGAGGGAGCTGATGGCTAAGAAAGGTAAAGACTGAAGGGTGATCCCCGAAAAGATTGCAATCATGCGGGAAATTGGGATCCCCGCAGCAGTCAATGCCTCTTGAAAGCGGTAGGCACACACCAAAGCAAGGCATACAACCGCTGTAACGGCCGTCGAAGGTCGGGAAATGTCCATGTGCCTCCTTCCTTGTTGCGTGGCTGTGCATACATCGTTAACTCTATCGCGATGCTGATCTCATTTTTGTGCCGACAGCGAGATGAACATGCCATGTGTGCACGACTTGCGTAGACTGGAACAGGTGTTGATCCGGCTACATCTGTAGGAATCACCGGGGAGCATTCGGAAGAACGGGCGCGGTAATTCACAGCGTCCCAGTAGAACCGAACGGGTAAGCCCGTCACAGCTGTTAATGAGCGGCTACGCAGCGCGTAGCAAGCGGGGTGGTACCGCGGGAATCGGCAACGCTGATCCTCGTCCCTGTGGACCTGCGACACAAGGACGAAACATGACGAAGCACGGCTTCTACCCGCGCCATCGCGATGAGCAAGTGGATCCAAGCCCGTCCTTCCCTCAGATGGAAGGACAGACCCTGGCTTTCTGGGCCGCTGATGACACCTTCCGTAAATCCATTACCCGCCGTCCCGCCGGTAAGGGTGGTCAGAACGAATTCGTGTTCTACGACGGCCCGCCTTTTGCAAACGGCCTCCCGCACTACGGTCACCTTCTGACCGGCTACATCAAGGACGTTGTCGGTCGCTACCAGACCATGCTCGGACACCACGTTGAGCGCCGTTTCGGTTGGGATACCCACGGTCTGCCCGCAGAGCTTGAAGCGCAGCGTCAGCTGGGAATCGAAGACGTCACCGAGATCACGCGACCCGGTGGAATCGGTATCGAGGCCTTCAATGCAGCTTGCCGTTCTTCCGTGCTTCGCTACACCAAGGAATGGGAAGAGTACGTTACTCGCCAGGCTCGTTGGGTCGATTTTGATAACGACTACAAGACCTTGGATATGTCCTACACGGAATCGGTCTTGTGGGCATTCAAGCAGCTTTATGACAAGGGCCTTGCCTACCAGGGGTACCGCGTGTTGCCGTACTGCTGGCATGACCGCACTCCCTTGAGCAACCACGAGCTCAAGATGGATGACGATGTGTATCAGGATCGCACTGATAACACCGTGACTGTCGGCCTGCGCTTGGAAAAGAAGCTGCGCGAAGATTCCGAGCGTCCCGAATTGGCACTGATCTGGACGACCACGCCGTGGACTCTTCCTTCGAACTCGGCCATCGCTGTCGGTCCGCAGATCGACTACGCCCTGGTTCAGGTTGCGCCAGATCATGAGGGCGTCCTTGCCGGCGAGCGTGTTCTGATCGCCTCTGACCTGATCAGTGCTTATGCCAAGGAACTGGGCGAAGACCCGCAGGTCGTCGCCACCTATAAGGGCTCGGAACTGGTCGGTCTGCACTACCACCCGATCTACGACTTCTTTGATACTCCCGAGCGTCGTGCAGAGGGCGGTGCCCCCGGCCCGAACGGCTGGTCGATCATTGCCGCTGACTACGTGACGACTACGGATGGTACCGGCCTCGTCCACCAGGCTCCCGCATTCGGTGAAGACGATATGTGGACCTGTATGGAATACGGTATCGGCGTGGTGCTGCCCATTGATGAGGGCGGTGTTTTCACCTCGGAGGTCCCCGATTACGAGGGCATGCAGATCTTCGATGCGAACCGCTACGTCGTGGCAGACCTGCGTGAGCAGGGCGGACCAATCGCGCGCCGCGCGCCCGAAATCCGCGCCGTGCTGGTTCGCGAAAAGTCCTACGTCCACTCCTACCCGCACTGCTGGCGCTGCCGCAAGCCCCTCATGTACAAGGCCGTGTCCTCATGGTTCGTGCGCGTGACCGAGATCCGCAATCGCATGGTGGAGCTCAACCAAGAGATCACGTGGACCCCTGCCCACATTAAGGACGGTATCTTCGGCAAGTGGCTGGAGGGCGCTCGTGACTGGTCGATTTCGCGTAACCGCTTCTGGGGTGCGCCGATCCCCGTGTGGGTATCGGATGATCCGGCCTATCCGCGCACCGATGTTTATGGCTCGGTTGCAGAGTTGGAGGCCGATTTCGGCGTGAAGGTCACGGACTTCCACCGTCCCTTCATTGATTCGCTCACTCGCCCGAACCCGGATGATCCGACGGGCAAGTCGACGATGCGCCGTATTTCCGATGTCTTCGACTGCTGGTTTGAGTCGGGATCCATGCCCTTCGCGCAGGTTCACTACCCCTTCGAGAACCAGGAGTGGTTCGAGAACCACTACCCGGGCGACTTCATTGTCGAGTACATCGGTCAGACGCGCGGCTGGTTCTATACGCTGCACGTCCTTGCGACCGCGCTCTTCGATCGCCCGGCTTTCCGCTCCTGCGTCTCCCACGGCATTGTTCTGGGTGACGACGGCCTGAAGATGAGCAAGTCCCTACGTAACTACCCGGATGTGGCCGAGGTCTTCAACAAGTATGGTTCCGATGCCATGCGTTGGTTCCTCATGTCCAGCCCGGTCGTGCGCGGTGGAAACCTCATGGTCAAGGAAGAGTCGATCCGTGACACGGTTCGTCAGGTGCTCCTGCCTATTTGGAACACCTACTACTTCTTCACGCTCTACGCCGGTGCCTGCAACGGGGGAGCGGGCTACGAGGCCAAGCGCCTTGACCTATCGGACCAGGCAGTTGTCGGTGCGCTGCCCCAGATGGATCGCTACCTGCTCGCTCACACGCGATCCTTGGCTGAGGATACTCGCGATGCCCTAGACGCCTATGACGTTGCCGGTGCCTGTGACGCGATCCGTGACTACCTGGATGTTCTGACCAACTGGTACGTGCGTACTCAGCGCCAGCGTTTCTGGGATGAGGACAGTGCAGCATTCGATGCTCTCTACACCGCTTTGGTGACCCTCATGGAGCTGGCAGCCCCCTTGCTGCCGTTGCTTTCCGAGGAGATCTGGCGCGGTCTGACGGGCGGAGAGTCCGTGCACTTGGTCGACTTCCCCGTGATTTCCGAGGTCGTGGCCGACTCTGCGCTTGTCGAGGCCATGGACGAGGTTCGTTCCGTCGTCTCCGCTGCTCACGCTCTGCGTAAGACCCACCAGCTGCGTGTTCGCCAGCCTTTGGCGTCCTTGCAGGTTGTCTCTGAGCACCACAAGGAACTGGAGCCCTTTGCGGATCTTATTGCCTCCGAAGTCAACGTCAAGTCCGTTGTTTTCGCTTCTCCCGAAACTTCGGGCCTGAGCGTGCGCACTGAGCTTTCGCTCAACCCGCGCGCCTTTGATCCGGCTGTTCGTAAGCTGACGAGCCAGCTGTTCAAGGCTCAGAAGTCCGGTGAGTGGGAGGTCGTGGACGGCGAGTGCCGCTTCGCTTCCGTTGAGTTGGATGGGAAGCCGCTGGTGTTGACCGGTGACATGTTCTCCGTTTCCACTTCTGTGGACGCCGCTGAAGGACAGGTTGCTGATGTTCTGCCCTCGGGCACCTTCGTGGTGCTCGATACGGAGCTGACCTCTGAGCTCGAGGCCGAGGGCTACGCTCGCGATGTCGTTCGCGCCGTCCAAGATGAGCGTAAGAATGCTGGCCTGCACATTGCGGACCGCATCGACCTGACGCTGACGGTTCCGGCTGAGCATGTGAGCGATGTCGAGACCTGGAAGGACATGATTGCTTCCGAAACTCTGGCATTGTCCGTGTCGGTTGAGGCAGGGGAGAAGCTCGCTGTGAGTGTCTCCAAGCACTGAGTCTAAGCGCTTTTAAGCGGTGAAAGCCGCGGGG
>NZ_JVLH01000007.1 GCF_001070855.1 Trueperella pyogenes | reverse complement strand
TGCTGGGCGTTTCCCCGCGGCTATGACCACCACAAGTGGTTCAACCAGTATTCTGTTTGCCCCCGGTGTGGGGGTTGTGTTGGTTGTGATCCGCATAGTGGCGACGAGCATCCTTAGATGTCTGTCAACCCGTTTACGGTTAGCGTATGTGGTTGATAAGTGTTTGTTAGTGTCGGCCCATTAGTACCAGTCGGCTCACGA
>NZ_JVLH01000006.1 GCF_001070855.1 Trueperella pyogenes | reverse complement strand
AGGACGACGCCCTCTCACGGCGTTAACACCGGTTCAAATCCGGTTGGGGGTACAGATACCAGCAGGGCTTCGGCCCTGCTTTTTTGTTAGCTGCGCTGCTGCCCTGGGCATCTGCAAGAATAAAAGCATGCGCATTGTTTTGGTCTCTGACACCTTCCGCCCGACTATGGGGGGAATTGAAACCCAGGTTGGTGCTCTTGCCGACCACCTTCACGCCCGAGGCCACGATATCGTCGTTCTGACCTGCACTCCCGAAGGTGATTCGCCCTCCACGTGCCCCTATCCGGTGCTGCGTTCCTCGTGGCGTAATCCTTTCAACGCGCCGATTGATCCCAAAGCGCCCCGTCGCTTTACCGACTTCATTCGCCGTTTCAATCCCGATGTCGTTCACTATCACATGGGGGAGCTGACCCCGGTTGTTCAGTCGGTTCTACTGAACCTCAAGGAATCAAGGATTCCGCAGGTCGTCACCGTTCATTCCCTGTGGGATCCCCGCGTGACAATCCCCGCCTTCCATGCCATTGCAAGACGTGCAGGGCTGGCGCAGGCCCCGATTATGTGGACAGGCGTCTCTGAGCTGGTCAATGAGCAAATTCGCCAAGTCTTGGGGTCAGATATCTGTGTTTCGACTTTGCATAATGGCGTAGATGTTGCGCCGTGGCAGCGCCCGCCTGTTGCCCACCAAGGCATTGTCGTGGTGACCGCCACGCGTTTTGCGCCGCGTAAGCGCGTGGATGCCCTGATCGACATCCTTTCTGAAACTCGCCGCCGCTGGGATTCTTATTCCCGAGGCCACGCGGGTGATTTCCCCCTGCGCGCAGTAGTCGCGGGTGAAGGCCCGCTTTTTGACGGTGTTCAGCGCCGTGTTGAGCGTGCAGGGCTGGGGGATTGGCTGCTTCTGCCGGGACGTCTGAGCGCGACGCAGCTCCAAGACCTGTATTCGCGTTCGGATATTTTCCTTGCGCCTTCGGTGAAAGAATCTGCCTCTATCGCTGGACGTGAGGCCTTGGCCTCGGGGCTTGCAGTAATGACACGTTCACAGTCTGGACTTGCAGAAGTCGTTGAAAATGGCCTCAATGGCTGGTGTCTTGACAATGATGACGAGATGATCGAAGCGCTCTTAACTGTGCTTGAGACTCCTGCGCAGCTTGAACGCATTCACGAGCATAATCGCAGTGAAGATTTCCCCTTTACGTGGGAGAAGGTCATTGAAGCAACGGAAAACTACTACCGCCGAGCTCAGGAACTGGCCTCGACGGGGGTTTAGTCTTCCATTCCTTCTGCGGAGCGCAAGAAATCGGAGAGTCGATTAGCTGCAGCAACGGCAGAAGGGCCGTGCTGACGGCCAGGCTGACGTCCCATACGCTCAACAGGACCCGAAATGGTCACTGCGGCCAGCACGCGACCCGAAGGGCCACGAACGGGGGCAGAAACTGAAGCAACGCCGGGCTCGCGTTCTGCAACCGACTGTGCCCAGCCTCGGCGACGAACCTGAGCAAGCATCGTCGCATTGAAAGAGGCGCCGTAGAGGCCTCGGTGAAGGCGGTCGGGTTCCTCCCATGCAAGAAGGACTTGGGCAGCGGAACCTGCCTTCATGGTCAGCGTCGCGCCAACGGGGATGGAATCACGAAGACCCATCTCACGTTCGGAAGCAGCAACGCACACTCGGAAGTCACCTTGGCGACGGAAAAGCTGAGTGGATTCCTTCGTGTGGTTGCGAAGCGCAACGAGGACAGGCATTGCAGCTGCAAGAAGGCGATCTTCACCCGCGGAGGAAGCAAGTTCTTGAAGGCGTGGTCCTAAGACGAAACGTCCCTGCATATCGCGCGCAACGAAACGGTGATATTCCAGTGCTACTGCGAGGCGGTGCGCAGTGGGGCGCGCCAAACCTGTTGTTGCAACCAATTGGGCCAGGGGGGCCGGGCCTGCTTCAAGTGCGCTCAAAACCAGTGCGGCTTTATCCAGAACGCCGACACCACTTCCAAAGGCTTCTGAGTCCTCCATGAACACATTCTCACATCTCATTAAATGAGATATCAAGTCCAACTCTCTACGAAGTGTCAATCATGGGAAGAAAGAAGTCGATGAAGGAGCGGGAAATGAGCGGAACGCTGGCCGAAAAGGTTTGGGCTGATCACGTCGTAGTGCACGGTGAAAACGGTGCGCCCGATCTTCTCTACATCGACCTGCACTTGGTTCACGAAGTGACCAGCCCGCAGGCATTCGATGGTCTGCGTATGGCCGGACGCCAAGTCCGTCGCCCCGACCTCACGATTGCAACCGAGGACCACAACACGCCTACGGTTAATATCGACCTTCCAATCGCTGATATCACCAGTCGCACGCAGATCGACACCCTGCGAAAAAATGCCAAGGAATTCGGTATCCGCCTGCATTCGCTGGGCGATGCCGACCAAGGAATCGTTCACGTCGTTGGCCCTCAATTAGGACTCACCCAACCCGGTATGACCATTGTGTGCGGTGACTCGCATACATCAACTCACGGAGCATTCGGTGCACTGGCAATGGGGATTGGTACCAGCCAGGTCGAACATGTTCTGGCGACTCAAACACTGCCGATGGCTCCATTTAAGACCATGGCTATTACCGTTAATGGTTCGCTGCCAAAGGGCGCTACAGCGAAGGACATCATCCTTGCCGTGATCGCGAAGATCGGAACCGGTGGGGGACAGGGATACGTCCTTGAGTACCGAGGCCAGGCAATTCGCGAGCTCTCGATGGAAGGTCGCATGACGATCTGCAATATGTCTATCGAAGCGGGCGCGCGAGCGGGAATGGTTGCCCCCGATGAAACGACCTTCGAATACCTCAAGGGACGTCCGCACGCACCCGAAGGCGAAGAATGGGATCGTGCCTTGGAGTACTGGAAGACCTTGCATTCAGATGAGGATGCGGTCTTTGACGCCGAGGTTGTATTGAATGCTGAAGACTTGGAGCCCTTTGTCACCTGGGGGACAAACCCAGGACAGGGCGTCCCGCTCTCGGGCAGCGTTCCCGACCCTGAAGACTTTGAGGATGAAATCAAGCGAGCCGCAGCACAGAAGGCTCTGGAGTACATGGGGCTCGAAGCTGGTACCCCCATGCGCGAGATCAAGATCGACACAGTTTTCTTGGGATCGTGCACCAATGGGCGCATTGAAGACCTGCGTGCGGCTGCAAAGGTCATTGAAGGCCACACCAAGGCTCCGGGGCTCAGGATGCTAGTAGTCCCCGGCTCTGCTCGTGTGCGTCTGCAAGCCGAAGCTGAAGGTCTGGACAAGATCTTCACTGACTTCGGTGCTGAATGGCGAAATGCCGGCTGCTCGATGTGCCTGGGAATGAACCCCGACCAGCTTGCTCCTCAGGAACGTTCGGCCTCGACGTCAAACCGAAACTTTGAGGGCCGCCAAGGAAAGCTCTCGCGGACCCACCTGGTCTCTCCTCTGGTCGCGGCAGCCACCGCTATTCGCGGCACCCTGTCCTCTCCGGCCGACCTGGACGACTAAGAATTCGCTGATACACATTCGAAGGAAAACTCATGGAAAAGTTCATTTCGCACACGGGTATTGGCGTTCCGCTGCGCCGTTCAAATGTTGACACCGACCAGATCATCCCCGCGGTTTTCTTGAAGCGCGTGACCAAAACAGGTTTCGATGATGCGCTGTTCTACGCGTGGCGTCGCGATCCAGAGTTCATCTTGAACCGTGAACCCTATAACCAGGGCAGCGTTCTGGTTGCTGGACCTGATTTTGGCACGGGATCCTCGCGCGAACACGCGGTCTGGGCGCTGCGTGACTATGGCTTCAAGGTCGTTCTGGCACCAAAGTTTGCTGATATTTTCCGCGGAAACGCAGGAAAACAGGGCTTGGTGACTGGAATCATTAGCGAAGCAGACTGTGAAAAGCTCTGGGATCTGCTCGATGCCAATCCCGGTGCAGAAATCACCGTTTCGCTGGAGGATAAGACCGCGACCTTGGGTGACTTCACCTGCACTTTCGATATTGATGACTATGTGCGCTGGACGCTCATGGAAGGTCTGGACGATATTGCTCTGACCCTTCGTCACGAGGCCGAGATCACCGCTTACGAAGAGCATCGTCCCTCCTTTAAACCGAGGACTCTGCCTGCCAAGACTTTGCCATCGGAGCAGGTTGTTTCAGCGCGTCCGGCTGAAGGTGAGTAATTCGCCACGCGCTAAAGAGGTGTTAAGCGCACGCGGATGAGGGCGTGCTGCTCTAAAGTGGTCACAGAAGTCGACAGCTAGGAGAGCATCACTATGTCCTCAAAACTTCGAGTTGAAGGTGGCCACCCCCTTGAGGGGACCATTACCGTTCGCGGGGCGAAGAACTTTGTCCCCAAAGCAATGGTTGCGTCGCTGCTCGCAGACACTCCCTCCGAGCTGTACAACGTCCCCTTGATTCGTGACGTTGATGTCGTCTCCGACCTTCTCTCCCTTCACGGTGTCAAGGTCGATTACGATCAAGAGCGCGGTTCGCTGCGAATGGATCCTTCGCAGGTACGTGTTGCTTCACGTTCTGATATCGACACCCTTGCCGGGGCCTCGCGCATCCCGATTTTGTTCTGTGGCCCGCTTCTTCATCAGCTGGGCGAAGCCTTCATTCCTGAGCTGGGTGGCTGCGCAATTGGCGGCCGTCCCATCGACTTCCACCTGGAAACTCTGCGCAAGTTCGGTGCAATCGTTGATAAGCAGCCTGAAGGTGTCCATATCAAGCGCCCAGCATCCGGTCTGCACGGTGCGATTATTGACCTGCCCTTCCCCTCCGTTGGTGCAACCGAACAGACTCTGCTGACCGCGGTTCGCAACGATGGAATTACCACCTTGAAGGGTGCTGCTATCGAGCCAGAAATCATGGACCTCATCAATGTTTTGCAGAAGATGGGCGCCATTATTTCTGTCGACACTGACCGCACCATCCGGATCGAGGGTGTGGAGTCCTTGAACGGATACCGCCACACCGCTCTGCCTGATCGTATCGAGGCCGCCTCGTGGGGTGCCGCAGCTCTTGCGACCCACGGTGATATTTACGTACGTGGCGCGCACCAGCCAGATATGACGACCTTCCTCAATACCTTCCGAAAGGTCGGTGGCGCATTCGATATCGATTCAGAAGGTATTCGTTTCTACCACCCCGGTGGCGAACTCAATTCCATCGCCTTGGAAACTGCGGTTCACCCCGGCTTCATGACCGACTGGCAGCAACCGCTGGTTGTCGCCCTCACTCAAGCTGAAGGCCTGTCGATCGTCCATGAAACGGTGTACGAAAACCGTTTCGGTTTCACCTCTGCGCTGCGTCAGATGGGTGCAAATATCCAGGTGTATCGCGAGTGCTTGGGTGGAACACCCTGTCGTTTCGGTCAGAAGAACTACTACCACTCAGCAGTAATTTCGGGACCGACTCCTCTGCACGCCGCAGATATTGTCGTTCCGGATCTGCGCGGTGGATTCTCACACCTGATTGCAGCGTTAACCGCGACCGGAACATCAACTGTCTCGGGAATTGATGTCATTTCCCGCGGCTACGAGCACTTTATTCGCAAGCTTCGCGAGCTCAATGCTCGCGTGGAATACGAAGACTGAAGCCCCTTTCGAAGGCCATCGTTGTGGATCAGCCATCCCAACCCAAACTGAAGCTATTTGTTTCTGCGCTTTCCGGGAAAGGCCGCGCCCTACGTCGGGCCCCCAAGGTAGCGGCACTTTTACGCTCCCAAGGGTGGAACGTCGACGTTCGAGTCACTCACCGCTCGGATGATCCGGCAGCTTTGGCGGCAGCATGCACCAATCACTGGGTTGCAGTTCTAGGTGGTGATGGCTACATCGCCCGCATTGCTACTCAGGTTGGTGCGCGTGGGGGAGTGGTGATTCCCCTTCCCGGAGGAAGGGGAAATGATCTGTGCCGTTGCCTTGGAATTGGGACGGACGCGATTGCTCATGTGCGGAGCCTGCCCATGGCCTCGGAAATCTGTGATTCGGAGGCGGGGGAGCATCCTCGGATCAGAGGCGTTGACGCAATGCAGGTGCGCGCACTCAACAAGGAAAACAACGGGCAAGACGCGGCTGGGCAACGACCCTCGTCTGCCAAGTACCTCGAAGAAAAACCGGCTCAGGTGCTGGGAATTGTCTCTTTCGGCTTGGATGCCTTGGCCAACCAGATCGCAAATGACACCTCTTTTGCCTCAGGTACTTTCGCCTACGCCTGGGGTGCCTTGCGGGCCCTTCAGCAGTTCCACCCCAAAACCATGGAAATAGAAGTAGATGGGGTGCGAAGGCGAATCCGGGGCTGGCTTGTTTCAGTCTCCAATTCCGGATGGTTTGGTGGCGGGATCAATATTGTTCCTAGCTCCAACCCCAGTGATGGCCGTCTGGAACTCCTCACTGTGGACCCGGTACCGAAGCGTCATGCGATCCGTGTTCTTGCGCGGGTTCTTGCCATGCGAAAAGTTGATGATCCGATCCTTCACGTCGAACAAGTCACCAGCGTCAAGATATGGGATAGTGCCGAGTTAGTTGCAATGGGGGACGGAGACCAAGTGGGAGAAGGCCCACTTGAAATCTCGGTCAGCCCTGAGGTTTTCCGCGTCTTTGTTTAAAGCCGGGGGAGTTAGCGCGAACTTGTAACTTGTTCCAGGCTGTCTTGTTGATCTTTGGCCCCAGCACCTTGCTTGGATAAACTACACACATGACTCACCGACTCACAGGTTTCTACCGTTTCGCGCGAGGCGTTTTCCGCAGCTTTATGGTCCCCTGGATGAAGATTGACGTCCAAGGTCTTGAAAATCTTCCCAAGGACCGCGGATTCCTGCTGGTATGTAATCACCTGTCAAACATTGATGCGGTCTGCTTGCTGTGGGTCATGATGAAAGCGGACGTTCCCGTGCGCATTATGGCCAAGTCAGAGCTATTTAAGGTTCCGCTCTTGGGTGGGGCCATGCGTCGGATGCAACTGCTTCCGGTCGATCGAAAGTCGAAGGAACCCGGGGCTATTTTGGCCTCGGCAGCGAAGGCGCTTCGTGATGGCGAGTGCGTGGCAATCTACCCCGAAGGCACCTTGACCACAGACCCTGATGAATGGCCGATGCGCATTAAGACCGGTGCGGCGCGTCTTGCTCTGGACACGGGGGTTGATGTTATTCCCTTCATTCACTGGGGAGAGCAAAAAATTATGCGTTCGGGATCGGCGCTGATCGATTTTCGTCCCCAACGCAAAGTGAGCGTCCGCATCGGTCAGCCAATCGACCTGGATGACCTGCGCCATGACACAGGTTCTGCTGATCATCACGCTGTTGATGAAGCAACCGCACGCATTCAGCGCACAATGATTGATCAGGTTGCCGCTCTTCGCGGTGAAGACGCCCCGCAGGGCGTATGGGATCGCAAACTGAAGAAGCGCGTAGAGATCTAAGCCCCGTACTTCTTACTTCGCGATATCAACCACCACGCGCGAGGGGTTACTCAACGCGCTCAAAGTCACCTCGCGCTTGTGATCCATTCCGATCACGATGTGCGTATTGGCCTCAAAGCTTCCATCTTCGCGTACGCGAATGGGGCCGACTTCCTTGGTTCTTTCGCCCTTGTAGTAGTCCTTTTGGAGTTCTTCGCTCACTGGCATGGCTCCGCCTTCCAAGGACAACTCAAGGTAGATCGGCGTTCCTAGATCAATTGGATCGCCTTTACCCTGGGTCGCTGGGGAAGTGGTCCACCCTCCTTGCCATCCCACGTCGTCGTTTCCGGTGAACTCAACGACGACCCTGTAAAAAGTGTCGTGTTCGCCGACGCGTAGGTCGTAGAAGACGGGTGCGTGATTAGCGTCCTCTTTGCCCTGCGTCAGGGATGCTTTCCGCGAGGGAATTTCTTCCCGATTCTCAAGACTTGGGGTGGAAGAGGGTGTGGCCTCGGGAGTAGGGGAGGAAGACACGCTTTCGCTTGCCGAGGCGGTGGCTGAGCTGCTTGCCGAGGGTGCGGGAGTGGGGGAGCATCCGCTGAGCGTAGCGAGAAGGACCAGCGCGCATAGAGATGAAAAATGACGCGTCTTCACAATCTCCTCCTTGAGCGATCTACTAGTTTGACTTCTCTCATCCTAATGTGGGCGGAGGAGATCGGGGAGCGGAACCTTGACCTTTAGTGAAGTCGATACAGGATTGAAACCCAGGGTGTGTTTAACATCGAATGACGCGAGCATGAGAAGAATGACACTACGGGCTGGCCACGCGGTAGGGTTAAGGCCATGAGTGAAGTCAAACGTCCTCGCGTCCTCGTCGTTTTCGGCGGACGCTCCAGTGAACACCTGGTGTCCTGCGCGACCGCCGCCGGTGTTCTTCATGCGATCGATCGCGAACGCTTCGATGTGCTTGCGGTTGGAATCACCCGAGACGGCCAATGGGTGCACGTCGATAGCAAGCCTGAGCTTGTCGACCTGCGTACGGCCTCGAATACGACTATTGAGCCGGGACTTAGCCGCGTGAGCCTGCTTCCAGGCCTTGCTCGTTTGGTCGAAACCACCTACGACCGCGCTCTCGAAGACGATGATGCTCGGATTGTCAGTGTTGAGGATCTGGGGGTTATCGATGTTGTGCTTCCGCTTCTGCACGGTCCTTATGGCGAAGACGGAACGATCCAGGGTCTCTTCGAGATGGCGAATGTGCGTTACGTTGGCTGTGGCGTGACGTCCAGCGCGGTTTCAATGGATAAGCACCTGACGAAGACTGTCCTTGCCGAGGCCGGGATTGCAGTTGGCCGCTGGGAACTGGTGACCGAGAAGGAGTGGTCCCGCGATCCCCAGGAGGTGCGCTCGCGGATTGAAGCTCTGGGGTACCCGGTCTTCGTCAAACCCACTCGAGGTGGGTCATCGGTTGGGATTTCGCGCGTGGATTCCTCTGATCAGCTAGACCTTGCCATCAAGGAAGCTGCTGCAAATGACCCGCGAATCATCGTCGAGGCCATGGCCTACGGCCGTGAGGTCGAGTGCGGTGTGCGCGTTCCTGCGGGCGGTGACTCGATGGCAGCACCTCTGGGTGAAATTGGTGTTCCCGAAGGTGAGTTCTATGACTACGCCCTGAAGTACGTCGATACCGATGCGATTTCACTCATGTGCCCGGCGGACGTTCCAGAAGAGGACGCAGCTCGTATTCAAGAAACCGCACTTAAGGCTTTTGAGGCCTTGGAGTGTGAGGGTCTGGCCCGCGTCGATTTCTTCTATAACGATGCAACCCACGAGATCATCGTGAATGAAGTGAACACCATGCCCGGCTTTACTCGTTTGTCGCTGTATCCGCGTGTGTGGGGCGAAGCTGGACTGAGCTACACCGAATTGGTGACCTCCCTGTTGGAGGAAGCCATGAGCCGCCCCTTGGGACTAAGGTAAGATATTTTTATGACGAAAAAACCCAAGGTTACCCTTGTTACCTCGGAGAATATGCCCGAACTATTCTCCGATGAAAGTGGCCTTCCTGACGCTCTTGCAGAGCGCGGAATGGACCCCCAGATTGCTGTTTGGAATGATCCCACGGTCGATTGGGACGCAGCGGGGGTCTGTGTGATCCGATCTGTCTCGGATTATGCGACGCAACGCCAGGATTTCATTAACTGGGCAAATTCGGTGCCGCGTCTGCTCAACCATGCCGATGTCATGGAGTGGAATACGGACAAGCACTACATGAAGGATTTGGAGGCCTTGGGGCTTCCTGTTATTCCGACGACGTGGCTTGAGCCCTCGCGTGGTTTTTCGAAGCATCAAGTTCACTCACGCTTCCCGGCTCTGGGTGATTTCGTTGTGAAGCCTGCGGTTTCTTCGGGTGTGCGCGATATCGGTCGTTACACCGCCATCGATACCTCGCAGCGTCAAGCTGCTTTGGCTCAGACCATGGAACTGCTTGATGAAGGCCGTTCCGTGATGCTTCAGCGCTACCTGGAAGATATCGACGTCCACGGTGAAGTCTCGCTGGTCTTCTTCAATGGTTTGCTTTCCCACGCAGTAGAGAAGCGCGCGGTTTTGCACCCCTCTTCGGTTACGGATCCTTCCATGCACGAGGCCGTGGTGACCGCTCGTCCCGCAGATACCGCCACATGGCAGTGGGGTGAGCAGATCCGTCAGGTTCTGCACGAGTACATGCGTTCGCGTTTGGGACGCGATGAGCTGCTTCTTTACAACCGTGTGGACTTGGTTCCCGATGGTGAAGGCTCCTTCCGAGTGATGGAGGTGTCCTTGGTGGACGCGGACCTTTACTTGGAAGCAACACCCGATGCGCTGGGTAACTTCGCTGACGCGATCTCTACCCGTGCCTTCTGGTGACATGTGAGATCTTGTTCTTGGCTCTCCCTCGCTCCTTGTGAAGCGGGGGAGAACCTCTATTCGTGGCAATCACCACGCTTCGCTTTTCGATTTCTCACTTGGCGTGCCCAGATGTTAGAGTTTCTCCGTTGCGTTTTTCGCGACGCTCAATGGTGGCTGTAGTTCAGTTGGTAGAGCACCTGGTTGTGGTCCAGGACGTCGCGGGTTCGAGTCCCGTCAGCCACCCGGTATAACCCTCAGAACCATAAGGTTCTGAGGGTTTTTCACATGTTTTGAGTGTTAGCATGTCAGCAATGTGCGTGCGCAAGACAGCTTCCCACACGTACTGTGTGGCAGGGTGCTCAGCGCTGGGAGGACAAACTAAGGAGTCTAGGATGCCTCAAGTCCGTGCCTATGCCTGTGATGATGCGCGATCGCAGTATCACCCCATGATGATTGTTATACGTGAACCCGGAGTGGGTGAAGTACTTTTCGACATTAAATATGCGGGAATCTGCCACTCTGATATTCACACTGCTCGCAGCGAGTGGGGACCGATTCCCTATCCCTTCGTCGGTGGGCATGAGATTGCTGGTGTTGTCACCAAAATTGGCGAAGGAGTCACCAAATTCAAGGTAGGGGACCGCATCGGTGTTGGATGTTTGCAGGGATCATGCAAGGAATGCGAGTACTGCACCGATGGTCACGAGCAGTTCTGTGACAATCCCCATGCCTATTGGACTTTTCGGGCGGGCCCAGATGGGAAGCCAACCTATGGTGGTTATGCCCAGGCAATGACAGTGCGTGAAGATTTCGCCTGTCACGTACCAGATGCTGTGGCTTTGGAGCATGCTGCACCGCTGATGTGCGCCGGGATCACTATGTACTCACCGCTGCGGCGCTGGGGTGCAGGTCCTGGAAAGAAAGTTGCCATTGTCGGTATGGGTGGTTTGGGGCACATGGGTGTTCAGCTTGCCGCGGCAATGGGTGCAGAGGTTTCTGTGATCTCGCATGGTCGTTCAAAGGAAGCCGACGCACGTCAGTTTGGTGCCACCGCTTTCTATGCAACTGCAGAAGAAGGCACTATTGAATCTCTGGCCTCGTCTTTCGACCTCATTATCTGCACGGTGAGTGCGGATGATCTGGATTACCCGGGACTGATCCGTGCACTCAAGCCTTTCGGTGTTTTTGTTGATGTCGGTCTGCCCGAGAACCCGATGGTGATCCCCATGCGAGCAGTAGTTAATGGAAACAAGGTTGTTGCGGGGTCGCAGATTGGTGGTATTGCCGAAACTCAGGAAATGCTGGAGTTCTGCGCCCAGCACAGCGTGCGTCCCGTGGTTGAAATCATCGACGGCGATTCCATCACCGAGGCCTATGACAAAGTTGTCGCCTCGAAGGTGCGCTACCGCTTTGTGATTGATACATCGACGTTCTAGCGCACAGCTTGGCCTAGCGATCCTCTGGTCAAGAATACACGGCAAAACAAAAGGAGCCCCGGAAAACCGGGGCTCCTTTACTCTGAGCGGGTGACGGGAATCGAACCCGCACCATCAGCTTGGAAGGCTGAGGTTCTACCATTGAACTACACCCGCGTGCGGATCGATACTACCTGATTATTTCTGCGATTGCGAAATTTAGGGTGAAGTCCCGTATTATTGGACGCGCAGACATTCGTCTCACGGGGTGTAGCGCAGCTTGGTAGCGCATCTGCTTTGGGAGCAGAGGGTCGCAGGTTCAAATCCTGTCACCCCGACTTTTTATTGCCAACGTCGCTGTGGCCTCGTAGATGAGGCCACTTGAGCGGCAGGTGAAAGGACATCGTGCTGGCGACGGTGGCCGGTGGAAAATGTGAAAGCGTACAGCCAGCTAGCAGCTTTGGCGTGAGCTGTTGTAGGCTAGTTCAGTTGAAATACGCGCATTTTGCGCCCAAGAAAAGACCTGGAGAATCCACGTGAAGAGCACTGTTGAGACCCTCGAGCCCACGAAGGTTCGTCTGACTGTTGAAATCCCCGTTGAGGAACTGAAGTCAGAGATGGACAAGGCGTACAAGAGCATCGCCAATCAGGTGTCCATTCCCGGCTTCCGTAAGGGTCACGTTCCCGCTCGCATCATCGACCAGCGTTTCGGCCGCGCAGCCGTCATCGAGCAGGTCGTCAATGAGGTTCTTCCCGGTCAGTACTCTGCTGCTGTTTCCGAGAACGAACTGCGCCCCATGTCCCAGCCCGAGGTTGAGGTCACCGAGATCCCCTCGACCACCGGTGAACTGACCGGTCAGCTGGTTTTCACCGCTCAGGTTGACGTTGTTCCCGCATTCGATATCCCCGAATACGGCAAGGACACCGTCATCGAGGTTGATCCCGTTGAGGTTACCGACGAAGACGTTCAGGAAGAGCTTGATGCGCTGCGTGGACGTTTCGCATCCCTGAAGACCATCAAGCGTCAGGCCAAGACCGGTGACTTTGCGACCATCGATCTGGTTGCCACCATCAACGGTGAAGAGGTCGACTCCGTTTCTGACGTTTCCTACGAAATTGGCTCGGGCACCATGCTCGACGGCCAGGACACCGCACTGCGTAAGACCCACGCAGGTGACGTCGTCACCTTCACCTCGACCCTCAAGGGTGGCGAGCACGAAGGCGAAGAAGCAGAGGTTACCCTGACCGTTAAGTCCGTCAAGGAGCGCGAGCTTCCCGAGGCCGACGATGATTTCGCTCAGATGGTTTCCGAGTTCGACACCATCGACGAGCTGAAGGAAGACCTCAAGAAGCAGGCTGCACAGACCAAGCAGTCCCAGCAGGCACTGCAGGCGCGCGATCGTCTGGTTGAGAACCTTCTGTCTCGCACGGAGATTCTTCTTCCCGAGTCGGTTATCGAGCACGAGCTGAGCCACCGCGTTGCAGAAGATGCTTCCGCAAAGGCAAAGAAGGAAGCTCGCGAGGCTATCGAGAAGGAATACCGCACCGAGATCTTGGCTGAAGAACTTGCCAAGAAGAACGAGGTTCAGGTCGGACAGCAGGAGCTCTTCGATTACGCGATCCAGATGTCCCAGAACTACGGCATGGACATCAACCGCCTGTTCTCCGATCCCCAGCAGATCTCCGCTGTTGTCGCCGATCTTGGCCGCGCAAAGGCCCTGATCGAGGTCCTCAGCGAGGTTACCGTTAAGGACACCGCTGGCAACGATGTCGACCTTTCCGAGTTCCTTGGTAAGGGCGACGAAGAGGCAGCTGCCGAGGCCGCAGCTGAGACCGTTGCAGAGGTCGAGGAAGCTGCTGCTGAGATCGCCGACGAGAAGTGAGTGATCTGAAGCGTCACTAGGACTTCCGCCTCGCGGAATTCATGACTCAGATGTGGGCCGAAACCCTTTGGTTTCGGCCCACACCGCATATCTGCTCTGGTGTTCTGTCCTTTTCCATGCGCCCTGAGCGAAAAGAGTGCTTTTGGAGCGCCAAGTCTTCGATGAACCGATAAGTTTGGATCCAGTGAGGTTTCATGAGTGGAACCGGACCCTCAATTTGTTAGGAGAGCGTGAATGGCTATTCAAGCCTCGGGCGGAAATGAAACGCCCATGGGACTGGGAGATTCGGTCTACCAGCGCCTGCTGAAAGAGCGCATCATCTGGCTCGGTGGCGAGGTGCGAGACGATAACGCAAACGCGATCTGTGCGCAGCTCCTTCTGCTTGCTGCAGAAGATCCCGAGCGCGATATCTACCTGTACATTAACTCTCCGGGTGGTTCCGTGACTGCCGGTATGGCCATCTACGACACCATGCAGTACGTCAAGCCTGATGTCGTCACCGTCGGCATGGGCCTTGCAGCGTCGATGGGACAGTTCCTGTTGACTGCAGGTGCTCCCGGAAAGCGTTACATCACGCCGCACACTCGTGTTTTGCTCCACCAACCTTTGGGAGGCGCGGGCGGTAGCGCAACGGATATTCGCATTAACGCGGATCTGATCTTGGGCATGAAGAAGGAGCTGGCTCAGATCACCGCATCGCGCACCGGTAAGTCTGTCGAGCAGGTTGAGGCAGATGGTGATCGCGACCACTGGTTCACAGCTCAGGAAGCACTGGAATACGGCTTTGTCGATCAGGTTATCGACAGCCCACAGGAAATTGGCAACCGTGGAGGAGAAAACTGATGAGCACTCAGCCCTATTTCGACGCAGTTGCCCGCCAAATGCCTCAGGCACGATACGTTCTTCCGAACTTTGAAGAGCGCACTGCATATGGTTTCAAGCGCCAGGACCCTTACGCAAAGCTTTTTGAAGACCGCATTGTCTTCTTGGGCGTGCAGGTTGATGACGCCAGTGCGGATGACATCATGGCTCAGCTGCTGGTTCTTGAATCACAAGATCCCGATTCGCTGATCACCATGTACATCAACTCGCCCGGTGGATCATTCACCGCAATGACCGCGATCTACGACACGATGCAGTACATCAAGCCGCAGGTCCAGACCGTTTGCTTGGGCCAAGCAGCATCTGCCGCTGCTGTCCTCTTGGCCGCCGGCTCTCCCGGTAAGCGCCTTGCCCTTCCCAATGCGCGCGTGCTGATCCACCAGCCCGCGATGGAAGGAATGCAGGGACAGGCCTCGGATATCCAGATTATTGCGGATGAAATTGACCGCATGCGTCTGTGGCTCGAAGAGACACTCTCTGCTCACTCGGGTAAGCCGGTCGAGGAAGTTCGTCGCGATATCGAGCGCGATAAGATCCTGACCGCCGCCCAGGCTGAGGAATACGGTTTGATCGACCAGGTTTTGGCTTCTCGTAAAGCGCAGAACTAGTTGACAAGTTTGTGACTGCAAATAGTCGCTGTTTAAGGCAAACGGGAGGGAGCGTTTCGGCGCTCTCTCCCGTTCCTATTGAATGACCGGTCTTACACTACGGATTCCGCGCGTCAATTCGCTGTTAGCGACCGCGTGAATTAGGCTAGATTCCAGTAAAAGCCCAATTTTTGGGATAGTTTTCAGGAGGCGCAGGTGAGTCGTTTAACCGACGGAGCAGAGGCCCTGAAGTGCTCGTTCTGTGGAAAGAGCCAGAAACAGGTCCGCAAGCTCATTGGTGGATCCGGTGTCTACATCTGCAACGAGTGCGTTGATCTCTGTAATGAAATCATCGCCGAGGACTCCGAGCCGACAAGCCAGCCTTCTTCTCTTCCTCTACCCAAGCCTCGGGAAATCTATAACTTCCTTGACTCCTGGGTCATCGGCCAGGACCGTGCGAAGCGTGCACTTTCGGTGGCCGTCTACAACCACTACAAGCGCGTCCGTTCTCGTGAAGCTGGCAATGAAGAAGATATGTATGGCACGAAGTCAAATATCTTGCTTCTCGGTCCTACGGGTACCGGAAAGACTCACTTGGCTCGTTGCTTGGCGCGTCTGCTGGATGTGCCTTTCGCAATCGTTGATGCGACAGCTCTGACCGAGGCCGGCTACGTGGGTGAAGACGTTGAGAACATCTTGCTCCGCTTGATCCAAGAAGCCGGCGGAGACATTAAGAAGGCCGAGCGCGGAATCATCTACGTCGACGAAATTGACAAGATCGGACGTAAGGGAGAAAACGCCTCCATCACGCGTGACGTCTCTGGTGAAGGCGTGCAGCAGGCTCTTCTGAAGATTATCGAAGGAACGGTGGCCTCGGTGCCTCCGCAGGGTGGTCGCAAGCACCCGCATCAGCAATTCCTTGAGATCGATACCTCTGGAATCCTCTTCATTGCTGCAGGAGCATTTGCGGGGATTGAAGACATCGTCAAGGCTCGCTTGGGACAACGTTCGACCGGTTTTGGATCCGAGCTGAAGTCCGCTGCTGAGATGGGCGACCTCTACGAGTCCGTTACCGCTGAAGACCTTCACAAATTCGGCATGATTCCGGAATTTATCGGTCGTCTTCCCGTGCTGACCTCGACGAAAGAACTTTCTGAGGAAGATCTGGTCCGAGTGCTAACCGAGCCAACGAATTGCCTGGTCTCTCAGTATCAGCACCTCTTTGAACTTGATGGAATTGCCTTAGAGTTCACTCATGACGCTCTTCTTGCAATCGCCGAGCTGGCAAATCAGCGCAAGACCGGTGCTCGAGGTTTGTCGTCAGTGATGGAAGCGACGCTGTCTGACCTGATGTTCGACCTTCCCTCCCGTGATGATGTTGCGCGCGTGGTGGTAACCCGTGATGCTGTCCTTGGACAGGGAAGCGCTGAGTTGTACGAGGCCGAGCCCGCTTCCGTACAGAGCGCTTAAGTAAGTTGGGGGAGTAGTGGCAGAGAATCAGCTACCGAGCGAACTGATCGAAGCACGTAAAACGATCGATAATATCGATGCTGCTCTGATTCACATCCTTGCTGAACGCTTTCGTTGCACTCAAAAAGTGGGTGTCATCAAGGCTGTTCATGAGCTTCCGCCCGCCGATCCTGCCCGTGAACAGGTCCAGATCGCGCGTCTTCGGGCGCTCGCTGCAGAGTCTGGTCTGGACCCAGATTTTGCCGAAAAGTTTTTGAACTTCATGGTTAAAGAAGTTATTCGTCACCACGAGGATATTAAGGCTGCATACTCGCAGTCAGAATTGTGATCCTTTCATCCTTAATGGAATTGATTCTCATAGAGTCCTGATGTAGGATGTTATCAATTCGTTATCAAACGATGCGAAAATGTTATAAACAACAGGAGATTCGATGCAGAATCCTCGTCCCTCCCGTCGGCTTGCGCTCGGTGCGCTCGCCCTGACCTTCCTCCTCGCATCCTGCAGCCAAGGAGGAACAACCTCATCCCAAACAACACAGGCGCACGGTAAAGGCTCATCGAGTACAGCTAGCGCGGCCTCGTCCGGTTCAAAAGACCCCAATATTGCCTTCGGACAATGCATGCGAGCACAGGGCTACGATGTCCCCGATACCGGCCTTACTCCCGATCAGATAAGCGACACTTCTGATGCATTTAACGGTGCGATCAACAAGTGTATGCAAGAGGTTTCTTCTCTGGTTGGAGAGCAAGATGACCTCACCAATGATGCTGCTACACGCCAATTGCTGGTTAAGGGGGCACAGTGCCTCAGAGATCTTGGCTATGACGTCAAAGACCCCAAGCCCGGTGAAGGCGTCAGTATCCAAAATATTCCCAGTGACGCCGTCAACAAGTGCTTTGGGAACCCTAGGGGTGGGAAGTGAAAATCCATCCTTGTGTCTTATCGCATCGCGGTAGTGCACGTGTCCTCGCTGCGGCAATTGCACTCGCATGTATGAGCGGTTGCGCACATAGCTCTGGAGCATCCTCTGATGGAGCTGAATATTCGGGTGCAAGCGCCGAGATTACCCGCGGTGATCTGGTCGGCGAAACAACAGTCCAGGGAACCCTTCACTACGCGGACTCCTACACACAGAAATCTGCCTTCGATGGTGTGATTACGGCTCTTCCCACTCCGGGTTCGACGATCAAACTTGGTGAACGCATCTACACAGTTGGAGGCCAGAGCGCCTATCTTCTGCACGGAAATACGCCTGCGTGGCGTACTTTTGAAAGCGGAATGAGCGACGGTGAAGACGTCAAGCAATTAGAAGAGTCTCTTGCAAAGTTAGGACATTTCGCGGCAGAAGCCGACTCTCACTTCGATTGGCGCACCCAAGCGGCAATCAGTCAGTGGCAGAAGTCCTTAGGTGTTTCGCGCGATGGAGTCCTTCCGCTGGGGCAGGTTCTTTTTGCTTCGGAAGACCTTCGAGTTGGCGCGCTTAAAGCGCGGGTTGGAGACAGTGCAGCAAATGGAACAGAACTTTTTGCGGCCTCGTCTTCCAGGCAGATTATTTCGGCAAATCTCAAGCTCTCCGATCAAGCGCTGGGCGTCGTTGGGAGCAGCGTGACGATTCGGCTTCCGGGAGCGCAAACAACGAAGGGCACGATTTCCTCTGTCGAACCCCCGAAAGAAAAAATCAGTTCAGAGGGTGCGGATCAGCAGGGAACGACAAAGGATCGAATCATCCCGATCACTGTGACTCCCGATGACCCCGCCGCGACAGAGAAGCTCCAAGAGGCCTCGGTGTCGCTGGGTATCACCTCGCAGACGAAGAAGGATGTTCTTTCTGTGCCGCTGGGCGCTCTGGTGGCCATCACGCCCGACCAGTTCGGAGTCGAGGTCATCGGTGACGATGGAAAGACGACTCGTGTTCCTGTGCAGACAGGTTTATTTGCCGGGGATCGCGTTGAGGTTGCCTCTGATGATCTGCATGAGGGACAACGCGTGGTGGTGCCGAACCGATGAATTCACTGCTAGAAGTGCACGAAGTTCGTCGCTCATACGGATCGCCACCGGTTAACGCGTGCGACGGAGTGAGTCTGAGTGTCAGTAGGGGAGAATTCGTTGCAATTGTCGGACCATCGGGGTCTGGGAAATCAACACTGTTAAACCTCATCGGTACCCTTGATCGGCCTGATTCTGGTTCGGTAATGATCGATGGTATGGATGTCTCTTCCCTCAACGATGCTGAGCTATCGGGTGTTCGTGCTTCTCTCATTGGGTTTGTTTTCCAGCAATTTCACCTCTCTCCGGGGGTGACCGCCTTGGACAACGTTGCCGACGGCCTTCTTTATCGTGGGGTTCCGCGCGCGCAACGCCGTGAAAAAGCACGTGAAGCCCTAGAAAAAGTGGGGCTGGGACACCGTATTGAACATCGTCCCCATCAAATGTCTGGAGGCGAGCGTCAACGCGTTGCGATCGCTCGAGCCCTGGTAGGGGAGCCGGCCCTTCTCTTGGCCGATGAACCCACAGGAAATCTTGATTCACGTTCGGGAGACGCAATCGTTTCGCTACTTCGCGAGTTAAACGACGCGGGGACGACCATCATCGTTATTACTCACGACAACGATCTTGCTGCCTCACTTCCCAGACAAATCATGATTCGTGATGGTCGGGTTGTCTCAGACTCCGGTAGTGAGGTGATCTTGTGAGCGGCGACAAAACTCAGGTCGTCCATTCCTCGCGTCTACGAGGCAGCGATGTTGCGCGTCTTGGGGTCAGCGGTTTGCGAGCACGGCCAATGCGTGCCGTTTTGTCCGCTTTGGGGATTGCCATCGGTATCGCTGCGATGGTCGGTGTTGTCGGGGTTTCGGCCTCCTCTCAGGCCCAACTTCATGAGCAGCTTCAGGCCCTTGGAACAAATATGCTGACAGCTCGCTCTGGCGCAGATCTATCGGGGGCCAATCTTGTCCTACCTGAAGACTCAGTCGGTCGAATTCGGATGATTCCAGGTGTGAAGGATGCCTCTTCAACCTCTGCGCTTTCGGGTGTTTCGGTATATCGCTCGCGCCTGATTGACCCTAATGCAACGGGCGGAATTCTCACGATGGCAGCGCCAACAAACCTGCTCGACGTCGTTTCAGGCAAAGTCGCTCGTGGAGCGTGGCTGAATGAAGCCACATCGCAGTATCCGGGAGTGGTTTTGGGAGCCCAGACGGCAAGCCTCTTAGGCGTGAACAGTCCGGGCGGCCAGGTCTGGCTTGGGAATACTTCCTTCACAGTGTTGGGGATTCTTGAACCTGCACCTTTGGCAGAAGAACTTGATCATGCAGCCCTCATTGGTATTCCCATTGCCCAGAAGCTGTTTGGCGCAGGCCAAACGCCAACGACTCTCTATGAGCGCTCTGAGGATTCTCAGGTTGAGCAGGTCAGAGAGTTGCTTGGTCCAACCCTTGCCCCGCAGGGCGCGACTGGGCTGAAAGTTTCACGTCCTTCGGATGCCCTTGCCGCACAAAATGCTGCGGATCAAACTCTGACAACTCTGCTTGCGGGGGTTGGATCGATCGCGCTGCTTGTGGGTGGAATCGGGGTTGCGAACACCATGATTATCTCGGTGCTTGAAAGGCGCCGGGAGATTGGACTGAGGCGCTCACTGGGGGCGCGTCGTGGGCACATCTGCATCCAATTCCTTGCCGAGGCCTTGATCCTCTCCTTCCTCGGTGGCTGCGTTGGGTGCGTCATTGGAGCACTTGTCACCTGGGGGATGTGTATCGCATACGGCTGGCCCGTCACCATCGCCTGGTATGTCATAGCCGCAGGTTTGGGTGCTCCCTTGGCGATTGGAGCAGTTGCGGGACTTTATCCTGCCCTGCGTGCGGCTCACACACCGCCAACCGCTGCTCTGGCCTCGCAATAAGAAGAACCCGGTGCATCGCTTCTCTTCAAGCGATGCACCGGGTAGAGCCGTGAATTCGTTGGTGATCTTTTGAACTGGGCACTTCTATTGCGTGCTTGGCCCAGTTGCTTATTCGTTTTGAACAGGTCCTCCGTAGATGCTGTCAATCACCTCTGCATAGCGCTGAAGAACTGCCTTGCGTTTGACCTTGAGAGAAGGGGTGAGGAGTCCATTTGCCTCGGTGAAATCGCTTGTGAGGACGTGGATCTTTCGAATCGATTCTGCCCGTGAAACATGCTGATTCGCACGCTCAACGGCACGTTCCAGAGCTGAAAGCACCTCAATATTCGTGGCAGCCTCGCTGATTGACATGGGAGGTAATCCGTGGTTTTTGAGCCACAATTGAAGCATTTCTGGATCGAGCGTGATGAGTGCCGAAATGAAGGGACGCTTATCGCCTACGACAATGACCTGTGAGATCAAAGGATGCCCACGCAAGGGGTCTTCCAGTGATGCGGGTGCAACGTTCTTCCCGCCAGCAGTGACAATAATGTCTTTAGCGCGACCCGTAATTCGGACGTAGCCATCGCGGTCAAGCGAGCCTAAATCACCGCTCTTAAACCAACCGTCCTCGGTAAAGGCCTCGGCAGTGGCCTCGGGATTGTTGTGGTAGCCGCGGAAAACCGATGACCCCTTAATGAGGATTTCTCCTTCTTCGGAGATACGCACCGAAAGGGGAGGAAGTGCTGGCCCAACGGTGCCAATCTTTGACAAGCGAGGTGTATTCACGGAAAGAGGGCCCACAGTTTCTGTAAGGCCGTAGCCTTCCAAAACGGGAAGTCCGAGTCCGGTATAGAAATGGGCAAGTCTTTGCGATAGGGGAGCGCCACCGGAGATGATGTAGTGAGCGTTGCCGCCGACAAGCTGCAGAATCTTTGAATAAACCAAGCGAGTAGCGGCAGCGTGCTGCATCTTCAGGCGACGTGAGGGACCTTCGGGAGTTTCAAGTGCCTGCGAGTATTCGACAGCGACGTTTGCAGCCCAGCGGAAGATCTTTTGTTTTCCGCCGTGACCAGCCTTCGCATCCGCTGAGTTGTAAATCTTCTCAAGTACACGAGGAACAACAAGCAGATATGACGGTTTGAAAGTTGCCAGGTCTGAGAGCAGATTCTTGATATCAGGGGTGTGGCCAAGGATTCCTTCGCCACTGAGCTGGAATACCTGAAGGAAACGCGCGAAAACATGGGCGAGGGGAAGGAAAAGGAGCAAACGTGAATCTTGCCCCATGGCGATTTCAGGCATCCATGCGTGGGAGTTGAGCGCGAGCTCAGTGAAATTACCGTGGGTGATTTCAGTGCCCTTCGGGCGTCCCGTTGTCCCCGATGTGTAAACAATCGTCGCCAGGGTATCGGTAGTCAGTGCTTGAGTTCGGGCTGCAACAGACGCGCGTGGCACCGTGATACCCGCATCTCGGATGGTCTGCATTGCTTCCGCGTCAAGGGAGAGCACGGTGATGTCATCTCTACCTAGCCGGTGACATGCATCCAGTGCGAGTTCGCGCTGGGTAACTGTTTCCGTCACTACGGCACGGACGTCTGCATCTTTGATGATGTACTCAATCTGCTCGCCCGAGGATGTTTCATAAATCGGAACAGGGAGTAGGCCCGCGGTCCATGCGGCAAAGTCTAGGAGCGTCCACTCGTAGCGTGTTCGTGACATGATCGCGATTGCATCACCATAGTTCAGACCCAGACCGATGAGTCCGGCTGCGGTGGTCTGGACGTCTTCGTAGAACTCTGCTGCGCTCATGTTCTGCCACGTCGACCCCATTTCGAGCTTGCGTGCAATGAGCGGGCGTCGGGGCGCACGCTGGACGCGCTTGGCAAGCAGGTGGGGGATTGTTGTGTGCTCGTCAATACGAACCAAGACGGGCGCATGCCATTCCAAGGCGTGGGTTTCACCGTCGATAACGTCTTCGTTACCTGGGGTGGGTTCTGCGGGTAAAACGCTGGTGTTCTCGGCTGGAAGTTCCGTGTGTGCGGGTGTTTCAGACATGCCTTCAGTCTACGTGGCCAGAAGCGTGAGAATGGTGTTCTTTCCAACGAGATCCCCATGATGTCTTCTGCCCTGCTGCGATGGCGCGCTTTTGTTGCGTAGCAATTTCCTTCACGAGGCTTTGCTGAGTGATCCATCCCAAGAGGTGAGGTGTGGTGGGATCTTCGTCCACGACCGCGAGCGCCCACGGATTATCGTTTTCGCTCATTCGAGAAAGGACCAGAGAGGGACGAGCTGACAGGGGGAGTGAACAAGATGTGTCTAGAGCAAGAGAAGAGATTTGTGTGTGTGGCGGAAGCCCTCGTGAAAGGAAAGAACCAAGTTCGTTTGCAGTGAGCATCCCCAAGTAACGGGGCTGATCACGATAGCGATCCGTCGCGGCGATGACAGGGAGAGACGGGACAGATGCTGCTTGGAAATGCTCCTGCGCCTGTAGAAGCGTCATGTCCTCAGTTAATACTCGGTTTGGCTTTGTCATGAGTTGACGCGCGCTTCGGCGGCCAAGCAGGGTGTCGTCGACGGGTTCGTGGAGGACGTCACCTCGGCGGCGAAGCTTCTCTGTGTAGATCGTTGAACGGGTGAAAAGCCGCGAAGTGAAGGTGGCAATGATGACAGCCAGCATCATTGGTAAAACCAAAGAGTATTGACCTGTCATCTCGACGATGATGAGAACCGCAGTCATTGGTGCGCGTGCTGCTCCAGCAAAAGCTGCTCCCATTCCGATCACACCAAAGATCGCGCTTTGAGAAACTGCCCAGGGGGAGACGAGTTCGCCGAAGATCATCCCCGTCATTGCTCCCATAAAGAGTGTTGGGGCAAAAACTCCTCCTGATCCGCCGATACCGATGGTGTAGGAGGTATAGAGAATTCTTCCAACTAATAGAAGTGCGAGGAAAGGTACCGAGTAAGAGCTAAAAATCGCGGAAATTTCGATGGGGTAGCCCGAACCGTACATGTAGGGAAAAGCGATCAGTGCGGCTCCTAGAGCGATGCTCAAGACACCTGCACGGCACCAGTTGGGGAGAGGGATATGCGCCCAAAGGGCGTCAATCCAGTCCTCACTGAGATAAAGGAACTTTGAGAAAGCGAGTCCGACAAGTCCCGCGATGACACCGAGGATGGCGACCCACCCGATATCGGGAAGTGACTGCAAGGGGAAAGACTCACCTAAATCAATGAGGGGGTGATCTCCAACGGCGGCCCGTGTAACCAATGACGCAAGGACAGAGGAAATGACAACGTAGCCAAAGGCCTCGGCAGTGAATTGGGTGAGGATCACTTCCAATGCAAAGAATGCGCCGGCTAGGGGAGCATGGAAAGTCGCTGCGATTCCGGCCCCGCTGCCGCAGGCTGCTAAAAGGATCACTCGTTCCTTGGGAAGATGCAGGAGTGAGGCAAAAGATGATCCCAAAGATGCGCCGATCTGGACGATGGGGCCCTCTCGCCCTGCAGAACCGCCGCCTCCGATGGTCAGGGCAGAGGCAACTAGCTTGACGACCGCGACTTTTGCGGGGATGTAGCCTCCTTTTTGCTGGACGGCCAGCATGACCTCGGGAATCCCGTGTCCCTTTGCAGAAGGGGCGAAACGTGAGATGAGCGGTCCGTAAATGAAAGCCGAGATTACGGGAGCAATCAGGAGGAATATCCAAGCCGGAATGCCAAGGCGTCCGTGTGCCTGGCCGATGTGCTGCGTGTAGTCCCAGTAACCGGTACTGACCCAGGTCCACGCGCCAATCATGAGATTGAAAAGGACTGCTGCCGATCCGGCAATTGTGCCAACAATTGCTGCGGCAATAGCGAGCGCGCTTCTATGCGCGGTGCACATGCGGCCGATGTGCGAAGCAAAAGTGTCTGAGGCTGAAGTCTGAGGATCGCTCACCTAGATATAGTAGGTCTGCTGACCTGCAGCTGAGTGGGACTTGGGTGTTTGTGAATCACTAAAAGAATGCCTGTGATGGAGATCATAGGGAGAAATGCTGGATTCCTGTCGTACTTGGGACTGCTGACACCGCGAATTAGTCCTTCGAGGCAATAGGCTTGAGGAGTAACGATCATCAGGTCGTTGCGGCGAAGGATTGCCGCACGAAATAACTGAAGGAGTGCCCACAATGGCAGAACCTCGTATTGTCACCGTCACCGGTGCAGCCGGAAACATCGGTTACGCCCTTCTTTTCCGCATCGCTTCGGGAGCCGTATTCGGTCCGGATACTCCCGTTAAGCTCAACCTGCTGGAGATCCCCCAGGGCGTGAAGGCCGCTGAAGGTACCGCAATGGAGCTTGATGACTGTGCATTCCCGCTGCTCGCAGGAGTGGATATCTACGATGATCCAAAGGCTGCCTTCCAGGGCACTAACGCTGCCTTCTTGGTTGGCGCAATGCCGCGCCGTGCTGGCATGGAGCGTGCTGACCTCCTCGAGGCCAACGCCGGTATCTTCGGCCCTCAGGGCAAGGCCATCAATGACGGCGCTGCTGAAGACGTGCGCGTTCTGGTTGTTGGCAACCCCGCAAACACCAACGCAACCATCGCAGCTCACGCAGCCGGTGACGTTCCCGCATCGCGCTTCACCGCAATGATGCGTCTGGATCACAACCGTGCAATCTCGCAGCTGGCACACAAGACCGGTGCAGCTGTTGCCGACGTGAAGAACTTGGTCGTGTGGGGCAACCACTCCGCAGATCAGTACCCCGACGTCTCCTACGCAACTGTTGCAGGCAAGGCAGCAACCGAGCTTGTTGACGAGGCCTGGCTTGCAGATTACTTCCGCCCGACCGTTGCCAAGCGCGGTGCGGCGATCATTGAGGCACGCGGTGCATCCTCTGCTGCATCTGCCGCAAATGCCGCAATCGATCACATGCACGATTGGGTACTGGGAACCCCCGCCGGAGAGTTCACCACCGCTGCAATCATGTCCGATGGCCAGCACTACGGTGTTCCCGCAGGCCTGTGCTTCGGCTTCCCTGTCACCTCCGATGGTGGCGAGTGGAAGGTTGTCGAGGGCCTCGAGGTTTCTGAGGCAACTCGCGCTGGCATCGATCACAACATTGCTGCTCTCCAGGACGAATACAACACCGTCAAGGAGCTCGGCTTCATTAAGTGAATCTCGCCGAAACGTACGGTTTGATCAAGAGTCGGTTCGCCTGACTTTCTTGGTCTAACGGCTTGAGGGGCGCCGCATTGCGGCGCCCCTTTTATCTACTTACGCGTTGCTTTCATGCCTCATTTCTCTGGCGCATAACGCGCCGCCGCGCTGGGGTTGAGCCGGCTTTTGGCCTCGAGGCCAGAGCCTCCCAAGCCACGCACCCGCAGAAGAAAAGTCCTGAAGTCAAGGCAATGCACCCACCCGAGGACAGCTCGGCAACAAGAGAAATCCCGAAACCGCAGGCCGAGATCCCAAGAGCAGCGAACACTGAAGCGACCATTAAGACTCCGGGTCGGGCAATAAAACGCATCAAACCGGCACTTGGCGCAATAAGTAACGCCAAGGGGAGTAGGGTACCGACCGCGGGAATCATAACGATGACACAAACCGTGATAAGAGCCGAGATAAGCGCGTCGGTTAGCGCAAAGGCGCTGGGGGAGGAACGAAAGGCGGCTCGGTACCCCTGTGCGTCGAAAGACAAGAGGAGAATGTGGCGTCCGCGCAGGGCAAGAACGCATAGCGCGCAGATCATTGCGATGCCCGCAAGCACAATATCCACCGGAGTAACGGTCATGATTGACCCCGTAAGGAAGCTCGAAATCTGCAGGGGCAAGGGTGCAAACCACTTTGAGAGGAAATAGCCCAGGGCAAAACTGAAGGTCAAGACGACCCCGGCGGCGGCACCGCCCGAGACTCCTGGGATTCGTGCCAGGGCGCTCATCAACGCTGAAAGAGGCAAACATAATCCAAGAGCGCCCAAGAATACACACAGCGCAAGAATGCTGTGATCCTTGGTGAAAACGGATGCGCACACGACACCGATCACCGCGCCCGGAAAGGCTCCGTGCGTGATTGACTCAGCAAAGAACACGCGGCCGCGCAGGACAGTCATTGTCCCAACAATTCCGGAGAGAATTCCTAGCAGCGCCAGTTCTAACAGAGGAAGGAGAAGGATCGCTAACATGTCCGAACTTTCTTTCGTGCTCTGTGCAGTCCGACGATGAGTGCGCATAGAGCCACTTGGGTCAGAGCAACCGAGGCTTGGGGTGAAGTAGGCCTGGAAAGGTGAACCAGGAGAGTTGCTATCCCCAGCGCCCCACCCGCGCAGGAAAGAAGTACCGAATAGGCCAGCATCTGCCTCGGCGATGAGGAGAGGAGACGCGCGGCGAGTGCGGGGACAATGAGGTACCCCACGACCAAAAGAACACCGATTGCCGAGGCCCCCGCGACGACGATTGCGCACATCGCGGCGTTGAGGCAGACATCGCACAGCGTCGTGGGTACTCGCGCGGCGAGTGCTCCCGCACTGTCAAAGGCGCACATGAGCTGAGCGCGCCACGAAAGAACGACTAGGACGCAGGCAAAAAGGCAAAAGATGAGGGAAATCGCCATGCGCTGGGGCGTAACTTCCAGAAGGCGGCCAAACATCAACGCCTCCATTTGGCCCGACATATCGCCCTTTTTGAGGGAAATGATGACGCCGAGCGCGAAGAAGGAAGTCAGGACGACTGCCGCAGCGGCCTCGTGCGCGCGGTGGCGCATCGCCCAGGTTAATGCGGCAGCAACGAATATCGCGCAGATTCCCCCGCCTGCGGGGATCCAATCGATACCGCCGAAAACCGCGCCGACGACAATCCCGGGGAAGATCGAGTGAACCGATGCCTCGGCACCGAATTGCCAGTTGCGCAGATTGACCAGGGTTCCAACCGCGCCCGCTGCAATTCCGAAGAGAACAAGGAAGAGCAGCGGGCGGAGGAAAAAGGGAGAGAACCACAGGGGCGGAGCGCTTACGATCGCGTTAAACATTGTTAATCCCGCCGAAAGCTTCATTGATGATTTCCGGACGGAAAACCTGGGAGGTTGGCCCGTAGGCAACTTGGCGTCCAGCCACGATGAGGCTCTCATCGCACACTTCGGTTGCGACCCGATAGTCATGGGTTGAAATCATGAACGCGGTTCCCTGAGCTTTTGCTTGGTTAATGAGCGAGAGAAGAGCTTCGCGGTTGGGCTCATCCAAACCGTTGAAAGGTTCGTCAAGCAACACCAAGCGAGGCTTGGCGACCAAGGCACGCGCGACTAGAACGCGCTGGCGTTGGCCGCCGGAAAGGGTCCCAAAGCGCTCGCGGGCACGCTCGACTAAGCCAATCTGTTCTAACGCTGCACTGACCGCTTCTTTCTGTTCACGACTGAGTGGACGGAGAAGCTTTGTCTTCGGGTACATTCCCATTTCGACGACCTGACGAACGTTGATTGGGAAACTCAAGTCGATATCACTGTTTTGTGGGACGTAGCCGAGGAAATCCAGCGGGCAGCTCACTTCTCCAGATATGACTTGAGCACTTCCCAAGAGCGCTCGCATGAGCGTTGTCTTTCCCGATCCATTTGGACCGATCAAAGCGAGGGCATGTCCGGGGCTGAGCGAGAGGGTGATTCCCGTCAGGACCGGTGTCTGGGAGTATCCGATGCTGGCATTTTTGGCTGAGAAGACAGTGTTGCCAGCATCGCAGCCCTCGTTAGGCTCCGAAAACATATGAGCGTCTGCGTTCATCATGCTCGCTTAACGCTTGAGTTCTGAAGGTAGAGGTGCGATCGTTCCGTCCCAGGCTTTTGTCATGGTTGTGACGTTATGGATGATCGAGCCGATGTAGGTTTCGCCTTCACTGCCCACGGGTCCAAGGGAATCTCCATAGAGCGCGTCGTCGCCGATGATGGCTTTGACTCCCGCGGCGCGTGCAATCGTTTCAATTGACTTCGAGTTATTGGAGTTCTCTGCGAAAATTGCGCTCGCTCCAGATTTCTTCACTTCCTCGCTTGCCTGCGCGATGTGCTCAGCGGTTGCATCCTGTTGTTCATTGAAATCAGAAAGTGCTGCACCGATGAAACGAATGCCGTAGCGTTTCGACAAATATCCGAAGGCATCGTGGGAGCTAAAGAGGACGCGCTTATCGGCAGGAACGCTGTTAAAGCTGTCCTTCGCCCACGCATCGAGGGAGTCGATACGCTTTGCGTACTCTTCGGTTGCCGTGCTGTATGCCTCGGCGTGATCCGGGTCAGCTGCTGAGAGGAATTCACCGATGTTGCGGACCTGCAGGGCTGCGTTCGCTGGAGAGGTCCAGACGTGAGGATCGTAGGCGAACTCCGGCTCGCTCTCTCCTTCTTCTGGCGGGAAAGGCCAGGGTGCCGCCTCGACTGTATGACTGCCCCGGGAAACTGAGTAGGGGAATTGCTTGTCGCGCTGTTCCTGACCCTGGGGATCCTTGAGGTCGGCGGCAGTGAGAATTCCCGAGGTCACTCCCATCGTTCCCTTGAACCCAGAGGCGCTCACGGCCTGATCCAGGAAATGCTCGAGGTCGACGCCCGAGACGAGCAGGACTTTCGCCGACGCAAGTGCTTGCAGTTGCTGGGGAGTCATTTCGTGCTCGTGTGCCGAGGCGTTGGGGGCAAGTAGACACGTGAGCTGAACTTTTGCGCTGGCTTGCTCGGCGGGGGCCCCAATATGGGATTGCGTTCCCGTGGCATCAGTTTTATCGAGCGAGATGGAGTTTTGTGCCGAGGGCTGCTGCGCAATCTGGGTGACATAGTCGCAGATCTGGGTGGTGCTTGCGACGAGGGAGAGTGAGGTGGAGCCCGACTGTGAAGCTGCAGTTGAGCACGAGGCGATCGAGGTCGCACCCAGTAGGCAGGCTGCTGTGGCGGCAAGGAATGAACGCGAGTGAACGGCGGACATTTGAAGTTCCTCTTCATTGGGGTGTTATTTATGGCTTTCTTTGCCAAGAAGTTCGCATAGCCGAACTTTGAGAAAGGTTATCGTAACTAAGTGAATTTAGCTAGGCCTTAGTTCCCACAAAACGGACGATTTTGGACGAAACCTCGGAAGTGGCCTCGTCGTGGGGTAAAGTAAAGGCAAAATTCGGGGATGACCCGGCTCACGACTTTGCAAGGACTCGCAATGGATACGCTCAATGACCTCCCACTGCGCCAGCTCGATCCCGAAATCCAGGCGGTTTTGGATAGCGAATTGGAACGCCAGCAGCACACGCTGGAAATGATTGCCTCGGAAAACTTCGTTCCACGAGCGGTGCTTGAGGCGCAAGGCTCCGTCCTCACAAACAAGTACGCGGAGGGTTATCCGGGCCGTCGCTACTACGGCGGATGCGAGTTCGTTGATGTTGCGGAATCTCTGGCGATTTCACGCGCAAAGGAAGTCTTCCAAGGCGCGGACTATGTCAACGTTCAGCCTCACTCAGGTGCCCAGGCAAATGCTGCAGCACTCATGGCAATGGCAAACGTTGGTGATACTCTTCTGGGCCTGTCCCTGGCGCACGGAGGTCACCTCACTCACGGTATGCGCCTGAACTTTTCGGGCAAGAACTATCATGCAGTTGGCTATGAGGTCGATCCTCAGACGATGCGTATTGAACCCGAAAAAGTTCGCGAGGCTGCACTGCGCGAGCGCCCGCGAGTCTTGATTGCGGGATGGTCGGCTTACCCGCGTCACCTGGACTTTGCAGCATTCCGTGAAATTGCCGACGAGGTCGGAGCTGTGTTGTGGGTTGATATGGCCCACTTCGCGGGCTTAGTTGCCGCTGGTTTGCATCCCTCACCGGTTCCTCACGCAGATATTGTGACCACGACTGTCCATAAGACTTTGGGTGGTCCGCGTTCGGGAATGATCCTGTCCTCGCGGGGGGAGCAGTGGGGCAAGAAGCTTGATAGCGCGGTCTTCCCCGGCCAGCAGGGTGGTCCGTTGATGCATGTTGTTGCCGCGAAAGCCATTGCGATGAAGGTTGCTCAGACCGAGGAATTCCGCGATCGGCAGCAGCGTACCTTGGACGGCGCTCAGGCCATTGCGCAGCGTCTATTAGCTCCCGATGCTCAGGCCGCGGGGATTCGCTTGGTGACGGGTGGTACCGATGTGCACCTCGTTCTGGTTGATCTAGTGAACTCTTCGCTGAATGGACAGCAAGCTGAGGACCTTCTCCATGAGGTTGGTATTACGGTCAATCGCAATGCCGTGCCTTTCGATCCTCGCCCGCCTAGGGTGACTTCGGGCCTTCGTGTTGGAACTCCCGCACTTGCGACGCGTGGGTTTAGCGTTGCTGATTTCGAAGAGGTCGGTGACATTATTGCTACGGCTCTTATTCAAGGGGCCAGTGGACAGGTGGAAGTTGAGCCTCTGCGTGCGCGAGTACGCGCTCTGACGGATGCCCATCCTCTCTATGCGGGGCTGAATCAATGAGGGCTCCGTGGGAAGGCGATGCTCGCGTTCTGGATGGCATAGCGTGCGCGGCTCAGATCAAAGATGAACTTCGTGCAAGGGTTGAAGTTTTGCGCGCTCGCGGAGTGGTTCCAGGGCTTGGAACGATCTTGGTTGGCGAGGATCCAGGGTCCGTTGCCTATGTTGCTGGAAAGCATCGCGACTGTGCTGAGGTAGGAATTGAATCGATTCGCGTGGATCTTCCTGCTCGCGCCAGTGAGGATCAGATTCTCGAGGCCGTGGCTGGTCTGAATGCAGATCCTGCCTGTACGGGGTTCATCGTTCAGCTTCCTCTGCCGCGTGGAGTAGATACGAACCGTGTCCTCGAGACTGTGGATCCTGACAAGGACGCCGATGGTCTTCACCCGACAAATCTCGGCCGATTGGTGCTGCGGGGGAGTGAAGCTATTACCTCTCCTCTGCCGTGTACGCCGCGTGCTGTCATTGAGTTAATTCAGCGCAATGGGATCGATCTTAATGGTGCCAATGTGTGCGTTGTTGGACGTGGAGTTACTGTCGGTCGTTCAATTGGCCTGCTTCTCACGCGTAAAGACATCAATGCGACGGTGACAATCTGTCATACCGGAACACGGGATCTGGCAGTGCATACGCGGGCGGCAGATGTCGTTGTTGCCGCTACGGGCTATGCGGGCTTAATTACTGCGGATATGGTCCATCCTGGAGCAGTTGTGCTGGATGTGGGTGTTTCTCGCGTCGTCGATCCGGAAAGTGGGAAGGCGCGTCTGATGGGTGACATTGCAGACGGTGTTGACCGCGTCGCAGGCTGGCTCTCGCCGAATCCTGGGGGAGTGGGGCCAATGACGCGCGCACTTTTGCTGATGAACGTCGTCGAGGCTGCGGAGCGCGGCACAAACGCGTGAAATTTTCATCTGAATAGATACAAATAGTCAAGCTTTCATTATTGCTTTTATTAAAGCCTAGCTTTGTGGAAGCTTGACTATTTTCCTTTCAGTCTGTCATTAAACTTGAGCTAAGTTGGCTTAATGTTCTGCGAATTCTGCGGCGGCTTTGTTTGCTCTTTTTCTCAAAGACTTGGTTTCAAGCGAAAATCTACCAGTTCTGAAATTTAGTTCAAGTTTTTCTGTTACCTGTAATCGCGCCACTGCTTGTCTCGAAGCTTAAGGTGGGTGAGATTCTTTAGAAGAAGTCTTGGCTGTAGTTTGAAAAAGAGTTTACTTAACGGCCTCTAACTATTTGTTTTGACCCTTGCATTTTTCAGGGTATACGTGTAGCTTTCCTGTGAGCAGGGTTACAACCTGTTATCCGGTACCAAGGTGGTTGCCGGTGTTTTCTATGAATTGTCAGGAAGGACAAGTCATGCCAGTTAACTTGAGTGGACGTCATTTCCTCAAGCTTCTCGATTTTACTTCTGATGAAGTTCGCTACCTCATCGATCTCTCGAGCCAGTTCAAGGCACTGAAGCTTACTGGGACGCCCCACCGCTACCTCGAAGGCAAGAACATTGTTCTGCTGTTTGAGAAGACCTCCACGCGTACTCGTTGCGCATTCGAGGTTGCCGGTATGGACCTTGGTATGGGCGTCACCTACCTGGATCCGGGCAGCTCTCAGATGGGCAAGAAGGAATCCATCGAAGACACCGCACGTGTCCTCGGCCGCATGTACGACGGTATTGAGTACCGTGGTTTCGCTCAGGAGATCGTTGAGGATCTTGCTGCGAACGCAGGCGTTCCCGTGTGGAACGGTCTGACCACCGAGTTCCACCCGACTCAGATGATTGCCGACATGCTCACCGTTCAGGAGAACTTCCCCCAGGGAATCAAGGGCCTGAAGTTCGTGTTCATGGGCGATGCTCGTAACAACGTTGCTAACTCGCTGATGGTTGTTTGCTCGAAGCTCGGTCTGCACTTCGTTGCATGTGGCCCGAAGGACCTTATGCCCGCTGACGAGCTTGTTGCACAGTGCCGTGAGATCGCCGAGGAGACCGGTGCAAGCATCACGCTGACCGATGACCCGGTTGAGGCATGCACTGGTGCTCACGTGGTTTACACCGACATCTGGGTTTCCATGGGTGAGCCGGCGGAGCTGTGGGAGAAGCGCATCAAGGAGCTCAGCCCCTACCGCGTGACCGAGAAGCTTATGGCCCTGACCGACTCCGAGTCGATCTTCATGCACTGCCTGCCCTCTTTCCACGACACCAAGACCACAATCGGCGCAGATATCGCCGAACGTTTCGGTGTCACCGAGATGGAAGTTGAGGATGCAGTGTTTGAGTCCTCGAAGTCCCGTGTCTTTGATGAGGCGGAAAACCGCATGCACACCATCAAGGCCGTGATGTACGCAACCTTGAAGTGAGGTTGTTGTGGGACAACGACTTGTAATTGCACTTGGTGGTAATGCCCTTGGCAATACCCCCGCTGAGCAACTTGAACTGATCAAGGAGACCGCTCGGACCATTGTTGATCTCGTTGAGCTTGGCAATGACGTGATCGTTACGCATGGTAACGGTCCCCAGGTCGGAATGATCAAGGTTGCAACTGATAACTCGGCAACCAAGGTTGGCGGCACTCCCAGCATTCCGTTCCCGGAGTGTGGCGCTATGTCGCAGGGCTACATTGGTTACCATCTCCAGCAGGCGATTGATAATGAACTTGCTGTTCGTTCTATCGACCGCCACTGCGCTTCAGTCGTGACGCAGACTGAGGTTAACGCAGATGACCCTGCGTTCTCTAAGCCTTCAAAGCCCGTGGGCGCCTTCTTCACCGAAGAAGAGGCCAAGGCTCTGATGGAAGAGACGGGTAACACTTACGTTGAGGATGCCGGCCGCGGATGGCGTTGGGTGGTTGCTTCCCCGCTGCCGACTCGGATCGTGGAGATTCCCGTTGTTAAGTCATTGATCGATGCTGGTCATATCGTTGTTGCCGTTGGTGGCGGCGGTATCCCGGTTGTGTCGACCGATGAAGGGTTCAGTGGTGTTCCTGCAGTGATCGATAAGGATCGATCGGCAGCGCTGCTGGCACAGGAAGTTAATGCTGATCTTCTGGTTGTACTGACCGCAGTTGATCAGGTTGCAATTAACTTCAACAAGCCGGATCAAGAGAATCTGGCGACGATGACGCTCGCAGATTGCCATCGTTACATCGATGAAGGCCAGTTTGCGCCTGGTTCAATGCTCCCGAAGGTTGAAGCCTGCATGGGATTTGTTGAAGGCAGCGCTGGAAAGAGCGCCCTGATCACCTCACTCAAGCGCGCAAAGGAAGCGCTTGCAGGTGAAACGGGTACTCGCATTCTCGCGGAGTAGTGCTCACGCGTGTTGCTGCCTCCACTTGATGAAATATGAGTGGAGGCAGCAACGCGTTGCACATTTTTATACCTACAGCGTTGTAAAGGACATTGGAGTCTGTAATGACATCAACAGCAGTTGCGGATTCGCAAGCTACTCCGCAAGCAGAAGCGCCAAAGCGGCGTTTTAAACTACATGTGCCTACTGCATTCACCATCCTCTTCATTCTTACTGTGATCGCTGTTGCGGCAACATGGATGGTCCCAGCAGGTTCTTACTCGAAGCTGGCATTCGATTCTTCGAGCCAGATGCTTCAGGTCACCTCTCCTCAAGGTGAAGTTGAGAGTCTTCCCGCAACACAGGAACAACTCGATAAGCTCAACGTTAAGATCGGCATTGAAAAGTTCACCGGTGGATCGCTGAAGAAGCCAATTTCGATCCCCGGAACCTACCAGCGTCTCGATTCGACTCCCCAAGGAATTGCAGATATCACCCAAAGTATGGTGACCGGTACAGTTGAAGCTGCCGACATCATCGTCTTTATCCTTGTTCTTGGTGGTCTGATCGGTGTCGTCAATGCAACTGGCGCCTTTGAGGCCGGCCTTCTAGCACTAACAAAGAAGACGAAGGGACGCGAGTTCGCGCTCGTCTTCATGGTCTCACTCCTGATGGTCCTCGGTGGAACAAGCTGCGGCCTTGAAGAAGAGGCGGTGGCGTTCTATCCGATCCTTGTTCCAGTCTTCTTAGCGCTAGGATATGACTCGATCATCTGTGTCGGTGCCATCTTCCTAGCGGGCTCGATGGGAACAACCTTCTCGACCATCAATCCCTTCTCGGTGGTTATCGCGTCTAATGCTGCTGGCATTGTCTTCACTGAAGGCTTGGCTTGGCGTGTTGCTGGATGCGTCGTCGGCGCTGCAGTCGTCATTGGCTACTTGTGGTGGTACGCAAAGAAGATTAAGGCTAATCCTGCAGCATCCTACACTTGGGAAGACCACGAAGCGTTCAACGCTCAGTGGGCCCTGAAGAGCACCAATGAGGGCTTCGAATTTAACTGGCAGAAGAAGCTCATCCTTATCCTCTTCGTTGCAGCATTCCCGATCATGGTGTGGGGTGTTATGAGCCAGGGCTGGTGGTTCCCGACCATGGCCGCATCCTTCCTTGCAATCACGATTGTCATCATGCTCCTTTCGCTCTTCGGTAAGAGCCGTCTGAACGAAAAGGCTCTGGTTGATGCATTCACCGAAGGTTCGTCGAGCTTGGTGGGCGTCTCCCTGATCATTGGTCTTGCTCGTGGTATCAACTACGTCATGGAGCAAGGCAAGATCTCCGATACCCTGCTGTACTACTCCTCGAATATGGTTGAAGGTATGAGCGGCCCGCTGTTCATCTTGGCGATGCTCGTGATCTTCTTCTTCCTTGGATTTATCGTCCCGTCCTCTTCGGGCCTTGCCGTTCTCTCGATGCCAATTTTCGCTCCTTTGGCCGATACCGTTGGTATGCCTCGTTGGATCATCGTTTGTGCTTACCAGTGGGGTCAGTACGCGATGCTCTTCCTCGCTCCGACCGGCTTGGTTATGGCAACGCTGCAGATGCTCGATATGAAGTACTCTCACTGGCTTAAGTTCGTCTGGCCAATGGTTGCTTTCGTCCTCGGCTTCGGTGGCCTCATGCTTGTCGCTCAGGTTTTGACCGCCTGAGAGACTGAGCAGATACCCGACGCTCAACCCGATACAACCCGGTAATTTTCCCGGTTGTGCGGTCGTAAGCAATGGGTACCTCCCTCGACTTTGGGGGAAAAGGAGAAAGAAGAAGGCTCGGGGTCTGTGTTCGGTGTTGCGACGACACAGGCCCCGAGTCCTTTCTATAGCAATGCTGCGCTTCAATGAAGATGCGCGGCACGAAGTACGTCCCTCTTTCACCAAAGGTCAATTCGATTGCTCTCGTGAGCCATTAGATATGAGCCACGATAATTCTGAGGAATTCGATGATGAACGAATCGCGTTCTTGTTCAACACTCAGCACGTCTGAGACTCAACATTTACCTGTTTCCGATTCGGCCCCTGACCATGAACGTACCGATTTAGCGCGCGGGTTAAATCGGAGACATATGCAGATGATCGCGATTGGAGGTGCGATCGGAACTGGCTTGTTCGTCGCATCTGGAGCGACTGTATCAACTGCTGGTCCAGGTGGTGCTCTGGTTGCCTACGCTGCCGTAGGCATCATGGTTTTACTTGTTATGCAGTCACTCAGTGAGATGAGTGCTCATATGCCTGTTGTGGGCAACTATCAAACTTATGCATCTCGTTTTATTAGTCCCTCGTTCGGCTTCGCAATGGGGTGGAACTCTTGGTTTAACTGGACAGTGACGGTATCAGCGGATCTTGTAGCCGCGGGTATTGTGATGTCCTATTGGTTTCCGGATGTGCCTGGCTGGGCGTGGGCCGCAGGATTCTTGCTACTCTTGACGCTCCTCAATGCTTTGAGTGCACGTATCTATGGTGAGGCAGAGTACTGGCTAGCAGCCATTAAAGTCGTCACGATCATTATTTTTCTTATCGCAGGAATTGCAATGATTGCGGGTGTACTGGGACATGGCTCGCCTGGACTCGCAAACTGGCGGATTGGTGATGCGCCCTTCCATGGAGGAATTCTCCCCATGGTTTCAGTATTTATGATCGCGAGCTTTTCCTTCCAAGGCACTGAACTTGTTGGAGTTGCTGCTGCGGAATCAGGGAATCCTCGTCGAGATGTTCCACGTGCGATTAAGTCGGTGTTTTGGCGGATTATGTTCTTCTATATCGGCGCGATCGCAATTATTGGAACCCTTATTCCATTCACCGATCCAAATCTGTTGAGAAATACCGAATCGGACATCGCCTATTCGCCATTTACCTTGGTGTTTGATCGCCTAGGTATTGCTGCAGCAGCAGCTGTTATGAACGCAGTGATCCTTACCTCTATCCTTTCAGCAGGAAATTCAGGCTTGTATGCCTCATCGAGGATGCTGCATGCGCTTGCAGTAAATGGCCATGCTCCGAGGATGTTCTGCCATGTAACGAAGAAGGGCGTCCCGAGGAATGCGATGCTTGCGACGATTGTGGTTTCAGCACTCGGTTTCTGTACCGCACTAGTCGGAGAGGGGACTGCCTACAGTTGGCTTGTCAGCATTGTTGGTGTTTCAGGTATTTTCATGTGGTTGGGGATTTGCGCCTGCCACGTTCGCTTCCGTCGCGCGTACCTACTTCAGGGCTACAAACTTGACGACTTACCTTATCGTGCGCCTTTCTTCCCCTTCAGTCCCATTCTTGCATTCGTCATGTGCTTGATTGTTCTTGTCGGGCAGAATTACGAGGCCGTTCTCGCTGGAAACGTATGGGACGCCGTTTCCTCCTATATTGGGGTTCCTTTATTCCTTGGAGTCTGGTTGGGCTACCACCTTGTGAAAAAAGATCGCATGACTCCGCTCGCTGAACTTGATGTTCGGGGAGTCTCCTTCCAAGAGGCCAGTGAATAATTTCCCTTCCGTAGCGAGAGCTGGTGCTTAGCAGATGCAAGACAGTGCCGAGGCCTGAAAGCCACATGGATTTTCGAGGCCTCGGCACTCGCTGCTCTGCACTTATTTGTGTCGTTTGTCTTTTGTGCATGGTGCTGTCTCAAAGGCGAGGATGAAGGCCTTTTTGATTAACAGTCACAGAGTCGCGAACGACTAGTTTCTGAGGTGCAAGAAGATCAATCCTGTGTTGCTCGACACAAAAAATCGCTAAAAAAGTCCAAAAAATTAAGACACGCCCTTAAAAGTCGCGGAAAAACTGACAAAAGTGCCTTTTATTCCTTAATCTGTTCCCTGAAGCCACCGAAGTGGCATCCATAACCGACAAGAATGAGGTTTTTCAATGTCCGTCAACCGCACTGAACTTGTTGCCAAGATCGCCGAGCGCGCCAACATCTCGAAGGTCCACGCTGACGCCGCCCTTGCTGCGTTCCAGGATGTCCTGGTCGAGTCCCTGTCCAAGGGTGAGACCGTCAAGGTGACCGGCCTGCTCTCCGTCGAGCGCGTCGAGCGTGCAGCACGCACCGGCCGCAACCCCCGCACCGGCGAAGAGATCAAGATCCCCGCAGGCTTCGGCGTCAAGCTCTCCGCTGGCTCCACCCTGAAGAAGGCTGTCGCCAAGTGAACTCAGCCTTGCGCTGAAAAACACTGAAACTTCGATGCGTTTAATGCATCGATATTTTCACTCTCGTGTGTGCCCCGGTCCCCCGACCGGGGCACACACGCATCTGAGCGCGGGAGCTGAGATAGCTCGCTTGGCAACAGAGCTGGGTGTAAGCTGAAGGTGCACAAACTGTACACACAGGCGTGTTCGTTGCTTGGCCTCGAAACCCCATACTCTTGCGGCCACAGCTCTGTCCGCGCCTCGCGATCCCAACATCAATGAGGAGTTCCAATGCGGATTGCCATCTTGCCCACGCCCGAAGATATTGCCGTCGTCGCAGCCGATCGCATTCAAAGTCTTCTGGAGCGCAAGCCTTCTGCAGTACTTGGTCTTGCGACGGGCTCGACTCCGCTGCCCCTGTACGATGAGCTGACCAAGCGTTACGAGGCCGGCGAAATTTCTTTCGCGAACACTCAGTCTTTTAATCTTGACGAATACGTTGGCCTGCCCGAAGACCACCCCGAGGGCTATGCGAACTTCATTCACCGTTTCCTCGTTGATCGCGTTGATTTCCCCAAGGGTGCCGCGCACGGCCCCAACGTCTGGACCGGCGACAATGACCAGGCTGCAGCAAACTACGACAAGGCGATTCGCGATGCCGGCGGCATTGACCTCCAGATTCTTGGAATCGGCGCAGACGGACACATCGGCTTCAATGAGCCCGGCGGATCCTTTGCCTCGCGTACTCACGTCGATGTTCTTACCGAACAGACTCGTCGCGATAACGCTCGTTTCTTCGATGGTGATATTACGAAGGTTCCTACCCACTGCATCACTCAGGGTTTGGGAACCATCATGGAATCCGGAGAAGCCCTGCTGATTGCAACCGGCGCGGGAAAGGCCGAGGCTGTCCGTCAGCTGGTCGAGGGTGCGATTTCCGCCCGTTGGCCCGCCACCATTTTGCAGATGCATCCCAATGCCATTGTTCTGCTGGATGAGCCTGCAGCCCAGGGCTTGGAACTCGCGGATTTCTACCGCGAGGTGTGGGCTAAGCATCAAGCGTAATTCCCGTGTTCGCGGCCGTTTCTGATCAACATCGGAAGCGGCCGCGTCCTACAATAGGGGACATGTCTTTTCTTGATGAACCCCAGGGACCTTCCGCGCCTCAAGGCCCGCAAACCCAGTCGTCGACAGGCTTGCTTGAGCGCACCGAGGTTGAACAAGAGAAGAGCCCAGGAGATGGCGATCGCTTCGCGCACTTTGTCCGCCGCGATAAGGCCGACTCCTCAATGATTACCGGCCAGCCGGTAGTTGCGCTGTGCGGTAAAGTCTGGATCCCCACTCGAGATGCCTCGAAATACCCCGTCTGCCCGACCTGCAAAGAATTGCGTGATTCCATGGGTAAGAACGGCAGGAATTGGCCATTTTCTGATGGAAGCGGCCAGGGAGGTTCCGCGGAGTGAGTCCCACTGTGCAGGGGCCATCGCACGCATCTTCTTCCGCAGCCACTTCTCTTCCTCCTGCTTTCCCACGCCGAGCCCCCTGGGGAACAGCTGGAAGTCTGCGTGCGTGGCAGGCTGCAGCCCTGGAACAATACATGGCGGCTTCACCACAAGACTTTCTTGCGGTTGCTACCCCCGGCGCGGGTAAAACAACCTTTGCCCTGCGTATTGCCGTCGAACTCATGGGGGCCGGCATTGTTGAAAAAGTTACGGTCGTTTGCCCTACCGAACACCTCAAAAGCCAGTGGGCAGAGGCCGCTGGGCGCGTTGGAATCCACATCGATCCCGCGTTCTCGAACTCTCAAGGCATGGCGGGTTCGCACTTTGATGGGGTCGCTGTCACCTACGCACAGGTTGCATCCAATCCCATGGTTCACGCCGCCCGGACGCGCCTTCACCGCACCTTGGTGATTCTTGACGAGATTCACCACGCGGGTGATGCGCTCTCCTGGGGTGATGGTGTTCGTGACGCCTTTGACGAGGCCACGCGTCGCCTTGCGCTGACCGGTACTCCTTTCCGCTCCGACACTTCTGCGATTCCTTTTGTGCGCTACGAAGAAGACAAAGAGGGAATCAAGCGCTCCAAAGCCGACTTCACCTACGGTTACGGCGATGCTCTGCGCGACTTCGTTGTCCGACCGGTCCTCTTCATGTCCTATTCGGGGCAGATGTCGTGGCGAACGAATGCGGGCGATATTTACACTGCGCGTTTGGGTGAGCCCCTTACTAAAGACCTCATGAAGCAAGCTTGGCGAACCGCACTCGACCCGAAGGGGGAGTGGATCAGTGCAGTGCTGCAAGCTGCCGATCAACGCTTGGAGGAAGTCAGGCGCCAGGTTCCAGATGCCGGCGGTTTGGTGATTGCGGCTGATCAGGATAAAGCCCGTGCATACGCGCGCCAGCTACGAACAATTACGGGGCAGCGTCCAACGGTTGTTCTCTCCGATGACGCTGACGCATCTGAGCGCATCGACGAATTCCGTCAATCGACCGATAAATGGATGGTCGCTGTGCGCATGGTCTCCGAAGGCGTGGACGTTCCGCGCCTGAGTGTTGGGGTATATGCAACCAATGCCTCGACTTCTCTTTTCTTTGCGCAGGCGGTTGGGCGTTTCGTGCGCGCCAGGCGCCGAGGCGAAACTGCGACGGTTTTCATTCCTTCCGTTCTCCCCTTGCTGAATTTGGCTGGGGAGATGGAAGTTCAGCGTGACCACGCACTGAACCGTCCTCCCTCGAAAGAGGGAGACATGTGGAATCCCGAAGACGCCATGGTTGCTCAGGCGAATAAGAGCGAGAGCGCCTCGAGCGATCTTCTCAATCAATTCGAGGCTTTGGGTGCGGATGCGCAATTTGATTCCGTGCTTTTTGATGGTGCTGCATGGGGGACCGAGGCCGATGTCGGCTCCGTCGAGGAACAAGAGTATTTGGGAATTCCGGGCCTCCTAGAACCTGAGCAAGTGACTACTCTGCTTCGAGCACGCCAAGAAGAACAGCTGGCGACTCAGCGACGTGAAGCGAGTGCGCGGCGGGCACGCGAAGAAAATGCCAATATCCCGGCACACCGACTGCGAGCAGCTAAGCGCAAGGAACTTTCTCGCTTGGTGTCCTCGTGGTCTAGGCGTTCGGGGCAGCCTCACGCAACTATTCACGCAGAACTGCGACGCAGGGCTGGTGGACCAGAAGTTGCTCAAGCAACGACGGAGCAGATCGAGGCCCGTATTGCTCTTTTGCGTGAGTGGTTTGTCGGTCGCGGGTAGGCATTTATTCGAGGCTGATTAACTGAGAACGATAGATGGTTGTGGGGCTGCGGTGAATCTTTTCACCGCAGCCCCACAACCATCAATAATGTTGAGTCCTCAGATGTAACGCGTTGGAATTGCAGGTTCGCCTTCCGACAAACGCCATGCTTGGTAAGGAAGCTCATTACGTGAGCGCAGGTGATGAGCCTGAGCCTCGGACAGCGCCTGAGAGCTCCACGCTTCGCTTTGGATTTCTCCATCAACGATCAGCGGAACTTGAAGGGGGCGGGCGCCATTTTCCTCGAAGAAAGCAGCAGCCTCTTCACCGCTTCCGGTGAAAAGGATTTCTTCGCTTGCGTAGCCATCCTCGTCGTAAAGGCGACCCGCGTACTTCTTGCCGGCAACGGTGTTCTTCGAAGCAGACTTCTTCGCAACACCCACCATATTTCCGTCGGAGTCCTCGCGGGATACGAGCTTGTATACCAGGGCTGCGGTGGGGACGCCGGAACCGGTAATCAGACGTGTGCCAACACCGTAAGAATCGACAGGAGCGGCTCCCAAAGCTGCAATGGCATACTCATCAAGATCGGAAGTCACGGTGATCTTCGTGGAGGTCGCACCGAGCGCATCCAGTTGTCCACGAACCGTAAAAGCCTGAGCGACGAGGTCGCCGCTGTCCAAACGCACAGCGCCCAATTCTCCGCCTGCGGCACGTGCGGCCTCGACGGCGGTCTTAACGCCCTCGGTGACGTTGTATGTATCAACCAGAAGAGTTGTATTCGGGCCAAGGGAAGCGATCTGAGCATCGAATGCCTGGCGCTCACTGTCGTGAAGCAGAGTGAATGCGTGGGCAGCAGTACCGATCACCGGGATTCCGTAGCGCTTGCCGGCCTCGAGATCTGAAGTGCCTGCGAAGCCGCCGATAACCGAGGCGCGTGCTGCAGAGACAGCTGCGCGCTCGTGGCCTCGGCGTGCACCCATGTCCAGGCAGGGGCGTCCGTGCGCGGCAATTGTCATACGGGAAGCAGCAGAGGCGACTGCGCAATCGTAGTTGTAGATCGACAAAAGAAGTGTTTCCAGAAGGGTGCACTCGGCGAAAGTGCCTTCAACGGTGAGCAGGGGAGAACCCGGGAAATAGCACTCGCCTTCGGCATAGCCTGAAATATTCCCGCGGAAACGGAAGGACGACAAATACTCCAGAGCTGTATCAGAGACAACCTTCTTTTCGGCCAACCACTGGATTTGCTCAGGGGAGAACTCAAAGCGGTCCAAGGCCTCGAGAACCCGGCCCGTCCCTGCAACGACGCCGTAGCGGCGGGTAGCGGGAAGACGTCGACCAAAGAGCTCGAAGACGCAGTGTCGATTCGCGGTACCCGACTTCATGGCAGCGTCGAGCATGGTCAATTCATACATATCCGTCAGAAGCGACGTTTCAAATGATGCAGGCATATCTCAAATTTAATCGCCTTCGTGGAAATATGTGCAAGAAATGCCAAAAATGCAGACAGGAGGGCATTTCATGCGTAGGCTTAAGGTATGTCGGGCGTTCCTGTGACGGCGAAAAATCCCAATGTCGGGACCGTAAAAGCGTCGGTGCCGAGGTGGAACCTCATTGTCTGGGATGACCCGATTAACTCATTGGACTACATCGCCGAGGTCCTTCACCGGCACTTCGGTTACCCGCGTCCTACGTGCGAAGCACTGACTTTGCAAGTGCACAGTGATGGACAGGCCATCATCGCCACTGGGCTACGTGAACGCGTCGAAGCAGACCTACAAACACTCCACGATTACGGAGTGCAATCAACATTGGAGCGTGTCACGTGATCGGCCCCTTTACCGTCTCACGACGGGGGATTAGCGCACCGATCGGAAGGGACTACAACCTTCTGATCCAGCAGCTCATCCACGAAATCCTTGTGGTCTTAGACGACCCTGGGGATTTCCCTATGTTCCTTTCCGCTGCAACCGGACTTGAGAGTGAACGTGCAGCAGCAATCGATCCTGCTCTGGATTTCCTTCTTCCCCCGATGAGCACGGATCCCCAGGAAGCGGCACGCTTGCGTGCGCTAACCGAGGACACGCTGCGTTCACAAAAATCTCAGCGACTTCGTACCGTGTGTAACCAACTCAACGATGTGCTGGTTGACGGAACAAACTACCTTGTTCTGGACGAAGAATCGACGTGGAATTGGCTTGGCGCACTCACCGATATGCGCCTTGCTTTGGCTGGAGAACTGGGCATTCATAACGATTCTGACGTGATTCGGATCGAGACAATCGCTCAGGAAAAACCCGAGGGGACACGTGAGCAAAGCGCTGCCGCGATCTACCTACTGATCACATGGTGGCAAGAGTCACTGCTCAAATCTGTGCATCTCCAGGGTGAAGCGAGTTAGTTTCGTTGTATGGATAACGCGCCGATTGGTATTTTCGACTCTGGTTTAGGTGGACTCACGGTTGCGCGTGCCGTCATTGATCAGCTGCCAGACGAAGACATCGTTTACCTGGGGGACACGGCTCACGCTCCCTATGGTCCGCGTCCGATCGCCGAAGTTCGCCAATTGACGCTGTGGGGGCTTGACCGCCTTGTCGAGGCCGGAGCAAAAGCTTTGGTCATTGCATGCAATACTGCAACCGCTGCTGCGCTGTCAGACGCGCGGGAACGGTACTGGGTGGGCCAGCACATTCCCGTCATTGAGGTCGTGACCCCTGCCGCGCGTGCTGCTGTCGTTGCAACGCACAATCGCAAGATTGGCGTGATTGGAACTCAGGCAACCATTCAATCGGAAGCCTATGTCAATGCTCTTGCTGCAGTTCCTGGTCTTCGAGTCTTCCAGCAGGCGTGCCCGCTGTTCGTCGAGTACGTCGAGGCTGGGCAAACAGCAGGTCCTGAGCTGGAGGGTATTGCCCGCGAATACCTTGCTCCCCTGAAAGAAGAAGGTGTCGATACCCTGATTTTGGGCTGCACCCACTACCCACTTCTTACCGGAGTTATCGGTCGAGTGATGGGGGATAACGTTCGTCTGGTAACTTCCTCGGCCACGACGGCGAATGTCACATACAACGAGTTGGTTGACCGCGATCTGCTCCATGCGCCGCGTCAGGGCGCAGGCGATGAACCGCGGCACCAGTTCCTCACCACTGATGCTTCGTCGCGCTTCCCGATTCTTGCCCGCCGTTTCCTTGGGCCTGAGGTTCAAAGCGTGAGTGAAGTCCCATCCCTCCCGCTAGAAGGAGATGCTCAGTGAGGCTTCGTATCATCGGCTGCACGGGTTCAATGTCTGGACCTGATTCACCTGCATCCTGCTACCTGCTTCAAGCTCATGGTCCCGATGAGAGAACGGGGAAGGAGCGAACTTGGAACCTTGTTTTGGACATGGGGCCAGGATCTTTCGGTGAGTTGTGGCGTTACATTGAGCCAGCAAATCTTGATGCGGTGATTTTCTCGCACTGCCACGCAGACCACATGGGAGATGTGATTTCTCTTCACGTCTACCGGCGCTGGGGGCCTGGTGCATATTGCGATCCCATGGTTCTTGCGGGGCCGGCATGTTTACCGAACCGTGTTCGCCAGATCGATGGTGCCGATGAAGAGGAAAACTACTCGACAGAGTTCATTTTCAAGGAACTCAAAGATGCTGAGAGTTGGTCTCTTGGTCCCTTCACCGTGAGTGCAGCACAGGCGTGGCACTCTGTACCGGCCTTCGGCGTTCGCATTAGCGGCCCTTCTGGTTTTTCAGAAGGCGATACCTCTGGATCGCGCAGCACTTTCTTCTACACCGGCGATACTGATTTGTGTGACAGCATCGTTGAAGGCGCTCGCGGGGTAGATCTTCTTCTCAGTGAAGCAGGTTTTACTGAGGAAGATACCGTTGAGGGAATCCACATGGATGGTAGCCGTGCAGGTACTCTTGCTGCGCGTGCTGAAGTTGGTCGTGTCATTCTCACGCATATCCAGCCGTGGAATAATCCTGAGGCTACACGTTGGCAGACACAGCAGGTTTACAGCGGGAACGTGGAGCTTGCGACGACCGGTATGTCTGTCGATTTCTAGAACGCGTAGTCACACCGATTTTGGGAAAAGAAACGCGTAGCCGGAATCTCATCTTCCGACTACGCGTTTTCCTATGTGTTGCTTAGTTGCCTGCTAGAACCTCAATAATTCGCGGCGCAAGCGCGCGGAAAGCAATCCCGCGGTGGCTGATTGCATTCTTTTCCTCTGCAGTGAGCTGTGCTGCAGTGCGATCCATACCCGAGGGAACAAAAATTGGATCGTAACCAAATCCCCGCTCGCCTTGCGGAGCGGTCGTCAGGTGTCCTTCGACGCGTCCGAGCTCAACGAACTCAGTGCCATCGGGCAATACTAATGCTGCTGCAGAAACAAATGCAGCGCCTCGTAAGTGAAGCGGAACGTCGCTGAGCTGAGCAAGAAGCAACTCAAGGTTCGCTTGGTCGTTCCCGTGAGCTCCACTCCAACGGGCAGAGAAGATGCCCGGTGCGCCGCCCATGATGTCAACGCACAGACCGGAATCATCAGCGAGCGCAGCGATTCCGGTTGCTGCGCACAAAGAGCGAGCCTTGATCAAAGAGTTTTCGGCAAAAGTAGCGCCGTCTTCAACGGGCTCGACGACATCGAAGTCGCTCATCCGTGCGATTCGACCGGCTCCCTCGGGGAGGAGGGGAGCGATGATCGCCTCGAGCTCTGCAACCTTGTGTGCATTTCCGGTCGCAAAAACCAGGCGAGGCGCATCTGCGCTGCGTACGGAGCTCACAGTGCGGCCTCGGAAGAAACGGTGACTCCTGGATCCGCCGCCAACGCGCGTGCCTGGAGATCGCGAATCTGAGCATTTCCTGCAGTCGCCAAGTCGAGGAGCTCGCCGAGTTCGGTGCGAGAGAAAAGCGCGTGCTCAGCGGTTCCCTGAACCTCAACGAAAGAACCCGAACCAGTCTGGACGACGTTCATATCCGTCTGTGCGCGCACATCTTCAACGTAGGGAAGATCGAGCATGGGGGTGCCATCGATGATGCCAACGGAAATTGCGCTCACAGAATCAGAGAGCACCTTTTCAGGAGAAGAAGCGGCGATGATCCGCTTTGAAATACCCCAAGAAATGGCCTCGTAAAGTGCAACATAGGCGCCGGAAATTGAAGCGGTGCGGGTACCGCCGTCGGCTCGCAAAACATCGCAGTCAAGGACCAGAGTGTTCTCTCCAAGGGCCTTGATATCAACGATTGCGCGAAGTGAACGGCCGATGAGTCGCGAAATTTCGTGGGTGCGGCCGCCGATCTTTCCCTTGACGGATTCACGCTGGGAGCGCTCGGAGGTAGCGCGGGGAAGCATCGAATACTCCGCGGTCACCCAACCTTCTCCGCTGTCGCGCTTCCAACGGGGGACCCCCTCGGTCAGCGAAGCAACGCACAAAACGCGCGTGTTCCCGCATTCAATCAGTGCCGATCCTTCGCCGGTTCCTGCCCAGGAACGAGTGATAGACATCGGGCGAAGCTGAGAGGGAGTGCGCCCATCGGCGCGAAGCTGAGAAGTAGTCATGGCTCCAGCCTAACGCGCATTTGCGTTGTGACTGAAGCGAAGGACAGCTACGGTTACATCATGCCCCATTTTGACACGGTAACTGGTCTTCCTTTCGCCAATGAGCAGCTCTATTTCCCGCATGAACTGAGCGCATGGGCTCCGCGTATGACGCACAGGGGTGGATACGAGGCCGCATGCGCTTCCTTGGCGCCCCACGCGAACTCTTTGCGTGTTCTGGCAATGACTTCTCAGGGCATGGTTGCGCTTACTTCCGATGGGAGCACTCCACGTCGAGCTGCGGATATTGGTCCTGCAGTTGAGGATGCGGAACGCGTGCTCTTCGGTGGGGTTGATTCTTCCGGCGTTGCGCGTTTTATCGCAATCCTTGACTCCGAAGAGGAATGGGGGGCGCTTGTTGAAGGAACTCACGCGCCCGCGGCCACTAGCGTCGCGCCGTCAGATCCTCAGTGGCTCTCTCTTCGGTATGAGGCAGCGCTCCTCGAAGCTGCTGACTGTTCTTCATGCGCGCGCGCCTTAGCGCTTCTGCGTTGGCATGAACGTACGCGTTATTGCCCAAGCTGTGGCGGAGAACTTCAACACGAAAACGGGGGAGAGACTCAGAGGTGCATCCAATGTGATCGCCTCGAATATCCCAGGCAGGATCCCGCAGTGATCGTTGCAATCACCGATGAGGAAGATCGTTTGCTGCTTGCACACAACCGCTCATGGAAGCCGCGTTTCATGTCGCTCATTGCTGGTTTTGTCGAGGCAGGAGAAGCTCCTGAGCATGCGGTAGTTCGGGAAGCAAAAGAAGAGGCCTCGTTGGATGTTGAAGAGGTCCGCTATGTCGCGACGCAGCCTTGGCCGTTCCCACGTTCGGTCATGATTGGCTTTACCGGGAAAGTTTTTGGTACGCCGGATCCTTCTCCGGATATGGAAGAGGTAGATGCCATGAAATGGATGACGCGCGCGGAACTTATTGATGCGGTCAACAGGGGAGAACTGGAGATCCCTACTCATACCGCGATCGCTCGCATGATGATCGACACTTGGTTGCATGCGGAAGACGATGCACTGTGAGCAGCCAAGATGAAGAACGCGCTGAACGCCTTCTTGAAGCACTAGATCCCGATCAGCGGAGTGTCGCGCAATTCGTTTCTGGCCCAATGGCGGTGCTTGCGGGGGCCGGGACGGGTAAGACACGAGCGATTACCTATCGCATTGCCTATGGCGTTGCACGCGGTGTCTACGAACCGACAAATGTCTTGGCAGTGACCTTCACGAAGAGAGCTGCAGTTGAGATGCGTGAGCGTCTGACGGCACTTGGGGTTCCAGGCGTCCAAGCGCGGACTTTTCACTCGGCTGCCTTGCGCCAGCTCCAATATTTTTGGCCAAGTGCCATCGGCGGGAGCATGCCACCTCTCATTGAGCACAAAGCATCCTTGATTTCCGCTGCTGCTGCAAGAATCGGTATCCGCGCAGACAAAGCGCTCGTTCGTGATTTGGCCGCCGAGGTTGAGTGGTCGAAGGTTTCCATGCTCGATGCTGATGCCTATGCTGAGGCAGTTCGCGCCAATAGGCGAACGCCACCGGGTGACCTTAGCGCTGACGATGTTCTTGCACTGATGGACGCCTATCAGGAGGCAAAGGAGGATCGTGGGGTTCTCGATTTCGAAGATGTATTGGTGCTGACGGCAGGAATCTTGCAGGATTATCCAGCTATTGCCCAACGAATTCATCGTCAATACCGAAGCTTCGTCGTCGATGAATATCAGGATGTCTCTGCCCTCCAACACCATGTTCTCAACCTTTGGCTCGGTGGGCGCCATGATATTTGCGTTGTCGGTGATGTTGCGCAGACTATTTATTCTTTTGCGGGTGCCTCACCGCGCTACCTTCAAGACTTCGCACAGGAGCACAAGGGTGCTCGCGTCGTGCAATTGGTTCGCGACTATCGCTCGACGCCGCAGATCGTGAGTGCAGCGAATACCCTGATGAAGGGCGAACACTCGTCTGTTCTTAAAGGCGCCGTGAAATTGGTATCTCAGCGTGACAATGGTGTCCCTGTCGACTATCAGAGCTATGCGGACGACAATGACGAGGCCGTGGGAATCGCGCGGCAAATCCGTAAGCTCCACGACGATGGAGTTTCGTATTCTTCGATCGCCATTCTTTATCGAACCAATGGTCAGTCAGAGAACTTCGAAGCTCAGCTGAGCGAGGCCGGCGTCCCCTTCCTCGTCCATTCTGGGATGCGCTTTTTTGAGCGCGAAGAGGTCCGCCGCGCGATGTTTCTATTAAAGAAGCAAGCGACAACCTTGCACAATCAAGGAATTGATGAGGCTGATGTTGTTCACTTGGTTGAAGATCTTCTTGGAATCGCTGGATGGTCCCCGCAGGCACCACAGGCTCAGGGCGCGGTTCGAGAACGATGGGATAACCTCAATGCCATTGTCGAAATGGCACGCTCTTCTACCAATAACTCTTTCATTGGGTTCGTCAATAATCTTATTGAGCGTGAGGTCTCACAAGCTGCCCCAACTACGGAGGGGGTCACGCTCTCAACCCTTCACGCGGCAAAAGGACTGGAGTGGGAGCATGTTTTCCTTGCTGGAGTGAGTGAAGGGCTTATTCCGATCTCTCTTGCTCAGGGCGAAGACTCAATTGAGGAAGAAAAACGTCTGCTCTACGTGGGAATGACACGTGCTCGGGATCATCTTGCGATCTCGTATTCGCGTTCGCGCCACGGTGGTGGAAACCGCCAGCGTTCCCGCTTTATGAAGGATCTGTGGCCTCGAGAAGAACGACCCCAAGTTGGAGCTTCTTCTGCGCGCGCAGGTACGTCTAAACGCAGCGCGGCCAAGGCTGCCCATGCTGAATTTGAGGAAAGTAATTCTCCGGAGGTCATTGAACTCTTCGAACGCTTACGTGCATGGCGAAAAACTGAGGCAGAGGCTCGATTAGTTCCGGCTTACGCTGTACTTACCGATAAGACCTTGAGAGATGTTGCTATCGCTCAGCCCAAGACGCTGACTCAGCTTCGGGTTATTCGCGGAATTGGTGAAGTGAAAATCGACTACTTTGGGCCTCAGATTTTGGCAATTATCCGCGGCGAAGAAGTTCAGGTGGAGACAGAGCCGGCGTAACTATGAGGCAATCCGGTAGCGGTGGTTATGACTGAGCATGTCGAATTCGCCGATACTGGTGGACAGAGTAGTTGCTGTCAGTGAAGCTGCCGGAGGCTGTGAGACTGCTGCACTGGTGCACCCGCAGAGAGGATCATTATCGACCTCGATCCATGAAACCTCTCCTTCTGTCGTGATGCGTAGAAAACGGTTCATGCACGATCGTCGGTCCATGCCGAAGCGAGCAAAATCGTAAATCATCAGAGAAAGCCAGGCTGCAGCCATATGAGTGAGCCAGGGCAGTGGCGTTTCAAAACGCCATAGTTCAAGGTCTCGACCGAGGCTAGGGAGTGAATTGCGGTCGGATTGTGTGGTCTCAAGACAACGTGCACAGCAGGTGACTCCCGGCACTACCAGCGGGCCGATGTCCCAGTAGCCCTCATTCCTGCAGGTGAGGAGATGCGGGATATCGCAGTGCATCATTGCGTCCGCCTTCTCGAGGTCATGGGAACCCACAGAAGCGATGATTCCTAAGTCTATGGGGGAGTATGAACTGCAATAGCGCAGATGAGGATAGTGCTTAGCGAGGTGTGAGCGAAGAGCTTGAGAACGTCGCGGAAGTAGCCTCTCTTCCGGAAGAAGACCTACTAATTCAGCACTCAGGCGGCGTGAATCAACAAGACGAAGTCTAAGCTCAGGCAGGGTTTGAATGATGAGTTCTACTGCCGCGATGGTCACGGGGTCAATTCCGTTGATTTCGATACTCAGGGGGCTTGCCATTTTTCCTCCGCACTGTGGAATAGGGAATTCCTATTGTGTGCGGGAGATTGCGCTTATGGGCAAGAACTAAGAATCTGTGGAAAACTCCGATGAGGCCTTCACCCTGTGGATTAATTGGTCAATAAATTCAGGATTGGGACTCCGCCCCATTATCTGAAGATTGATCGTCATCCGAAGCGTTATCCCCGCCCTGAGATGCGTCTCCAATATCAAAACCTGCCTTACGCAGGGTATCTGCCTCGGGGTCAATCGTGGGATCAAGCCCCTCAGCCCATCCCATTGAACCATCCAATAGCGACTCAAGTGCCTGGTCGATATCGGCGCTGGCCTCGGCCTCGGCGCGTCGAAGTGAAACAAAGGTTTCTGGAGAATCGAGCTCATTGCTATTGGGAATCAAATCGGGGTGCGCCCACAGCTTTTCGCGGGCTTCGCTGCCCTCGTCTTGAGTGACCAATTGGAAGAGCTTGGCTGCATCGCGAGCACGACGCGGACGCATCTTCAAGCCAATTAAGCTTCCAAGAATCTTCTCAACGGGACCGCCCAATGCCCGCCGGCGGCGCATCAGCTCGCGCAGCTGTTCAAGGTGGGGAAGATAGGGGCGTGCTGCCTGTGAGGTGACAACATCCACCCAGCCTTCGATCAGGGCGAGAAGATTTTCCACACGCTCTAATGCTGCACGTTGTTCGGGCGTCGGTGCGGCTGCGAAGATCTGTTCGTTCAGCGAATCTTCATTGAACTCAGGGTTCGCTGGGTCAAGACGAGTCGCGGCCTCGGCGACGGCCTCGCTATCGATCGCAATATGCTGCGCGTATCGCTCGACTGCACGCGTAAGATCACCAGCCAGCCAGGGAACACCGGCGAAGAGACGATGATGTGCGCACTCGCGCAAAGCAATGAACTGAAGCACTTCTTCGAAGGGAATTTCAAGTTCATCAGCGAAATCTTCGATATTACGAGCGACTAGGGCTGTGGTAGAAGCATCAGCAAGGGGAATACCGACGTCTGTTGATCCCAGAGCACTTTGAGCGATCTGCCCCAAGGCCATTCCGATTTGGCTTGCAAAAAGGAATGACGACATCTTCGGCAAAATATCGCGAGTTGAGTTAAGAAGGCTTGAAATATCTGGAACCGAATCTGATAGCGAGGGATCAATATCCGCGATGTGCTTTTGTTGCTCGTCGAGGATATTTTCAAAGGCCCGAGCAACATTTGCAGCGACTGGTTCGCAGATACGCTTCCATACCTCGGCGGTACCATCAACCCATTCAGAGCGAGTCCATACCTGACGATTGACGTTTCCGGGACCAAACTCGACAACGGCATCTAGCCAAAGATCAGCAACAGACATTGCTTCGCGAGTTCGTTGAGCTTGCGCTGCGGTAACTGCGGTTTCTTTTGAATCCCAGGATTTGGTGTGTGCGACTTGTAAGGCGCTCTTCCAATCCACAGGACCACTGGCAGGGCCGTTCATCATAATCGTGAATTGAGTGAGTGCCTGCTTCATCATGTAGGGATCAGGGAATTGGCTGTTGAGGCTTTCGGGGTCAATGCCTCGGGCGCGCATGGATTCCATTGCAGCGCGAGCGGCCTGCTCGCCCAACAACTGACGTAGGAACTCTTCCATGTTCGACTCGTTGTCACTCATGTCACGAGCCTAATAGTCAAGGAACAAGAAGTACTAGAGATATCGCGCTCTTTTCGCTCAACTTTGCTCATAGCGCAATTAGACGGGCGTGATGAGGCAGCCTCTTTCTCTAGTTTTATTGCTTTTCGGGACACGGAGTGAGCAGCTGAGAGACAATGGCAGGTATGAATGACAACGAAGACCTCGAGTATGAAGAGACCGACACTACGCAACGCAGTGAGCGGACTCTTCGATGGCTTCGTCGTCTAACCGCTGGTGTCGTGGCGTTTACTTTGGTCATTATTGCCTGCACTGTGATTCCGCTTCCCTACGTTGCGAGGCTCCCTGGACCCACAGTTGATGTCTTAGGGAAGACACAGGACCAACAGGGTGACTTAAAAGAAATTCTGTCGATCACGGGTACCAATCCACAAACTGGCAAAGAAATCACAAACCCCGACCCCACCGCCCCCAAGGAAGGCGGGCAACTCCGGATGGTGACCGTCACGGAAATGGGAGGTCCGGGTAGGCGCCTCAACGTCTTTGGATGGATTCAAGCGAAACTGACGCCGGCCTCGGAAATGATCCCGTACTCAAAGGTTTACCCAGCGAATGTGACCCGCGAGCAAGTGGATAACCGGAACGCACATCAGATGGAGAACTCACAGTATTCCGCTCAGATCGCCGCGCTCGCGGAACTGGGGTGGAAGGTTCCCGCAACCGTGTATATCTCCGGTGCAGTCGAGGGCTCAGATGCGGTTGGAAAAGTTCAAGACTCTGACATTTTGGAGTCAATCCAGACACCCGATGGTGTGGTGCACCAGATTGAAACGGCGGCAGATCCCTTCGTGATCATGCATTCTGTTGCCCCAGGCTCCACCGTTACGATCACCCTGAAGCGCGAAGACGTCGAACACACAGAAACAATCGTCACATCCGCGCCTGAAGATGGATCTCAGGGCTCAAAAATGGGAATTTATCTGGGTGTTAAGGCCAATATTCCCGTGGAAATTAACTTTGCTATGAAAGATATCGGCGGCCCTTCGGCAGGAATGATGTTCTCGCTGGCAATTATTGACCGCCTGAGTGAAGGAGACATGACGGGAGGCCAATCAATCGCGGGTACTGGGACAATTTCCTACGACGGTACGGTTGGGCCAATCGGTGGGATCGCACAGAAAATGCAGGGTGCAAAGCGCGATGGGGCCAGCTGGTTCCTTGCACCGGAAAGCAATTGCGATCAGGTGATCGGGCACGTTCCCGAAGGGCTGCGTGTCGTTCGCGTTTCGACCCTTCATGAAGCGCACGAGGACGTGGTCGCGATTGGCCAGAATCGTGGGGATTCCCTACCAACCTGCGAGGCCAAGTAACAGAATTTTCAGTCCGAGAGCGAGGCCAGAAGAGCGTCGGTCAGGCTGGGAACCAAGCGTGATCCTTGGCCGACCTTGTCATCGCTATCGAAAGTGCGGGCACGAAGGGCGCTCCACGTTTCTCCACTGCGTAATGCTCCCGCGGCGATACGGACATCAGTAGCTTGGGGATGGTTTGAGATAAACGCAATGGCTTCTTCGGGATCTGCTGGGGCCTGAGCCTCGACCTCAGGTGGAACAATGACGCGTTCGACGCTCAAAGCTGCGCCCACGACCGAAGGGGGCCAAGCAAGATGAGCCAACATCTCTTCAAGGTCGTCTCCTTGGAAGTCTTCCTGGATGATTGCGCTGAGGTGCTCGTCCGTCCCATCCCATTCTTTGCGGAGTGCGTCCTTGAGCTCATCGGGTAGATCAGGCTGCTCGAGCAACATCGCGGTGTGAACCAGAGCGTAAAGGGAAGGCGCGTGGTCCCAGCCCGCGACCGATGCTGCTTTTTCGATGTCAATAACAACGTGCGCAAGAGCAATTTGACGTGCAGTAGGAGTCAGTTCAACCATGGTGTCATTTTCCCATAGGCGAAAGACAGGCGCAGATGCATGAGCCTCTCGTTAGAATAGGATCACTGTGATCACTCTTCGAGAGGATGTCTTGTGAGCGATTCTCCGTTCTTTCCTGACCATCAGCCAATTCAATTGCCCAAAATTGAGATCCGACGCCCAAAGGTGGGGCCGGGGGCAATTACCGTTATGGTTCTGGTGCTTCTTGGACTTTTTGTCTACGCGGCTTCTTCATTCTGGACTGAAATTTTGTGGTTCCAGCAGATGCACGCGACTCGGATCTTACTGACGCGTTGGGGAGTGATTGCAGGCTTAGCCGTTGTCGGTGTTGTCTTGTCAGTCGCTGTGCTGCGCACCATGATCGGCTTGGCCCATCGTCACCGCGTATCGTCAAAGCGCGGCGAAGCCGCCGCGAATCTGCGGCAGTACCAAGATGCTATTGAGCCTTTCAAGAAGCTTGCCTTCTGGCTGGTCGCATTGGTTTTGGGTATCCCCGCAGGTCTTCGTCTTGCAGAAGGATGGCAGACAGCCCTCACGTGGCTTAATGCGACTCCTTTTGGGAAGACAGATCCGATTTTTGGCTGGGATATTTCCTTCTTCGTTTTTACCCTTCCCTTCTTGGAGCTTGTTGTTTCCTTCTTGCTTCACTTGGTGATTCTTTCGCTGGTCGTCTCGATCGTTGCCTCGTACCTCTACGGCGGTTTGCAAGCGGTGCCGCGTCCGCACGCGACTGTTCCTGTGCGTCGTCACCTGGGAATTTTGGCTGCGGTTGCCTCGGTGATTATTGGGGTGCAGTACTGGATCGGCCGTTACTCGCTTCTTACACAGAGCGGTGACAATATTGACGGCGCAATGTATGCGGATGTCAATGCAACGCTTCCCGCGCACTCGATTTTGGCTGCTATTTCCATCGCTGTTGCTGCACTGTTCCTTGTGGCCGCATTCAGGGGAACGTGGCGCCTTCCAACGATTGGTGTTGTGGTCACAGTTGTTGCGGCATTGGTCATTGGTGGCGCATACCCGGCGTTGATCGAACAATTCCGCGTACGTCCGAATGCGCGTTCGCTTAACGCTCCATATATTCAGCACAACATTGATGCGACCTTGGAAGCCTACGGGCTCGATGATCTGGACTATCAGACCTACGATGCGACGACCAGCGCTCAACCTGGACAGCTTCGTGAAGACTCTGAGTCAACGTCACAGATTCGTCTTCTTGACCCTCAGGTGATTCGCAAGACTGTCCAGCAGTTGCAGCAGTCGCGTCCTTACTATTCCTTTGACTCTGGTTTCTTCGTCGACCGTTACACCATTAACGGTGAACGTCGCGATACCGTCATTTCAATGCGTGAGCTGAACTTGGCTGGCCTGTCTCAAGAGCAGCAGAACTGGGTGAACCGCCACACCGTTTACACCCATGGTTTCGGTGTTGTGGCTGCCTACGGTAACAGCATTACCTCTGATGGTCTTCCCTCGTATTGGGAGCAGTCCATCCCCTCAAAGGGAGAGATCGGCGAGTACGAGCCTCGTGTGTACTTCTCGCAGTCGGCTCCCGACTACTCGATTGTCGGCGGACCTGAAGGAACTCCCAACCAGGAACTCGACTACCCGGATGACAACGCACCCGGTGGCCAGGTCTCGACGACCTTCAAGGGTAACGGCGGTCCTTCAGTTGGGAACTTCTGGAATAAGCTTCTGTACTCGATTAAGTTCGGATCAACCGATATCTTCTTCTCCTCGCAAACGAATGAGGAATCGCAGATTCTCTACGATCGTGATCCGCTTCTTCGCGTTGCAAAGGTTGCTCCCTACCTGACACTGGAACAGAAGGCATACCCTGCCGTTGTCGATACGGATGGCGACCCCTCGACGCCCAAGCGACTTGTTTGGGTTGTCGACGCATACACGACAACGGATTCCTATCCTTATGCTCAGCATCAATCGCTGTCGTCCAGCACGGTTGATTCGCGTTCGCAGTCGGTGGGGCAGTACATCCAGGAAAACTCCATTAACTACATGCGTAATTCTGTCAAGGCGATTGTTGATGCCTACGACGGATCGGTGCGTCTCTTCCAGTGGGATGAAAAAGATCCCATTCTGTCGACGTGGATGAAGATTTATCCGGGAAGCGTTGAGTCAAAGCAAAACATTTCCGCTGATCTCATGGGCCACCTGCGCTACCCCGAGGATATGTTCAAGGTCCAGCGTGACCTGCTGACCTCTTACCACGTGCGCGATGCCTCTGACTTCTACACCGGTGGTGACCGCTGGCGCCTTGCTGAAGAAACTTCAACAGCCGCAACTGCAAATGGGGTATCGACTGCTACCATGAGCAGCTCGCAGCAGCAGGCAGTCCGTGTGCAGCCGCCGTATTACCTGACCATGCAGATGCCGGGGCAGCAGAGCGCGGAATTCTCATTGACCTCCGTTTTCGTTCCGGGTGGTGAATCCAAGCGCGAGGCCATGGCTGGATTCCTCGCGGTTGATTCCGAAACCGGAAGCGAGGCCGCGAAGGTTCGTGAGGGCTACGGCAAGCTACGGCTGATTGCGCTTCCGTCCTCGACGACGGTCCCCGGTCCGGGACAGATCCAGAACGCCTATGACACCAACCAAACGATTGCCTCGCAGCTCAATGTTTTGAACCTGTCTGATTCCACGGTTATCAGGGGTAACTTGTTGACTCTGCCCGTTGGTGGTGGCCTGCTCTACGTCCAGCCGGTCTATATCCAAGGTTCGGGTGGAGCAAACTACCCGGTCTTGCGTTTTGTGCTGACAGCCTTTGGTAACAGAGTTGGTTTTGCGCCCACACTGGCAGAATCCCTTGATCAAACCTTCGGCGGTGATTCCGCTGCAAAGGTCGCTGGCGGTGATCAATCTGCCGATAAGAATAAGGGCGGTGGCGATCAACAAAACCAAGCTGAAAGCGAGCCCTCCAAGCAGCTTGCCTCAGCGCTTCAAGATGCTAACCAAGCCATCCAAGATGGTCAGAATGCACTGAAGAACAACGACTGGGCAGCCTATGGCGAATCACAGAAGCGTCTAAATGATGCTCTGACGAAGGCTATCGACGCCCAAAAGAAGCTGGATGCCCAAAGCGGCTCCGGTTCCTGATAGCTCAATTTGAGTAAAGGTGTGGGCCCGGGTGAGGAATACTCACCCGGGCCCACAGTCGTTTCACGTCGGGTGTCGTCGACATGCAGGAGAATGGAAGCGGTTTTTCGCTGTGTTGGGTTCTTAGTTATTCAGGTGGGCCCTGATGACGACGGTAGTTCCGCATTCGGCTCCTGGCAGCCATTCAATATTTCCTTGAAGTTCTGAACGGACCATTTGGTTGACAATCTGAGTTCCCAGACCGGTCATTGCCCGCCCGGGTTGGATTCCTGCCCCGTTGTCTGAAACGGTGACCGTGAGCTGGCTTTCATTACGTTCAGCATGGACTTGAACCAGCCCGTCCTTGTCGGCAAGTCCGTGCTCAACCGAATTTGACACAAGTTCATTCAAGACCGTTGCCATTGCCTGAGCCTGAGGGGCCTCAAGGCTACCGAATTCTCCAGTTGTCACTACGTCAACGGAATGATCGGTTGAGGCAACCGTACCTGCCATGCGGACGATTGTTCGTGCGACCTCGTCGAAATCTACCTGTTCATTAACATTTTGAGAAAGAGCCTCGTGGACGGTAGCGATCGCTTGAACACGGCGTTCGGCCTCTTGAAGTGCCGTTTGAACACTTTCGGAGTCAGAACGACGTGCTTGGAGACGCAATAGCGCGGAAACGGTTTGCAGGTTGTTCTTCACACGATGGTGAATTTCGCGAATCGTTGCATCCTTCGTCATCAATTCCTGCTCGCGTCTACGCAGTTCGGACAGATCGCGAGTCAAAATGACAGCGCCCAAACGTTTGCGTCCGTTAAATAAAGGAAGAGCGCGCATTGTGACTGTTGAGCCCTGAACACTCAATTCAACGCGCCAAGGCGCACGACCCATAACAACTACTGCTAAGGACTCTTCAACGATTGTCGAGTCAGAAACAACGTCGGTAATGCGTTGCGCAAGCACCTCTCCAAGAACAGATTCCCGAATGCCTAAACTACGCAAGCACGAGGTCGCATTCGGGGTTGCCTGTAGAACCTTGCCCTCAGGGTCAATCAAAATGGCACCGTCCTGGACGCGAGGAACGCCGTGTCCAGTGATTGTCGGGGCAGAATCGTAGGGATACTCACCGCGAGAAATCATTTCGCAGAGGACATCCGCGGCGTCTCCAGTCCACGTGTCAAAACCTTGAACAGAGCGGGGGGAAGAGAGATTTGCTTCGCGGGTCAGTACAGCAACAACCTCGCCCTGGTAGGGGATTGGAACGCAGGTCTCCATCATCGAGTACGTGCCAGCCCAGTGCGCCGCAGTTGGTCGAACGACTTCGCAGGTTTCCATGGCGCGACGAAGCTCAGCCTCGCGAGCAAGCGGCAGATAAAGGCCTCGTGGATCCTCGGCGTGCACGGTAACTGACGTCGATGGACGGCAACTTTCAACTGCAATAAACCGATTGTCATCTGTGGGAAGCCACAGAACTAAGTCTGCAGCGGCAAGGTCAGCGATGACCTGCCAATCTTCAAGAAGCCGGTGTAATAGCTCGATCGCACCTGTGGGAATGGGAGTAGCAGATGCAGATTCAGCGATCTGGGTCAGTGTGGGCATGTATTCACAATAGCGTCATAGCGGAAGTTGTGAGAATCATCGGACGGCGAGGATACAATCACAGCGATGGTGTTTGCCTTCTTCTTAGGTGAACTTCAAGAAACGCGAGGATAGGATCGGCATGCAGTTCAATGGGGATGCACAGTATCAATGCTCACCTGAGGCATTCGTCGAAATCAGTACAACTCCAGGCTTTGTCACTGAAAGAATCGGGCCTCTTTTGAAGGACCCGATCATTGAGAATCCTCAGCAGCGGACCGTGAGCGCGTGGGGGTGCGTCAACCCCGAGGTGGTCCCTGCGAAGGTGCGAAGTCTCGTCGCCAATAAGGCACGTGTTGAATACGACGAAGTATGGGTTCAGGAAGCACCGGGTGAGTTTCGAGCAAAGTGCACACTTGCCGTTAAAGGACTACCCGTTTCTGCTGAGTTTACCCAGACCGTGACAGCTGTCAGTGGGGATGTGAATCAATGTCAGTGGCATGTGGATGGCGACTACCATGTGCTTATTCCGCTTATTGGGCGAAGCGTTGAAAACACCGTTTCTGAGCGTCTTGCTCAGGCTTTTGAGCGGGATCGACGCATCGTGAATAACTGGCTGATCGCTCATGCGGGCGAGTACCCAATTGCACAGTAGCTGTGGAATAAATATTTGCGATTAATGGTTGCACTGGAACAACAACAACAACACGAAGGACAGATCATGGCAGAAGAAATCGAAGAAACTACTCAATCTGTGCCAGCGACCTCGGGCCCCTCAAACCCCTTGTACCTTGAACGTACCGGGGTCCGTCAGTACGTTGCGCGTAATGCCCGAGGCGCCGAGGTCTTAGTAGGGGATGGTCCGGGACGCTTTAGCCCCGGGGATCTTCTCAAGCTCGCGCTTGCAGGATGTAATGCGATGTCCTCTGATGCGCGTTTTGCTGCGGTTCTGGGTGACGATTTTGCTCAGATTTCCGGAGTTTCAGCCGAGTACGACGAGGCCGAAGACCGCTTCACTTCGATGGAAATCGAGCTCCTTCAGGATCTCTCAGCGCTTAGTGAGGAAGAAACTGCTTCGCTTCTTCGACGTGCCGAGGCCGCAATCGAGCGTCACTGCACTATCGCACATACGATTTCTCACCCGGTCCCGCACACTCTGCACATTGCTTCGGAGCGGGTTCGCTAATTCTGAGAGTCGGTCGGCTTTTCGTCGGTGCCTACCACTAGGCTTGTAGGTGCCGACGAAAAGAATGACCTTTGGGACAGCTGGAAAGGAACAGCAGTGAACCAGATTGATCGACAGTACGAGGATCTGCTGGCGAAGATCATGCGCGAGGGAACCGAAAAGTCTGATCGCACCGGCACGGGTACTCGTTCGCTTTTTGGTGCCCAGCTGCGTTATGACCTTTCAAAGGGATTCCCACTGATCACGACTAAGCGCGTCCACATGAAGTCGGTCATCGGTGAGCTTTTATGGTTCTTGAGTGGTGATTCCAATGTTCACTGGCTTCAAGAAAACGGCGTGCGTATTTGGAACGAATGGGCCGATGAAAATGGTGATCTCGGGCCAGTTTATGGGGTTCAGTGGCGACGCTGGAATGCTGGCGACGGTCGCGAAATCGACCAGATTTCCCAAGTTTTGGAGACTTTGAAGACGAACCCCGATTCTCGCCGAATGATTGTGTCAGCTTGGAACGTCGGAGACTTGCCGAAGATGGCTCTGGAACCGTGTCACGCATTCTTCCAGCTGTATGTTGCTGATGGTCGTCTCTCGCTTCAGCTCTACCAGCGCAGCGCAGATATGTTCCTTGGTGTTCCTTTCAATATTGCCTCCTACTCGCTCCTCACTCATATGTTCGCCCAACAAGCTGGCCTTGAGGTGGGAGACTTTATTTGGACTGGCGGCGACTGCCACATCTATTCCAATCACGTGGAGCAGGTCACTGAGCAACTTTCTCGTGAACCCTATCCCTTCCCGACTTTGAATCTCCGCAAGGCTGATTCGATGTTCTCTTACGGCTTTGATGATGTTGAGATTGTCGGTTATGAGCATCATCCGACTATCAAGGCACCGGTGGCTGTGTGAACCACGGCGGGGAAATGTCCGGGAAATGACGGTGGGGGAGGAATCGCACGTGCAGAATCGCTTGGTCCCTCTTGCATCGATTTGGGCACAGACTGCTGATGGCCTGCTGGGGTCGGGGACTGAAATGCTCTGGCGGGTTCCCGCAGATTTTGCTCATTTTAAAGCCGCGACAATGAACTGCCCGATTATTATGGGTCGTTCATCGTGGGATGCCTTGGGGCGTCCCTTGCCTGGTCGAACGTCCATCGTGATCACCCGGAACCCAGATCTGAAACTAGACGGTGCTTTGGTTGCGCATTCCTTGGATGAAGCAGTGCGACTTGGACAAGAGGATGCACGCAAGCGGGGTAGTGGGCGCGTCTGGATCACGGGGGGCGCGCAGATCTACACGCAGTCGATGACGCTGGTGGATGAGCTTGTCGTTTCTTTCTTGGAACTTGGTGAGTCCTGTATCGAGAAGATCAAGACCAGTGAAAATAGAGTGTTTGCTCCAGAGATTTCCCCTGACGAATGGGGGCTCGACCCTCTTCGCAGTGACGAGGCTTGGCGTCCAGCCTCAGGAGATGCCCTCCGCTGGCGAGTCGAGGTTTTCCGTCGCCTGTGACAAGGGCGTCGTGAGAGTTTTTGCCTCCACCTGGACGCGCTCGAGGGGCTCGGGACTGAGATGAATTCCTGAGAGCTTTCGAGCGCTGACTAATGCGCGTGATTCAAAAGAGCCGAGGAAAGAATTCCAGGACTGCGATGCATTGTTGAGAGCAGCAGAGACTTTGGAGGCGTGTTTTCCAAGAGTTCGGAGCCGTTCATAGAGTTCTTGCGAGAGCTGAATAATCTCTTGAGCCTGTGTGGAGAGACTTTGTTGACGCCAAGTGAAAGCAACTGTTCGCAGAATCGCCCACAGGGACGTGGGGGATGCAAGAACAACATTCATGTTCAAGGCATCGTGCATGAGTGAAGGATCGGTGTGCAGTGCTGCGGAGAGAATGGATTCGCTTGGAACAAAAGCGATGACATAGTCAGCGGCATGGGGGAGTTCTTTCCAGTATTCCTTTCGGGAGAGTTCACTGACATGGCGGCGCAGTGATTTCGCGTGCTGGAGCATGAGCTGTTCGTATGTGAGCGCCTGATCCGAAGGATCCTCGCCATCCAGATGTAGGGGAGTGTCTTCACTCTGGGCGCGCAAGTAGGCGTCTAAGGGAACCTTCGCATCGATTGGGATGCACTTGTCTTGGGGAAGAAGGACGATCATATCGGGGCGTTTGGATCGTCCTGCTGTTTCCACTTGGGTTTCAAAGTGGACGTGTTCGATCAGCCCGGCAGACTCAACAAGAGACCGCAGCTGGGCTTCTCCCCAAGTCCCACGAAGAGGAGCATGGGAGAGCGTACGCGTGAGTTCTTGGGTGGACTGCCGAAGTAAATCTTCCGATTCGCGTGTCCACTTCAATTGTTCATCAAGTGCGCCGATTTGCGCGGCCTGCTGTCGTTCTAAAGAACTGACGGAGGTTTGGAGGAGCTTTAAGCCTTCGTTGATCGGAAGGATTGTCTGCATAAGGCGTTGGTGTTTAGCAGATTCAAGCTGTGCTGCCTGGGATTGAGAATCGGCCAGGAGACTTTGGAAGCTGTGTTCTTGCGAGAGGCGTTCACGCAGTTCTGTTACCTGTGTCTGTGCGCTGACGAGTTTTTCAGATAGGTCGAGGCGTGCCTGTGTCTGTCCCATGTGTTTTCCAAGTGCCCACGATGCGCCGCACAGTAGGAAGCATAAGGCAATTGCAAAGAAGCTCGAAAAAGTCATGTCCGCATATTAGGTGGAGGCACCCTCAGTTCCATCCAGTTTCGAAGCGCATGTGGGAGAAGGCGCATGACTCATCTCACCCCTGCACGATTTGTGTGATTCGGCTAAAAGAGGGTACCTTTTATAGGTACCGACGCGGGGTGGAGCAGTTCGGTAGCTCGCCGGGCTCATAACCCGGAGGTCGCAGGTTCAAATCCTGTCCCCGCTACTGATAACCCGGTCTCGAGAGAGACCGGGTTTTGTTTTATTTTCTATCTCCAACGCGCGCATGCCTCTTAGATATTCATTCAGATTAGGTGCGCTTACTCCTTGGCTAGTTACTACGCAATGCCGTGCCCTTTTGAAATAGGCATGGCGTAGATCTTTTACCCAATAAAAAGCTGTGGTCTACACGCAAGGTGTAGACCACAGCTAGGAAGACAGTGTCTTTATTCTGCTCGGCGGCGACGCGTTGCCAAGGCAGCGCCCGCTGTCGCAACAGTCAGCGTTGTTCCGCCAACAACCGCGAGGCCGATACCAGTGTGTGCAAGCTCAGGCTTTGCGGGCGTCGTGGATGTCGAGGGGGTGATGATTTGAGTGGTGCTCGTGCTTGTTGAAGGCGTAGGCGTCGATGTGCTCGGCTCGGGCGTTGTCGACGGTGTTGCCGGGGTAGTGCTTTCCGAGACGGTAGGAGAAGGAGTCTCCGTCGTCGGGGGAGTGCAGGGCGAAGGATCCGTAACCGGCTCGACCTGTTCTCCTGCTGCTAAAGGCGATACCGTGATATCTGCACTCCAACGAGGCACTGAAACAGTGGCGCCCGTAAAGGAGCTAGTAATGAATGCAGTGTTTGTGATGGTCTTTCCCGCCCCATCCTTATTCACTCGTCCAAGGATGTAAAGGGTTGCGTAAGAGGCCAGACCAAAGGTATCGCTTTCTGCATTCCACTGTCCGTTGCAGTGGGTGAAGGACTTAGGCATCGTGGGATTTGCGCGCTTACAAGGGAAAGTCACATCCTCAAGTCCCGAAGCCCCGTTGTTCGGGTCGAAGCTGTGGCCCTCGCGCACCCACAGGTGATCGGTTGGGGCGACAGTGTAATCGTCGAGCACGTCGCAGTTGCGAACCCATGACTCCTGATAGGTGATGCCCTCAGGAATGAAATCAGTAACCGTGAAGCGGTTAACAATGCCATTGCCGCGATTGAGGACGTTGACTCGGTACAGAACCCAGTCGCCGACCTTGAAATTGCCAATGGGGGCGTCAGCGGTTGAATCCAGTCCGATAGGTAGCCCAGTTTCGTCATAAGCGGGCTGGTTACCATTCATCTGAACATGGGCTGCGTCCTTCAGGAGGATGAGGTCGCCGCCATAGCTGTCAGCTTGTGCGCGAAGTTGGGTAGATGAAACACCGAGGAAACCGCATGCAATTGCTGCACTTAATAGCGCAGCAAAAATGACTCTGCGGCGGCGATGCTGCCGTGTGAAGGAAAAGAATGCCATCGATGATTCCTTTAGTGCGTTCTGCTGTCAATATACCGCTCAACTGTACCGGTTTTTTGGCGCATAGTTCAAGAAAATCTTGAAGAGCTGTGGCCGATCGCTCATCCTGCTCTTTTCATTGTTATGAGGGTCTAAGAGTGTACTGATTGGAGTCTATATCTGCTTGCGATGGTCTTGTTCACGCGTGAGAGTATCGTCTGATGTCTCACATCTGGCATGAAAATTTTCTTTTATGAAATCCACTTTGATCTGCAGAAATGTGTGAATTAACCACTGTTTGAGGTTGTCATGGTTGCCGTTGTGGTCGCAACAAGTTAGAAATACAGCCATATAGCATGTGGATGTTGAACTGACACCAGAAAAGAAAAATATAGGAAATAGTGTGAGCGTCTCGTACACAACAGAAACCCTCCCATCAATTGTTGGTCAGGTTGTGCCAACGAAATCTGAATCTATGAAGTCTCGCATTAAAGGTGCCGATTACTACATCGACTGTCAAGATGATTGCCCAATCCCAACGACAGTTGACCGTATCGTCATTAAAAAAGGTTCTAGGGCGTCGGCCGGATTGTTTTTTGCATTCTCGGTCTTGATGCTTTCAGCTTTTGTCACCTCTGCTTTCCGAGGCGAGTCATCGCTTCTTCTCACCGTAGCGACTGTCGCAACTGTCGTATTTGCCTTCGCAGGTATTCATTTTCTACCGCGGAAGAACTTCATCAGCCGTGATGGTTTTGAAATCGGTGGCTTTTTAAGTACGAAGTGCCTTCCTTGGCCAACTTCTCGAACCAGTTTCTTCGTACATGATTCTCGAACTGCTAGTCGTCTGTCCGCTAGTTCGCGACAGGTGCAGACGCTCAGCGTCAAACTGATCAGCGATGCGGGGAAACAGATTCCTTTAGGGATTAGCTTTACGGGCCCCAATACTCATGAACTCGAACGGCAGGCAGTGATCCAGTGTTCACGTATCTGGGACTGGGGTGTTGCTCGAGGTTTCACCGCAGACTCAGGTCAATATGTTGCGCTTAATGGCCTCGGAAAACAGCAGGTACTTCGAATGAAGCAAGAAGACCGCTACGGCCTTCGTTAGGGATGCTCATTTACGTATGTGATGCGGCTCGGACCGTAGCAACTTCTATCATTTGGGATATATAAAACCCGCGGGGAATTGAACGCTTCCCCTCCCTCTGAAAATAGGGTGTGGGCCCGGCAGAAGCCGGGCCCACACCCTTATGCCTTGAACCTAGTTCTTCTTCTTTGCTGGAGCTTCGCCCAACTCGAAGGAAGCGACACGGATGGTGCCTTCATCTTCGCTAGAGTCTGCCGAAGCCTCGAAGTGAGCAGGGCCCTGAATCTTCGTGGCTGCCGCAAGGTCTTCCAGAACATCCTTAAGCAGTGGGATGGTCTGCTCAGGAGCTGACACCGTCACCTCAAGGAAGGGGGTCCTCGGGGATACCTTTGCTTCGGACTTCACGCGGCGCAGGACCACCAGTGCCTCAGAGGCAACACCCAACAACACGCTGGAAGCAGCTTCGATAGCGCCTTCAACGGTCCCATCCCGGGTGACCTCAAGGTCGGAAGCAGTCGGCCACGCAGCCTGGTGGACGCTACCTTCGCGATACCAGCTCCACACTTCTTCGGTGACGAAGGGAAGATAGGGAGCAAGCAAACGAACGAAGGTATCGATGGCGATCGCCAGCGCTGCACGTGCAGACGCAGAAGCCTGATCGCTCCACTTGCCCTCGCGGTTGTAGGCGCGTTCCTTCACCAGCTCCAAGTAGTCGTCACAGAAGGTCCAGAAGAAGGACTCGGTAACTTCCAGTGCGCGAGCATGCTCGTAATTTTCCAGAGCCGTGGTCGCAGAAGAGACAACCTCGCGCAAAGCGGCAAGCATCGAACGGTCCAAGGGCTGGACGACATGCGTGATATCCAGATCCAGATCTGCGTCCCCGCCCATCGTGAGTGCGAACTTCGACGCATTGAGCACCTTGATGGCCAGGCGACGGCCAATCTTCATCTGGGATTCATCGAAAGCAGCATCCAAGCCCAGTCGAGCAGATGCCGCCCAGTAGCGCACCGCGTCCGAGCCGAACTTCTCGAGCAAGCCCATGGGGGTTACAACATTGCCCTTAGACTTCGACATCTTCTTGTGATCCGAATCCAAGATCCATCCGGAAAGGCCGGCGTGTGCCCAGGGGAGTGCGCCAAATTCCAGATCAGCGCGGACGACCGTTGAGAACAGCCAGGTGCGGATGATGTCTTGACCCTGCGGACGCAAATCCATCGGGTAGGTGCGAGAGAACAAGTCCTCGTCCTCAAGCCACCCGCAGGCAATCTGCGGGGAAAGTGAAGAGGTTGCCCACGTATCCATGATGTCGAGTTCGCCCACGAAACCGCCAGCTACTCCTCGCTGATCCTCGGTGTAACCCGGAGCAGTATCTGATGAAGGATCGACGGGAAGCTGATCTTCACTGGGGGTGATGATCTGCGTGTAATCCACTTCGCCATTGTCATCAACGCGGTACCACAGGGGGAAGGGAACACCGAAGAAACGCTGACGGGAGACCAACCAGTCGTTGTTGAGGCCGCGTACCCAGTTCTCGTAGCGCACGCGCATGAAATCAGGGTGGAATTCCAGTTCCTTACCGCGCTCAATGAGTTCCTCGTTCAGGTCCTTGCCAGTTGCAGGATTAACCCACGGTTTGCCACCGTTACGGATGTACCACTGACGCGAAGTCACGATTTCCAGGGGCTTGTCACCCTTTTCGAAGAAGTTCGTCTGGCGCATCGTCTTCTGAGGTTCACCGCGCATTTCGCCGCTTGCCTCGAGGCGCGCCACCAAGGCCTCGCGAGCAGAGAAGGTCGTCTTTCCCGCAAGCTCAGCGAAGGCCTCGCGCCCCTCATCGGTGGTGATCCACTCGGGGGTTTCGGTCTGCAGACGACCATCCTTGCGCAAAACTGTGCGCAGCGGAAGGTTCAGGTCGCGCCACCAATCGATATCGGTCGTGTCGCCGAAAGTACAGCACATGGCGATACCGGCGCCCTTGTCCATCTCCGCCTCAGGGTGGGGAAGAACAGGGACCTCAACACCGAAAACGGGGGAGGCAACTGTGGTGCCAAACAGAGGCTTGTAGCGCTCGTCGTCGGGGTGAGCGATCAAAGCCACGCACGCGGGAAGAAGTTCGGGACGAGTCGTCTCAATGCAGACATCAACACCGTTCTCAACCGGCGCACCGGCTGCAGCGGCCTCGGCAGCGCGCGCGGGGTCGGTGATGTGGAAGGCGAGGCGGTGGTAGAAGCCCGGGTATTCGCGGCTCTCAAGCTCAGCCTGAGCAACCGCGGTCTGGAAGGTAACGTCCCACAGGCCAGGCGCCTCAGCCTGGTAGGCCTCGCCACGCTCAAGATTGCGCAAGAACGCAGCCTGGGCAACCTTGCGGGCACGTGTACCAATGGTCTGGTAGTTCTGGGTCCAGTCAACCGACAGGCCCAGGTGGCGCCACAGGTCCTCGAAGTGCTTCTCATCTTCAACGGTCAAGCGCTCACACAGTTCCACGAAATTACGACGTGAGATCGGCACCTGATCGCGAGCCTTGATGGACTTGCCTTCGCCGCCAACGTGCGGGGGCTCGAAGTTCGGATCATAGGGGAGGGTCGCATCGACGCGAACCCCAAAGTAGTTCTGCACGCGGCGCTCTGTGGGCAGGCCATTGTCGTCCCAGCCCATGGGGTAGAAGACTGACTTCCCCTGCATTCGCTGGAAACGTGCGACGACATCGGTGTGCGTGTACGAGAACACATGGCCGACGTGAAGTGAACCCGAAACCGTGGGCGGGGGAGTGTCGATCGAGTAGACCTCTTGGCGGGGGCGGCTTCGATCAAAACGATAGGTTCCCTGATCTTCCCAACGCTGGTTCCACTGGGCTTCGAGGCCTTCAGTGGCGACCTTGTCCGGCACCTGGGGTGCGGGCAGCGAGGTTGGTTCGGCCTGGCGCTGAGCGCTCATACATATTCTCCATCCGAGTCGTGGACTTATTACCGTCCAAGCCTACTTTTCTCGGGCATATCGGTCCAGTGCGCGCACCGATGCGCCTGAATCCTCGTGGCCGTAACATCTGCTCTCTTCGTGATCTGCACATGCGCCACTAGTCATGCTGAGTAGTCTTGAAGGTGCACAAATAATCACGTGACAAGGAGAATCGATGAATACGCTCGCGCACCACGACATTGGTGAGGAAACTATCGATCTCCTCCAGCGCCTCATCGCACTGGCTTCCGTCAACGACCTCACCCCCGATTCTGGTAATGAAGAGGCTGCTGCAGACCTGTTTGAAAGCTTCTTCGATGGGCTACCCGTCGAAGTTGAACGCATCGAACCTCACCCCGGGCGTACTACTTTGGTTGTCACTTTGCGTGGTACCGACCCTTCAGCGCAGCCCCTGACTTTCCTTGGACACACCGATGTCGTCCCCGTTGATGAGAAACACTGGACCCATCCACCCTTTGCAGGTGAGATCACTGAAGGAAGTATTTGGGGACGAGGAAGCGTCGATATGCTTCACTTGACCGCTGCGATGGCAGTTGTCACCCGGCGCCTTGCCGAAGATGTTTCCCGAGGCGGAGCTCGCCCCGCAGGAACCCTGACCTTCGTTGCCGCTGCGGACGAAGAAGCGCGAGGAGGACTTGGAGTTCCCTGGATTGGTGAACACCGCGCGGATGCTTTCCCCTGGGATGCCCAGCTCTCTGAGATGGGAGGCGCCCATATTCGCGGCGCTCGCGGCAAAGACAGTGTTGTTGTCATTGTTGGTGAGAAGGGGGCTGCTCAGCGTCGCCTTCATGTGCGTGGAGATGCTGGACACGGCTCGATTCCTTTGGGGCGTGTAAGCGCAGTCGAAATGCTTGCTCGAGTTTCGCGAGTCCTGTCGCAGGCGCAGTGGCCACAGGCCAGTGACGAGATTTGGGCAGGATTTGTCCGCGCTTTTGAATTTGAATCAGAACTTGAAGAATCTTTGATTAGCGGTACCTATCGCGGAGACTATGGCGAATTTGGTGACCTTGCGGCGTATGCCCACGCGGTCTCGCACATGACCGTTGCGCAAACGGTTGCCCGCGCCGGCGGTCCTATTAACGTTCTCCCTTCATCTGGGGAACTGGAACTGGATATCCGTACCCTTCCCGGGCAAAACGATGATGATGTTGATCGTGCGATTACCGAGGCCTTGGGGGAGCTTGCCGACCATGTGACCATCGAGCGCCTGTTGAGCGAGCAGGCCACGGCCTCGTCAATCGACACAAAACTGTACCGGGCTATCGAGGAGACTTTGACGCAGGCGAACCCCGGGGCGAAGGTTGTTCCGATCCTCTTCCCGGGTGGTTCCGACCTTCGAGTTGGACGCCACAAAGGGGGAGCGGGTTACGGTTTTGGCTCCTGTTCTTCCGGAGCAACTTTGGGGCAGGTCTACTCCCAGCTTCACGCTCACGATGAACACATCGCCGTGGAAGATGTTGTTTCAACAGTGTGCGCTCTTGATCACCTTAGTCGGGTCTTCATTTACCCCGAAAAGGCCTAAATCCAAGCGTTGACTTAGTGTTCGCCTATTGTTCGTTCCTGGGCAGTGAGCGTTACAAACGCCCACGAAGTGGCACGAGTCGCGAACCTAGGGCTTTGGGCCATATCTTTATTTATGGCGCAAGTTTCCGTGCTTTTTATCCAAAGACCATTCGACGTCACTATGAACTAATTGAAGGAGATCAGGATGCCAGCTTCACGCATCACCACAAAAGCAGCCGCACTAGCTACAGCAGCTGTCCTCATGTGCGCCTCGCTGGCAGCATGTGCACCGAAAAATGCCGGATCGGCACAATCGGGAGCAAAGAGCGATACAGTGACGGTTGGTCTTCCTGGTTCTCTGTCTACCTTGGACACCGCTCACGAGACTGGCATTATCAACTACTACGTTGCCCAGGTGACCTCCGAAGGCCTTCTTGCCGTCGATAAGGAAGGCAAGCTGGTTCCGGCGATTGCGACGGACTACCGCACCGATGATGCGAAGACCTGGGTTTTCCAGATCCGTAAGGACGCAAAGTTCCAAGATGGTAACCCCGTGACCATTCAGGACGTCCTCTTCTCAATTGATATTGCGAAGGACCCCGATAAGTCCCCTTCATCGGCTGTTTACTGGGCCAAGGGTGTCGAAGCAACTCAGACTGGCGAGTGGGAAATCACCATTACGCTTCCGAGTCCTGCCGAAAACTTTGGATGGACCGTGACGGCAAACGGTGGCCTGTGGATCACCGAAAAGTCGTTCTACGAGGCCGCGCAGTCCTATGGTTCCTCCAAGGATCTCATCATGGGTACCGGCCCCTACAAGGCGACCTCTTTCCAGCCTGATTCGAAGGCTGTTTTCGAAAAGAGTGGCACGTGGTGGGGCGGCGATACTCCCGCGCAGAAGATCGAGTTCGATTTCTTCTCAGATGAGAATGCTCGACTGCTGGCTCAGCGCAGCGGCCAGATCGATATCGCCACGCAGCTTCCCACCGATCAGGTCTCTCAGTTTGAATCGATTGATGGGGTCAAGGTTCTCACCGAATCTGACCGTTCCTACGTGGGTCTGACCTTCGACCAAGGCGTGGCGCCTTTCGATGATATTCATGTTCGTAAGGCTGTCGCCCATGCGGTGGACCGTAAGGCAATCGTCGATTCCATTCTCAAGGGACGCGGAGAGGTTGCGACTGCAATCGAACCCAATGACCAGCTGGGCAGCGAGATTGGTATCGATAAGGCGCGCGAGCTTCAGGCACAGCTTCCCATCGATTCCTTTAGCTTGGACCAGGCACGCGCAGAGCTTGCACAGTCTAAGGTTCCCAACGGTTTTGATACGGAACTGACCTACCCTGCATCGATCCCCGAGATGGGCTCTGCGGCGCTGGCGATCGCTGATAACCTCAAGCAGATCGGCATCAACGTCACGGTAACTTCCAAGCCCATCGAAGAATGGATCTCTAAGGTGGGAACTGGCGAGTACGGCCTCTACTACATGAGCTACACCTCAACGACCGGTGATCCCGCAGAAGTTGCAGGCTGGTTGCTCGGACCCGATAACCCCGCACGCTACCAGAACGAACAGGTTCAGGGTCTCATTGCCTCGTCCACCGCTGAGACGGATCCGAACAAGCGTGTTGAGCAAATCGTTGCAGCAGAGAAGATCGCTCAGGAAAACACAATCTACTCGCCGATCTGGTGGGGCAAGACCTCGACCGCATTCTCGAAGACCGTTACACCGAATAACTACACGTCCTACTTCTTCATGACCCCCTGGGCCGCGTCCCTGAACGTCACGAAGTGATGGCACGTTTCTTCGCACGACGCCTCGCGGGGTTCGCGGCGGTCTTGCTGGCCTTATCCTTCATCATCTTCTCTCTGCTGGACTTGGTTCCTGGAGACCCGGTGAAGATTCTGGTTGGCACTCGCCGCCTCACCCCCGAGGTGCGTGCTGCTATTACAGCCCAATACGGGCTGGATGAGCCGTTACTTCTGCGCTATTGGCATTGGTTGCTTCGAGCGCTCAGGGGAGATTTTGGCAGCTCCGTGCGCTCTGCAACTCCTGTTACTGACGTCCTTGCCGCACGCGTCGGATTAACCACGATGCTGACTCTGATGGCATTTGTTTTGGCCATCTGCGTCGGTGTTCCACTGGGAATTTGGGCTGCTCGACGTGCTGGGAGCTGGGTGGACCGCTCCATCGTCGGCTGGAGTGTGGTTGGTATTTCTGCACCGGGTTTCGCCTTGGGCCTTGTGCTGCTCTACGTTTTCGGACTCATGCTGGGCTGGTTCCCGATTTTCGGTGCAGGTGAGGATTTCGTGGATTCCCTGTGGCATCTTGCTCTGCCGGCGATTGCACTTGCTACCGGCATCGGCGCGATGATCATTCGAATTACTCGCGCCGCCGTCGTGGCAGAACTCAGTCAGGATTATGTGACTTTCGCGCGCTCGAGGGGGCTTCCTTCGCGGCGTATCACTCGCATGTACCTGCGTGCGGCTTCCTTGCCGATCATCACCTCAGCTGGTCTGATCTTGGGGACTCTTTTTGGCTCAACGGTCTTGGTTGAAGAGGCCTTCTCTCTTCCCGGATTGGGTCAGCTTTTGGCCGATTCGATTACGTATAAGGACGTGCCTGTTGTCCAAGCGATTGCACTCTTGGTAGCAGTGATCATCATCGCAGTCACATTTATTGTCGACCTTGCAGCATTCATCGTTGACCCGCGTCAAAAGCTTGAAGAGGGAGGTGTCGCATGAGTGATCGCGCACTGTCTCAGGGGACCGAGGCCAACGCCGAAGTCCCCGCTGGCCGTTTCCGTTCCTCGGTACGAGGCCTTGCCCGCACAATGCGATCAGTCCCGGGCTCCGTCGTTCTTTCCTTCATTATTTTGATTGCAGTCGCAGTGTGCGTCTTTTTCTCCCCGCTGATCGTTCCCAATGCTCTTGGGCAAGACCTTTCTTTAGGGGTGAGCCCGGCGGGCACTCCCGGTCATATTTTTGGAACCGATAAAGTTGGGCGTGACATTCTTGCATTGACGATTGCGGGTGCGCGCTCCGCTGTCATCGGTCCCCTAGTAATCGCTGGCGGTTCGATGATCCTGGGACTGATTTTTGGAATGACTGCCGGCTGGTGGGGAGGCTGGTGGGATTCCCTTGTATCTCGTTCCTGCGAAATCCTGCTTTCAATGCCGGTTACTTTGCTGGCAATTGTCGTTGCAGGCGTGATTGGTGGTTCCTATTGGGTGACGGTCGGCGTGCTGATCATTTTGTTTGCCCCTTCCGATATCCGGATGATTCGCGCTGCCACTCTTCAGCAAAAGCCACAGCCCTATATTGAGTCCGCGCAGGTTCTGGGCTTGTCTTCGCCTCGTATCCTCGGAGTTCATGTTCTGCCGAATATCACTCCTATCGTGTGGGCAAACCTCTTTGTCAACGTTGCTTTTGCGCTCGTGTCACTCTCTGGGCTGTCCTACCTAGGTTTTGGCGTCGGTGCGCAAGACGCGGACTGGGGACGTCAGCTTGCAGATGGACGTTTTATTCTCAACCAGAATCCTGCGGCCTGTGTTGTCGCTGGCCTTGCCATCATCATCACTGCAACCGCAATCAATATCGCAGGTGATTGGTGGAGTGAAAGGCAGGAGGTGCGCTCATGAGTGAGAACCAGGGCCTTATTGCCTCGCATATTAGCGTCACGCGAGATGACGGCCACATCCTTGTCGATGATGTTTCGATTCACGCAGAAGCCGGACGCACCCTAGTTATTGTGGGTGAGTCAGGTGCGGGAAAGTCCATGCTTGCACGCACCATCTGTGCGCTCACTCCTCATACTTTGAGTGCTCAGGGGCAAGTCACCTTGGGCGGACGCGAGTTCGATATCGTTCGCCAGGCGCGTTCCTTCAAAGCACTTCGAGGCAAAGGGATTGTCTGGCTTCCTCAAGACCCCTTCACCTCGCTGTCTCCTACCCAGCGTTGCAGCACGCAGATTATTGCCGATACGCGGTTGCCCAAGCGTACGCGGGATGAACGTGTTCGTGAGCGTCTTCGCGAAGTTGGACTTCCTGAACGTGTTGCTCAGGCTTACCCTCAAGAACTCTCGGGAGGCATGCGCCAACGTGTAGCTATCGCTGCAGCCCTGGACTCTTCACCCGGAGTCTTCATTGCGGACGAACCGACAACGGCTTTGGACGTGACAACTCAGAAGGAAATTCTTGATCTTCTGAGCGAGCTGCGCGAGAGCCGATCGATGGCCCTCATTTTGATCACCCACGATCTTGCTTTGGCACGCGAATACGGCGATGAAGTGGTTGTCATGCGCCACGGGAAGGTTGTCGAATCGGGAAGTGTTGAGAAAGTCTTTACTCACCCCGAAAACGACTACACCCGTCAGCTTGCAGCTGCCGAGCCTCGACTAGATGGTCCAAATCCCCGTTCTTTCACGGAGGAATCCCAAGCAGACCACTCTTTGGACGCGGCCTCGGAAAAGAATCATGTTGCGCCTGCTTTGGTTGATGCACAGGACATGGTCAAAATTTTCCGCGGCCGCACCCATAGGGATCACCACGTGGCGGTCGATGGAGTTTCGCTTTCTATCGCCCACCAAGAATCCGTTGGGATTGTTGGTGAATCCGGATCGGGGAAGACCACCCTTGCACGTCTGATTATCGGTTTGGAAAAGCCAGATTCGGGAAGCATAGAGGTCAACGGCACACCGCGGGAGAAATTACAAGGTGGCTTAGAAGGTGGGCGACCCCCAATGGGGATCGTTTTCCAAAATCCGTATTCTGCCCTCAACCCAGCGCGCACTATTGGCGCAACCCTTGCCGAGGCTTTGCACGTAGGCGGTCGTTCAGCTAGTGAGGTGGCGAGCCTCTTGGAGTCTGTCGGCCTTCCAGCCTCCTACACAAACCGTCTTCCCGCGCGCCTCTCTGGCGGGGAACGCCAGCGTGTCGCTATCGCCAGGGCTCTGGCAACGCGACCACAGCTTTTGATTTGTGACGAGGCCGTCTCTGCTTTGGATGTGTCTGTACAGGCTTCTGTTTTGGAGCTTTTGCTCCAGCTTCAACGCCAGCAGGGCTTCGCATTGCTTTTTATTACCCACGACCTTGCCGTTGCACGCCAGATGTGTGATCGCCTTGTTGTGATGAAGGACGGACGCATCGTTGAAGAGGGCGCAACCGAAGATATCCTTCATTCGCCGACACAGGAATACACGCGGGTCTTGCTTGCCGCAGTACCTGGCCAAGAGAGTGACAATGACTGAGAAGATTTCACACATCTCAATTGAATCTGATGAGAATATCTACGAGCGCCTGCTTGCTTTAGGTGTCCCTGAAGAGCGCGCGAAAGATTGGGCCTGCCTTGGCCCCAAGATGCGTGCGAGTTTGTGGACCAATGGACCTGTGGGAGTGTGGGAAGTCCACCGTGAACTCTCTGCGCATCTGCGCATTGCGGGATGGACTCTTCTTGATACCGATCAGGTGGTATGTGAAGCCGAACAAGCCCGTCGTGTGCGCGAGATCGTATTGGGACTCTGTGACGAGATGTGCTCACGTCGCTTCCCACTGATGAAAGCTGACTCATGGGCGGATGAGGGAATTTTTGTTGATGTCCTCCGCTCGATTGGTTTTGAGCAGGTCACGATCAACGGGAACCCCCATCCCATTGAAAATGACCGAGATTACTCCCATAGCGGCTGGCTTCTGTGGAACCCCGATTTTGCGCCAGAAAGTGCGAATGTGGTGGTCCCTGCCTACGAACACCAGAAGACGGAATTTACCTGCGGTCCCGCATGTGCTCTTATGACACTTGGCGAAATTGAAGGAGATCCGCACACCGATTTTGTCAATGAACTGGATCTATGGCGCCAAGCAACCTACTCGGGGGGAGTAGGCCACTTTGGCCTGGCCTCGGCACTGGCGGACCACGGCGCACAGGTTGAAGTTCTTGCAACGACTTCTGAACCCATCGTGGGAATTTCAAAAACCACAATGCTGGGTAAACGGGCGCGGGTCGCTCTTCACTGCGAACATGTGACGCGTGCACACGAATTAGGAGTCACTTCCCAAGTGCGGGAACTGTCGGTAGAAGACATTACCTCAGCCTTGGACGCGGACAAGCAAGTCATTGCCCTAGTTGATCTTGCCCCGCTTAATGGTGAAGACACCCCGCATTGGCTGCTGATTTGGGGTCGCATCGGAGATTTCTTCCTGATTCATGACCCCTGGTACGACGAGGAGTTTGGAGAAACATGGGTGGAAACCTATGTCCAGCCCCTCTATACACGCGACCTGTGGGAGGCGGCGCAGTGGGCTGATGGAACGCACGAGCGCGCGCTCCTTACAGTCCGTACTTCTCGCTGAAGTTCTTCTCGAAGGCCTCCAAAGAGATTCCACGGGTCTCCGGGACGATAAAGAGGTAGAAACACAGGGAAACCACGTTGATCAATCCGAAAATCGCGTAGGTCCATGTTGCACCCAAGTGAGTAATCATTACGGGGAAGACCCAGGTCACCACTGCGTTCATCAGCCATCCGCAGCCGACCGCAAAACCCTGAGCAACGCCTCGAATCCTCGATGGGAAAATCTCTGATACCAGAACCCAGTTGACTGTTCCTGACTGCTTGGCGAAGACGAAAAGCGAAACGAGGACGACAACCAGCCACGGAAGGTACGCGGGAATCAAGGCGGAAATAGTGCCATCAGCCTGTACGTAGGGGGAGATTCCCATACCGAAGATAATCGCCAGGCTGAAGAGCGAAAGAGTGACGCCTGTTTCTTGGTAAATACCGACGTGACGACGCGCGAGCTTTGAAACCAAGTAGAGCCCGAAACCTGCACCCGCACACGCGACCGCACCCGTAATGACATTCAAGGTGATTGAATCAGCGGCTGAGAAACCTGCCGCAGCTAGGATCTTGGGGAGGTAGTACATCGCGGTGTTAATACCGGTGAGCTGATCGAAGCAGGCTAGGCCGACACCAATCAACAGCAGGCGTCTGGTCCAGGCTACCGATGCTGTGCGTCGAAGTGACCAGTGTCCCTGTGCGTCTTCTCTTTGCTGAAGCTCCGCGATTTGCGCGATCTCCTCGCTGAGGTTGTCGAGCTTAGGATCGCGAATGCGCTTAAGCGCGCCAATGGCCTCGTAATAGCGATCTTTCGAGGCGTACCAACGCCCAGACTCTGGCATCAGACGCATACCCAGCCACAGGCAGACCGCTGGGATCGTTGCAAGAACAAGCATCCAACGCCAGGCCATTCCATCACCTGCGGTAATGACCGCGCTGCTGACGTTTTGAACCTGATCCCAGGAATACCACTGTCCGCCAGTGAGGGTCCCCGAAGGATCTTCAGTGACGTAGACTTGGGGCCCTCCGTGCGCGCTAGAGAGGATTGCGTTCATCGAATAGGCCAGCAATTGTCCGGCGACGATCATGAACTGGTCAAGAGCGATCAGAGACCCACGCACGCGCGTTGGCGCAGATTCGGCTAGGTACACGGGGACTGTTGCGGAGGCGCCACCAACAGCGATACCCAAGATGAAGCGGAAAAGATAGAGTACTGCGATATTCGGTGCAAAGGTGCAGCCCAATGTTCCCAGAATGAAGATGCCCGCAAGGAGCAAGATATTGTGTCGTCTTCCGTAGTGGTCAGAGAGGCGCCCGCCAGCGATTGCACCGATTGCCGCGCCTAGGGCAAGGCATGCCCCGACCAGACCTTCTTGGAATTCATTAATTCCGAGGCCGCCGGCAATGCGTGGCATGTACATGTAGGGCAGGGCCCCTGCGATAACGCCCGTGTCATAGCCGAAAAGAAGAGAACCAAAGGTTGCGACCCCCGCAAGGAAGGCAATCGAACGCTTGGGACCGGATGCCGGAGTCTCATCGACGAGTTTCTCCAAATCCTTTTGGTTTGGCCGTGTAGCGGACGAAGTAGAAGTCATGGGGTCTATTGTGCAACTTGGATCGGGTGCGCATGCAAGTTTTCAGCAAAATGTGCAAACGTTCATTGATATTGAATGAATAACCATGCCTGTGGAAGACAGATCTTCGATAAGCGTGATGGATATGAAACATACCGGACTAGAGACGGCACGAGGCCGGGGAAAGCGCGTACGCTCGCCCCGGCCTCGAGAATAGGGATCGTGATCTTATTTAGAGGACCATCGCCGCAATCCATCCGCCAATCAAGAGTGGAACGTTGTAGTGCAAGAAGGTGGGGATCACCGTGTCTCGCATGTGGTCGTGCTGACCGTCGACGTTGAGTCCAGCTGTCGGGCCGAGCGTCGAGTCCGAGGCCGGTGAACCGGCGTCACCCAGCGCTCCAGCGGTGCCGATGATTGCCACCGTCGCCATGGGGGAGAAGCCCAGGGCGAGACACAATGGGACGTAGATTGCTGAGATGATCGGCAGGGTCGAGAAGGACGAGCCGATACCCATGGTGATGACGAGGCCGACCAAGAGCATGATGATCGCCGCGAGGACCTTTGAACCGTTGAAGAGCGCTGCGGTTCCATCAACCAAAGGCTTAATCTGGCCCGATTCGTTGAGGACTGAGGCGTATCCCTGTGCCGTGATCATGATCAAGCCGATGAGGCTCATCATCTTCATGCCGCCGCTGAAGACATCATCGGCCTGCTGCCAGGGGACGACTCGCATGAAGAGCATCATGCAAAGACCCACCAAGGAACCAACGAGAAGTGGATCGGCCTCAGAATCCATTCGCGTGAGAACGGTCTGAATGACAAAGCACACCACTAGGGCAGCCACCGCGGCCCAGACCTTCTTCATGTCAATCGGCTTGTCTTCAGAAGAGGCGAAGGAGGAGTCACGCTGTTCGTAGGTACGCGGCTTGCGGTAGGTGAAGAGAAGTGCGATCGCACAACCGATTGCCATTGAAGCCGCGGGAATTGCCATTGCTGCCATGGGGTTGACAGAAGACACGTCCATGCCGGCGTCGTTGATGTTCTTGTAGAGAATGTCGTGCAAGAAGATTCGCCCGAAGCCGATGGGGAAGAACATGTAGGCGGTGACGATACCGAAGGTAATTGCACAGGCAATCATGCGGCGGTCCATCTTGAGTTCGTTCATCACACCAATGAGCGGTGGAACAAGGAGCGGAATGAAGGCGATGTGAATGGGGATTATGTTCTGGCTCATCACGCCCATGACGAGAACGCCTCCGACGATTCCCCATTTCGCGCCGCGAGCAACTCGCGCGGAGCTCGCCGCATCCGCGTTGCGCATGCGGTTCACAATTGTGCGTGCGAGCAGGGCTGGCAGACCTGAGTGAGCGACTGCCATAGCAAAAGCGCCGAGCAGGGCGTAGGAAAGGGCAATTTTCGCGCCTCCTGCGAGGCCGGTTTGGAAAGCGACCATCGTTCCCGAGATACCCATTCCAGCGACAAGTCCGGCGACGATAGAGGCGACAAAGAGAGAGATGACGACGTGCACTCGGGCAAGGCTCAGAGCCAGCATGACGATCACCGAGAGGACGACTGCATTCAACAAAAGCATGACTATTCCAAGAAATTGTGTGTAAAAAACTGATGTGGATAAGGAGCAAAAGCTTCAGTCGGGTGCGAAGTTATAAACGGGATGCGCGAGCTTAAGTGAAGGCTGCGACAAATCTTCGCGGGTGTGGGAGATTATCCTGACGGCGTCTCGTGACGACGTCAGCCAAGATGATGGTCGCGCTCGACAGCGGCATCGACCGCAGCGACGATCGCGGAGGAAAGACCTGCCTCTTGAGCGGCAAGGAGCCCCGCGATAGTGGTTCCACCCGGAGAAGAAACTCGATCAATAAAGTTTGCGGGTACTTGCCCATTATCGAGGCCGCCAAGCAGCAATTGTGCGCTTCCTGCAAAGGCTTGGGCGACGATGCGCGTCGAATCAGCCTTGGTGAGGCCGTGGTTGACGCCGGCCTCGGCCATCGCATCGATCATGCGGAAGATCCATGCCGGGGAGGAGGAAGCGATCGCTGTAAAAACAGGGAAGTACTTCTCATCCAACACGATCGTTTGGCCGACCGAATCCAGAAGCTTACGAGCTGCGGCGAGCTGTTCGTCCGTTGTCCCTACCGGGCAAAGCGCGCTCATTGACTGGCCGATTTGCGCATTGACATTGGGCATGACGCGGACTAAGGGAATTGCCGCACCAAAATCCGAAATGATCTGATCTGACGTACGGCCCGCAGCGATAGAAACGACGCAGAGTTCCTTGGCAAGTAGAGCAGTCTCGCGGATCTCGCGAATGACTTCAGACTGGACGTTTGGTTTCACTGCAAGAACCAAGAGGTCGCTCTGCTCGGCGACCTGACGGTTCGATGCGAGTGCAACGCCTCCCAGCTCATCAGCCAAGTCTTCTGCGGCTTGGCGGTGTCGATCAGCGAGCATCAGATCCGAGCCGCTGAAGCCAGCGGCCACGGCACCGCGTGCAATAGCTGAGGCCATTGCACCTGTTCCGATGAAGCCGATACGCATGACAGTCCTTGAGCGAGAAGGTGTAGATCTTGGCGTTATTTTAAACACACTTTACGCGTTGATGGCAACAAAGTCTCATTCTTGGTAACGCAAAATTATCCACAAAATATGTGAATCAAGGATTCATTCACAGAAGTGCTCACGGACCCTGAACTGGAGTGGGGAGACGTACACACTGAAGGCATGGATTCACACTTGCAATCTCATCTGAGCCGTAGAAGACACTTGGAACGCATAGTCTTTGCCTCTCAGTCTGCCATGGCCGATCAGGATGAGGATAGGAGCGTCGAGCAAGAAGATCCTCAAGGCGATGATGAAAATCAGGGGCGAGGCCTGCGCTGGAGCTGGCGATGGCGTACCGCTCGAGTATTTATTGCGATCTGCCTGTTTGTTGCCCTAATTGCAGGGGCTGTCCATACCTGGAATAGTCGCGTAGAAGAAGACAATCTGTTGGCTTCTGATGCCGAATCTCCGAGTACACATGCCGATCGCACCGGATCTATCTCCTCCTCGAGCTCAGGAATTCACCAGTCTGGTGCGGAGGAAAGTGGTTTTAGCGGCCAGGTGATGGTTCATATGACAGGACAAGTGCGCACTCCTGGAGTTGTCCGTGTCAAACATGGTTCTCGCGTTTCGGAGGCTGTCGATCAAGCTGGAGGTTTTACCGAAGACGCAGATCGTGACAGCGTTAACCTTGCCAGGTTGGTCGTTGATGGGGAACAGATCAAGGTTCCCTCTTTGAACTCCTCAAAGGCACAGGATGAAGTTTCATCCGGTCAAGCTGCCACCTGCATCGACGTCACTCAAGCAGATGCTCAAACACTACAGGGACTTGATGGGGTTGGACCGGCGTTGGCCGCGCGTATCGTCACCTATAGAAAGTCTCATCCGATCACACGTGTGGACGATTTAGTTGCAGTTCCAGGAATTGGACCTTCGATACTGGAGAAAATTCGAATTGGTGCCTGCTCGTGAGGGCTTCATCTATTGATATCCGCTTGGTACCCTTAGCGATTTCATCCTGGCTATGCACCTGGGGTGCACTGAACAGGGCTCCGTTTCTTCTATGCGCCGGAATATGCATTGCTTTTCTCTTCCCTTTGCTTCTAGCCCCACGAGGATTCCAGGGGTTAGGAAGAGAACGGGTCAGTGAATATGCTCCTCTATTCATTGTCACGATATGCCTGTGCTGCACGTGCATTGTGATCTCTTCAAGTCGCGCAACGAGCTGGGAAGACGAAGCAAGGCAGTTATGCGCGCAAGGAAAGGAACTTCGCGATGCTTCCTTTGTTCTGCTTGGCGAAGTACGTGAAGGAAAGAACGCAACGGATAAGAGAAAACAAGCGAGCTACTACGTTCGTGCTCGTTTTCTTGGAGATAAAGAACATCTGGGTTTTCTCCTTGTATCCACCAGCGAATCTCTGAGAACACTTCGACGCGGAGATCGAGTTCTTGCTAGTGGGACCTGCGATCTTAATTGGGCTCACGCCATTCCGAATGTGGGCGCACTTCGAGTCAAATCGTGGGATCGTAGTCCTCCAAACGATCGCTGGACGCGTATTTCTCAAGGTGTTAGGAGGAACCTCGAGAAGATCGTTGTGACACTGCCGGAGCATGCACGTGCGCTGATACCAGGAATGTCACTGGGAGATGACCACCAAGCCGGTGCTCAAATGCGTGATGATATGAAGACCGTGTCATTTGCGCACCTCACAGCAGTGTCAGGTACTCATATGTCGATTTTGATGATGACAGTTGGTCTTCTTGCAACAAAGAAACGCCGCATAGCGATCATTACCCAAATCTCAGTTCTGTTGCTTTTCGCTGGACTTGTTGGCCCCGCTTCTTCGGTGTTGCGTTCCTTTGCGGTCAGCGTGATCGGTTTTATTGGAATGTGGAGTAATAGAGAAGGCGGAATTTACTCATCGTTGAGCACTGTCATTATCCTTGCCTGCCTGATATCACCCTACGATGCCTGTGCCTTGGGCTTTACACTCTCAGTGCTTGCAACCTGGGGAGTAAGCGTTCCTGCACGTTGGATTGAGACTGGGGTATCCCAAGTCGGACCGATTCCGCAATGCATCCGGTCAGGAATTGAATGGAGTGCCAAACTCATCAGTGTCCCATTGGGAGCCCAACTAGCTACGCTTCCGATCATGCTGTCGATGAACTCATGGGTCAGTCCATGGGCAATACCTGCTCAGCTACTGATCGCACCATTGGTAACTCCTGTGACCGTAGGGTGTTTTATCTCAGCACTTGCAGCTCAAATATGGCCCGCTCTTGGCTATGCATGCGCATGGTTAACGTCTTGGGGAACCGCCTGGATATCAGCGGTTGCCTCCAGATTGTCTGCACTTCCAGGTGCGCGAATCTCGGTGGGAGAGTGGTCTGGTCTTATCACTGCGCTGATCCTTCTCCTGCTGATCTGGGTGGTGAGGGTAAAAATTCGGCGCTTCTCCTCGTAGAGGCAAACAGAACATGCCACACTTAGAGGGCATTGCTTCAGAAAAGATGGTGACGATTAACAAAGGAGAGCTATGGCAGCCAAAACACAGGCGGCACCGGTATCTCCAACACTTGCCCCCCTCGTCCTCATCAAAGGAAGCGAAAGCTTACTGGCAGATCGGGCATTAAGCGAGTTACGTCGTCAGGCACATGAGGTTGATCCTGCCCTTGAACGAACAGATCTATCAGCTGGCACCTATCAAGCAGGGCAACTCGATGTTTTGACTTCACCTTCGCTTTTTGGTGAAAGCCGAATGATCATCATTCCCGACCTGGAGAATATGACGGATGCCTTAGCGGCTGACCTTCAGGCATATGTATCCGCCCCTGCGGCCGATGTCTGGATTTTCATGCGCCATCCAGGCGGCAATGCCCGCGGGAAGAAGCTGCTCGATGCGATTGCTAAAGCTGGCTTTCCCGTGATTCCTGCAGAGCCTTTAAAGAATGATCGTGACAAGCTCGACTTTCTCCGCTCCGACGTGCGACAAGCCCATCGCAGCATAGAAACTGAGGCGGCTCAGGCTTTAGTGGATGCCCTAGGTAATGATCTGAGCGCGCTCGCGGCCGCGGTGGCACAGCTCCTCAGCGATGTTGAAGGGAAAATTACGCTTGATGCCGTGCGGAAGTACTACTCCGGGCGTGTTGAAGCAACAAGTTTTGAAGTCGCGGATGCGATTATCGATGGACGCGCGGCACGGGCTCTGACTTTGGTTCGCCATGCCTATGCGACCGGAAGCGCGCCGGCACAGCTCGTTGCCGCAATTGCAATGAAATTTCGTGCAATGGCTAAAGTTTCTGCTTCTTTGGGAAGAAAGAACCTAGGGATGTCGCCCTGGCAAGCAGAACGAGCTCGACGTGAACTTCGCGCATGGCCCGACCCCGCTTTGGCCTCGGCAATCACTGCAATTGCACAAGCTGACGAAGACACAAAAGGCGCATCGAAGGACCCACAGGGTGCAGTTGAGAAACTGGTCATGACTCTGTGTCGGCTCCACCGCGGCTAAAGCACTGACTTAAGTGCAAAAATTTCGGGAAATTTAGTCTTCAGGGTCTTCATGGCGCAGCCTGGGGACGCTCGTGTTTTCTGGGCGAATCCCTACAAGCCCACTATAGAAATCGCGGATTTTGTCCATGTCATTACGGCGGTTGCCGGTGAGTCGCATTGGTTCACCCCACCCGTAGCGACGCTTCGCGCCATCGATGAAACCGGGAACAATAGGAAGATCAGCTTCCATCGCAATTCGGTAGAAACCAGACTTCCAATAGGGACGAACGGAACGGGTTCCCTTCGGGGTAATGACCAGAACGAAATGCTCTTTGGATTCAGCAAGGGAAATGATGTGCTCAACAAGGTGCCCCGGATGTTCGCGGTCAACGGGAATCCCGCCAATCGCCTTCACGAAACTTCCAATAACAGGGACATCGGTGAGATTCTTCTTGACCAGGAAAGACACTGGACGCTCGACGGCCCACATCGCCATCACCATGTAGAAGCCATCCCAATTTGACGTGTGAGGTGCACCGATGACCAAACAGCGATCGGGAAGAGGAAACTCAGGTGCGAAAGTCCATCTTGATAGATGCATGACTGTGTGAGCCAGTACTTTACGCAATCCCATGTGCGTCCTTTCCTTGTTCTGCCGCAGTCAGTGTACGTGGGATTGACGGAGTTGGGCCTTTCCATGTGAGTGATCCCCCTGAAATTGTCCCTGATTGCACCCTGATAATTGCCTTCTTCGAGTTGAGTTGAGGGCAGCACGATCTAAGATCAAAAAAGAGAGTTGAAGTTTGTCTGCCAGAAGGAGTTTCATGAGCGCCGAAACCGAACCCAAGGCTGACGAGGCTCCTCAGGCGCATTTGGCATCTGCTTTTTCGCGTGTCTGGAGGCGAAGCTTCCCGGTTCTCCTCAACTGGTTTTGGACAGCGCCATGCTCGATCATCCTGACGTTGATCATTATGCTTGTCGGGATTGCTGCCCACTTTAGCCACGGTCACTGGAATCAATCTCTTGCGGCGCAGGGCGGTGCAATTCGGCCTCTCACCATTGTGACGACGGTTGTGTGGAGTCCTTCGATTGGCATGATGATCAATGCCGCCCTCATGATGGCGATCATCGGTGGCCTTCTTGAACGTTTCCTCGGGTCGCGAATTTGGCTTCTTTCTGCGGTCATCGCCCTTCCTATGTCTTTAGCGGGGATGTGGGCCTTCGTTGCTCTAGTAAAGGGAATCTCTCAAAGTGGTCTATACCCGCTGGTCAGTGGTCCGTTGACAGGAGCAAGCCTGATCCTCACTGCGTTGCTTGGAACTGCAAGCGCAAAGATGGATCGCCTGTGGGCGTGGCGCACTCGAATTGGTGCACTTGTCGTCTTGGGAGCCCTCTTGGCATTCTCTTCGACTGCGGGTGCGCTGGCGCGCCTAATCGCCTTCCTATGCGGGTGGATCATCGGTGGTTTCACAATTGGCTGGTCGAACCGAGGGCGTTCGATGCTGGGAATTGGAGATCCGGTCCGTCGAGTGATCCCCTTGGTGATCACTGCCGCTACCTTGGGAGCGGTGAGCTCGATCTGGAACTTCAGCAGTCACGGTTTCCTAGCTTTTGATCGCGCTGCTTTTTCTCCCGAGCTTGCCATCCAGCAGTATATGTGGGCGCTGTGCCAGCAAAGCAGCGATCCCATGAGCTGTGTCAAAGAGATTTACGGCAATTCTTTGATGCTTTATGCGCCGTTAATCTTGGCCTCGATTCCTTTCGTGGTTCAGTTGGTTTTGGCTTTTGGTCTTTTCCGAGGCCGTCGTGGTGCTTGGGTGGGCACCCTGCTTCTTCAGAGCGTGCTCGCGATTATTGGCGTTGCGCAGATCATGGTTTTCGCGCTCACGGTCAATGAGGCACAGGGACTCGACAGCGATGACTTTTTTATCGCTCCTATTCCTATGAGTAAGCTTCTGATCAGCGTTGCTTTCCCCCTGGCGATGCTTCTGCTGACCGCATGGAATTCCTCTGCGTTCCAGGTACGAATTGCCCGACGCTACTGGGTACGCAGTGCATTTGTCATTGCTGTTTCTGCTGCGATTGGCACGCTGGCAGCCCTTGTCATAGGGGTTTTAATTCCTGACCAGTTTGTTCCCGAAGCGGATTTGCTGAGCCTTTTTGAAGCCTACGTTGTCTCATACGCTCCTGCAGGTGCACAGTGGCTCATCGATACTCCGATCTATGCAACAACCTTCCTTGCCTCAATTTCGACAGTGTGGATTCCCACGCTGGTGTGGATTGTCATTGCTGTTTGCCTTCTTAGGGTTTTCCTTGCACCGGTTGAACTTCAACATGATGCAGATGACGAGTTAATCGGTCTTCTGCGCCAGCACGGCGCAGGCTCATTGGGGTGGATGCTCGCATGGCCAGGAAACTCGACGTGGATTAGTCCCGACCAACGCGCGGCAGTGTCCTACCGCCAAGTATCTGGCGTGGCGCTGACACTGACGCAATGTGCCGCAGCGGATGAGAATATTCCAGCAGTAATTTCACAGTTTGCTCGCTTTGCAAGCGATGCAGCACTGACCCCGGCACTCTATTCGGTCCACGAAGAGTGGGCGCGAGAAGCGCATCGTTTGGGCTGGTCTACCGTCAAGGTTGCTGAGGAAGCAATTATTGATCTGGGCGATCTTGCCTTTAAGGGTAAGAAATTCCAAGATGTGCGCACCGCTTTCAATCATGCAAAGCGCGAGGGAATCCGAGCCGAGTGGGCGTCATATCCAAGTCTGTCCTCTCAACTGAAGCAACAGGTTGATGCGATCTGTCAGGCATGGGCCGATGAGAAGGCCCTTCCTGAAATGGGCTTTACCCTGGGCGGTCTGCGCGAAATTAATGACTCGGATACGCGCCTTCTACTGGCTCTTGATGAAGAAGAGCGCATCCATGCGGTGACCTCGTGGATGCCAGTCCACTCAGGTGGCAAAGTGATCGGCCTGACCCTAGATGTGATGCGTCGAGATGACTCAGGTTTCCGTCTGGCGATTGACTTTCTTATTGGCCAAGCTGCTCTTCTGGCGCAAGATGAGGGACTTCAGTTCATTTCCTTGTCCGGTGCGCCTCTAGCAGAATCGGGCCAATGCGAGGAAAGTGCAGAACTGGCGGATTCACACTTTGCTTTTGCCCCCGTTCTTGATGTGATGGGGAGCGTCATGGAACCCGTTTATGGTTTCCGCTCATTGCTGGCCTATAAGAAGAAATTCCAGGTTCGTTTCGTTCCCCTCTATCTTGCAATTCCCGACATCGCGAATGCGCCTGCAGTTGGTCTGGCAATTGCTCATGCTTATTTGCCAAGCATGAGTGCAGCCAGTGCCGTGGGGGTCGCAGCAAAGTTGGTGTCACGTGATTAGTTTTCTCAAGTTATTTCCGCTTCTGCGCGTATGGATTCTGCCGATCGCTGCAGCCTTGATCCTTGCATCCGCTGCCTGGGTGTGGTTTTTTGTCATGAAGCCGTTTTCCCTGAAGGCGCGCTTTGTGAGCGCTTTTGGCGGTGCCATCGTTCTTGTTACTGTCCATCACCTTGTCGAAAGGGTCTGGCATCCGGTTGCTGAGGGATTGGGGCGCGTGACATGGTTGTGGGCGGCTCCAGCCCTTATTGCTGCACTGATGATTATCGTCGCGCTCTTCCGCCGCCGTCACTGGATTCGTCGTTTTCTGGCCGGGGTGTGCGCGTGGATGCTTATGGCGATCGGAGCTGCTCTGGGGATTAACTATCATTTCGAGGCCTATCCCACCATGGCGGAAGTCGTTGGTGGGGGAGTACAGACAATTTCTTGGAATGAACTAAAAAGCCCTGATGATGCTGCCGCTCTGGCGCGCAGTACAGAGGGAGCGTTTGTCCGTGTCAATATCCCCGCCTCGGATTCGTCTTTCACTCCTCGGCAAGCCATTGTTTATCTTCCACCTTCATATTTCAAAGATCCAAGTGCGCAGCTCCCGGTCATTGTGCTGATGTCTGGCCAGCCAGGTACGCCTCAAGATTGGCTTGTTTTGGGCAAACTTCCCCAGACGATGGATCAATTTGCATCGCGGCATGATGGTCGTGCCCCCATCGTTGCTGTCGTGGATGTTTACGGCAGTCAAACAGCGAATCCTCTGTGCTCCGATACCTCGCACGGGAAAGTTGCGACCTATGTACAAAAGGACGTCCCAACCTGGTTGCACACTAATTTCACCGTCTCTTCTGATCCGGGACAGTGGGCCGTTGCGGGTCTTTCTTCGGGAGGCACCTGCGCGCTCCAAGTGGTGACCCGTGCTCCCGAGTTGTACCGCAGCTTCCTTGATATGTCAGGCGAAGCGCATCCGCAACTTGGTAATGAAGAGCGAACGATTTCGGATGGATTTGACGGCTCCCGAGCGCTTTACGAAGCGAATGATCCCGTGCATCTGATGAGTCATAATCGCTATGAGGAAAGCGCGGGTATCATCTCGTGGGGTGACTCTGATACCGCCTTTAAAGAAGGGCTCATCGAGGTTGATCACGCTGCGGAGAAATCGGGGATGAGCATTGAGACGCGGACCTATTCGGGTGGGCACTCCTGGAAGGTCTGGAGTGCGGCCTTCGAAGACGGATTGCCGTGGCTCGCACAGCGTTTCGGGCTGTAGGAACCACGGCAATCAGAAAGAGATTCTTCGACTAGCTCGGGGGATCAGCGGGGCGCGTCAGTGAAGATCTCGCCTATGCGAGTTCTTCAACCTTGATAGTCAAGGACATCCAGTGAGATTGCCCCGGGCGAAGGAGTAGCGCATTGCGACGAATATTGCCTACTTCGACGCAGACGAAGTGTTTCCAGTCCTCGTGGTGCATGTCCGCTGCTTTGGATTCGGCAGGATTCCAAACGATTGTCGATGCAGAGTGGTCTTTTTCAATAATAATCCGTCGTTTGAAACCAGGATCTTCAATGATTGCTCCATTGCTTGTATCGAAGATCGAATCGACGCGACCCTTAGTGAAAGTCAGCGGACCTTCGTGAGTGCCTTGAGTGTCGTGGACAGTATCCAGTTCGTTTGCTCCTTCGAGGCCGTGAATGCAAATTTCACGCACATCGGAAACATTGAAATAGGAATGCAAGGCTTCATCAACGTAGAAGGCTTCGTCATCGGTGTTCTTCATCGAAAGCACTAGGTGAAGTTCCTCCCCGAAAGTGACCTCAAGTTTCGAGGTGAAACGATGGGGGAATTTCGCCATCTCAGCGTTTGTGGATGGTTTGTAAACGAATTCAAGAACTGCACGGGAATCGCTACGTTCCATCAGTTCCCACGTTGCATTTCTTAGGAATCCGTGGTTTTGTGCTTCGGATCCGGGTGCAGCCAAGGAAGCTGTCGCAACACCAAACCATGGTGCGCAGATCGGAATTCCTCCCCGTGCGGGCGTCGATGCCCAAGGCAGGGAACGTTCGGAGAGCCACAGGACAGGCTCGGTGCCGGAAGGCTGCCATGTAAGGATCTGCGCACCTGAATCTGAAAAGCTCGCATCACAGCAGTCATTGCTGGCGCGATAGACGCGTCGGTTTGTCATTGGACAAGGATAGCGCGAGTAACGCCTCACACATAGCCCTCCGAACAAGGGACTTCCTCAAAAACGGCGATAAGCTAGCTGTGATACGCGTCGAGAATGTATAGGGAGCTTTATGACCATCCGCGAAGATCTACGAAATGTCGCGATTGTTGCACACGTTGACCACGGCAAGACCACCTTGGTTGATGCGATGTTGTGGCAGTCGGGTGCTTTCAATGAGCGCGATACGGTTGAGAAGACCGGCGAACGCGTGATGGATTCAGGCGATCTTGAACGCGAAAAGGGCATTACGATTCTCGCCAAGAACACTGCGGTCCACTATCGCGGTCCCGCTGCTCAAAAGCTTGGGCTCGAAGGTGGCGTGGTCATTAACGTCATCGACACCCCCGGACACGCTGACTTTGGTGGTGAAGTTGAACGAGGCCTGTCCATGGTCGATGGCGTCGTTCTCCTTGTCGATTCCTCTGAAGGGCCCCTCCCGCAGACCCGTTTCGTTCTTCGCAAGGCCCTTCAAGCCCAGCTTCCCGTCGTGATCGTTGTCAATAAGGTTGACCGTCCCGATGCGCGTATCGACGAGGTCGTCTCGGAAACCCAGGACCTGCTTCTTGCATTGGCTGAGGACCTCATGAGCGAAGGCGTGGATGCCGATGTTGACTCGCTGCTGGATGTCCCCGTTGTCTACGCCTCGGCAAAGGCAGGGAAATCCTCGCTGACCAACCCCGGCGACGGCAACATCCCCACCGAGGATCTCGAGCCTCTCTTTGAGACGATCCTTCAGCGTATCCCCGGCCCCGAATATGAGGAAGGTGCACCCCTGCAGGCGCACGTGACGAACCTCGATGCCTCGCCCTTCCTTGGCCGCCTCGCCCTGCTGCGTATCCACAACGGCACTCTGCGCAAGGGTGAAACCGTTGGTCTGGCCCGCCACGACGGGACGATCAAGCCTGTTCGAATCACCGAGCTTCTTCGCACCGAAGGCCTGGAGCGCCTTCCTGCTGAAACCGCTGAGCCCGGCGATATCGTTGCAGTAGCTGGCATCGAAGACATCACTATCGGTGAGTCACTGGTTGACCTCGACGATCCTCGCCCCTTGCCCTTGATCACCGTTGATGATCCCGCGATCTCGATGACGATCGGTATTAACACCTCTCCCATGGCTGGACGAGTCAAGGGCGCAAAGGTGACCGCGCGTCAGGTGAAGGATCGCTTGGATCGTGAACTTATCGGTAACGTGTCCATTCGAGTTTTGCCCACAGAACGTCCCGATGCGTGGGAAGTTCAGGGACGTGGTGAACTCGCTCTGGCAATTCTTGTTGAGCAGATGCGCCGTGAAGGCTTCGAACTCACCGTTGGTAAGCCGCAGGTCGTCACCAAGACCATCGACGGCGTGCGCAGCGAGCCCATGGAACGTATGACCATTGATATCCCCGAGGAATACCTCGGCTCGGTCACCCAGCTGATGGCTCAGCGCAAGGGCCGCATGGAGACCATGGCAAACCACGGTTCGGGTTGGATTCGCTTGGAATTTGTCGTTCCCGCCCGAGGCTTGATTGGCTTCCGTACGCGTTTCCTCACTGAGACCCGCGGTACCGGTATCGCCTCGTCGATCGCCGAAGGCTATGCTCCGTGGCAGGGCGCAATTGAGCAGCGCTTGACTGGCTCTCTTGTTGCCGACCGAGCAGGCCAGGCGACTCCCTACGCGATGACGAATCTTCAAGAACGTGGCTCCTTCATTGTTGAGCCGGGTTCGGAGGTCTATGAAGGCCAGGTTGTTGGCGAGAATCCTCGCGGCGAGGATATGGATGTCAATATCTGCCGTGAAAAGAAACAAACCAACACGCGTAGTGCGACCGCTGATGTTTACGAGTCCTTGACGCCTTCTCGCAAACTCACCTTGGAAGAGTCCCTGGAGTTTGCGGCTAACGATGAGTGCGTTGAAGTGACTCCCGAGGCCGTTCGCGTGCGTAAGGTCGTCTTGGACGCCCAAGAGCGTTTCAAGATTGCCGCTCGCGAGCGTCGTCAGAACAAGGACTAAGTCCCTTCGGCCCTGATAGACCTTCTACGCCAACTGAAGTTCAGATTAGATCTGCGGTGGGGGAGGGACGCGCTTCCCGGTGACCATGGTTCGCGCATCGACGCGAACCTGGCCGCGTCGGGTCTCGATGATCACGTGGGTTGGGGCAGCTTCGATGAGCGTTCCCAGCGCATCGTGTAGACCATCGTCTAGACGATAGCGGACGACCACGCGGGAGCCCACTCCCAATTGCATCCACGGAAGATTGGGAATTGCGTGCGTTTCTTGTCGCGTAAAAGCTTCTGCTTGGGCATGCTCTGCAGGACCTATCTTCTCGCTATTTTCGGGGGAAGAAGGCTGCTCGTTCGCGTGGGTCTTCATGTTGGCGATAATAGAATGAAGTGGTTGTCTAACCCAGTCCAAGGAGGAATTAATGACTTACGTCATTGCCCAGCCCTGTGTTGATGTTAAGGACCGGGCCTGCGTTGATGAGTGCCCCGTCGACTGCATTTACGAGGGCGAGCGTACCCTGTACATCCACCCCGATGAGTGTGTGGACTGCGGTGCGTGCGAACCGGTCTGCCCGACCGAAGCAATCTTCTACGAGGATGACCTCCCCAGTGAATGGTCCGATTACCTGCAGGCCAACGCGGATTTCTTCGTTGATCTGGGCAGCCCGGGTGGTGCTCAGAAGACCGGTCCTCAGTCCTTCGATGTTCAGTGGATCAGCGACCTTCCTCCGCAGAACGAAGATTGGGATAAGTAAGGAAACACATGAGCGTCCTTCCGCGCCCACTTGATCTGCCTTCTTTCCCTTGGGATCAGCTCGCCCCCTACCGTAAACGGGCAGCTGAGCATCCCCGTGGTGTGTGCGATCTGTCGATTGGAACTCCGGTTGATCCCACTCCCGCACTTATTCAGGATGCGCTTCAAGAGCACGCGGATGCGCCGGGATATCCGACCGTGATTGGCAGCCCTGAGCTTCGCAATGCGATTCTTGCGTGGGGAAAGCGGCGGAACATGGTGGACGTCGGATTGCAGGGCGTTGTGCCGTCTATCGGCTCCAAGGAAGCTGTCGCATGGCTTCCCTTCCTTCTGGGAGTGCGTCCCGGAGATACGGTTTTATTCCCGCAGGCCTCGTATCCGACCTATGACATTAGCGCGCGTTTAGCGGGAGCGACTCCACTTCCGGTTGACCCGACAGATCCTTCGTCGTGGCCCGATGCTCAACTTGTATGGCTGAACTCGCCGGGCAACCCCGATGGCCATGTCCTCACGCTTGATGAGCTGCGTACGGTCGTCCAGTGGGCTCGCAGTCATGACGCAGTCGTGATTTCTGATGAGTGCTACTCGGCTTTGGCATGGGAGGAGCCTTTCCTTCATGAGGGCGTTCCCTCGCTGCTCGATGAACGTGTCTGTGATGGAGATCCTCGTTCGCTGATCGTGCTGTATTCGCTGTCTAAGCAGTCGAATTTAGCTGGTTACCGTGCGGCTTTGATGTATGGAGATCCTGAGCTTCTTGCTCCTGTTATTGAAGTGCGCAAACACTCGGGGATGATGGTTCCTGCTCCAGTGCAAGCTGCAATGCGGGTCGCGCTGGAGGACACCGAACACGTTGAGGTGCAGCGTCAGGTCTATGCACGTCGACGTGAAATCTTGATCGATGCCATTGCTCGTACTGGTCTTGAACGAGACAAGGATTCGGCTGCAGGTCTTTACCTGTGGGTGAGGGATCCTCGTGGTGACTTTGATTCCTGGCAGCTCGTTGATGCTTTCGCTCAGCGGGGGATTGTCGTTGCTCCCGGGGATTTTTATGGCGAGGCCGGGGCGGGTTTTGTGCGCGTAGCCTTGACCGCAACCGACGAACGCGTCGCCGAGGCTGCGAGCCGTTTGAACGCCCAGCCAATTCGAGCGTGACGCTTCAGGGGCTTAGTGGGCGTCAGGGCCTTTTCGATCCCAAAGGCTGACCCACTGCAATCCCATATCGGCCATCATGGTGCGGATTAAGGGAAGTGAGATTCCAATGACGTTGTGGTGGTCGCCTTCAATGGCTTCAATGAAGGCTCCACCCAATCCGTCGATGGTGAAAGAACCCGCGACTTCTAAGGGTTCGCCGCTTGCTACGTAGGCGTGGGCTTCTTCGTCATTGATCGAGCCAAAGTGAATATCGGTTGAGGAAGGACGTGTGTCTTCGCGCGCAACCTTCCATCCGCCCTTATCGCAGTGTAGATGCGCCAGGTAGTGGCCGCTCCACAAGGTTGTGTGTGCCTTGGAAAGTGCTTTAACTCGGGCAAGGGCAACTTGGGGATCGTGAGGCTTGCCCAGTAACTCCCCACCGGCCTCGAGCATGGAATCGCAGGCAACTATTACGCACTCACCTTCGGGGAGGTCCTCCTCGTGCAGCGATAATGTTCCCGCGCATATTGCCGAGGCCACGGCCTTACCTTTAGCGCTCGCAAGGGCACACACTTTCTCAGCGGGGGAGGCACTTGGGATCTGATCCAAGATTGAATCCTCGTCCACTTGGGAAACTTTGACGATAGGAGTGATGCCGGCTTCCTGGAGGATGCGTCGGCGGGCAGGAGATTGTGAGGCTAATACAAGGTGCATACTATGAATTTTCCCGTGCAGGCTCAGCTTTTCTTCACTACACTAATGTGTGTTAGGCCACATGCGTGGAGGAAGCTGTAAAGGAAGAAGCAGGATTGAGTCACGATTTTTCGACTGCACACACCAATAGCTCTTCCCTCCTTGGTGGTCCGGCTACCCTCACTGTTGATGATCTTGCTCAGATGGCGCAGACCAGCAGCGAGGATGTTCGCGAATTCTGGGTCGCAATGGGGTTCCCCTCCCCGCGCGCCGAAGAAAAGGTCTTTACGGAAAACGATGCTCGGCTTTTCATCGAGTGGTCAAAATTTATTGCTTCGGGGGCTATTGATCAGGCGACCGCGCGTTCGCTTCTCCGCGCGAATTCTCACTTAGCTGACCGTTTGGGCTTGTGGCAGGTTGAAGCCTTGGTTGAAGACACGATGCGACGCTACGGCTTAGATGACACCGCGGCACGAATGTATGTCCTCGACCATATTCGTGAGCGTGTTGACATGTTCGATGAGCTCCTTCGACATTCGTGGCGACGTCAATTGGATGCGCTGCTCAAACGGATGGATCATGAGATCGCCACGCGTGGACATGAGGGATTGCAGCCGCGATTCCCGCTGAATCGATCCCTGGGCTTCGTTGATATGGTTTCGTATACCTCATCGTCGACGATTCTGGGTGGGCGTCTGGTTGATCTCATTGGTCGTTTTGAGCAACTTTCTCGCGATGCTGTGACTGACGCAGGTGGCCGAGTGGTGAAGATGATCGGTGATGCGGTCATGTATATTGCCGATGATCTTGAAACGGGCCTTCGAGTAGCGGTTTCACTTATTGAACAACTGGGCGCTGATGATCAGATGCTTCCTGTTCGTGCGTCCTTCGTGCGCGGTGATGTCTTTTCGCGTTCAGGTGATGTGTTTGGCCCGACGGTTAATTTGGCCTCGCGCCTGGTAGATATCGCTCCAGTGGGCAAAATTTTGATGGATCCCACCACAGCTGCTGCGATTGCCGCGGGTAAAGCGGGGATGGAGTACGACGTAGAAGAGTTCCCAAGTGCAACTTTGCGCGGTTTTGGAACGATTTCGCCCTATCTTTTGACCTATCGTCTCTAGAAGACTGCCTGCTTTTTTACCTGATCTTGTGATTTCATCCCATTTAGGTCAAGAAATGTACAAGAGATCCCTGAAATCCGGTATGCTGTTTCCGTGACTACAGTGCTTCTCGTTGAAGATGATCCGGCTATCGCTGGCCCGCTTACCCGCGCCCTTGCACGCGAAACCTATGATGTGCGCGCGCATGACCACGGCCGGAGCGCACTCGAAGATCTTGAGGGTGTTGACCTGGTTGTTCTTGACCTAGGTCTTCCCGATATGGACGGTCTGGATGTTGCAAGGGAAATTCGTTCCTCTGGCTCCTCCGTGCCGGTTCTCATCCTTACTGCACGTGCCGACGAAGTTGACATGGTTGTCGGTCTTGATGCTGGTGCAGATGATTACGTCACCAAGCCTTTCCGCTTGGCAGAGCTCCTTGCCCGCGTCCGCGCACTGCTGCGCCGTGGTGGTGGCGAGGTTGCAGACGGCGATCTTGTTGTTCAGGACGTCCGTATCGATGTAGCCGCACACCGTGCTTATGTTGCAGGAAAAGAGCTCTCGCTGACAGCAAAGGAGTTTGAACTCCTGCGCGTTCTGGTTCGCGAGGCTGGAAACGTCGTTCCGCGCGACACCCTGATGCGTGAAGTTTGGGGAAATGGCCTGAGCGGTTCGACAAAGACACTGGACATGCATGTGTCCTGGCTTCGCCGCAAGCTTGGTGATGATGCAACATCTCCGCGCTATATCACCACTGTTCGCGGAATGGGTTTCCGCTTCGAAAAGCCAACTGCCTAAATCTCTGAAGGTCTGTCATGCGTAGACGTGCTGCGCGAATGATTTTGACCGCGGTTGCGGTTGTCGCACTGATTTTCGGTATCCCAGCGGCTGTGGCATCTTCGTTGATTGTTTGGAATACGCAAACGGCTTCGTTGGAAACCCGCGCGCAGACAGTTCAAACCAATCTTGATCGACGTCTACGCACCTCAACCCTCTCTGAAGGCTACGCGCGGATGTGGGCGCAGACCCTTGTGGCCAACGGGGAACCTGCCTACGTCGAAATTATGATTCCCCAGAACCCACAGCCCATTACTCTGGGGGAGCCGCTTCGTGGAATCACTATCACTCGAAGTGCCTCATCACCCGATGGCGTCAAAGTGACGGTCATGATTTCAGCGCGTAACGCGATTCGAAGCATCGTTCGTGTTTCAGGGATTTTCCTTTTAGGGATCCTTGTCTCTTTGGTTGTTGGTTGGGCCCTTGCAGCGCGTTTTTCGCGGCGTCTTTCGGCACCTCTGATCTATCTTTCGGCTCAAGCGGAACAAATTGGTTCCGGACAGGTCCGAGCGCGTGTCAAGCCTTCAGGGATCGAAGAAATCGATCTTGTTCAAGAAGAACTTCAGCGTACGGGCGAGAAGATGGCACGCCGTTTGGCCGCCGAACGGCAGCTGGCCGCCGATGCCTCGCATCAGCTTCGCACTCCTTTGACAGCGCTATCTATGCGCCTGGAAGAAATTGAAATGATTTCGACCGAAGAAGAAGTACAGGAAGAAGCACGTTCATGCCTAGAACAGGTTGAACGGTTGACAACGGTAGTCACTGAGCTGCTGGATACAAATAAACGACATGCCTCTGCAACTGAGGCCATTGATGTTCTGGAAGTCTTCAACACCCAGCGTGAAGAATGGGAAGAAGCCTTCGAAAAGGCTGATCGCGTCTTACGCTTCACAGATGAGGCAGATATGCCGATTCTTGCGGATGAGGCCAAGATTGCACAGGTGCTTGCGACTTTGATTGAGAATTCCTTGCGCTATGGTGCTGGTACGACCTGGGTACACGCGCGCAATAGTGCTAATAGTCGAGGCGTTATCATCGAGGTCTCTGATGAAGGCGAAGGCGTTGATGCTGAATTGGCCCCCTATATTTTCGAAAATGGGGTGTCGGGTCACGGCTCCAGTGGAATTGGCCTGGCATTGGCGAAGGACCTCATTGAAACGATGGGTGGCCGCATCGAGCTTTCTCAAGCGGTGCCGCCAGTTTTCACTCTCTCTTTGGCGGCGATTCCCGCTAGCTATGACCCGGGCCGCGTGATGCCCGAGGGCGCGCTGGTCTCTATGGGGCGGCGCTCACGACGCTTTTAATTGCCGTACACTGAATTCTATGAGCATTCTTGTTACGGGAGGCGCCGGCTACATCGGCGCGCACGTTGTCCGTCTTCTGCTGGAACGTGGCGAAAAGGTTGTTGTTGTTGACAATCTGACCACCGGCGCAGCCAATCGAATCGGTGATGCGACACTCATCGAAGTGGATGTTGCACGCGATGAGGCTCTGCCCATCTTGACCCAGGCAATGATTGATGAAGACGTCACTGGCGTTATTCATTTTGCTGCTCAGAAGCAGGTTGGCGAATCTGTTGAACGTCCTGCGTGGTACTACCGTCAAAATATCGGTGGTTTGGCGAATGTCCTGCTGGCAATGGAAGAAGCCGGTGTGAAGAACATGATTTTCTCTTCCTCAGCTGCCGTTTATGGGATGCCTCCGGTTCCCGTGATCCCCGAGGATATTGAGAAGAAGCCCATCAATCCCTACGGCGAGACCAAGCTGATCGGCGAATGGATGATGGCCGATGCTGAACGCGCATGGGGCCTCAACTGGATCGGACTGCGCTACTTCAACGTTGCCGGCGCTGGATGGAATGATCTCGCCGATCCCGCATGCCTCAACTTGGTTCCTATGGTCCTTGACCGTTTGGCTCGCGGTGAGCACCCGAAGATCTTCGGAACGGATTACCCGACCGATGACGGAACCTGCATCCGCGACTACATTCACGTCAAAGACCTAGCCGATGCCCACATCTTTGCTCTGGATGCACTGACTCGCGGGGTTCCTGCGCATCGTCAATTCAATGTGGGTACCGGTCTGGGCACCTCGGTCCGCGAGATCATCGACGGTCTTCGCGCAGTTTCCGGCTGGGATTTCCCGGTTGACGAACTTGATCGTCGCGCAGGTGACCCGCCCATGCTCATTGGTGATCCTCAGTCAATTGCTGTGGATTTGGGCTGGAAGGCTAACTACGGTGTCACCGAGATTCTGCAGTCTGCATGGGATGCCTGGCAGGCTGGGCCTCGCGCAATTGAGGTCCCCTCTCAGTCCTGACCTATGACAGACGCCGAAGCGAACGCCTTGCCTGCTCGACCGTGGAATTCTTCGACTGTATCTATCAGTGATTTAGATTCTCTTGAGCAGGCGATGGCGTGGCGTCGTCTTGGCCCGCAGGCAGCACTGCACAGTTTCGTCATGATGCTGCGTATGGCCCTGCTGAGTGCGGATTATGTCTATATCGACCGCAATCAGCTTCTCGATGGGGTCTGTTTCCTCGCTCTTGGCCCCGATGGGCTTGCCGAGGCCTTGGGCTTGCCCTCGTACCAGGATCTTCCTTTACTCGTGGGGTGTCAGCCTCCCGCGGGCACTCCCGCGGGCTTTGCCCGCCCTGCGAGCGCCGAAGAACGTGCTGAATGGGCGGATCTTCAACGCCGTCAGGTTGAGCGGGAAGGCTTTGTTTCTGCCGCACGCGCGGTCTTTGAATGTGATATGCCTACAGCTCATTCGGTGACTGAAGGACATGCTCGGCTTGCCTTGCTGCTTAAAGGGCTGAGCGAGACGGAAACCGAAGAGGGCCAGCCATTCCCGGCCTACTGCTCGGTACCGCGTTCTCGACAAGATCCGGCACGGCTTATTGAGACAGGGCGCGATCAATGGGTGCGCGCGATGGAAGGCATGCGTGTTCATCTCATGACCTGGCCTCGAACCCCTAGCGTTGAGGATGCTGATTTCTGGGAGAGCCACGGTCGCCTCGAGGATCTTAAGAATACCGAAGCGATCGCAATCGCCCGCACCCTGCGGATCTGGCTGCCGAAGTGGATTGCCAATGACGGTGGGGAAGTGACGCGACCAGCTCGGCGCGGTGATGTTGTCTCACTCCTGTCCCATTGGATGGAAGAAGCCCCGCCGGCAGATCTTGATGCCTCAGAAGGAGAGCTTTATCGTTCTGTGCTCACGGCGCCTCAGGCACGCTGTGCATTGCGCTGGTTTTCACTTCTTTACGAGGACGCAGCCATGCATCAGCGTCTTGCGCTCCTCGATACCGCAACTTCACGCATGAGTTTTACGATGATCGCCGACGATGATGGCACCGATGATGCGGAAGTCCGGGCGCAGCGTCAGTGGGGGATGTGCGTCCCACCGCAGAGCAGAAAGCAATATTGGCGTGCCCGATTGCAAGAAAATACCCGACTGACACTTGCCCGCATAGGGCTGCGAGTTGCGTCAAAAACTGGCTCTGGCCGTGAGGGAGTTGGGGGAAGCGCGCGTGGACTTAACGTCAACGGGGAAATTACCGAGGCTATGGGAACGCTTTCTCCCGAACAGTACCAGCGCGTGCTGACCCACCCGATGACCGCCAAGGCCCGTGCTGCTCAGCTTGAACTCAGTGCTCTCACAGATGCGCACCCCGCTGAGGAAATCAGGGTAAAGCGGGCTTCGCGTAATGCGTGGCGCTCTCTTGCACTCTTCATTCGCGAGTTTGAAATCGATCCGGTGGAGTGGCGTAAACGCGTCGTCAGCGGAGTGCTTCGCTGCATCGCTGTTACCATTTTGGCCTTCTTCCTGACCGCACACGATTCAGGATGGTTTGGTGAAGATACTCTTTGGATGAATGTCCTGTGGACGGCGATTGCGTTCCTTGCATCCTTCCCGTATTCGGATGTTCGGGAACTCTTTAAACTCCGTCCCTCAAGGATGATGTCTGAAATCCGATTGGCTCAGGCATAAATTTGACGACTCGACAACCACTCAAAATTCACCCCATCAGGCACAAGGAGACACCATGAAATGGACCCAGGTTTGGCACGCGGAAAACTTTCCTCTGTGGGTTGAAGGTAACGATGGGACTCCGCGTATGCACCGCGTTGTTATCGGGGGAAATCGCGCCGGGGCGGTTGCGATTGCTCGAAACCAGAACGGTGAGTTTGCCCTGGTCCGTCAGCAACGTCTTGCCATTGAGCGTGACCTCTGGGAATTCCCACGCGGAATGAGCGAGGAAACAGACGCGGATGGGGTAGCGACCGGCTTGCGTGAGCTCCTCGAAGAGACAGGATTTTATGGGGAAAACGGAGAGTCCTTGGGGCAGATTTACCCCGATTCTGGCATCCTCGCCGGGCACGTCGAAGTTGTCTCCTGCACGGTCCCACCACAGGAGCGGCAAGCTATCGATGGAGAAGTTGATGCTCTTCAGTGGGTCAGCCTTGCTGTACTCAAAGAGATGATTGCGGGTGGCCAGCTTCAAGACGCCATTTCTCTTGCGGCTTTTTCCATCTGGAGCCTTCGCAACAATTCCTGACTGCTGTTTAACGGTGGGCACGACTTTCGAGTACAAGACGCAACTTGCAAGTTGAGATCAGCACTGTGCCTCAAGGACTTCCCGATTATGAGGACTGCGATGCTAGGTCGTCTTTTGTGAGCGTCCCAGCACGAAGCTTGGCGAAGAAATCCGGTGCGGTCGTATCTTCAAGCAACACTGCGCTTCCAGCCGATGTCGCATAGCCCAGCGATTCAATCGGGGGAACACCAGTCATCCCAGAGTTTTGTGCCTCGCGGAATGCCAGTACCAAGCGTGCAACGTCAATAACAGACGAGTCCTGATCGACCGTGAATGCAGAGGCACCAGCTCGTTCAACGCGCAGGGCGCTCATTGGGTTCAGTAGCGTTGCCGGTTTCATTGCCTTTGAAACGGTCTTCGACACTACCTGGCGCTGGCGTTCAGCACGTCCAATGTCACCTCGTGGATCCGAATAGCGCATGCGCGCAAATGCCAGAGCAGTCTTACCGTTGGCATCGTGGCATCCAGCTTCCCAATTGAGCTCGGAGCGTTCATCCTCAACGCTGAGATCGAAACACAGACTCACCCCGTCGACCGCGTCGACAATATTGGACACTCCGCCCATTCCGATCTCTGCATAGTGATCAACGGTAAGTCCGGTGAGCTTTTCGACCGTCTTGACTAGGAGTGCGGGGCCGCCATATGCGTATGAGGCATTGAGCTTGTCCCAGCCATAACCGGGGATTTCGACGTAGGTATCGCGGGGGAGTGAGATATTGCTGGTCTGTCCATTGGGGGCAACGTGAACAAGCATGATCGAATCTGCGCGTTGCCCCTCGGTGTCGTCGGGAACTGAGCCGTCTGCGCGCGAATCTGAGCCTGCTAATAGATACGTTGTTCCGGAAGTATTGGCAGCTCCTGACAGCGCGTCGATCTTCTTCAAATGAGAGTTGGCATCAACCATCAGGAAAACCGGCCATGCCAGCATGAGCAGAACGCACACGACGACGACAAGAGGCCAGCGCCTCTTCTTCCTCTGACGAGGCTTCGCTGGGCTTACGCCCCGGGCTTGGCTTGTGCTGGGCTGGGGCTGAACGGGTTGGAAGTGCGGGCGTTGCGTTGATGCCTGCACAGGAGGTCTGGAAGTCGCACCTACGGATTCGCGTGCTGGAGCTGAGGGAGCGTAGGCCGGGGGCTGGGTTCTCCGCGCGCGGGGCGCAAAGGAGGGAGGCATCGCCTCTTCTTGAACGCTGGAAGGCTCTGCCGGTGTGCTGTGTTGAGCGGCAGAGTGCCGCGTGGACTCAGCGGGGATCCTACGGTGGTGAGCAGCCGCCTCTTCATTCTGGGCACCAGCATTAGCGACCTCTGAAAGACGAGGCCGCCGACGTGAAGGATCAGGTTGGAATGAAGGCGGCTGAGTCATCACTTCTCCGGGGGACAGGGCTTTTGAGTTGGCGTGGCGCTTGGAGATTGCGACGCGCTTGCACTGGGCGTTGCGGAAGCAGATGCGCTTTGTGATGAGGAAGGCGAGGCCGAAGGATCCTGAGCGGGAGCATTCGTCTGTCCGTCTTCACCGCTGCCGTTCGTGAACTCAATTGTCGCGGGGAAGGGCTGGTCCTTGCGGATTGCTTCCCACACCTGGCTGAACTGAGGCTCCAGGTTGATGACTCGGTTCGGGTCAACCGGCGAATACTGGTTCGGTGAGGTGATGAACTGGATATTCGAACGATTGACCGAAGTGAGCGAAAGCATCAGGCCCACGTCGGTGTTGATGTTTGACAGGTTCTGCGAAGGCTGCAGAGCTGAAAGCCCCTGCTTCGTGAAGGAGAGAAGTGAGGGAAGATCAGAGACAAAGTTCTTCGCCATCAACTCGCGCATAATTGCCGCGACAAGTTTCTGCTGGTTGGAGATACGGCCGAGGTCGGAACCGTCGCCAACGGCGTAGCGAGTGCGCGCGTAGGCAAGGGCGGTCTTGCCGTCGAGCTTCTGGCACCCTGCTTGAACGTGAAGGTCTGACTTGGAATCATCGATATCTTCGGGGATATCGAACCAGACCCCTCCAAGAGCATCAATCAAACCGCGGAAACCGTGGAAGTCGACGACAACAAATCCATCAACCTTCGTTCCGGTCAGTTGCTCGACTGTGGCCTCGGTACAGGCAATGCCACCCGCGATATCGGTGTCATTCGAACCCGTTGAGAATGCGGAATTAAACATTCCTGTGTAGGCAGAGGATGTCGTGCCATCGGAGCGGCGGCACGAGGGAATATCGGTGATGAGATCTCGTGGGATAGAGACGACCTGGATTCGTGAGCGGTCCGCAGAAATATGCATGAACATGGTCGTATCAGAGTGGATAGACGAAAGTTCATCGGGATCGCCATTGGCGTCATCGCCTTGGTTCTGTCGTGAATCAATACCTGAAATCAAGATATTGACGGCACGCCCTTCAAAAGAGTCCGAAGGTGCTGCGGATTCGGTTGAATTCGCATTTCCAAGACCATTTGTGTTGATGCTGTTTGCCGAAAGCTGGCTGCCAAAGCTGTGATAGACAAAAAATATTGTCCACACCAACAGTAGAACGCAGCTAAAAGCAACCAGTGAAACCACTCGTGCCGCACCGCTCTTAAAAGGGAGCGTCGCAGAGTGCAGGATCGGTCGCGCATCGCGCGGTTGTGGAGTACTCATCACGTTTATCATATCGTTACTTGAGTTCTCCGCGTGTTATTCCGCAGTAAATTCTCCGATAGCCCATTGAATGCCACCCTGGCTGTTCACACGCGGAATCATCACTGTGTGTCCACTTGCAGCGACAATGGGACGCGAATATCCGGGGGTTTCTCCCAACCGCGTGATCTGGCCGGTTTTCCATGGACGCAGGTACATCTGTGCATTGTTCGCCTGAGATCCTGCACCCCACGTGATTGCCTCTTCACCAATGGACACCCAAGGAGTTCGAGAGTCGACCATGATCCACTGCGTGGGATAGTCGGTGGAAGAGCTGTCCCAGAGTCCAAGGTAGGACGAGGCCGCGGAAGAAGTACTTGAGGGGCTGACGAGGACTGCGTGGTGATCTCCGGCTGCGTAGAGCCCAGTGATTCGATAGTCCTGTGATTTGAGGTCGAAGTGTGTGGTGACCTTTGAGAAATCAGTTCCGCTGAGCGTGGCGACGCGAGAGGGCAGAGGCGAGTTCATCGTAGTTGCAACCACGCTGAGCCCCTGCTCAGAGACCGCGGGGTAGGCACCAAAGAGAAGAATCTGCGGTTTGTTGGAACGCGTTGGACCATCAAGGCCTTGGGCGATGATTAGTGAAAAATCTCCGTGATCAGTTGAGGCTTTTGCGCCGTAAAACGCATGCGTCCCATCGCTAACAGGGGGAAGTTCACCTGAGCTTCGTGGACTATGAGCGGGAAGATCACTCCAAGTCATCACGGTACGCAAACGTTGCTCGTTCGTATTCCAGGAGTAAATTGTCCACGGGGCAAAGACATTGTCTTCTTGGTGATCTCCAGTTGATGAAGAAGAAATCTGCCGGCCAAGGAAAGTAATCCAAGGACCGTTTTGTGTTCCATCGAGGGGCTCAACGTAGTTGCCGTCTTCTCGAAGTAGATTGGCAGACAGATCGTGTGCCCCCTGGGGGGTGAGAATTGCGGGCTTGTAGGAGTACAGGTCCTTCGGGTCATGTGTTGATGAGCCGAAAACCTCAGAGGTATCGATGGGAAGAGAAGGGATCTGCCGGAAATCCCCGCCCAGTGACCATTTCTCATCCACGGAAGCCGGCTGGGGCTGCCCTGATGGGGACAAAGCGCAAGGCTGATCGCTCGCATGCATCGCGATGATCTCAAAAGGAAGAGCGAGGTCTGTGCAGACGCTTTCGTGTGGATCCTCCAGCGCGGACTTCGCAACGATCGGCTCGAAAACGCCATTCATCTGACGAGGTGATACCTGTGCGCTCGCCGAGGCCGAGGAATCCCCGCTCCCTCCGCTTGTGCATCCACCGAGGGTGACAAGGGCGCAAACGCTGAGGAATGCAAAGCGGCGCAGGGACGCGCGGCCTCGAGAATGAGAATGAAAGCCGGGATGTGGCGGGTTAGCCGGCGCTCCCGGAACGCCCCAACTCTCAGCGTGCGGTGTAGATGCCAATGTGCTCGCGTCCATCGCGTTCGACCTCGGTTTGGAGGAAGTTCTGGGTGAATGAGGGCAGGTGATACCAGAATTGTTCCTCACCGTTCCACAGGTAGTGAACTCCCGGGTCGGCCATCCGCATGGAATCGGTGTTCGGATCATAGGAAGTCACAACCATGATGTGGGAGAAGGTTGAGTTTGGGTGACCGTTATAGTGCGGGCCACCGCGACGTTCTTGGGCATCGACAGCGGTGGGGAGTCCCTTACGGAAGGAGTTCTTTACCGAATCACGAACCTGATCAACCGAAGGAGTGTGAATCGTGGTGTAGGCATCGCGGCCCAGCCAACGGTTCATCCCGTACTCAAAACGTCGATCGTGGAAGCTTGTGTAGCCATAATCTACGGTGTTCATGTAATCACGGCTTGCAACCGCATCAATGCTGAGCGGTGTTCCCTGTGCGGACTGGTGTGCACCAATTGCGTTGAGGATCATCCATCCACTGGTCGGCCCGCAGAAGTAATTATTAGGCTGCCCGGCCCAGGTCATGTTGAAATCGTTGGTCTTTTCCAAGACTCCGTGCTCGAAGTTTTGCTTCTGACGGTTGCCATCCCAGTAGGGCTCTGATGTTGGATATCCCAGGTGCCCGCGCACGTAACCATGCTGGCCGTAAAGTTCTAGCATCGAGAGTGGGACTGCGTGAGATCCTGTGCGAGCGGACCAGTAGACTGTTCCGCCTTGGAAACGTTGGAAGACACCACCGTTTGCGGAAGCCGTTTCGTCGGTTAGGGGATAACCGAGTTCCCCTCGCTCCCAGTTGTAGGAACCATAAGTGTCAAAAATCGCGTCGTGGACGAAATACGAATCCGAACCTGGGTGCCAGTACGCTGTTCCACCCTGGAAACGCTGGAAAACACCACCGTTTGTCGAAGGGGTTTCATTGGTCAAAGGGTAGCCGTAGCGTCCACGCGCATATCCGGCGCGGCCGTATGCTCCCAGCACTGCGCCATGCACGTAATAGCTGCCAGTACGAGGGTGCCAGTAAGCGGTGCCGCCTTGGAAGGTCTGATACACGCCACCATCCGCCGTAGCGGTCTCTTCGCCCGTCGGGTAGCCCATCTGGCCGCGTTCCCAGCCCTGACCTTCCCAGAGATTGCGGATACCACCACTCACCCTATGCGCGCCGGTAGATGGGTGGAAGTAGATCGAGCCACCAGTGAAGTGCTGGTATGCGCCGCCGTCCGCTGCGTCCTTCATTTCGTTCGCGGTGGGCCAGCCCAATGAACGACCTTCGGCTTCGGCGGTTTTGTAGCGTTCGAGGATTTTGCCCCAGATGGGGTGGGCCCCGCCCCGGGTGCTCCATCGAATTTGGCCGTTCTCATAGGTTTGGACCGCGCCGCGAATTCCTCCGATTGTCTGAACTTCTTCATCAGAGGTCGGGAAACCCAGAGGGCCGTTTTCCCACTTCTGTGCGCCATAGGCACTGTGGATTCCTGCTCGCGAGGCATGCGCACCGTATTGAGCGGTCCAATAGATTTGGCCGCCCCGGTAGAACTGGATGAAAGCCCCGTCGCGCAGGGGGACTAGTCCAGAAGTTGCGGCACCAAGCACTCCGTTTTCTGCGCCCATGTCCTGCCAGCGCTGGCGGATCTGCTCCTCGGGGGAGAGGGACGCAAAGTCGTCAGTAGCGGAGCGGTCTTCGCTACTTGGAATATTGTCTCCGGTCGGAGTGTCTCCCGAGGATGTAGTGGAATCGACCGAAGAGGACGCACTTGTAGATGGGGATGCTTCGGGTGCGGGAGTTTCAGGCTGAGTGGGGGAAGACGCCAGTGTTGATGGGGTGGGAGCTTCGGCCTCGGAAGTGGGAGTGGCAAGGGAAATCGGTGCAATGCTGAGGGCAAGCAGCGCCGCAGTTGCACACGATGAAGCAAAAAGCGAAGAACGCATTGGTGAATCTCCTGGGGGGCAAACAGAGACTAACTCTTCAAACACCCTATCCAAATATTATTCAGAATTTATGTGCATTACTTGGCATATACCTCACATTTGCCCGTAGGCTTATCCCATGAGCAATCCAACCGTCATCGCCGTCGTCGTTGCATGGAACCGAGCACAGCTCTTGCGTGAAACCTTGGACGGCCTTGCCTCGCAGACCCGGCCATTGGATGGAGTTGTCGTCGTTGACAATGCTTCCAGCGATGAAACCCCGCAGCTCATTGCCTCACATCCTGCCGTCACCAATGTTGTGACGCTTCCACAAAATTACGGTGGTGCCGGTGGCTTCGCCGCGGGAATTGCCCGAGCGATGACTTTAGGTGCAGACCTCGTGTGGATCATGGATGATGACACGATCCCAACTCCTACTGCCCTTGAGGTCTTGCTACGCACTCGTGAGGAATACCCTGGCGTGCCCGCCGTTTTGGCGTGCCGAGCCGATTGGATTGACGGGCGCGAACATCCGATGAATGCACCTCGCGAACGCTTCTTGATCTCCCGCGAGCTTCGTGAACACGCGGCTGCCGTTGGAGCGCGTCAGATTCGCACGGCATCATTCGTTGCAATCATGATCGATGCGCGTGCGATTGAAGAAGAAGGGCTACCCGAAGCGGCCTACTTCTTGTGGAATGACGACTTTGAGTACACCGCGCGCCTTCTCAAAGGGCGAGTGGGGCTTTACGTGGATGGTGCACGCGTCGAGCACCGAACGAAGACCTTCGGAAACTCCACTGCTGATCCCGGCCCGCGTTTCTACAACGAAGTTCGTAACAAAGTTTGGGCGCTTGGAACTTCTTCGGGCTTTGGTCTTTTTGATCGCTGTGCTTTTGGGGCTGCCACTGCGCTTCGCTGGGCAAAGATGATTGCTGCCTCGGCCGACCGCGAAGCCGCGCTCGGATACCTGCGTGAGGGACTTCGTGATGCGTGGCGGCCGCCGTTGCGCTCCAGTGAAATTCTGCATCTCACTGAGGTTGCCGATGAAGTCGCTGCTCTTGAACATGGACATCGTTCCTGCGGCTGTGGCTGCTCCTCATCCGTCTCTGAGGCACGTGGCTGCTCAGAGGGGGAGCCTCGATGACAGCCGCTAACTTTTCGGTCCTGCTCCCTGTTTATGTGGGGGATCAGCCGGAGTTCTTCTTCCGTGCCATTTCCAGCGCGACGCGGGAACAAGAATTGCGCCCACGCCAGCTGGTTGTCGTGTGTGATGGTCCCGTCCCCGAAGAGATTTCGGAATTTCTCCACCGCGCTGCGCGAGGGGAAGAAACTGAAGTTTTGGGAAACACTGATGTCAGGGTTGTCCGGCTCAAGCACAATATGGGACTGGCGAATGCCTTGAATATCGGCCTGGCGCATTGTTCGTATGAAATCGTTGCGCGCGTTGATGCTGACGATATATCGCTCCCTCGTCGTTTCGCCGTCCAAGTTCCCCTTGTTGAGGATGGCTTGGGCTTGTTGGGCTCAGCAATTCAAGAATTTAGTGACGACGAGGCCGAAGACGGCATGATCCGGAACATGCCGGTGAGTGAAGAAGAGATCCGTCGGACCATTTCTTATCGTTCACCCTTTGCGCACCCTTCAGTTGTCTACCGCAAGAGTGCAGTTGAATCAGTCGGGGGATACGAGCATCTTCAGCTGATGGAGGATTACTTGCTTTTTGCGCGGATGGTTGCAGCGGGAGTTCCCTGCGCGAATGTGCCAGAGGTTCTTGTTCGCTATCGGGTGGGATCCGGTGCATATAAGAGGCGCGGTGGAGCGCAGATGCTGCGTTCAGAGATGCGCCTTCAAAACCATTTCCTCAGTGAAGGAATCGTGTCTAAAGCTCAATACTCGCGAAACCTAGCCGTCCGTGGGGCCTATCGGTTGATTCCTACACAACTTCGACAAACTCTTTATCGAGGGGTTGGAAAACTTCGCTGGTTCGTGTCGAAGGACCAATGACGCGATCTGTCCAGTTCTTTCGCTTATACTGACTGGGATTGAAAGGAGTTCGACCGTGAACTATGACCTTGTTGTCGTCGGATCTGGCCTCTTCGGCCTGACAATTGCTGAGCAGGCCGCATCTCGCTGGGGCCTCCGCGTCGCAATCGTTGAGCGTCGCTCACACCTTGGTGGCAATGCCTACTCTGAGATTGATCCGGAAACCGGTATCGAAGTTCATAAGTACGGCGCACACCTCTTCCACACCTCCAATGAGCGTGTGTGGGAGTACGTCAATCGTTTCACCTCCTTTACCTCTTACGTTCACCGCGTATGGACCACCGTTGACGGTGTTGTCTACCCGATGCCCGTGAACCTGGGAACTATTAACCAGTTCTTCTCCGCTGCCTACGGCCCGGACGAGGCCCGCGCCCTCATTGCCCAGCAGGCAGCAGAAGTTGACGGCCAAGAGATCACCGACTTTGAGTCCAAGGGTGTTTCTCTGGTTGGTCGCCCCCTCTTCGAGGCATTCTTCAAGAACTACACGGCAAAGCAATGGCAGACTGATCCCAAGGATCTTCCCGCCTCGATCATTTCGCGTCTTCCCGTGCGCTACAACTACGATTCGCGCTACTTCAACGATAAGTACGAAGGTCTGCCGGTGGATGGCTACACCGCGTGGATGGAACGCATGGTGGCCTCGGACCTCATCGATGTCTACTTGGATACCGACTTCTTTGATCCAGAGAACCCGCTGAACAAGGCTGCGGTCGTCGGCAAGGTTCCGGTTGTCTACACCGGTCCGGTTGATCGCTACTTTGACTACTCAGCAGGTGACCTGTCCTGGCGTACCGTCGATTTCGAAAAGGAAGTTGTCGAAACCGGTGACTACCAGGGTTGCTCCGTCATGAACTATGGCGATATCGATGTTCCCTTCACGCGAATCATTGAATTCCGCCACTTCCACCCCGAGCGTGACTACCAGGACAAGAAGACCGTGATCTTCCGCGAGTTCTCTCGCTTTGCTGATCATGGCGACGAGCCCTACTACCCGGTGAATACCGCGCAAGATCGCGAGCGCCTCGAACAGTACCGTGAGCTTATGAAGAATGAAGACCGTGTCTTCTTCGGGGGCCGCCTTGGTACCTACAAGTACTTGGATATGCACATGGCCATCGCTTCGGCACTGACGATGCTCGATAACGAGCTTGCCCCGCTGTTCGAGGATGGGACCACTCGTTGAGTAACATCGCATCGCAGCAATTCCAAACCCCGGGCAAGTCATCGGGACTGATCGAGGTTTTCCGTCAGCCCTACCTGACCAGCCTCATTGTTCATAAGGAACTGCGGGCTCGCTATCGCGGCTCGATCTTTGGAATGCTGTGGAGCTACGCGAAGCCTCTGACCCAATTCTTGGTCTTCTACTTCGCACTTGGCGTCTTCATGAAGATGAACCGCGCCGTGGAGAACTATGTCATTTACATGTTCTCCGGCGTGGTTCTCATGAACTATTTCTCGGAAGTTTTTGGCAACGCAACCCGATCTGTTGTCGGCAACGCGCCATTGGTAAAGAAGATCTATCTTCCCCGTGAGCTGTTCCCGATGTCTGCAATGTGGGTTGCCCTTGTTCACTTCCTCCCGCAGGTCGCTGTTCTCTTCATTGGTGCACTTATCTTTGGCTGGCATCCGACGGTGTGGGGAGTTTTGGCAATCCTTGCGGCCTTCCTCATTGTTTCGATGTTTGCACTGGGGATTGGCCTTTTCTCCGGCGCGCTTAACGTGTTCTATCGAGATTCAGAGAACTTCGTTGATCTGATCTTGATGATGGCGACGTGGGTTTCTCCCGTTCTTTACACGTGGTTTAGTGTGCGTGATGTTTTGGATGCACACGGCTGGCACTGGTTGTGGTGGGTGTACGAGGCCAATCCACTGACCATTGCAGTTGAGCTTTTCCACTACGGTTTCTGGCAGCCGACCCTGGTCGATACTGCCGCGAATCCCTACCTCCCGAATCTGGGCCTGTGGACTGGAATCGCTCTTCTGATTTCTCTTGGCGCCGTCATCTTTGGCGAGGTCTCTTTCAGGCGCATGGATCCCAAGTTTGCTCAGGAGCTGTGATGACTGAAGTTATTCGCGTTGATGATGTTGTCAAAGAATTCGCACTGCGCAATACGCACACTCTGAAGGACCGATTGGTCTGGAGCTTGACGGGGCGTCGCAGTCAGCTGGTGAATCATTTCCGCGCACTCAACCATGTGAGTTTCTCGGTTGAGCAGGGGGATTCGATCGGTCTGATCGGGTTCAACGGTTCCGGTAAGTCCACAATGCTTAAGCTCATTTCAGGTGTCATTACGCCCGACGAGGGCTCGGTGGGATACCGCGGACGCATGGCAGGCCTCATTGAAGTCGGTGCGGGCTTCCACCCGGACCTGACGGGCCGTGAAAATGTTTTTCTCAACGGCGCAATTCTTGGCATGAGTAAAGAGCAAATCGAAGCTGCTTTTGACGATATTGTCGCCTTTTCGGAGATTGAGAAGTTTATCGACACCGAGGTGAAGTTCTACTCCTCGGGTATGTTCTTGCGTTTGGCTTTCGCTGTCGCAGTGCACACCAGCCCGGATATCTTCCTTGTTGATGAGATTCTGGCTGTGGGTGACGAGCCCTTCCAGCGCAAGTGCCTTGACCGTATCCATGAGATGCAAGAACAGGGAACCTCTTTGGTGATTGTCAGCCACGACCTGGACCTGATTGCGCGCCTGTGCAATAGGGGAGTGTTGCTGCACCACGGTGAGCTTCTTGTAGACGGTACAGCGCAAGAAGCAGTCGATCGACTGCGTTCTTTGTAACACGCTTTTCACGTAGATCAGGAGAGAAAATGGCATGGCTCTCGGTGATCGTTCCGGCGCTTGTGCTGGCTGCGATCCTGTACGTTCCCGGTATTGCGGTTAACGCTCTTTTCCTGAGTAGACGCCTCTATACGGTCGGTTTTGCACCCGTGACGGGAGCAGCGATCTTGGGCTTCGCGTCACTTGCGAGCGGCGTTATTCCAGGACACTGGAGCCTCAAGTTTGTCCTGTGCTGCGACATCGGTGTGTTCATCGTAGTTGCGGGGATCATGTGGTTGTGTGGTTCGAGGCCAAGGCATTGGCTTGAGAACTATAAGAGGCTTTTCTCGGGCTGGGCGGGGTCGCGTGCCATTGCTCTGGTCGGTGCACTGATTGTTAATGCCGTGATCGCAATCGGAGTTTTCATCCGCTCCGTTCCCTCTCCTCAGGCTTTCTTCTCGACCTACGACACCCCCTTCCATATGTCGGTGATCCGCTGGCTGATTGAAAGTGGTGACGGATCCTCACTTCATAGTGCAGCTGTTGACGGGACCGTTGGCTCCCACTTCTATCCCGCTCTGTGGCACGGCTGGGTATCTATGGTGATTTCCGGCTTGGGAACCCCCATGACGGTTGCGATTAACGCCTCGTGCTTGGTGGTTTTGCTGACCATTTGGCCTCTTTCTTCTGCCGTTCTGACGGACGTGCTTTTTGGTAAGAAGGTGCGCCTATCGCCAGTTTTTGCCGTTCTGGTTTCTTCGCTTTTTGCGGCATATCCCTGGGGATTGCTTGCCTTCGGAGTCTTGTACTCAAACTTCTTCTCCTACGCGCTCGCGCCTGCTTACCTTGCGGCATTTGTTCTTTTGCTTCGAGGCGTTCTTGTCAAGCAATTCAAGGGTGCTGAGCTCTGCGGTCTGATTCTGATTGCCATTGGTGGTTTTGCAGCCATTGCCTTGGCTCAGCCCAACTCGGTCTTCACCCTTGCGGTTATTCTCTTCCCCTACGTGGTTGCTCTTGCTTTCAACCAGGTGCGTCGTTCGAGTGGGAGCACTATTAAGGCAGCCTTGGTCGCAATTGTGCTGGTCGCTCTGGCAGCTTGCCTGTGGTATGCGCTGTATAGAGCTCCGTTCATGCAACGCACCGTTACGTGGCGTTGGGATTCCTTCCAAAGTCCAAAACGCGCGATTGCGGCGGTCCTTCTTCTGTCGACGAATGCAGCATCGGTGCGTTTGGCTGCACAGTGGCTCCTTGCCATTGGCGTTGCCATCGGTGGTCTTCTTGCCGTCATCAAATACCGTCGGGCCTGGCTTGTCATTTCCTACGCATTCATCGCCGCGCTCTATGTTTTGTGTGCGGCCTTTGAGGGGAAATTCCGAGACATCGCGACGGGATTCTGGTATCACGACTCCTATCGCCCCGCCGGTGCTATGTCAATCGTTGCGGTTCCGATGCTGGCGCTTTCTCTTGCGTGGTTGAGCGAAAATCTTGGCAAGACATCACATCCCAAGGGCGCCGCTCTTCGTTTCATCTCCTCTGCGCTCGTCTATGCTCTGATCGCTGCGGTCACGCTGACTGGGGGAAACATGAAGTGGCGCATTGAAACGATGAATGACCATGCCCAGGACCGTCAGGATCACTACACCTATTCTGATGAGATTGCCTTCATGGATGAGGCAAGCCAGATCACCGGAACTCAAGGGAAGGTCGCTAATGATCCTTTCGATGGATCGATGTTTGGATACGCAACCAGCGGATTGCCAGTTGTCTTCACTTCCATGCCGGGGAACTGGATTGGTCAGATGAAGCCGGATGCTCTTGTCATCATGGATGACTTGTACAAGGTTTCCGAAGACCCGCAAGAAATTTGCCCGGTGATCCAACAGGAGGATATCCGCTACGCGATTGTTCTTGAGCGTCATCACCAGATTTTTGATGAGCACTCGCCGTGGACCGGCATTCGGAACATTACTCCGGAAACACCCGGTTTTGAGCGTGTTCTGGAACGCGGACCATACAGCCTTTACAAGATTACGGCTTGTGGACTTGGCTAAACGTCAACAAGGCACCCGCGGTTTGACATAGATTTTATTAGCTTTTCTGTCATAGACTTTGCCCGTAAATGCACACAATGAAGGAGTGCCGCGTGAAAGCGAAAACCGAAGCGGTTGCTGAAGGAACTGCAATCGAACAGCAATGGACTCCCGTCCAACGCGTTGTGTTCCCAGGAGAAAGCGACACGTCGTTATGGCCGCTCTATGTGGACTGGGGAGTTGCACCTTCTAGTGCCGCGCTGAGTGCCGCACAAGGCGACCAAACCTCTCTGACGCTGCGTCAGTTTGAAATGCCGCGTGGAGTGGATGCGACTCGTACCTCGCTTATGATCCCGGCACGCGAGCGTCTTTCACTTGCGACTTACTTCAACGCTTTCCCTGCTTCTTATTGGCAGCGTTGGACAGATGTTCGTAACATCCGTCTGACTCTGAAGCTCTCGAAGAGGGCGGTTGTTGAGGTTATGCGTTCCTCGGCACGTGGTACCTTCACCCCTGTTGCAACGCGCGCAGGATCTGGTGAACTGAGTTTCGATATCCCGCTGAACCGTTTTGGTGATGGCGGCTGGATCTGGCCCGAAATCACTGCTCTCAAGGAAGATGTTGAGCTTGAATGGGGAACCTGGTCGGTACCTACGCGCGAAGGTGACCGTCATGCCAATGTGACCGTGGGTATCACCACCTACAACCTTCCCGAAGACTGCTTGACGCAAGCGGAGCGCTTCCAAGCAGAACCCGAGGTTCTTGATCATATTGCTGAGATTCTCATTGTCGATCAGGGCAATAAGAACGTGAAGGACTGCGAGCGTTACCCGCGTCTTCAAGAAGAACTGGGAAGTAAACTCCGTGTCATTGAGCAGGCGAACCTGGGTGGTTCCGGTGGCTTCTCTCGCGGTATGTACGAGATGCTCAAGAACCCCGATTCGGACTATGTCCTGCTGCTTGATGATGATGCTGTGATCGAGCCCGAAGGTTTGCTTCGCGCGCTTGCTTTCGCAGAGCACACTTTGACGCCAACCATTGTTGGTGGCCATATGTTCAATGCGAATGAACGTACCATTTTGCACTCAATGGGTGAAACGATTGATGCTCACAAATTCTGGTGGGGAGCTGTCAACCCTGAACTTGCAACAGTTGACTTGGCTCAGCGCACGATCCGCAATGATCCTCGCTTGAACCGCCGCATTGATGTTGCCTACAACGGTTGGTGGATGTGCTTGATCCCCAAGCCTGTTGTTGCTGAGATCGGTCTTTCTCTGCCCTTCTTTATCAAGTGGGACGACTCCGAATATGGTCTGCGCGCAGCAGAACACGGGTTCCCGACGGTCTCTCTTCCTGGCGCTGCCGTGTGGCACGTGCCGTGGACCGAGAAAGACGACGGTCTGGACTGGCAGGCATACTTCCACCAGCGCAACCGTTGGGTTGCTGCGCTGCTGCACTCTCCCTACCCGCGTGGTGCATCCTTCCCGAAGACCTCTCTGGCCTCGGACGTTCGTGCCCTGCTCTCACTGCAGTATTACAGTGCAGATCTGCGCCGTCAGGGGCTCAAGGACGTTTTGCTTGGCCCCGGCCACCTGCACCCGTCAATGCACACTCGTGCTGCAGAGGCGCGCGCAAAGGCAAAGGAATACACAGACGCACGTCTGATGACCGAGGCTGCAGACTTCCCAGCAGTACACCGTAAGAAGCCTGCTCCGGTCGGCACCAAGCCTGATTCACGCGCCCAGTTTATGTCAAAGGCAATCGCTGGTATCACCAAGCAGTTCCTGCCTGAAGGTGAACACCGTGAAGATCGTGTTGAGGACGTCCTCTCCAGCACGGACGCGCGTTGGTGGAGGCTCGCAAACCTCAACTCTGCGCTGGTATCGAACGCAGAAGGCTCCGGAGCATGGCGCTACCAGCGCGATGCCAAGCACTACCGTCGTGCTCTGACAGAGAGCATTGCGCTACACGCGGAGCTCATTCGTCGTTGGGCCTCGCTCAGTCGTGAGTATCGGGAAGCTCTTCCAGAACTGGTCTCCGTCCAAGCTTGGGAAAAGACTTTCGGTCTGTGAGATAAGGGAAGGTGCGAGCGGCTCAAACTGCTCACACCTTCCCTTATTTACGCGAAAATAAGTTCTTGATCTGTCGATCATAGGTGGAAAGAACAAAAATGAGTGCTGCACAAATTGGGAAGCCAGCCGCGAAACGTCATTGGGAACTCGAACTTCTGCGTATATTCTCGATGTTCCTCATTGTCGCGACGCACTATTTTGCTTCCGATGATTCTCCCTCACGGATAGATCCAGCACTCGCCCAGTCATGGAAATCAGCACTCCACGCGGTCACGATCATGCCGGGACAAGTAGGCGTGACGGTTTTCGTTCTCATCTCAGCCTACTTTTTATCACGTAGTACACGCAGCCCGTTCACACGAGTAGCAAAAATCTGGATTCAGACCTTCATATATTCGTGTGGATTATGGGGTGCTTACTTTGTTCTCTCGCTCCTTGTAGGATCCAGCCAGTATTTTGTCAATCCTCGTTCTATCCTGATGTCCGTATTCCCAGTGACATTCGGAGCGTACTGGTTCATCAGTGCATACGTTGTGATGGTGATTGTCGCGCCCTATATCAATATTCTTCTTGACGCGACCTCAGCTCGGCAGCACGGGGCACTGCTGTGCCTATCGCTGTGGATTACCTTTATCTGGCATATTCTGAACCCGGCAAACACATGGGCTTTTACCGATGCATCCTATCTGTGCACTCTCTATCTCATCGGGGCTTTGATTCGTCGACACGAAGATCGCTTGCCTCGCGTACGTTGGTATTTCGCGATGGCGATCATGATACTCTGTGCGCTCATTTGCATGGTTGGTACGCATACAATTGCTGTTTCTTCTTTCCTCAGGGAACAGTTGTACTACCCGGGAAATCTCTTCACAGCCGGTACGGGGGCGTCTCCGATCCTTTCCGTGATTTGTGGCGTGCTTATTTTCATCTTGACGCTTCAGTACATTTCAGGCCGTACGCATGCTTCGACGCATGAGAAACTCTCTTCCCTTGTCCTGACGCTTTCTCCGGCAACTTTTGGCGTCTACCTTCTTCACGAGAATTTCATTTTTAAGCCCCACCTGTGGGGATTTGTTTTCTCGGTTCCCAGCCCTGGCGGTGTATGGCGACTTGCATATGCCTCTTTGAGTATCGTGCTTATTTATCTGGTGCTTTTTGCTGTTTGTTTTGTAATTTTCCGGCTCGTTGTCCAGCCGTGCGAAAAGGCTTTCCTGAAAGTGCTTTCCCGGCCCTAATCTTTGGGGTTGCCGGCGGCTTCTTCCTTGACGACTACCTGAGTACAAGCATCCGAACAATCCCGGGGAGTCAAATGAGGTAACTGTCTTCTCCAAACTCTGTTAGAAAACAGACTTGCCGGGAGTGCTATCTCGCTAAATTGCAGTGATCTTCGCTAGGCTATACGCAATTGGTTTCTGTCCAATCTTGGGAGAAGACCTTCGGTATCGCGTGATCTAGAATCGCGTTAAACGAACTGTCGGGGATGCGTGAGTCGCATCCCCGACAGCCTATCTATTTTGTCTAGCTCTGATGAGAGGAAAACAACGAGCGAAGAGTCTCGAGCCAATGATCGGGAAGAGCAACTTTTAGGCACTGGCAGTTTTCTAGGATACTGATTGCCTCATTGGTGCAGTAGAACAGAACCACGCTGGTAAACAGTAAGCCACTGTTTCCTGCGATCAACCAATCAATCAGTTTCATGAGCGCGATGATCAGGCAGATGGTGATCTTTTTGAAGATGCCAATACGGCCGCTTTTTGAGCTCAAGGAATGTTGGCTCCAGGCCGCCATAGTTCCAGTAATGTAGTCAGTGACCATAAGTGCGATAAATACAATCGTGAGGCTTGTCCCTTGATCGACTGTGAATTCAAGGGCTTCAACCAGCTTGTTCATGGTAATTCACCTTGAGATATGAAAGAAAACGGTGACAGGCTTGTTCTCGGTAGCGGTAAGCACTGCTTCTCTCAACACAGAGATAGTCACAGACGTCTTCCATTGCAGCGCTACGTGATACGTGTTGTTTCACGTAGAGAATGGTGAGAACCGCACGATCTGAGGGGCTTAGGCTCTGCCAGGCAGGTGTTACCCATTCGTTGTAAAAGCTTGCAATCTTTAGTTGGTGTCTTCTGGTATTGAGAATTTCGGCATTGTTGATGTGACTGAGAAAAGAACGGATCTCGTCAAGATCGCACGTTGGTGCGGCAAGCACCTTCTTTGCGAATTCGTATTGCTCGAGAACATCTTTGATTGTCGCTTCCATAGCGGCAATGTGCTCCTTTGAGTGATGGGATATTACCGAGGAAATCATCTGAGGGAGACAGCTTGTGGCATTCGCATTCTGGGAAATGGAATGCCACAAGCTGAAGCCTGAGTGTTTCAGGCGTTACTTCTTACTGAGAAGTTCCTCAATTTGATCCAAGCGTTCGTAAATACGCTCGAAATTCGTTCGATTCCAAGCTGCTTCATTGCTCAAATCAGTGTGAATACCGGTGTCCTGTCCAGAGCGGTCTCGGACCAAGATTCCGCCACCACACATAATGGCCCTCACTTCATCTGCAGTCATGTTGTCAAATCCTTCCAAATAGTCGGTGTAGCGCAGATAGCATTTCCACGGTCGGTTGTAGTAGGTAGTGACATGGGTTTCATGTCCAGTCTGATCACCGGGGTTACCACCGGTGGTTTTTCCGAATTCGTTGAGTGAAGCCTCGGCGAGCTTTCCGCCGCCAAGGTAGACAGCGACATGAAGTCCGTCATTGAGCAAGAGATCACCTGCTTCTGGATGGCCATTTGCAGGCATTCGTCGCCAGCCTCGGGGAACTAACTGGTCGCTGAGATTTTTTGTGCTCTCTGCGCTCCCGGTGTCGAAACCAGCTTCTTGTAAGCAATGGATGACCAATGCTGAACAGTCAGTTTCTCCGCCGGGGTAGATATTCCACCGTTTCGGCCCCTGACTGTATCCAAGACTCACTTCTTCACACCAGTAGCGCATTCGTTCAATCAACTTTGAAATTGAAGGCATGTATTCCTCCTTTCAGATGTATCGGGTTTTTCTTTATCGGCCGACATCAGAAAGATTAGGAAAGAGAGAACCAAGAAACATCCGACTTTTATTCGCCATGTCAAGAGATGCAACTCATTGTGTGTGCTTTCATGTAAAACAGACTTGCCGGGGGCGCTATCTCGCTAAATTGCAGTGATCTTCGCTAGGCTATACGCATGAGTGCAGGCTCTGCCTGTGGCCCTCGATGTCGGAGTAAAGGAATTCAAGGTGCGTATCGCAGCAATCGTCCCGTGTTATAACGAAGAAGCCGCAGTTGGCACAGTTGTCACGGACCTGAAGAATGCAGTTCCAGGAATTGAAGTCTACGTGTACGACAACAACTCTTCGGATCGCACCGCTGAAGTTGCAGCCGCAGCCGGCGCAATCGTCCGCAAAGAGACTCGTAAGGGCAAAGGTAATGTTGTACGTCGTGCCTTCGCGGACATCGATGCCGATGTTTACGTGATGATCGACGGTGATGACACCTACGATGCTGCTGCTGCACCCGAAATGATCGACCTGTTAGTGCGTGAAAACCTTGATCATGTTCTGGGCTGCCGCGTTGACGACAAGGATAACTCCGCCTACCGCCCGGGTCACGCCCAGGGCAATAAGATGTTCAACTCTTTGGTTGGCTTCCTCTTTGGCGACACTGTTACTGATATGCTCTCCGGCTACCGTGTTTTCTCTCGCCGTTTCGTCAAGTCCTTCCCGGCGCTTTCTCGTGAGTTCGAGATCGAAACCGAACTCACAGTCCACTCCATGGCGTTGCGTGTTCCTCAGGCCGAGTACGGCGTCGGCTTCAAGGATCGCCCCGCAGGCTCAGAATCCAAGCTGCGTACCTTCCACGATGGTTTCCGAATCCTTGGACTGATTGGCCGTCTGGTTGCGCACGAGCGTCCCATGGCTTTCTACGGGATCTTCTCGGCAATCTTCATGCTTCTGGCCCTGTGCTTCGGAGCTCCTGTCATCTGGCATTTCATCCAGGCCGGCAATGTTCCGAAGCTCCCCAGCGCTGTACTGGCATCCTCTCTGGTAATAGTTGGTGTCTTGTCCTTCGTGGTCGGGCTTCTCCAATCCGGTAATTTGAAGACTCGTCGCGAAGCCATGCGCTTGGCCTACCTGCGCTATTCTTCAGTGCTCCCGAACTGATAAGCGACAACGCAATCTATGAACGTCTTTCAAAAGGCGTGGAAGCGTCTTCTTGAAGCGGGTTCCTTCTACCGTTACCTCTTGGTGGGTGTTGGAACCTCGCTTCTGGACTTTACGCTCTTCTCGCTGCTCTCGGTGGGCTTTGATCTGCCGGTGATCCCGTCGAATATCACCTCGACGATTATCACCGTGTGCGTGAGCTATTGGATTAACCAACACTTTGTCTTCCAAGCAAAAGGTTTTTCCTGGGCCTCGTTCTTTTCTTTTGCGGGGCTGACTCTTTTTACGGGTATGGTCCTTCAATCTGCCATCATCTGGGTGATTGTCCATGGTCTTCCCGCACTCGGTGTCGGGGTCTCGCTATCCTTGCTGAAACCTGCCGCAAAGATCGTTGCAATGGGTACCGGAGCGGTGTGTAACTACTTGGGGTATAGGTTCATTTTTACCCGCAAGAAGTAGATATACTTCCTTCCAACACATCCACACAACGCTGTTGGAGGTCCCATTATGCGTAATCCCACCATCAAAGTTTCTACCATCGCCCTCATCGGTCTGCTCAGCTTTTCTCTGACTTCCTGCAGGACGGGCTCGGGGAATTCAGGTGCACAGAGCTCTCCGGCGGCCTCGGCAAGCGGGAATGGAACGCAGGGGAGTGCGCAAAGCGAGGCTTCCCAAAGTTCTTCTCCCACGACCTCGACGCAAAGTGCCACCGCGAATGCTGAAGATAGGGGAGTGACCCCAACACTCGGCTCAATTCCCCAGGGGGCAAGCCGCTTGGAGGATGCCGGAGATTCCAAAGGAATCTGGGTGAATTCGCCCTCTGGAAACATCCACTGCTGGTTTGCTAACGATCTTTTGCAGCTATGTATGGTCGATTCCTATCGTGAGGATAAGCCCTACGGTGAGCAGGAATTTTTCCCGGGAACGCAACCGCTTGCCAAAGACAATATTCTTTTTGCAGGGCTCTCCAAAGACCAAGAAATTCCCTATATTTCCGCTCGTCGCGATGGTCCGCTCCCCACGAACCAGGGCGAGCGTTTGCGCACCCTTGCCTATGGAGAAATCGTTTATGCTGGCAATGACGTGTGTGCCAGCACAAGCGAGGCAATGGTTTGCTGGGACATCGAAACCGGCGATGGAGCAAAGATCAATCGAACAGGAACAGAGATCTTCCACCTGAAGAAGTGATGAGATCTCACCCGCACCACTAACGGGCTGTTGAGCAGCCCTTGAGTGTGGCGCTTTCAGCTCCTAATCGACGACAAGACGAACCTTTTCGCTGACGAAAATCTCCTGAGCCTTTTCGAGGGTGTAGTGGGATTTCTCGACAACAACAACGCTGTGTCCATCCATCCATAGTCGCGTGAGTAGGGGAGCAGTCGGGAAGCTTTCGCTGTAGAGCCCCAAGCGCGTGGGTGGTCCCTGTGCCGAGGCCTCCTTCAGAAGGTCCTCTTCGCCCACCTTTATCTGCGCGAGGTAATCCTTCATGGAAGGGGCGCTGTCCAGTGCCTCGTACTCGAATTGATCGCTTTGAGCCATGAGCTCGGACAGTGCGTCAAGGATCCCAGAGGGTAAAGAGCCTCTCCAACGCATAGCCAGGGGAGCGGTGGAATGGGCTAGGCGCCATGCTGCAGTGCTTGCTTCGAGGGTCGCAAGCTCGTTACTGACGAGCACATCGAAGCTGAAAGTGTTACTGGATGAATACTGGGAGAAAATCGTATTTCGGGTTTCCCAACCCATCAAATCCGCGCTGACCTGCCAAAATGTCCCCTGCCAGCCCGCTGGTAGCTCAATCAGAATGCTAGAGGGGGTGTCAGCATTTCCGAACAGGTCATTACTGAGGTCAGAAGCAAGTAAATTTGCCATTTTTGAAACCCATCGAGAGGCGACGGGGCCTGAAATCTCATCTCGAAAACTGTGATAGTGGGTCAAAATTGGATGATTTGCCCGCGAGGTTGTCGAGAGAAAATGTGAGATGGCTTGCATAGAAAAAGGGTAGCGGAAAGGGTGTAAATGTGCTGTTTTTGCCCAATATTCACAGCAAGTGTCCAGCTTTATGTTCAGGTTTCCTTGAAATTCCGCGGAAAGCCCGGATTTCTGCGCTTTTGGACTTGCATAAAGCGTCAATTCGTGCACTGTTTTGAAGGCCTTCAGCACGCATTCCCTTTATCCTTAATCCGCTTGACAGGTGGAAACGACACGCGTGTAATTCTCGTATTGACCTTTTTGTTACATCTCATCACACAGAGGGGATACTATCGTGTGGAACATTCTGGGTGACGGCCCTATTGAGTGGTCTGACGCCGATGTTGAAGCTCTTCCCTTCTCTGACGGTCCCCTAGCCTGGCAGCAGCACGCACTGTGCGCTCAGACCGACCCCGAAGCCTTCTTCCCTGAAAAGGGAGGCTCGACTCGCGAAGCAAAGGCCGTGTGCCAGTCTTGCGAGGTTCGCCAGCAATGCCTTGAATACGCATTGGCGAATGATGAACGCTTCGGAATTTGGGGTGGCCTGTCAGAGCGCGAACGTCGTCGACTGCGCCGCTCGGCCATCTAATGGCTCGGGGCATCCCCTTCTCGCGGGGGACAGTCGCAGCCATCGTCGTCGCTCGGGGAATGAGCCCCGAGCTGCGTTCACTTCTTGATGCCCTAGCTGCGCAGAGCCGCGTGGTTGATCACTTGATCGTCTGCGATGTGCGTGCCCCCCGAACTTCTCCCTTGACCTCGGGACAGGTTGTCGTCGCTGAGGACCTCCCCGATAATGCGCTGCTGATCTCCGTTGGGCGTGCGCGCAACATCAGCGACGCACTTGCTAAAGCTTCCAAAGATCACGCCGCCTCGCAGCTCATCACCGCAAGCGATTGGCTGTGGATCCTCCATGATGATTGTCTTCCGGCAGATACCTGTCTGGAGGAGCAGCTTGCAGCTAGCGAGGCAGGGGCATCTATTGGAGCTGTAACTCCAAAGGTTTTCCGCGCTGATGGGACTCTTGCCGAAGTGGGAATCCACGCCACAGCCTCAGGAAGGCGCGTTCCGCTTGTTCTGGATGGAGAAATCGACCAGGGACAGTATGACGGTGTCACCGACGTTCTTGCCGGTGGTAGTGCGGGTCTTCTGGTGGCTTCCTCCGCTTTCAATCAGGTCGGTGGTTTAGATCGAGCGCTCGGTCCGTACAACGAAGGACTTGAGCTTTGCTGGAGGCTTCACCGAGCAGGCCACCGCGTTGTTGCGGCCCCAAAGGCCCATCTCACTCACCTGCAGGTCTCCTCACCGCAAAACCTGCGGCGTGCCTCGGCGCTTCGAGCTCGGCGTTCCAGCGAGTTCTATTTCGCCACGCTCATCGCAAACCCACTGCTACTCATTGTTCAGGCTCTGGCTTCCCTGCTCTGGATTCCCCTGAGCTGCCTTGCCTTGCTGCTCAGCGCTCGCCCTCGCGCAGCCTATGCTCGTTTCTTTGCGTGGCTTGGCCTCTTTGCTCATATCCCGCATATTGTGGCTGCACGGGCGCGTCATGCCCGCTGTGCCAGCCAGCCGCGTTCCTCACTACGCCCGCTACTCACTGGGCGCTTTGATGCTTCTCGCATTCGCCGCACGCACCGCAGCGCTCACGTTATTGAGGAACAGGCCTCGTGGAAAGATTCGCTTCTTGAACGTCGCAGCAACGACCTGACGCCTCGCGTTGTCACGACCCTTGCGCTCTTCTTGCTCTCTGTGTGGATCTACCGCTTAGATCTGGGATCGATTAATGGGGGAGCCTGGCTCAACCTTCCCGACCGCTTCGCTGATCTGTGGACCTACGCTTGGTCCGGCTGGTTGCCTTCTGGCGATGGCTCCGCGCATGCGGTGGACCCTCTTGTCCAGCTGCTGAGCGTTGTAAGCGCTCCACTTGCGCTTCTAGGCATCGCGCCAACGGTACTGCTCTACGTCTTCCTGGTCCTGAGCCCTGCGTGGGCAGCGTGGAATATGGACGTCCTCAGCATGCGCCTGACATCATCGCGCTCACTGCGAGTGGCACTGATGTGTCTGTGGGCCTCTCTTCCCAGTGCTCTTTTCGCAATGACCAGCGGAAGACTGGCTTCCCTTGCTGTGCATGTATTTATGCCCCTGTGGGTAGCTTTGCTTCTTTCTCTTCCACGTGACCGACATGTCATTGTGGGTCGCCGCTGGACTTGCGCGGCAATCGTTGGGCTGATTATTACCGCCGCTTACCCGCTGCTTGGGGTATGCGCGCTTGTGCTTTTTTCACGTGATCTCAACCGCGCCACAGCAACTCTTCCCGCCCTGCTCCTGTGTCTGCCCTTCTTTGTCGATGCAATTGCCTGGCGTGCCTGGCCCGCACTTCTTGCTCCCGCCGAGGCCGTAGCTTCCTATGAGCGTGCCCCCTTCGGTTTGGGCGCTTGGGGTATTCCCGCAGCTTCTTCTGCCGCGTGGCTTGGTATCTGCGTGCTCCTTCTCCTTTGCCTCTGGCTGGTCACTCTGCTGAGCCTCGGGCGTTTTCTTCTTCCTTCCCGAGGCTCTTCTTCCTTCCCGGCTTCTCTTCCGGCGCTCGTGGGCATTGCGCTTGTGAGCGGTATCGGAGCATTAGCCCTGTCTTATGTTCCAGTTGATTCTGCCAATAGCCCGCTGTTTGCTTGGGGTGGAGCGCTGCTCAGCGTTCAGGCTTTAGCCCTGATCTGTGCTTCATTGCTTTGCGTCAAAGGTACAGAAAATGAAGGAAAAATTGTCCGCGCAGGATGGAAACTCGTTGCCTGTGTTGGACTGATCCCACTTCTTTTTATGGCGGCTAACCCCTGGCTTGAGGTACTCCCTTCAGCGCAGTGGAGCGCGCGCTCGACCAGCGAACAGATCCCTCTTGTTTCTCGCTACGCACAGAATTCTTCGCGGGATGCTCGGGTTCTTGTGCTCAACGTCGGCGCCGATGGTGACCTCGATGCTCGAATCTGGCGCGGCGCAGGTTCGCAATGGACTGAACATTCCACTGTGGCCTCGTGGGTGGCACTTCATGACAGGATGAACAACACCAGCGATCCAGCGCGGGTCGAATTGGGGGAGACGATCGCGACCTTAGTGTCTTTCCCTGACGATTCTGCTTCCAAGCGTCTAGCGCTTCACGGCGTCGATACGATCATTGTGCACTCCCAGGGACCTGCAGCGTCTTCTATTACACAAACACTGGATCGTGCACCCGGTATTGAGAAGATCGGTGAAACCGAGGCCGGGAGCGCATGGAGAGTGCGTCCAGATGGGCGTAAGCCCGCGCGCTTGTGCCTTGCTTCGGAATCTGCAGACTCCCAGTGTGAAGAGCTCGCAAGCGGTGTTATCGGTGCGCGAACACACGTGTCGGGCCCGGGGGTCCTTAGCCTTGCTGAACGGCAGAACTCGCATTGGGTTGCAACTCTCAATGGGCAGCACTTGGAGCAAGCTGAAGCAACGAATCAGTGGGGAACGGCATTTTCGGTTCCATCCGAAGGTGAGCTCGTGCTGAACTTCCGCTCGAACTGGGTTCTGGCGTGGAAAGCTGCGTGCGCACTTGCTGCCGCGGTGATGCTTTGTGGGCTTCTTCGAGGGAGGAAGGACGTAGTAGACGATGGTGAATAGAAAACGCATTCTCACTATTGGCGCCATCCCCGCCTCGCTCCTACTCCTAGGCGCTGCCTCGTGGGGAATAGGCAGAGTCGTGCCTGAACCCTCACTTCCTGCGCCCCAGGTTGTCCACGCGCGTCCAGAAGCCCTTAACTATGCCTGTCCGGCAGGGATTGTCGATCCATTCCACCTTGATGGAGGTGTATCTGCTGCCTCAGTGTGGAATTCCGCCGGGGAACATGACACCAGCGGAGAATGGACAATCCTTCGCGCGGATGCCTCTGCGCACACCCTTCCCACAACGCTTGGAGTGATGGGCCAAGGCGGGGGAGAGCTTCGCGGTCTGAGTATGACGTCATGCCAATTGCCGGCGAATGACCAGTGGAGCGTTCTGGGATCAAGTACCAGCGGCGAAGACTTGGTCGTGACCTTTGCAAACCCCAATTCTTCGCCTTCTGTGGTGACCCTTGAGGGGTACGGAGCAAACGGCCCCATTGATGTCAAACCGCACCAGATGACGATTCCGGCCCGTTCCACTCAATCTGTCCTGGCAGGGGGACTCTTCCCAGAAGAGAGCGCACTGGCCGTACATATCCACGCCGATGGTCAAGGAGTGGCAACCTGGGTGCAAAGCTCTGCAATGCAGGGAGAAGTGCCTAAAGGCGTGACAAGCGTGAGTGGGACAAAGCCAAGGGAGGACCAGCTTTTCCTTGGGCTTTCAAAGCAGGGGAGCAGTAGCCTGCGTCTTCTTGTTCCTCCTTCGGCAGCAGATGACGAGGCCGATACTCACGTCGCCTTGAGCTACACCAGTGACGCTGGCACCTTTAATGTGCCGGGCGGGGAATTGGACGTGAGCGCGGGAACGGTCGTTGATGTTCCGCTGAACGGAATCACCGATGAACGCTATGCCCTGCGTGTTCATGCCGAACGTCCGCTTGTGGCTCAGGTTGTGACGAATGCCGAGCAGGAAGAATATCCCGGAGGACAACACTGGGGGATGCGCGCGGGTATGAGCTCTGCTCAGGGGTTAGTTCACGCTCAACTACCTTCTGCATCAACAGTGGAAGCGCTGGTTCGTTCGCGCTTGAGCTCGACGATTCTACGCGGGACTGCGCAAGAGAGCGGTAGTGGAGTCAATGAGATTTCTTCCCATCTGTTGCTCACCTCTGTGCACTCTCAAAGTGGCATCCAGCTTCAACTGGGAGATGAACAGGTCACCCTCGAAGCCGGGAAGATGGCAATGCTGGATCTTCCCTCGCAGGGCAGGGGCCTAGAATCTCCAAGCGATGTTGCGATTGCGATTGAGGTGGAAGCGAAAACTCCCAGTGGAGTGCTTCGTGCCGTATGGCCGCTGAGTGCAGACGATGTCGAGCAGGCATCGACCTCGATCACCGTTCACTAGCTTGCAAAGAGCGTCCACACGCTCAAAGCATGCTTTGATGCACAAGCGTGCCTGCGCAAAGCCTGCGTGGCCCCTTTTGCCACCTTCTACAGCGGCAATGCGAGGTCGCCAGAACGCCTAGGAGAGGGAATCAAGTTCCTCTGGTGAGATGTAGAGGATATGTGAGACGCGCTCGGCAATGAGTGCGCGCAATGCCGGATAGAGGTCTGTAGGAGGAATCCGCATGGTGATGGGGAGCCGGTAGAGGACGATGCGGTCTCCCAGTCCCTTACGTCGGTCCGCGGGAAAAACGCGAGCTAAAACTACCCCGTGGTCTTCCCAGGGAGCTGGATCTGAGGGAGGAACGTCCTCGGTTGCAAACTCGATTGTCGCAACCTCAGGCCAGCGCTCGGTGAGTTCGCTAATCACAAGGGCAACGGTCGAATCAAATGTTTCCCGACGCGTTTTCCACGCGGGAAGCCCAGGGAAAAGACGAACATAGCGCGGGGTGCGGCCATGGCGGTCACGGGTGCGTGGAAAAGCTGATGGGAGAGCCATACACATAAGGGTATCGCTCACCTCTGCGCTCAAGCTGAGGACCTGCCGACGAAGGGCACGCAATAGGAATAGAAAATGCCGTATTGTAGAGCGGTGATCTCGGTTCGACACTGTTCTAAGCCCGGCTGCTCAAGGCCTGCTGTAGCTACACTCACCTACGATTATTCGGATTCGACTGCTGTTGTCGGTTCGCTTTCAGCTGCTGCAGACCCCAACGCCTACGACCTGTGTGAGCACCATGCAAACAGTTTGACGGTCCCGCGTGGGTGGCAGATCGTGCGCCTTCAGACGACCTTCGAACCGGCACCTCCATCGGGGGATGACCTTATGGCTCTTGTTGACGCGGTTCGCCAAGCCGCAGCACACACCCGAAACCGCTCACAGCACGCTGACGACGTGGAAACCCAGACTCCTGCTCAGCCTGCAATTGCCGCGAAAACGGGCGCTACGGCCTCGGCACACGCTGAGCTTGGTCCCTTCGCTCAACCGACTAGCTCTCACGAGGCCGAATCCTCCAGCCCCCTCGATCCACATTCGCCGTGGGCTCGTCGCCGGGCTCAGTTTAAATTGATCACCGAGGAGCCTTCTTCCGATCAAGAATAATCCGATCAGGAATAAGAGGGCTGCGCGCGTGCACTAGACCTCGAAGGGTACGGCTTCCACCTGTTGCCGGCGGGTTTCAAGGATGTCTTGTCGCTTGAGTTCCTTCGCGTACTCCCGGTCGCGCAGAACAACAAGAACCGCTGCAAGGAAACGCTCGGGGTGAATACTTGTTGGCGGCTTGGGTGAAACAAAAGCCGAAACTCGTCCCGCTAAGGACATTGCGATCGACAGACGGAGCTGGTCAAGAATCTGGCGATTATTGTGCAGGAAATTCATACACTCAAAGTGCAGCTCATCCGGGATCGGAAGGACCTGTGCATGAGATGCCCACTCAGCACAGTCGGGGGGCATAACCAGCGGTGGATAGAAGACAGCTTCGGGAACCTGAATAACCATGGTCCCTGCTGCGATGTCTCCTAGGCGTGTCGCTCGCGGAGAGAAGACCGTTGCCATGAAAGACAACAGGCCGAAGAACATGTAAGTTTCCACTATTGCAGTCATTGCGCGGACGAAGGCGTGACGCGCGGTGATAATCCCGCCATCCCGACGCACAACTTTTAGGTTAAAGGCCCACTTGCCGAGGGAATAACCATGGGTGAAGACCTCAATAACAAAGGGGAGGACTCCTAAAGACAAGAAAATAATGATAACGAAGATTGCCTTCACCAAGGTTTGTGGAAGGCCTTGATCAAAGGTGACAGCAACAAGAATGCAGAAGAGAACGAAAAAAGCTCCAACATACAGGGTCAGGTCTATGAGGAAAGCAGCGGCCCTGACAAAAGGAGAAGCGGGTTTGAGATCGAGTTTGACGCCCTCGCCGCTGATGAAAGATTCATCAGAAATTCGTTGGACGTTTACAGGAAGCTCGCTCATGTATGACACTATATCTTGTATGGATATCGACGCACTAAAAGCTTCACATATGCGCCATTGGAATCGGTTTCATCAATTGGCGCATTCGCGCCGATTGACGGGACCGGAAATTGATGAGCTTTCAGTGCTTTATCGGCAGGTCACCGCTGATCTTGCGAAAGTACGCTCACAAAACCCGGATCAAGATGTCATTTCCTATCTCTCTGGTGAGCTCTTGCATGCAAGAGCTCGATTGACGGGAACGGCTGGAGCGAGCCTGTGGGCGATTTCGCGTTGGTTCCGTTATGATCTTCCCGCAGCCCTGTATCGGATCCGCTATGTCACGATTGCGGTCATGCTCATTTTCATCGCGATGACAGCGTTGCAGACGTGGTGGATCTTGCGTGACCCCGCTGCTCTCTCCATGCTGGGAAGTCCGGAACAGCTGAAGAACTACGCGACAACACAATTTTCCAGCTACTACAGTCAAGACACCAATGCCTCTTTCATGTCCTATGTGTGGACTAATAATGCCTTTATTGCCTTGCGTGTCGTTGCAGGTGGAATCACAGGGTTCTATCCAATTATGGCTTTGTGGGGGAATGCCCAAAACCTAGGAATTTCCGCTGCGGTTGTCATTCACTATGCCGGCCCCGCGCACTTCTTCAGTTTTATTCTTCCCCACGGCATCCCGGAACTTACAGCAATTTGGATCTCAACCGCAGCGGGCTTACGCCTCTTCTGGGCGTGGCTTGTTCCTGGGCGAAAGACTCGAGGCCAAGCGCTCGGCGAGGCAGGGCGCTCGATGATCACTGTTGGTTTGGGAATGGTGATCTTGCTTTTCTTGTGCGGAGCCATCGAAGGTTTCGTCACCCCGTCTAATCTTCCACTGTGGCTGAAGATCACCTGCGGTGTGAACTTAACCGCGGGCGTGTGGATCTACACCTTCGTGGCCGGTGGACGTGCCTATCGCGCGGGAGTGAGCGGCGACCTTGACGAAGACGCCGGTTACGCGACACCTGTGATCTAAGAAAGGCTTAGAGCTTTCCAGCCTTCTTCAATGCAATGTACGTGTCTGCCAGACGTGCAGGCAAAAAGCCCGCATCACAATCAACGACATAAGCGCCAAGTGCGCGAGCATCATTGGCACCAGCATCAAGGTCGCGGATTGTTGCACTTGCCGCGGCAGCAGTGAAGGCAGAAGCTGCGTCGCTCCAATCGCGTTCCATTCGGCCAAGCTCGGGGTCGCGTGCGCCCGCGACAACTACTCGGTGACGCTTGCTGAGCGCTGCAATGGCTTCGGAAAAATCGGCGTCTGTAGCTGCGGGCGGGATCTCTGTCAGAAGGACGACAAGCCCCGGGTGATGCATACGCTTCTCAACCGAGGAGACGACCATCTGCCAATCCAGTGGGAGAAGGGAAGGCTGGACGCGCGAGAAAGCCTGCGCGGCCTCGCTAATCAAATTCCCACCACGTGCCTGGGCAAGATCTTCGTGAATACTGCGGTCCAGAGCAAGCAGATGAACTTGATCTCCGGCACGGTCAGCCAGAACCCCCAGCAAGAGTGCCGCCTCGATCTCAGCATCCAAGCGGGGTGCAACCCCCAACTCGACCAGGTCCTTGTCTCCCAAATCCTTTTCCTGAGCCTCGCCCAAGAGCATTGCCCCAGAACGCCCGGTGTCGACAACGATCATGACGTGACGGTCCCGTTCGGGACGCCACGTGCGTACAACCAAATCTTTTGAGCGCGCCGAGGCTCGCCAATCGATATCGCGTGGATCATCTCCGCGGACGTACTCGCGTAAAGAATCAAATTCCGTTCCCGGGCCTCGAAGAATCGTGGCGGTTGTTCCCTCAAGCTCATGGAGACGCGCAAGCCGAGAAGGAAGAAGACGCTTCGCGCGGAATGGAGGAAGCGCGGTGAGCGTCAGTGGCGCCGCAATCGAGGTCTGACGAGCGGCCATTCCCAGAGGCCCCCAGGAGCGAATCGTCACGTAGTCGGCGCGAACGCTTCCGCGACGCTCCAGCTGCAAGAGCGTCGTAAGCGGCATCGGAACATCTGCCTCGAGCTCACACGAATGTGAATAGGGCGTGGGATGTGCCGAGGGTGGCCACGCGTCCCTAACATCGACGCGCATGGGGAGCGCCGAGCGCAGAGAAAGGCGCGAATGACCGGGAGAGTCCATTGCGATGGGTGTATCAATGGAGCGCTCAATGACCAACTGCCTGGGAGAAGGCGCAAGGTAAGCGTCAAAGGCCCACAGGCATGCGCACAGAACAACCCACCCGACAATGAAACCCCATGTCGGGAAGAAAAACAGTGGAATGACCCCCAAGAAAATGGGGATACTCGCGCGCCAAGACAGTGCCATCAGCGAGGAACCGGGACCTGTTCGAGGATCGAGGCGATGACAGAGTGAGCGTTTAAGCCTTCCAATTCTGCTTCAGCCTTCATGCTCAGGCGGTGTGCAAGAACCGAGTCAGCCATTGCCTTGACATCATCAGGAGTGACGAAAGAACGTCCCTGAAGGAACGCCCAGACGCGGCACACGCGAAGTAATGCGGTTGCACCACGGGGAGAGACACCGATGCGGACAGCGGGAGAGGTTCGGGTCGCGCGGATCAGATCGACCATGTAGGTCAAAACCGCGGGGGAGACCTCAATGTGTTCTGCCTGCTCGCGAGCCGTCAAGATATCTGAGGCATTTGCGACCGGGTGTAGATCAGCGCTGGCCAAATCCAGAGGATTAAAACCATTTTGGTGGCGGAGCAGAATATTGAATTCGTCCTCGCGAGAGGGCAGAGGCAGATCAAGCTTGAGTAAGAAACGGTCGAGCTGGGCCTCGGGAAGAGGATAGGTGCCCTCGTATTCGACAGGGTTCTGGGTGGCGATCACCATGAAGGGCGAAGCCAGCGGGCGGGTATGCCCATCGACGCTGACCTGGTGCTCTTCCATAGCTTCCAAGAGCGCAGATTGAGTCTTGGGGGGCGTTCGGTTAATTTCATCTGCCAGAAGAAGATTGGTGAAGATCGGTCCTGGGCGGAACTCAAACTCGCTCTTGCCGTTGTCCCACACCAAAGAACCAGTGATATCGGCGGGCATAAGATCTGGGGTGAATTGGACACGCGTCATAGTCAAATCGATGCATCGAGCAAGGGTTCGAACCAAGAGTGTCTTCGCAACGCCAGGGACGCCTTCAAGTAAGACGTGTCCATCGGCTACCAGAGCGATGATCAGGCCGGTGAGTGCACCTTCTTGGCCGACGACAGCCTTGCCAATTTCTGAATGCAGGGAAACCAGAGCGTCGCGGGAATCACGCCCCTGGGGCGGTAGTTCGGGGCTTGTCATTGATACTCAATCTCCTGTGTGAGCGCGGATAGTGCTTCGGCCAATTCGACCAGTTCAGAGTTGTTTGTTGGGGCTGGACCCCACAGTAAATCACTCACGTGCTCAGTCAGCAATCCTCGCGCCGCAAGTGCGTGTTCTAGGGTGGCTCGCGGTGCTTTGGGGTCGATTCCCAAGCGCTTGGCGATTGTCGTTACGGCATCGATTCGCAAGAGGCGCGCCGCGTGAGCATGTTGCTTCTGTGTTGCCATTAGACGTCCGCGGCCCTTCGTTGTCTCTGATGAAGGGACGTAAGAGGGCAGATCTTCGGGAACTAAACGTCCTAATCGTTGGCCCCGAGAAAAACCGATGACGGTAATTCCGATGCCGATCAGCGAAAGGATCGGGATCAGCCACTCGGGTTGAAGAGTGTCAACCGTGTCGCTAGCTAGGACGTTGTCTTTACTGCCGTCATACCAGTAGATGGTTGGTTTCTGCGCCATGGCATTGATGACAAGTGCTGCATTGCCATCACTATCGACCCATTGATTTGATGCGATAGCCCCATCGGCGATGATCCCGCGGAAACGATTGCCTTCATTCTTTTCAAGGTAGGCGTAGGCGTCATCTACGGGGAAACACTTGGTCCATCCATCTTCGGTGGTGGTAACAAGCTGCCCACTGTAATTGGTCAGAGTTTGAGCTTTTTGCGCAGGCTCAGACGCGCATTCTGCAGAGAGGATTCTCGTCGCATTTGTCGTCTTTGAAGTCGTCACTTCGACGGAGGGAGTATCAAGATCCGAGCCGTAGTGAGACAGAAGATAGACCACTCGATGAAGTTTCTCGTCGATTGCTTTCGCGGTGGCATCAGGCAAGTAACCTGGATAGGTAATAACAGCTGTCGAATCAGGTGTTGAGCGTGCAATGAGTTCGCGTGCGGAGCGGACTTTCACGACCTTAACACCGTGGTGACGCAGCGTTTGGACAAGAGCTTGAGCGCCAGAATTCCCGGGGTTATTCGGCGATAGAGTCTCGCTATCTTTTTCGTAGCGAGGGACCAACGTGGTTGCGATGACAAACAACAGCCCCAAAAAGATGATGATGACAAGCGGGCGCATTCGCGTCCAACGCTGACGAACAGTTGGCGAAACGACAGTGCTTTGAGTTGCTTTCATGCGTGCACTGCCTGCTTCTTGTTCTGTGAATAGGCGGCAATAAGCTGGTCCATCCCCGCGCAGTCCTCTGCGCTTGCGTGGCCTTCACCGTAACGTACCGAGGCGAAGACGGAAGTCGCGGAGGTGATCGGGGCAGCGAGGAAGGGAAAAGCATTTTGAGCTGCTCGGCCGGCTTCATCCGCTGTAAGGCCGGGAGTATCTCGAAGAATGCCGTCGCGCGCTAGATAGAGCACAAAAAGTCGGTAGGACCAGATCAACGTAGCATCGAGATCTCCGCTTGCGCGAGCCTCGTCAATCCGCTTCATGACATCGCGCAACGAAAGCGTGGAATCGGAGTCAAACACAGCAGTTCGTCGCATGCGGCGGCGCAGGCGGATCGGGTGGGTGATGACGATGATTGCGATGATCGCGAGTATCACGAATAAGAGGAAGATAAAGAAACCCTCAATGGGGAAACCGACAGGTGCAGCCTTACTAGCACCGCTCACGAGGTGTTGAATAAGCCAGTTGAAGAAGCGTGATAACGCGGAAGGCGGGGTGGGTAGGTAGTCGGGACGCGAAAGCTCCGCTGACACCCATGCGCGAGCTTCCTCGTCGTCGGGTGTCAGCGGAGCTTCACAGAAAAACATCAGGCGCGAGAAGCTTCCTGAGCAATCATGGGAGCAAGGTTCTCCTTGCGCATGCGCTCGTCCAGGTACATCAGAGTGTAGAAGGACGATTGAACCGGGATTACAACTGCCGACAGTAGTGCACTCAAGAAGGCCGAGAAGGCGACGAGCATACCTACCGAGTCAGCTGCAGCGGCGCCAACACCCAGAATTGCACCGACGATGCCGCCCAGAACTGAGGTGATCAAAGCGGTGACGATACCGATGAGCCAGATGCGGCCCAGGATTCGCCAGAAGGAACCCTTAGACAGTGACCATGAACGCTTCATGGCATCGACCGGGCCGAGTCCCTCAAGGACGACTGCACTGGAAGTGAATGCGAACTTCACAGTCAAGAAGCAGGCGATCACGATCAAGGCAACGATCATGAGGAAGATGATCGATAAGGCTCCACCAATGCTTGCACTCGCAGAATCGTAGCTGCGAGCCGAAGCTGCGTTAACAGCCACAAGGATGAAGGGGATCAGGAAGACCAGCAGGACTACCACGATCGCCACGAATTCAATGATGCCGATGAGGAGGGTTGCCAGAAGAACCGGGACGAAGCGCGGCGAGAAACGGTGCCATGCGTCCGCGGGAGAAGACTTGCGTCCGAGGACTGCATCCCACACTGTCAGTGCCAGCATGCCCGAGAGGAACGCGGTTGCGAGCAGGGTAAGTCCGCTTGTTACGAAGGAACCCATGCTGCTGCCCAGCGAGTAGACCAAATCGTTGGCATCTCCGGAGGACAGTGCGCGCGTCAGTGACGATGTCGAAGAGGAAGCGAAGAAGGCCTGAACGAGACCGACGACCGCCATAATCGCAAAGGCAAAACCAAACATGGTTTGCGGGTTGACGCGAACCGCCTGGAAGGCGCCACTGAAGAGCTCGCCAACGGTTAGCGGACGGAGCGGGATAATTCCGGGCTGCGCAACGGTCCATGCGGTGCCGCCCTGAGTCTGGGTGCCCTGCCATGCGGCGTCGGGCTGAGGCGCCGCGCCCCACTGCTGCTGGGGCTGTGCGGGCTGCTCGGGTGCTCCCCAAGGCTGCTGAGCCTGCTGGGGCTGTGCGGGCTGCTCAGGTGCGCCCCAAGGCTGCTGAGTCTGCTGGGGCTGTGCGGGCTGCTCAGGTGCTCCCCAAGGCTGCTGAGCCTGAGGAGTCTGAGGAACTTGGGGTGTTGAGGGAACAGAGCCCTGGGAGGGATTCTGAGAAGAAGATGACTGGGGTGCCCACGGATCATTCGTGGGAACGCCCTGAGGATCAGACATTATTACTCCTATATAGGTGACACGTGTCTTCCTGAATATTGTGCCATGCATTCAACTAATCAGAAAGAACTGAGGAAGTAGTCAGCGAGTCTTCAGCGTTTCTTATGTTGATAAAATTCGCCGCGTCTTTTCGACACACCTGTCAGTTTCGTGACACAATCGTTACATGAGTTCACGGATCCTGGTCGTTGACGACGATGTCGCGCTTTCCGAAATGATCGGAATCATGCTTCATGCTGAAGGTTTCGAGGTTGCTGATTGTGCAGATGGAGCGCAAGCCCTTGATGTTTTCCATGAAGTTTCACCGGATCTTGTCCTTCTGGACCTCATGCTTCCAAACGTCGATGGGATTGAAATCTGCCGTCAGATTCGCCGAGAATCCGACGTGCCTATTGTGATGCTGACTGCTCGATCAGATACAACAGATGTCGTCGCCGGTCTTGAAGCCGGGGCAGACGACTACGTTCCTAAACCTTTCAAGCCCAAAGAACTAGTCGCGCGTGTTCGAGCGCGACTGCGAGGGCGAGATGACAGTGGTGAAGAGCTGGTTCGTCTTGGGGATCTTGTCATCGATGTTCAAGGTCATAGCGTGCATCGTGGTGGCCAAGAATTGCCTTTGACACCACTTGAATTCGATCTGCTCGTGACTCTTGCGCGTTCCCCGTGGAAGGTATTCTCCCGCGAAGAGTTGCTTGAATCTGTATGGGGTTACCGCCACGCTGCAGACACTCGCTTGGTGAATGTCCATGTCCAGCGTCTACGTTCAAAAGTTGAGCGCGATCCGGATAATCCCGAGGTCGTTGTGACTGTCCGCGGAGTAGGCTACCGCGCCGGCAACGCCTCGTCATGATAGGTGGAGATGGGGGAGTGCTCTCGACGCCCCCTGTTCCTGAGTCTCATGTTGCGCCACTGGAGCGCATACTTCTTTTTCTTCAACGGCTATTCCGGCCTCTTCGACAGTGGCGTGGTTGGGAACGTATTTCTCAGTGGGAAGCTCTAAGAGCAATTCGTAATTCCGCTTCTTTGCGTGCGGCTTCCTACCTCGCTGCGGTGTCGATGGTGCTCATCCTTATTGCGGGAACAATTGTTGCGACTCAACTGCGCAGTAGCGTTTTTGAATCTCGACGAACCGCAGTACTTTCAGATGCGGCTTTGCGTTTTTCAACTGCGCAATCGGTTTTCGACCAGTCAACAGCCAGCACTCCCGATCAGATCCAAGAATCAACCCGACAGCTTGCAACCTCCTTACGTGTTTCTGCCTCGGGTACTGGGGCGGTTTCTGTTCTGCTCTTGCGCTCGCAATCGCAATCGCAATCGCAATCACTTCGGATCAATGAGATTGTTGACCCCACGGTCTTAGGTGTCATTAGTGAAGAGATGAAAAATGCCGTAGCAGGATCAACGGATCCCCAATGGCAATCAGTCTCAATTCCTTCCGCGCGTGATGCGAACCAGCGAGTACCTGCAATCCTTGTGGGGAGAAACGTTCAGGTACCGCGAGCAGGAACCCACCAGCTGTATATCGTTTATTCGCTTCAAGCAGACCAAGAACGCATTGACACCGTCATGGGAATCTTGATCTTTGCCGGGATTCCGTTCTTGCTGTTGATTCCGATCATCACCTTCATCTTGATCTATCACATCTTGGGACCGGTGCGTCGTACTGCAACAGCGGCAGGAAAGCTTGCTGAGGGAAATCTAGATGTTCGAATTGACAGCAGTGATGCCCGCGGTAGCGATGAGATGGCAAATCTTGGGCGTGCCTTCAATAACATGGCCGAATCGCTTGAGAAGAAAATTGATGAATATGACGAGCTCTCTCGGCTCCAGCAGCGCTTCGTCTCTGATGTCTCTCATGAACTCCGTACGCCGCTGACGACCATTCGTATGGCGGAAGAAATGATCTGGGATCAACGTAAGAATTTTGATCCCGTGACCACTCGGAGTGCAGAACTGCTTCATGAACAGGTTGAGCGCTTCGATTCCATGCTGGCTGATCTCCTAGAGATCTCGCGTCACGATGCGCAATCTGTCGACCTCGCTGCGGAAAGCATTGATCTTCGAGGCTTGGTCACGCGCGTTGTTAACGCAAACAGTGAGCTTGCGCAGCGCTTGGGAGTCGAGGTTATTGTCAATGCGCCGACGCATAATTGCACAGCAGAAATTGATGATCGACGTATTGAGCGTGTCATTCGCAATCTCTTGGTGAACGCTTATGAACACGCAGAATCTCGACCAGTTGTTGTGACCATTGCTTCGAATGAAACCGCTGTCGCGGTACGCGTACGTGACCATGGCGTTGGCATGGAACCGGCAACGGTTGAGCGAGTTTTTGACCGCTTTTATCGTGCGGATCCTGCGCGAACACGAACCACTGGAGGAACAGGTCTTGGGTTGGCCATTTCCTTGGAAGATGTTGTTCTTCACGGAGGAACATTAACTGCGTGGGGTGAGATCGGAGTCGGATCCTCTTTCATGATGACGCTTCCCAAGAAAGTCGGGACAGCGATTTCAAGCGATCCCTTAGAACTGTGGGAAAAGGAGTGAAGATGAATCAGCGACTGTATCTTGCTGTAGTGGCTATTCTCAGCAGCCTTTCTCTGGCTGCCTGCACTTCTTTGCCAACTTCCTCCTCACCTTCGCCTTTTGATGTCGATGCCCCCAATGCTCAGCCGGTTGATTTGGCAGCGGGTGGTCCTGTGGCTGATGCGGATCCGGAAAGCTTGCTCAGCAGTTTTCTCTTGGCCTGTGCCGCGGGAGCTTCAGACGACTACGCAACCGCGCGTCTTTTCTTAACCAGCTCCTCCGCGCAGACCTGGGACCCGCATAAGTTAGTGACGATTTATTCGACGGATTCAACGCCGAAGGTGTCTTACTCTTTTGACCCTTCGAAAACGGACACTCTGAATGCATCGATCACGGCCACCGGCGTGGGCTCTGTTGACCAAAATGGTGTCCTTTCCCCGGCAGAAACTTCCTCACTTGAAGCGCGCTTCCACCTGGTTCGTGAGAATGGCCAGTGGCGTATTGATGCGCCTGCGGATGGGGTCGTTGTTTCTCAGGCATCATTTACGGCCTCGCACGAGCTTGTTTCGCTGATGTTTCTTTCAGCGACCGGCGATTCTCTGATTGCTGATCCGCGCTGGTATCCCACGCGCCGGGTCGAAACCCATATGCTCGAGGGACTCATCGCTGGCCCCCAGTCACATCTCTCCGATGCCCTAGTGAATGCAATCCCTTCGGGCACCTCGATTTCAGCGGGTGGTATCGAGCTCTCCGACCACGTTGCCAAGGTGTCTTTGAACGGAACGCTTCCCAGCGATGACCGCGGGAAGCAGTTGATGGCGTGGGAGATTTCCCAAACCCTCCAGCGCTCGGGTCGCGTGAATTCTGTCGAGATTAATGTCGGGGGAGAGGTTCTTCCTTCCTCGGGGCTTCCTTCTCAGCCGTCCTTTGATCTTGATTCAGCGGTTGCTTTCAACTCGAATGGTTTGGTTCGAATTGACGGGCGTAGTGTTTCGACCCGGGTTCTTCCCATTGCCCCTTCGCCATCTGCCTCGCTTCCGGCGGTGTCTCCAGTTTCTTCATCCTTGCTAGCTTGGCGTGAGGACGATCGTCTTATTTTGGTCGATTCCTCAACCAACGCAACGCGGGTAGTGGATGGGTCAGAAGGGCAGTATTCGCCTTCTATCGATCGTTTCGGATGGGTGTGGGACATTCCTCGGGGAGGCAACCTGAGGGCCTCGCGAATTGATGGGCAGAACTTGCCGATTGCCTCGGAAAATCAATCCCTGAGCGGTGTGAGTGCCGTGAGGATCTCTCCCGATGGCGCGCGTGCACTTTTACTCCGCCAGGTGGGTGGCTCCACGAGTGCCTGGATTGCCGGAATTGAGCGCCGAGGCAGTGGTGAGCCGATCGCGCTCACTGACCCCGAACCCCTGGCTGGTTTGTCTACCGGTGTCGATGATGTGTCGTGGGCAGGGCGTTCTACGGTTGTTGCCGTGCGTCAAGGGGGGCTTCGCGTAGGTAATGATCAGGTGGACGAAGTTTCTTTGGTGACCGTGCCTGTCGGTGGTTTTCCCTCGGTTCTTGCTCTTCCCACTGGGACTCAGCGACTGAGTGCAGGCTCCTCTTCAACGACGATGGTGATCCGCGGGAAAGACGGCAATTATCAGGTTCGTTCCGGGGCGCTATGGCAGTCTCTTGAAGGGAACCTTCGCGACGTGAACTTCCCTGGCTGAATCGTTTTCTCCACAGATTGCCTATGCGGTCTGCGTGTGCTTTCTTTTCGTGCTGATCTTCCTGTATGGGAGTTTTTCACGAGGCCGCGCGGGAGTTGGCCAGTTTATGTATCCCCAGTAGTTGCGCTGGCTGTGGCGCGTGGGATCAGACCTTGTGTGACCAATGTTTTGGGTTATCACGCTCCTTCGTGCCGACATGGGAAGTTATCGATTCGGGGTGGGCAGAATATCCGCTGTGGTCGCTGAGTGAATACTCCGGATCTATGCGGTCCATTATTTTGGCCGCAAAACACTCCGGGCGCGTCGATCTATCGCCTTTTCTTTTCGAATGCGGAAAAAGCATTGGCGATGCGCTGGGAAAGAGCGGGATGCTTGCGGTGGGTGAACCCCATACATGTTTGTGGATTGTGCCTGCACCATCCAGTTGGAAACGACGTTTCTTTGGTCATCCCATAACCTCCCATATTGCCGATGGTGTGGCTCAGGGAATTCGTTTATCTGCGCCGGTTCCGGTAGTGGTTCGTGATATCTGCAGGTTGGATCCCTGGGTCTCTTCACAGGCGGGAAAGAACTCAGAAAAGCGCAGAGAAGCTCGGCGCGGTCACATGTACGTATCAATGCCCATTCCTCAGGATGTGGGACTTGTGGCAGTCGACGATGTTGTTGCAACGGGTGGAACGATGAGCGAATTATTCCGTGTTTGCGGAAAAAACTGGGTGGCAGGGGCGTGTATTGCGCGGGCGCGACGATAGTGTCGCTCTATGATGCAGATCACCGTTATCTGCTATACTCGATGCATCTCTTCCAGTGATGGTTTTCCATCACATGCTGATCGGGGGTGGTAGTTCAAGACACTCCGGGGCAATGACGTCGCCGGGTTTTCGATCGCGACTGTGGTCGCATTTCATGATGTGGAGAGAAATATGGACATCACAGTAGCTGCACGTAATGCAGAGATTCATCCGAACTTCCGCGCATACATCGAGGAAAAACTTGCGAAGGTTACGCAGTTTTATCCTCGTGCCCAAAGGGTTGATGTTGAGTTAACCCACCAGAAGAATCCGCGACAGGCTGATACAGCAGAGCGGATTGAACTAACAGTCTTTGGCAAAGGCCCAATTATTCGAGCAGAGGCAGAATCTGCAGACCGCTACGCCGCGGTTGATATTGCTGCTGGAAAGCTATTTGAGCGCCTTCGTCGTATGCGTGATCGGGCGAAAGATCACCACCGCACGGAAGAAATTCTGGCTCCCGATTTAGATGTTCTTCCCGCAAGCGTTGGGGAAGAAGCGGAGCTTGTTGAACGGGCTCCAACGTCCTTGAAGAGCGCGGGGGATCTGAAAGTCGGCGAAGCTCGCGAGGAGCAGCTGGGAGATAGTCCGATTATTGTCCGCCAGAAGGTTCATGAGACGGTTCCTATGAGCGTTGACGAGGCATTGAATCAGATGGAACTGGTGGGGCACCCCTTCTTCCTCTTTGTTGATGAAGAAACAATGCAGCCCTGCGTCGTCTACCATCGCCACGGCTGGACCTATGGTGTTCTGCGTCTGAATGCAACAGTTATCCAAACTGGCGAATAAAACGCGCACTTGAGGGGTGTGGGGAGCCTGCTTCGGTAGGCTCCCCACACCCCTCAAGTTTTCATTTATCAGTGGATGAGGCTTCTTCTTGCGACAAAGAACCCAAGGCCTGGTTCAGTGGATCGTAGTGTGCGAAGACAGCACGACGGTATCCCTCAAGATCGCCGTTTTCTGCACTGACCAGCATGGCCTCGTGGGCGCGAGCAGTTTCCGGAAGCCCTTCAAAACCTCGATGGATCTGTGGGAGCGCCATCATGTGAATCATCCACATGGCATTCACCAGCTGCTCGGCAAGGGGGTTATTGATCTTCTTCAAGAGCGCGGTGTGAAATTCAATGTCTTCGTCCATGAAGAACTCGCTGCGCTGAGCCTTCGAGATCATCTGGTCGACTAGTTCATGAAGATGATCATCGTGCGTGCCTTGAAGTGCCTGGATTGCCTCGCTTGCCAAACCTAGATCCAAAACTTGGCGGACCCGCAAAACCTGGGACAAGGCCTCGGCAGAATCAGGAGCGGTAGAGGAGCGAAGGAAAACGGTTTTGATCAAGGGGCGAAGTGTCATATCTCCGACGAAAGCACCGCGACCTTGCTGGACATCCACAATCTCAAGCGCCTTGAGCTGGCGCAGTGCCTCGCGTACTGATGAACGTGATACACCTAGCGAATCGCATAGAGCTGATTCTGTGGGAAGAGGATCTCCGGGTTGTAAGTGATTAGCGACGATGTACTGTTCGATCGCTTCCATCGTTGTTTCGGTGCGCGAAAGTAGTGTTGGAGCCGGCGACTGTATCGCGCTCCGGTGTGCGAACACTCCAGCGTCGGGGTGAGGCGATTGAATTTCGGACATGGCTTAGACTCTTTCGCACCTGGGGACCTGCTCCTCGTCGTAGAAGAGAAGATCGCGAGGTTGTGCGCATAGACCCATTTCTACGCGCGTAATTTCCTGACCCGTACAGCGTACCATTGCTTGCGCGCCAAGTTGTCGGATATCAGTTGTCGGGTTGATATTGCGTCACTGATGAACAACTTCAGAACAATCGGCTTGCAGAGAAAAACGACACGGTTGTTGGGATGAAGTCGAAAGCGTCGGCGGAAATTCGTAGACTAGGAGAAGTGTGCTAGACGCACGCCCGGATCATCCGGTCACAATCCCAGGAGTCCCCGTGTCCATTATTGACAAGATCCTCCGAGCTGGAGAAGGACGTACCTTACGTCAACTCGACCGGCTCGCCTCGCAAGTCGATGCTCTTCAAGATGACTTTGAAGCCCTCACCGATGAGGAATTGCGCGGAAAAACAGAGGAGTTCAAAGAGCGCCTCAATGAAGGCGAAACCTTGGATGACATCCTGGTTGAGGCTTTTGCAACCGTTCGCGAAGCAGCGTGGCGCACCCTGCGTCAGCGTCCCTTCCATGTTCAGGTCATGGGTGGTATCGCCCTGCACCGAGGCAACATCGCCGAAATGAAAACCGGTGAAGGTAAGACGCTAGTCGCGACTATGCCCTCCTACCTGCGTGCGCTGACCGGTAAGGGCGTTCACGTCGTGACCGTGAACGATTATCTGGCGAAGTACCAATCTGATCTGATGGCCCGCGTCTACAACTTCCTGGGACTCACCGTGGGCTGTGTGCTGGTTGGACAGGAGCCGGAGGAACGCCGCGAGCAGTACAACGCGGACATTACCTACGGAACGAATAACGAATTCGGCTTCGATTACCTGCGTGACAACATGGCGCAGCGTCCAGAAGATATGGTCCAGCGTGGACACAACTTCGTGATTGTCGATGAGGTCGACTCGATTCTGATCGACGAGGCTCGTACCCCTCTGATCATTTCAGGCCCCGCATCTGGCGATGTCAATCGCTGGTACACGGAGTTTGCTCGCATCGCGAATATTCTGGTTCGCGACGAGGACTACGAAGTCGATGAGAAGAAGAAGACCATCGGTGTCCTTGAACCCGGTATCGACAAGGTTGAAGATCAACTGGGTGTCGAGAACCTCTACGAAGCAGCTAATACTCCGCTGATCGGCTTCCTCAATAACGCGATTCGTGCAAAGGAACTTTTCCATCGCGATCGCGATTACATCGTCGACGGGGGAGAAGTCCTGATCGTTGACGAACACACTGGCCGTGTGCTTCCTGGGCGTCGTTACAACGATGGTATGCACCAAGCGATCGAAGCGAAGGAAGGCGTGAAGATCCAGGCTGAAAATCAGACCCTGGCAACCATTACTCTTCAGAACTACTTCCGTCTGTACCCCGAGGGTTCGCGTTCGGGTATGACCGGTACTGCAGAGACCGAAGCTGCAGAATTCGCCTCGACCTACAAGATCGGTGTTATTCCGATTCCGACGAACCGTCCGATGATTCGTAAGGATCAAGGCGACCTGGTCTACCCGACCGAGGCCGGCAAGTTCCGAGCGATCATTGACGATATTGAAGAACGCCACGCGGCTGGACAGCCGGTTTTGGTTGGTACCGCATCGGTTCAAAAGTCCGAGCTTTTGTCGCGGATGCTCAAAGAACGTAAGATTCCGCACCAGGTTCTGAACGCTAAGCAGCATGCGCGTGAAGCTCAGATTGTTGCGATGGCTGGCCGTAAGGGCGCAGTGACAGTTGCGACAAACATGGCCGGTCGTGGTACCGACATCATGCTCGGTGGAAACTCTGAGTTCCTGGCTCAGGCGAACCTTGCTGCTCGTGGGCTGGACCCGAAGGCTGACGCAGAAGAATACCGTAGCGCGTGGCCGGAAGCCCTTGCCGAGGCCGAGGCCGCAGTCGATGCCGAGCGTGAAGAAGTTCGTGAGCTGGGTGGCTTGTATGTGCTGGGCTCGGAGCGCCATGAGTCCCGTCGTATCGACAATCAGCTCCGAGGCCGTAGCGGTCGTCAAGGCGATCCTGGCGAGTCTCGTTTCTACCTGTCGATGGAAGACGACCTCATGCGTCTCTTCTCCTCAGGCCTCGCACAGCGCATCATGGCATCAGGTGCTTACCCCGAGGATCAGCCGCTAGAAAATCGTATTGTCACCCGCTCGATTGCCTCCGCACAGCACCAGGTTGAGGCTCGTAACTTCGAGATTCGAAAGAACGTCTTGAAGTATGACGACGTGATGACTGACCAGCGTGAGCTGATCTACGACCAGCGTCGTCGCGTTTTGGAAGGCGAAGATTTGGGGCCCCAGATGAAGGGCTTCATGGAGTCCCTGGTGTCCGGGATCATCGCTGAAAAGACCAACGGTCTGTCGCCTCGTGAATGGAACCTCAAGGAACTCTGGGATACCCTGCGCGGTTACTACCCGCCCTCGGTTACTCCTGAGGAAGTTGAAGACCAGTATGGCGGCCACGGCTCGCTAACCCGCGATGACTTGATGCGCGAGGTCCTCGGCGATATTGAAACGCAGTACCAAGAAGCAGAAGAGCAGCTCAACCACAACCCGTTGGCCATTCAGCAGCTCGGTGATGAACCGATGCGTACGCTGGAACGACGAGTGGTGATTGCAACTGTTGATCGTCTGTGGCGTGAACACCTCTACGAGATGGATTACCTGAAGGAAGGTATCGGTCTTCGTGCGATGGGCCAGCGTGATCCTCTTGTCGAATATAAGGACGAGGGTGCGCGGTTGTTTAACACGATGATGGATCGCATTCGCGAGGAAAGCGTTCAGCAGATCTTCTCCTACGCGCGTCAATTCCAGCTGGCCTATGAGCAGGCTCGTGAGCGCGCGGCGGTCGAAGAGCAGGCAGAAGGCGTATCTGAGGCTGAACTCAGTGAGGATGCGCGCCGCAAGGCTGCTGAGACCGAAGAACGGGCTATCGAGCGTTCCGCATCCGTGATGGGTGATGTGGGGCAGGAAAAGACCTCTGCTCGTCTGAGCTATTCTTCACCAGATCAAGACGGTGAGACGACCTCGACAACAGAGGGAACTAATCGTGCTCAGCGTCGCGCGGCAAAGAAGCGTAAGAAGCGCTGATCGACCGCTGTGACTGAATGTTGATGGCGGCATGCACCATGCGGTGCATGCCGCCACTGTTTTATCTGCACTCTCCTTACAGAACATCCAGTGCGGTGACAATCCATCTGTTTTTAAAAGTCTGCAGACGCATGGAGATGACGTGTCTGCCTTCTCCTTGCGCGATGATCACGCAGGATTCGATGACCGTTGCTGAAGTTTGGCTGATATGCCATTGAATGGGGTGGCAGGGCTCGCGTCGAAAGCTTCGTGGATCTCTGTTAATGATGGTGACAAGTCGTTGGTAGAGCGGTGGGACTAGCCATCGTCGGAGCTGTTCGTATGGGCGGAGGTGGAGAAGGACCTCCATAATGCCTCGAGCTAGTCCAATTGACCACTGGCATAGGTTCGTAATTTCTTGTTCTTGCGGGATCAGAGGATTATCGGCGTTGAGATACGAACTCAGCGTTGTTGGGCTATTGACAGGAGTATCTCGCGAAAGGTCCCAGCTAATTCGGAAAGCGTGATCTGCTGGTGGGATCAGTACTCTTGACTGTCGTGGCATTGTCAAGACTCCTTGGGCGGCTGTATTCATGGGGGCGACGCCTCATCTTTGGGGCGGATACTTGGAGTCTTGAGGAATTAAGTTGAGCTGTCAATCCAACTATAAAATGCTTGTGTATACAAGGTGTTGGCTAATGAAGTCACTGTCAGGTATGAGTGATACCTGGTTTTATCAATTTTTATATGAAAGTGAAGTCGCTCAAGTAGACGTATGTGCCAGTAGCAATAAAATAAGTATCTTCTCGATCTCAGCAAAAATTGAGAAAATGTGCAGTCGCCGATGGGAAAACATCCAGATTTAGGGTTGTGGATGAGCTTCTTTTCGCCGTGAAAAGATCTAGGATTATGCGCCCTTCGCATGAAAATGTGGGCAGAGAAATCTCTGCCCACATCTAACATCTCCTAGGGTTATGCGCTATGGCTTAAGCGTGCACGTGAATGCTCGTATTGGGTTTGGATAAATTCTTCGAGGACGGATTCTTCAACACGCCACATGCGCTTGCCTCCCAATTGAATGGCTGGTAGCTCGCCGGAATTTACCAGTGAGCGCGCAGCGGAAAGCGTAATGTTGAGTGTCTCGGCGACCTCGGCGAGAGTGAGGAATCGTTGATTCATGCCTTCAATCATGCCATTTTTTTCGGGATTTTTGGAGTCTGTAAAGCGATTACTTTTGAGCTATTTGTGCAGATGAAAGCCTATTGATTCCGCTTCGGTGAAATCGGGGGCGATCGATTAAGTTCGGACAATGTCACACGTGTCAATTTGATTACTGCCGCTTTGTTTCAGTTAATGTCATTTCGTTCTTGTCTGACACGTCTTTGGGTGGATGCGGGTGCCTTAAGACAGTACGCACTTTCGTGCATAAACTGGTGCTATGCGAATCTATTACCCTGTTCTTGCTCGTGAATTGGAAGAGGGAAACTTGGCGCCCCGACCCGCCTACTGTGTCGATCTTTCCTCTTCGCTGCGCGGTGAAGATTTAGAACTTGCTGAAGACGATGCGCGCGATTTAGCTGCTCTCGATTCCTTGGCGTTACTACGCGATGAACAGGGTGCGCTCAGTCGGTGCATTATCGCTGCAGATATCGAGGGTATTTCTGTTGCACCCTACGATGGTGAGGTTGCTCAGACACAGCCTTGCGCTCCAGTTGAAAGCCATATTGCCGCTTACTTTATCGATCATCCAGATGCTTCAGAGAAGGTTCGTGCAGTCCTTGACGCACAGACTCAGGACGAGGCGGACGAAGCTGTCGCAAGCCTGTGGGATGAAAGCATGGAATGGTACGCCCCGGAAGAGCGCGAGGACGTGATCCGTATTCTTCGTCAGATGCGCTGACGGCTAGTGCCCTCTGATGCTCAGGGTTGAGCCTTGGCCTTCTTTCCATGTGACCTGGATTTGGTCTGCGATTTGCCGTGCCATCTCATCGACATGACTGATGACACCAATGCATCGATCGCTTTGACGCAAGGCTAGGAGCTGTGCCATCACGATGTCGAGGGTGTCGAGATCCAAGGAACCGAAGCCCTCGTCGATGAACATGCTTGAAAGCATGATGCCGCCGCTTTCGGCCATAACCACGTCTGCGAGTCCAAGTGCCAATGCCAGGGAGACATAGAAGGTTTCTCCACCCGAGAGAGTTGAAGGGGTGCGAGTATCTTCAGCCTCATGATCGAAGATCACCAGACCTAGGCCGTTTTTACGCGATCGTGTTGGGTCTGTATCGCTGCGTTGTAGTTCGTAGCGTCCGTGTGAAATCTCTGCTAGCCGCGGATTGGCAGCCGAGATCAATTCTTCAAAACGAGACATGAGAATCCATGAACTCAGTGGTACTCGATGGATGCTGGCTTGGCCGTTTCCACTTGCAAGCTGGGCAAGTCGAAGGCGAGGATATCCTTCTTTGAGCACCTGACGTAGATCGGCCAGCGTTGAGCGAATCTGGGTTTCTGAGCGGTGAATACCTTTTGTGAGTGCTTGGATGTCAGCAAGGGTGGAACTAGCGCGGAGTTCTTCTTCTCGTGCCGCTTCTCGTGCGCTTTCACATGCATTAAGATCTGGGATTTCTGCCGTCTCTAAGCCAGAAAAACGTTCCGAATTCAAACGTGCCTGAACCGTATGAAGTTCTTGGCGATAGTGACGAATCTGCTCGCTGAGTCCCTCCAACTGAGGAAGGTCTTTGAGCTCTTCACGAATCTGATTGAGGTCTATATGCTCATCTTTATATCCGGACTCTGAGAGCGCGGTATTGAGGTATTGCTGATTGCTCTGGACAAGCTGTGCAGCCTGATCGAAGTCGTTGAGAGCTTGAGAAAAAGCGTCTTGATGATCTTGCTTGCGCTCAAGGGCCTCTTTCCACTCTTCAAGCGAGGCGTAGTCCGCCAGAGCTTGGGTGAGGGATGCTTCGAATGTACTGATTTGAGCTTTGACTTCTTGGATTCGTGAGTTAATGCTTGTGAGTTTTTCTTGCGTTGATGCGTGCGCACTCAGGATTTCTTTTTCGCTCTCTGAAGTAGCTTCAAATTCTGCGCTCAGTGCCTGATAGTTTTCTGCCAGAGCGTTGAGCTGGTCAATGCTTTGCCTAAGGGTATCTCGTTGAATGCGTAGGGATTTGCTGTCTGATCCAGCTTGCTCATTGAGTGCGGCAATTTGCGCCACGCATTGTGAGCGTTGGGTACTGAGCTCATGAAGAAGTTTATCGGCTTCTTGGCGAAGTGCCTCAAGCTCATCGAGTCTCTGGCGACTCATTGTATTGTCGCTATCCGATTGTGCTGGGGCGGGATGCGAGGTTGAGCCGCAGACGGGACAGGGGGTGTCCTCTTCGAGTTCGGTAGCCAGCGAGGCAGCAGTTTCTTGGAGCCATGTCTCGCGTGCAAGAAGAGCAGCGATGCCACTTTCGCGGGCAGTCCGATGCGCTTTTTGGATTTCCTCAGCAAGACCGATGAGTTGAGCACGCAGTATATCGGCTCTTTCAGCCGCATCGACGCGTTGGTTCAATGCGTCGAGCTGAGCCGATGAGGAAGCAAGGACAGAACGCGCCTCTTGGCTGGATTCAATTTTCTGCCTGAGTTCCGTTCGGGTCTTAAGCAGTGCATCTGAGCGCTGTTTCAGCTCTTCGATCAGTTGACGTGCCTGGATTTCCTGGGCGCTCAGCTGGTCATATTCCATGCGTGCATCGACTAATTGCTGGTGGACATGGCTTGCGTTGCTCACCTTCTCAAACTCAGCAAGAAGTTCATTCTTTCCCGCGGATAAATCGGCATGGGCCTGAGTCGTATCGAACAGTGCTCCATCCATCCGCTCAGAGAGCGAGATGAACTTTTCTAAAGCGGACGAGGCCTGCATAAGTTTTGACCTTGCAGAGTCGAATTGCTGCAGGGGAGCTTTGAGAGGCTCGAGGCTTCGCAGATGCGCTTCCTTGACGGTGAGGGAATCAATCTGACTTTCTTGTGAAAGAAGTGCGGCCTGCTGGGTGGTTAACAGCTTGTATTCATTGAAACGTTGTTGAAGGTCTTGGGCTGCAGTCAACTCCGCGTTTCGATGGTCAAGAAGAACCTGAGCACTGTCAAGACTGTGCTGGGCATCATCGCGCTGTTTCTTCAATACATCATTCAGGTGCCCGCTGAGCTTCAGCAGATCTGCGTTTAGTTCTTCATATTCACCGGTACTTTCAAGTTTTTCGCTCAGCTTCGTGAGCTCATCGGAAAGAGACTCGCCCAGGGAAGAGTCGGTGATCTGGCTCTGTAGCATTCCCAGAGCACTCAAAATATCGTGGCGTGTCCGCGTGATGGATTCATCTGCTGACTTTGCTTCTTCGACAAAAGCATTTTGCAGATCTTGAAAATACTGGGTACCGAAAATATCTCGGAGAATTTTCTCTCTATCCGAGGATTTTGCACTGAGGAAGCGCGCAAATTGTCCCTGTGGAAGAACAACAGTTTGCAGGAATTGTTCCTTTGTTAATCCGATGAGCGCGGTAATCATTGATTGCGCTTCGGGGATGGAACGGCTCAGGGCTTCAAGTGTTGAAAAACCAGAGGGATCCGAAGGGCTGGGAGTTACCTTTTCAAAAGTCACTGTTGCATTGACCGGGGTTGCACGTCCCTCTTTGACATACTGCGGGGTTCGGCGAACTCGGTAAATCCCGGCAGAGACTTCAAAAACCACTTCCACATAAGAGGGGTCATTTGGGGCGCAATACAGCGAACGTAGTCGGTTTTTCGCCCCGTCGTTTCCGCTTGCGACATCTCCGTAGAGTCCGAACACGATGGCATCGATCAGTGTCGATTTTCCAGAACCGGTTGCTCCACGTAAAAGGAAGAGTCCCGCGTCGGTGAAATGCTGGAAGTCAATAAATTGACGTGACGCAAATGGGCCGATCCCGCTGAGTTCCAAAGTGAGTAGCTTCATTGGAGGTCTTCTTTCACCTTGTTCACAACCTGATCGATAACGTTACTTTCTTCTGTTGATACCGGCTGTCCACCCTGTTGAGAGAAAAAGTCTGCGAGGGTTGAACGAATATCCATCGTTGCAAGGTTCCGCCCGGGCGCTGACAGGATGGGTGTATGTGCTGGCGCGTGGATGATCGAGAGCGCGTGTGGGTACGCAGCGCGAAGACGGGAAACCATTGACTGAGGTCGTGCATTATCGGTAACGGTCAAAGACACATAGGATTCCCGATCGATCTGTGCTGCTTTTTCGAGAAGAGAATCCATTGAGCCCGTGAGGACAACAAGGGGATGCGCGGATGGGATATCAACCGTTGAGAGCGTAAGAGGCATTGAAATACCAGAAATCTCAACCCTTTGAGTATGTGGCGTGAGCTTTTTAATATCCGGATAAGTATCAATGATGACTGCGCTTTTATCCCCAGGAGCTTCTGAAAATGAATAGGCAATGGGTGAACCGGAATAGCGAATAGGTACTTGAGAAGAGGAGATAGCTTGAGGCCGATGTAAATGTCCTAAAGCAACGTAACTTAGCCCAGGAGTTGGTGCTTGGGGATCAGCACCAAAGTTTTCGAAGGTTTCGGCTGAGACTGAAGGAACACCACCAACTTCAATGTTGCGCTCAGAGTCCGAAGGTGCGGCACCGACAATGAAGGCATGGGCCATCACCACAGCTGGGCGCAAATCCCCTTCACTGCGCCGTTGCTTGAGATCAGTGCCGATACGCCGCATTGCTGCATCCATTACTGCCTGATGGCTGCGTTCAAGCGGCTGATCACTGGGGGATAACGCTGAACGGACTAAATCGGGCTCAAGGTAGGGGATCGGGTAGACCAAAACTCCTGGATCGTCACCGGTGCCGAGGTATTCGCGGGCGGTGCCGATGTCTTCAACACGTGTACACACCTGGATATTTCCGCGAAGGAAGTGCGAATACATTCCCAGACGCCCCGCGGAATCATGATTTCCTGATGTGAGTAATACCTGAGTGATAGAGCTAAGTTCTTCAAGAAGGCTCATCACTTCATTGATCTGACCGACGGGAGGAATAGCTCGGTCATAGACATCGCCAGAGATTAAAACCAGCTGGATATTCTGCGTCTTCACGGTGTCGATGAGCCAGCGAGAAAAAAGAGCGCGTGCGTCGCCTAAATCTTGACCGTGGAGACTACGGCCAAAATGCCAATCGGAGGTGTGAAGAATTCGCATGTGCCTAGTATGAACCGCCCCGCCGGCATTTTGAGTCAGTTTGGAGCAGCACCAGAAAAATTACCTCGAGATCAGCGTGCAGCCTTCGAAACGCGCATTGCTCCTGCAACCGCGTCCAAAAGGCGACGAACGGAAGCAAGCTGCGAAGTACGTCTCTGGCGCTCTGCCTCGGCCTCGGAAGGGGAGGAAGGGAGAGTGAAGGGTTCGCGCCCCTGCGCCCACGCATCCAGTGCACATGAGGGGGCATCCTCGAGGTGCGTGCACAGCGGGAGGCACCACTGCGCAGCCTCGGCAACATCGGGGAAAACGCCAAGCACATCGTCGGTATCGACATGCCCGAGTCCGAAGGAACGCACACCGGGGGTATCAACAATCCAGCCGCCACCGGGAAGCTCGAAGGCTCGAGAGGAGGTTGATGTATGGCGACCTCGTCCGGTGACCTGATTGACCATTCCCACGCTGCGTTGGGCCTGGGGAATCAGCGCGTTAATGAGTGTTGATTTTCCAACTCCGGAGTGGCCGACCAAAACGGAAAAATGCCCGGCTAGAAGCTCTCTTAATTCATCAAGCCCCTGATCGCCAGCCGCAACCGAGGTCACCACTGTCGTCAGGTCAAAATCCGCATACGCGCGAAGAAATTCTTCGGCCGGAGCAAGATCGGCTTTCGTGAGGCAAAGAACGGCGCGCATCCCCGCCTCGTGAGCGGCTACCAAACAGCGGTCAATCATTCCCATTCGAGGAGGAGGATCGGCCAAAGCCGTCACAATCACCATAATCTGTGCGTTTGCAACGATAATTTTTTCTCCCTTTTGATCGGGAGCGTCCTCAAGAGAGCGGCGCAGAACGCTGCTTCTTTCCTCTACAGCAACGATCCGGGCCAAGGTGTCAAGGTGGCCACTGAGATCACCGGTCAAACGGACACGATCACCAACGACAACGCTTCCTTTCTTAAGCTCGCGGGCAAGAACAGAGCGCAGGTCGATATCCTCATAGCGAACCAGGTAGCGGCCACGGTCAATACCGATCACCTGACCGATTGGCTTGTTACCCCAATCAGGGCGAACTTTTGTACGTGGCCGCGAGCGCTTCCCGGGGCGAACTTTTACGCGCGGGTCATCGGTGCCGATATCGCGTCTAGACATTTGCGCCTCGATTCTCCATCATGCTCTGCCACATAGATTCAAAATTCGGGAGAGTTTTTGAGGTGCACGCGATATCGTCCACGCTCACCCCATCGATCACCAATCCAACGATTGCCGCGAAAGTTGCCATCCTGTGGTCGGCGAAGGAACGCAGTTTGGCGCCATGAAGAGGGCGTGGCTTAATTGTGAGGCCATCGTCAAGAACTTCGACGCAGCCGCCCAGGGATCGAATGGAGTCCGCGATGGCTTCCAAACGATCAGTCTCATGCCCGCGAAGGTGCGCGATTCCGCTGAGAGTAGATGGAGTTTGTGCAAAGAGCAGGAGCGCAGCAAGGGTTGGAACCATCTCGCCCATTGCGGACATATCACAGGTGATCCCCTGGAAAGTGCCCGGGCCGTGGCCGTCGACAAGCAAGGTGCCGTTTTCGCTTCCTTCGACAAGCAATCGGGTGTCAATCCCCATGCGCTCAAAAAGTTCTGGCCACATTGCTCCCGGCTGTGTGGAGTTCACAGGCCAATGAGGGATAGCAAGACTTCCGCCGCTAAGGATTCCCGCGCACAAGAAGGGACCCGCATTTGAAAGGTCTGCTTCGATTTTGATTTCCGAGGCCGTGGGCTTGCCTTCCTCAATCATCCACTCGCTTCCGCTGAGTTTTGACCAGGTAATTCCGGTTGCCCGCATCATGTCCAAGGTCATGTTGATATGGGGAAGAGAGATCAGTTCTTGCTCGCTGCGAATGATGGCTCCGCCAAGGAGGGGAGCGATGAGCAGCATTGCAGAAAAGAACTGAGAAGAGGCCGAGGCGTCGACGGTAATCGTACCGGGGTGGTAGCGCAGGGGCCCCTGAATGGTGAAGGGGAGGTGAGCGTGCTCCCCGTGATAGGTGATGTGTGCCCCCAGATTTTCGAGGACATCGAGAAGTGCGCCGAGAGGGCGCGCATAGGCTTGTTTGTCGCCATCGAAGCGCGTGGGGATAGGGGAGAGCGCAGCCAGGGGAGGGAGAAAACGCATCACAGTGCCCGCGAGGCCACAGTCGATCTGCCGTTCTTCTTCGGTAGCTGAGCGGATTTCCATTGGAATCACGCGTGCCGACATCTCATCAATAAATGAGATCCGCGCGCCTAAGGTGACTAGGGCATCGGCAAAGAGATCTGTATCTCGGGAACGCAACAGTCCGTGGATGGTACAGGGCGAAGAACCGGTCGCTGCAAGGTAGAGAGCCCGGGCAGTTTGAGATTTTGAGCCTGGGATTTCAACCTGAGTGTTGAGTGGCTCGTGTACGCACGGCGCGTCCCAGTGCTTCACTGTCCAGAGCCCGCTGCAATCGCCTGCTGAGAAAGCGCGCGGCGTTTCTCATCACGACGCCAGGCAGCGCTTGGGCGACCGCGTCGGTCCATCCCCGCAAAAACAAGCCCTGCACAATTTGCAAGCTTCAGACCAAGGGAAGTGCGATCCTCATGGTTGATAATCGCCATGGGAAGAGCGATCCCTGCCAGGAGTGCAGCCGATGTACGAGGGGCTCTACCGACTGCGAAAGTGACGGAGGCAGCCAAGGCTACGCCAGCACTGATGCGTGCGGCGGAACGCAGGTAGGGATCGATGTCGTCGATCTGTGTCGAATCCTCAACTTTGTTGAAGAGCGGGCGAAGCCCTTCGAGTTTAGCTGCATGCTGATCGGGATGGATCAAGGCGTCAAATGCGTCTAGCGCAAGGGGTGCAACCAACAAGGGGCGAGCGATACCGCGAAGAATAGACATAACTCTATTGTGTCAAAAAATACTCAGGTACACCGGTTTCCACGTCGCAAAGATGGGCAATTTTGGCTGCGGGTGGAATACGGAGCGGAATAATTAGCTATCGCAGGCGTTGATGTGGATATGCAAAGCGATGTGAGAGTGGCGCAGCGCCCATCGGTCAGGGGAAGGCACAAGCCTCGCCCTGATTTTGCGCGTCCGCTTTCCCATCCTAGGTATTCGCGATTAGCCTTGACATCGATGAGTGATACACAAGAAATCAGTCAAGAGGAAAAGGACCGGCTTTTTGCCGAACAAGCCCTGCCTCTGGTCGATCAGCTCTTCGGTGCGGCGCTGGGGATGACGCGCAATCGTGCCGACGCAGAAGATCTCGTGCAAGAGACCTTTATGAAGGCCTACACGAAGTTCCACCAATATCAGCAAGGAACGAACATTAAGGCCTGGCTCTATCGGATTTTGACGAACACGTACATTACCCAGTACCGCAAGGCTCAGCGTTCACCACAGCGTAGCGGTGGTGAAGACGTTGAGGACTGGCAGCTGGCAGCGGCTGCATCACACGACGAAAAGGGGCTTGTCTCGGCGGAAGCCGAAGCTCTGGATAATATTCCGTCAGCTGAGCTTCGTTCGGCTCTTGAAGCTCTGTCTGAAGATCAGCGTGTGGTCGTACTTCTGTCTGATGTTGAGGGGTTTGCCTATAAAGAAATTGCCGAGATGCTTGACATTCCTATTGGGACAGTCATGTCGCGGCTTCATCGCGGGCGAAAGAATCTTCGCGACAGCCTATCGGAACTTGCAGCGGAATACGGTATTGGGGGACACCATGCAGATTGATGATCATCGCGCTTGTCAGGAGTTACATGACCACCTCTATGAGGTCATCGACTTTCTTGACCGAGAGGAGTGCCAAGAGCACATCACGACTGACTGCCTGAAAGTTCCCGCTCTGCGCGCGCAGCTGCTTGAACACATTTCACGCTGTTCCCACTGCCAGGAATCGATGTACACCGAGCGTTATGTTCGCTCGCTACTGGCACACTGTCTTGATGAACCCGCGCCTGCGTCTCTTCGAGCACGGATTGTCTCCAAGACTTGCGTGACGGTGAGCTGGAGCTCGACAGAATCGTGAGTTTCGACTCGCAGGGTGCTCTCTGTTTGGAGAAACGCTGTGCGTGTGAAAAACTGTACAGGTTGGATATCTCAGTTTTAGAGGAGACGACAATGTCGAAGAGGGGTCGTAAGCGTCGCGATCGTCGTAAGCACGGCGCGAACCACGGCAAGCGTCCTAACGCCTGAACCGTGTTTTAAACGGGTGTGGGGTCCGGTGCATCGCATCGGACCCCACAGTTTTATCTCCGCTGGATTTTTAGGATTCGGCTTCTTGAGCGCCAATCCACTCAAACCATCCTTGATGCAGAACCAGCCAAGCCATCAGTGCAAAGCCAGACTGTCCGGGCATCGATGCCCCACGGGCACTGCGTACGGATGAAGACGCCATATCTTCAAACCACTGGTCATGAGCGACGAGAGGAGTATAGGTATCAACAAAGGGGATATCTCTGCGTTCACACACCTGTTGACACGACAGTGAAAGTTCTTTCACTGCAGAGGATTGCACACCGGCAAGCGGAGGCGGGCCAACGACCATCGAAGGGATCCCCAAAGTTGATGCTCGGTCAGTAATATTCGCCAAATTGAGTCGCGATCGTGGAGTTGAAATTCCGGCCGGAATATCACTGCATCCAACAGCAATAATCAGCGCACAGGGCTCGTCGGGAGCAAAGCGATACACGACCTCATCCTCCCAGCGTGCAGCAAGCTGCGAGGTCGTTTCTCCCGGAACAGCCAAGGTCATGACGGTTGGCGGAGAAGGGAACTCGGAACGTGCCAATACCCTGCCAACCCAACCTAGGCCTCGGGGATCTCCCATGGGGGTAATGAGTTCGTCACCGATAATACAGATTCGCATGATGACCCCTATGCGAAGGCCCGGCGCATGAGCTCCGCGGCCTGTTCGCGATGCAAGCTTGCTCGCCCGGCGGCGGTCGTTGCGCTCTCTGGACGGGAAACCAGAGTTGGCGCAATTCCTAGCTCGGGGAACAAATTCAGTGCGAAGTGAGGCCAAATTCCCTGGTTCTTCGGCTCATCTTGGACCCACAGAAGTTCGGCATTCGGGAATGTAGACAGAGCCTGACGGAGCTCCTCAGTGGGAAGCGGATAGAGCTGCTCAACGCGAATAATCGCCGTATTCCATGCACCGCGCTCTTCCCGCTCATGGATCAGGTCGTAGTAGACCCGTCCCGAGCACAAAATCACTCGCGACACGCGGTTTGTTTCCACCCGCGAATCGACCTCGCCGTACACGGGAGTGAAGGAGCCAGTAGTGAATTCCTTGAGACGCGATGAGGCAGCATGCAGACGCAACAGCTGCTTCGGAGTGAAAGCGATGAGAGGCTTACGAGGCCGCTTGTAGGCCTGAGTGCGCAGCATGTGGAAGTGATTCGCCGGAGTAGAGGGCTGAACGATCCACATGTTGTTTTCTGCGGCAAGCTGCAGGTATCGCTCGATTCGTGCAGATGAATGGTCTGGGCCTTGCCCCTCTTGGCCGTGCGGCAAGAGCATGACCAAGGAAGAACGCTGTCCCCACTTTGTTTCCGCAGAAGAAACAAACTCATCAATGACCGTTTGAGCGCCAATTGCGAAGTCTCCAAACTGCGCTTCCCACAAAACCAGGGCTTCGGGGCGCTCGATGGAGTAGCCATACTCATAGGCCAATACCGCATACTCCGACAGCGGCGAATCGAAAACATCGAAGTTTGCCTGGTCGGGAGTAAGGAAGTGTAGGGGAGTGAACTCACGACCGTCTTTATGATCGTGCAAAACTGCATGGCGCTGGACGAATGTCGCACGTCGTGCGTCCTCGCCCGAGAGACGAATAGGTGTTCCCTCCATCAACAAAGTGCCAAAGGCCAGGAGCTCCGCGAAACCCCAATCAATTGGGGCGTGACCAGTCGCCATTTCCTGGCGCTTCTGGCACAGCTTTTCAAGCTTGGGATGCACGGTGAAATCAGGCGGGAAATTCACGTAGGCGTCACCGATGCGCTCGAGCGCCTCGGGACTGACTGCCGAAGACCAGCCAATCATCATTCCCGCGCCGGGAAGCTGGCTTTCGGGAACTTGCCACTGATCATCCTCAGAGTGGTGTTCTTGCTGCGGGGCCCAACCGTGTTCACGGGTGTGCTCAAGGATTTCGCTGAGCTCGGCCTCGTATGCGCGGATCGACGCGCGAGCTTCTTCATCGGTCAACTGACCACGGCCAACGAGGTTACGGATGTAGACCTCACGGGTGGACGGAAGCTTTGAAATGAGCGAGTACATGACCGGCTGCGTCATTGAGGGATCGTCGCCCTCATTGTGACCGCGACGGCGGTAACAGGTCATGTCGATGATGACATCCTTGTGGAAAGTCTCGCGGAAATCCAAAGCCAATGCAGCCACGCGGACTACGGCCTCGGGATCATCACCATTGACATGGAAGATCGGGACCTGCAGGCCCTTGGCCAAATCGGTTGGATAGCGCGTTGAACGACCCGAAGCCGGACCGGTTGTAAAACCAATCTGGTTGTTGACAATGACGTGAATGGTCCCGCCAGTGCGATAGCCGGTCAGCTGAGACATATTCAGAGTCTCTTGAACGACACCCTGACCAATGAAGGCAGCATCGCCGTGAATGAGCAGTGGAACCACGGGGAAATCAGGATCGCCCAAGACATCTTGCTTCGCGCGGACAATGCCCTCAAGAACGCCGTCAGCGGCCTCGAGATGCGAAGGATTGGCAGCAAGAGAAATCTTCGTTGCTACGCCGTCTTCAGAGGAATATACGCCTTCGGTACCCAGGTGATACTTGACGTCGCCGGCCCCCTGGACAGTGCGCGGATCCTGATTTCCTTCGAACTCGGAGAAAATCTGGGCATAGCTCTTCCCAGCAAGATTAGCCAGAACATTCAAGCGCCCGCGGTGAGCCATTGCAATGGCAACCTCGTGGATCCCGTGGTGTGCGGCCTTATTCAAGATCTCGTCCAAAAGTGGGATCAGTGATTCCCCGCCTTCCAGAGAGAAACGCTTCTGGCCCAGGTACTTTGTCTGCAAGAACTCTTCGAAAGCCTCAGCGTGAATGAGGGTCGAAAGAATGCGGCGCTGTTCCTTAGAGGAAGGCGCTTCGAAAGGGCCTTCAATGCGTTCTTGGACCCACTGTCGCTGGTTCGGGTCCTGAATGTGCATGTATTCGATACCGATAGAACGAATATAGGTATCGTGCAGGCGGGCAAGCAGATCGCGAAGCAGCATCTGCTCGCTTCCACCGAAGCCACCCGTGGGGAATGAACGATCCAAGTCCCACACGGTCAAGCCGTAGGTTGAAAGGTTCAAATCGGGGTGGCGGCGGACGCGATAAGCCAGGGGATCGGTATCCGCTGCCAAATGGCCTCGTGAACGGTAGGCCTGGATGAGTTCGGCGATACGAGCGGGCTTGCCCTTCTCGCGCTCCAGATCGTATTCGAAGTCCGCTTCCCACGTGTAGGGAGGAACTGGGATATGAAGCGCTGTAAACACGCGGTCGTAGAAACCGTCGCGTCCACTGAGTTTGAGATCAAGGAGGCGCAGGAAATCTCCTGAAGCAGCGCCCTGGATTACGCGATGGTCGTAGGTAGAGGAGACGAACATCGTCTTGCCGATGCCCAAAAGGGCAAGTTTACGCGGAGAAACTCCCGCAAATTCCGCGGGGTAATCCATTGCGCCCACGCCGATGATGACACCCTGACCATTCATTAGACGCGGAACGGAAGTTGTCGTTCCAATGGTTCCGGGATTTGTGAGGGTAACCGTCGCTCCCTGGTAGTCTTCAGCGCTGAGTGAGCCAGCTTTCGCGCGTGAAATGATGTCCTGATAGGCCTCAACGAAACCGGTGAAGGTGAGAGTATCGGCCTGATGAATCACGGGGACAACAAGACGGCGTTCACCTGCGTGCTGGATATCGATCGCCAGTCCAAAACCGACGTGTGCGCGCTCATCGATAGCCGGCTTGCCATCGTTGAGTGAGTAGCGGACGTTCATCTGCGGCATTTCGCAGAGTGCCTCGACAATCGCGTAGCCGATGAGGTGGGTAAATGAAACCTTGCCACCAACCGTGCGTGCGAGGTGCGCATTGATGACTGATCGATTCTCAATGAGGATCTTTGCCGCAATCTGACGTTGAGAAGTTGCTGTTGGGATGGTGAGTGACTCATCCATGTTGCGCGCCGTTGCTCGAGCAATGCCCTTCAACACATGGAGTTCGTCTTGGGTTTCTGCCTGCTCTGACAAAGACGAGGCAACCGGGGAAGTGTGGTGAATACGTGCATAGGGTGACGAGGCCTGGGCGGATTGCGCTGGAGGAGCGGGAGGAAGATCGGAGCGGGTCACCGAAAGTTCCGGCTGCTCCGTTGCCGGATTGTCCTCGTGAGCGGCCAAAGCGGCCTCGGCACTGACAACGGCGGTGGGCTGAGTCGGGAGAGGAGCCTGGCTTCGATGGAGCTGTGCCGGGACGGTATCGCCCTCAAAATAGGCGCGCCAAGACGCATCGACGCTGAGTGGATCGGTCAACCACTGCTGACGCATTTGTTGAACCCATTCGTGTGAACGTGGGGAATCCGCCACCGTTACACCATCCTTTTCCCTGAACACGGCCATGTGAGTCTTGACATTATTTTAGGCCCTCACGTCCAGAATGCCCTTTCCTACGCGGGCCTTTCTCACACTTCGAAGATGGGTGAGTCCAGATAGACTGGAACAACCATGGATAGTGACAGTTGTTGCCCTGACCAAAGTTCGATGCGTGTTCACCACCAAATGGTGGGAGGCCAGCGTGCTTCTTGATATCGCAATGCTCCTTTTAGGAGTGATCCTCACCGCGGGTACGTTCATCTTTGTTTCCGCAGAATTTTCTCTTGTTGCCCTTGACCAGGCCGTCGTTGAAAGTCGTGCAGCTGCGGGTGATGCCCGGGCACGCCAGGTGGGGCAAGCCATTAAGAACCTCTCGACTCAACTTTCGGGTTCGCAGGTTGGCATCACCTTAACGACCATTCTCTTGGGATATACAACGCAATCAGCGCTCGCGGATCTTCTCACCGAGGCGGGAGTCGGCCTCGGGCTATCCACTGCTATTTCTTCGGCTGTTGGAGTGGGAGTCGCGGCGGTCATCATCAATGTTATGTCCATGGTTTTTGGCGAGCTTGTTCCGAAAAACCTGGCACTGGCCCATCCCTTGAAGACTGCGGGACGCATTGTCCCCTTTAACACTCTCTTCACTGTGATCTTCAAGCCGGTAATTGTCGTCCTGAATTCCTCCGCCAACGGGATATTGCGTCTTTTGGGAGTAGAGCCCCAAGAAGAGCTTTCATCTGCACGATCGGCATCAGAATTAGCTGCGATGGTTCGCCACTCGGCTCAAGAAGGGACATTGGATACTTCGACGGCTTCGCTCTTCACGAATTCCATCCGCATAACTGAACTTACTGCCGTGGATGTCATGACAGATCGCGGGCTTCTTCACACGATTCCCGATGATGCCTATGCTTCTGATGTCGTCCGTGCTGCGCATGAAACTGGACACTCTCGTTTCCCTGTGATTGGTGAGGATCGCGACGACATCATTGGTTTTGTCTCATTGCGCAGGGCTGTTGCGGTTCCCTGTGAAAAGCGTGATGAGGTTCCGGTCCTTTCTTCCTCTCTTTTAGCTGATGCCCCACGCGTCCCTGAGACCTTGGATTTGGCAACCCTTTTGGTTCAGTTGCGTGAAGAAGGCTTGCAGATGGCAGTGGTTGTTGATGAGTACGGTGGTGTTTCCGGAATTGTCACTCTCGAAGACGTCGTCGAGGAGATCGTTGGAGATGTCGCCGATGAGCACGATCAACGTCGCCTAGGTATTCGTCCTCGTCCCGATGGGTCCTACCTTGTTCCGGGGCGCCTGCGGATTGATGAACTCGCGCAGAAAATTAAGATTTTTCTTCCTGATGATGGGCCCTATGACACTCTTGCAGGCCTGATTATGACTGAGCTAGGAACGATCCCACAGGTTGGAGATCGATGCGTTGTCGCTGGCGTGCAGCTCGAGGTTATCCAGATGATGGGTAGGCGCGTCATGCAGGTGAGCGTTGTCCCGCCCGTTCACGAGGCCGAAGGTGAGGTACTCCTGTGAATAGCACCCTTGCTTTGGTTCTTACCGTACTTTTACTAGCGATGAATGCCTTTTTCGTCGCCGGCGAATTTGCGACGACCTCCTCCAGGCGCTCCCAGATTGAACCTTTGGTTGAAGAAGGAGTTCGAGGATCGCGTTATGCGCTCTTTGCCTTAGAGCACGTGTCCTTGATGCTGGCGATCTGTCAGTTGGGCGTGACCGTAGCTTCTACCTCTTTGGGTGTGGTTGCTGAACCAACTTTTGCCGCAATGGTTGAGGGACCGATGGAAAAATGGGGGCTGCCGTATTCGTGGGTGCACGTTGTTGGCTTCACCTTTTCTTTGGTCTTAGTGCTGTTCCTTCACGTTGTTTTCGGTGAAATGGTTCCGAAGAACCTTTCAATTGCGAATCCACAGCGTCTTCTTCTGGTCCTTGCGCCGATTTTGGTCAATATCGGCCATGTCCTTCGCCCGATCATTCACGCTATGGATCACCTGGCAAATTGGTTCTTACGCGTGGCGGGAGTTGAACCAAAGTCAGAGATCTCTGCGACCTTCACTATTGAAGAGATGGCGACAATTGTTGAGCGTTCTCAGCAAGAGGGAATGATTGATGATGATCTGGGCTTGCTCTCTGGAACCCTAGAGTTTTCTACTGAGAACGCCTCTGATGTCATGGTTCCGCTGAGCGAATTGGTGATTTTGAGTGCTGAGAGCACTCCCGAGGACGTCGAGAGGGAAGTCGCACGTACCGGTTTCTCGCGATTCCCCGTTGCCGACGACTCCGGAGTGCTTAGCGGATATATTCACCTTAAGGACGTCTTGTATGCCGAGGGTGCCGAGCGATTCGAACCTGTGACTTCATGGAGAATCCGCAAGATGGAAGCGGTCTCTATGGAAGCTGAGGTCGAAGATGCTCTGCGCCATATGCAGCGTGCGGGCGTCCACCTCGCAGAGGTTATTGGGAAGGATGGAAACGTTCAAGGAGTGCTTTTCCTTGAAGATATTCTTGAGCGTCTTGTCGGTGAGGTTCGCGATGCACTTCAACGCGATTCGCTTCCGGGGGGTCATCGCCAAGCATGAGCGCTAGGACACAAGTACCTGCGTGAGTGAAAAATATTTGGGATGATTAAAAAGCTATGACGACACCAGCACCGAACTTACCCACGCGACGCCAGCGCGCCCACGAGCGCGCGGAGCGTGCGCAGGTTGATGTTGCTCAGATTCCTTCTGCTGAACCTCTGGGACGAAAGCGCGGTAGGGCCGGTCGACTTCTTGTGCGTTCCAGTGTTCTTCTTTCTTTAGGCGCAATGACCATCGCGGTTCCGCTCAGTGGTTTTCTTCGTCCCGACGTTTCAATCTCTATTCCTTCGCGTCAGTTCGGCGCAGCAATTGGCTCGCAATCGTGGGCCTCTGATTCTGAGGCCGTTTCGCTTTCTTCCGGCCTCAACGCGCAGGTCGATGCCGCCTCGCGATCGCGGGTGCGTTCGCCGCTCATGGTTCAGTGCGTCGGCGATGGGGGCGGTGCGGCTGACGGTACGCGCACTTTGACGAAGGCGGATACGATCTACTGGCCTCTTCAAGAGGGCACCTACCAAATCACCTCGCCTTTCTCGATGCGCATTTCACCCGTCTCGGGAACCTTGCTCATGCATGAAGGCGTTGATATGGCTGCCCCGCTTGGCACGCCAATTCACGCGGTATTTGCTGGACAGGTGACAGAGGTTTCAGAAAATTCTCGTTCTGGAGCTCTTGTGACAATTCGTCACACAGCAAGTGATGGAAGCGTGTTCTATTCTGCTTACCTTCACCAGTACATGAAGGATATTAAAGTCAAGGTCGGCCAACAGGTTTCAGCTGGCGAGCAAATCGGAGCCGTTGGATCAAATGGCTGGTCTACTGGACCTCACCTTCACTTTGAGATTCACAATTCTTCAGATCAACCGGTTGACCCGGAGGTATGGATGGCGGACCATAAAGCGGTCCACATCGGTAAGGAGTGCTAAGCATGTATCGGGTTGTGGGCGACGGACCGATTATTCTTGCGCATCGAGGCGGGGGAGCAGAAGGACCTGAGAACACCCCAGAAGCTTTTGAAGCGCTACGTAATATTCAGGTCTATCACGTTGAAACAGACGCACATTTAAGCGCCGATGGTCAGGTTGTTCTCAACCATGATCCCGAGGTTGATCGCACGTATTCAGCAAGCGGCAAAATCCGTGAGATGAACTGGAGCGAGCTGCGTGAATTGCGCGGTGTTGATGGTGGGCGAATGATCCGCTTGGCCGAGGCCTTGGATGAGTTCCCCGACATGTATTTCAATATCGATGCTAAGAGTGAGGAAGTTGCGCTTCCTTTGCTCGAAGTGATCCATGAACATGATGCGCTTGGACGTGTCTTAGTCGCTTCCTTTGACGAATCACGGCTGCGTCGCCTGCGTCGTTTGGAGCCGCGTCTGGTCACCTCTCTAGGAGTCGGCGCGGTTACTCGTCTTGTTGCAGCTTCACAGCTCGCACAGCCTGCCAGACGTCTCCTTGTCCCAGGACCTCTTGAAGGGGTATGGGCGGTTCAAGTTCCTGAAAAAATGGGGGTGATTCGAGTTGTCGATCGCCGCTTTGTCGCTACGGCACACGCCTTGGGGTGTGCCGTGCACGTCTGGACCGTCAACGAGGAAGAACAGATGCATCGTCTGCTAGATCTTGGCGTTGATGGAATCATCACGGACTATCCAACAAGGGCTCGCAAAGTTCTTGAAGAACGAGGCCAGTGGTATCCGATTGCACCGGCAAATGCCGAATAGACGACGGTGTTGCCTAAACCGCTTAGGCATCAATGCCTTGGGTGCGGGTTGCCAGTTCGATGGTACGGGCGCGTGCGATTCGCCAGAATGAAATCCCCACCAACACGACGGCCACTGCGATACCTGCGATGCGGACCCAACCACTGCCAATGAAAATCATTGCCATCGCTGCAAGCTCGGGAACAAGCAACATGAATGAATCCACAATGTAGCGACCGAAACTGGGCATTTCGATGCCGTCGGCCTCGGCCACGGACTTGACCATGAAGTTCGGACCATTGCCAATGTATGTAATAGCGCCGCAGAAAACTGCACCCAAGGAGATCGGGATCAGATAGGCCTCGGGAACTCCGGCAATGAGCGTCCCGTCCCCGCCTAAGGTCTTTGCCATTCCAAAGAAGGTCATGTAGGTCGGAGCATTGTCCAAGACCGAGGACAAGGAACCCGTGAAGACGAAGAAAGTTCCGCGGTTGAGGGGAAGAGAAGGCGCAACTTCTTCGAGGACGCGCAGTGCGGGGGCCATCGTGGCGAAAATGCCGATGAAGAGTGCAGCAACTTCGGCAATGGGGGACCACTGGAAAGCGTTCTCCTCGTAGCGGACCTTTTTATTGCCAACAGTCAGTGAAAGCCCAGCTGCGATAAGCATGACGACCTCACGCCACGGAACCAACTCGCTTCCGTGCGCGTGACCTTCGATGATGGCCTCGGCATCCCATGAAGGCAGGAAGGCAACGGAGCAGATAATCGCTGCGAAGAACAGAAGATTAATTGCACCGTGTAGGCGCAGCGGTTCAATGTCCTCGTTGTCCTCTTCGATGGCCGCCTTGGGCTCGCTTGCGTAGTACAGGCGATCAAGCGAATAGTACGAGAGGAGAAGGATCCCAAGGACGAATGCCCATTCCTTCCATAGGTTCAGCGTCCACGTGAAAGGAACACCGTTGAGGAAACCAAGGAAGAGTGGTGGGTCACCCAGAGGGGTCAGCAAACCGCCGCAGTTAGCGACGATGAAGATCGTAAAGAGAACGGTGTGGACCTTGTTGACGCGCTCGCGGTTGGTGGCAAGCAGGGGACGGATCAACAGCATTGCCGCGCCAGTTGTTCCAATGAAAGATGCGAGAACGCCACCAATTGCCAAGAAGATTGTGTTGTTCCGGGGGGTTGCCCGAATGTCACCGGCGAGGTGAATGCCGCCCGAGACCACGTAGAGCGAAAACAAAAGGCAGATGAATTGGAAGTATTCAATCCCCGTGTCAATCAGGGGGGCGCTGCCGGCCTTCCAGAACATCCACAGTGTCGTCGGAACTGCCAAGATTAGCGCGACGGTGAGCTGAGAGGAATTGCGCTCCCACCAGTGTGAGGTGGCAGGAATTAGTGGCAATACCGCGATAGATGCGAGCATTGCGACAAAGGGAAGCAGAGACCACAGTGGGTATTCCACAAGAACTCCTTGACAGTGAATCTGGTTGGCATATCGCCTCACTTATCCTAGGCTATGGCGCTGCACGGGGCAGTGAGTATCTTCCTATCCGATCGGCGTGCCTATCATGGAGTTCATCAAGGAGGTTCAATGTCCCAGCGTGCGCGTGATGTCGCGCTACTGATCGTTGCCGGTTTATTTGCAGGCTCACTGTCAGGTTTGTTTGGAATTGGTGGTGGAACAGTCATTATCCCCGCGCTCATGGCGGTTGGCTATTCTCAGCGCGAGGCCTCGGCGTCAAGTTTGCTAGCCATCGTTCCAACCTGCATTTCTGGGGTGATCTCCTATGCCGCTGTCGGCAGAATCGCCTGGATTCCTGCGCTTTTGATGACAGTGGGTATGGTGATCGGTGTACAGGTGGGAACGTGGATGCTTGCGCGACTGTCTGAGGCTGTTCTGCGCTGGGGGTTTGTCGCATTCGTTGTGACATTGATTGTGATCCAGGTTGTGTATGTTCCTGCTCGCGAGGGGGTCCTCGACATAACACTTCAGGTGGGAATAGCACTGTTCCTGCTGGGAACTTTGTGTGGTTTTCTTGCCGGTTTGTTGGGAATTGGTGGGGGAGGAGTTGCGATTCCTGGACTGACCCTACTGGGCATGTCTGACCTAGGTGCGCGTGGAGTGTCGATGGTTGTGATGCTTCCGGGTGCGCTCAGTGGAACAGTAACGAATTATCGACGAGGCCTTGTCCGCCTTGGCCCCGCATTGATCGTTGGCTGCACGGCTGTGTGCGCAGTTCCTTTTGGAGCATGGTGTGCGACGCTTTTGTCGCCTCGCGTTGATGCCTTGCTTTTTGGCGCGTGGTTTGCGGTGCTCTTGGTGCGTTCCATCATTGTGGCGCGAAAAGTGCCCCGAACAGGATTCGAACCTGCGACCTTTCGCTCCGGAGGCGAACGCTCTATCCACTGAGCTATCGGGGCAACCGCCTCAGTTTATCAGTCTTTAGCCCGAGCTCAAACGCTAGTAGATCCCCGGATCAGGCCGTATCATGAAGGGGTTCCCTCTCTTCAACGTGAATGGAAGTTTACATGCGCGTCCATATTGCAACTGATCATGCCGGATTCGAACTTAAAGAACACCTGGTGAAGGTCCTTCGTGATTCGGGGTATGAGGTTATCGATCACGGTGCAACAACCTATGATCCCAACGATGACTACCCGCAGATGTGTATCGAAGCCGCTGAAGGTGTTGTTTCTGATCCCGGCTCTTTGGGGGTAGTCATTGGCGGTTCGGGAAATGGCGAGCAGATGGCTGCCAACTTGGTTAAGGGCGCGCGTGCGGCACTGGTATGGAACGAAGACATCGCCGTGCTTGCCCGTGAACACAACAATGCGAATGTTATTGCCGTCGGGGCTCGTCAGCACTCGAAGGAAGATGCCACCCGCTTTGTTTTGACCTTCTTGGAAACGCCTTTCAGCGAGGATGAGCGTCACAAGCGTCGCATCGCAGTGATGGATGCGTACTAATACCCGATTGGGTGCTGTCGCTTAGCCCTGACCGGTAATGGTCAGATAGGCCAACAGAATATTGAGAAGAATAATTGCCGCTGCAATCACAGATGCCACTGCGATTGTCAGCGGCTTATTCACATATTCGCCCATGAGCTTCTTGTTTCGCGTCAGATACATGAGCGGCACAATGGCAAAGGGGATACCAAAGGAAAGAGCGACCTGTGAGAGCACCAATGCCCATGTTGGTTCTGCTCCCATTCCCAAGATGATCAGGGCCGGAATGATCGTTACCAAGCGGCGTGCCAACAGCGGGACGTTCACGTGGAGAAGACCGTTCATGATTTCTGAACCCGCGTAGGCACCCACCGAGGTTGATGCTAGACCCGAGGCCAGCAGGCCAAGAGCGAAGATGGTGGAAACGGTGCCGCCCAGGGCGTTTGCGATCGCGTGGTAGGCGCCTTCGATGGTGTCGGTTCCTTCGACTCCAGACAAAGCCGAGGCAGCAAGAAGGAGTAGGCCGATATTGACGATTCCGGCAATGCTCAGTGCCCACAAGATATCGTGACGAGTTGCGCGAAGAAGCGCACGCTTGTGGGGTCGTTCGATTTCCGGATCTGTGTGGTGGTCGTTGACCAAGGAAGAGTGCAGGTAAATCGCGTGCGGCATGACAGTTGCGCCGAGCATCGAGGCTGCGACCAAGATTGAGTCGGTGCCCTTGAATCGGGGAATCAGCCCGCTTGCAACTTCAGACCACTGAGGGGGCGCGAAGAAAAGCCCCGCTAAGAATCCTGCAGTAATAACGACAAGCATCCCGATGATCACTGCTTCAAAAATATTCTGGCGGTGTCCTTGAAAGAGCAGGATAACGATGGATGCGGCACCAATGATGACGCCGGACCATAAGAGGGGAATTCCGAAGAGAAGGTTGAGTGCGATTGCTCCACCAATAACTTCAGCGAGATCGGTTGCCGCTGCGACGACTTCCGCTTGGACCCAGAACAGAATTCGATTGTGCGGACGAAGGCGTTCACCAAGAAGTGCAGGGAGTGATTTTCCAGTGACAATGCCCAATTTTGCTGAGAGGTATTGGACAAGCATGGCTGAGAGATTCGAAAGAACAAGCACCCATACCAAGAGATATCCGTAGCGGGCACCCGCAGTGATATTCGCAGCGACATTACCGGGGTCTACATAGGCAATTGCTGCAATAAATGCTGGACCCATCAAGGCAAATAGTCGATGCTGCTTGAGACGGCGACTACTCATTTTCTATCTCCACAGATCAAAATCTTCGTATAACCGAACTTTACTCCAGATTTTGTGAGGTGTCACAGAGTTTCTCTGTGGCATGGGAGCAATCGAAACGATTACCCTTAAATGGTGACTCCAGAAGAACTTGCATCTCATATCCACGACCTTTTGCTTGCTGAGATCAAGCAGGGCAACTTGGCTCTCGAGCCCGCAGACCTCCCCGAGACGGTGAAGGTTGAGAGGCCTCGTAACCGTGACCATGGCGACTGGGCCAGCAATATTGCCATGCAATTAGCAAAGAAGGCGGGAATGAACCCGCGTGACTTTGCGCAGGTCCTCGTTAATGACCTCAATGAACTCGAGGGTATTGACAGCGCCGAAATCGCTGGTCCCGGCTTCATCAATATTCGTCTTGCCGCCGCCTCTGCAGGCGAGCTTGCCCGCACCATTGTCGAGGCCGGTGGCGCTTTCGGCAGTGGCGAATCGATGAAGGGCCTGCACATTAACTTGGAGTATGTCTCCGCCAACCCCACGGGTCCGGTTCACCTTGGTGGTGCACGCTGGGCGGCCGTGGGAGATTCCCTTGCGCGCCTGATGAAGGCATCGGGTGCGAAGGTGACCCGCGAGTACTACTTCAATGATCACGGTTCGCAGATCGATCGTTTCGCCCGTTCTCTCTATGCGCGCGCGATGGGTCATGAGGCACCCGAAGATGGTTACGGCGGCCAGTACATTGCCGATATTGCTGCGCAAGTACGTGAAGATGCTGTCGCAGCAGGGGAGCCCGATCCGGTCACTCTTCCCGAAGAAGAAGCTGTTGAGGCATTCCGCGCGCGTGGCGTCGAGCTAATGTTCGATGAAATCAAGCAGCGCCTGCGTGATTTCCGCTCTGAATTTGACGTTTTCTTCCACGAAGATTCGCTCCATAATTCGGGAGCTGTTGACGCTGCAATTGAGACTCTGCGTCAGCGCGGCGAAGTCTTTGACCAGGATGGAGCTGTTTGGCTGCGGACGACCTCTTACGGCGATGACAAGGACCGTGTTCTGATTAAGTCCGACGGTCAAGCAGCGTACTTTGCCGGTGACGTCGCCTACTACCTTGATAAGCGTCGCCGCGGTGCCGATGCTGCCATCTACCTGCTGGGTGCAGATCACCATGGCTACATTGGTCGAATGATGGCGATGTGTGAAGCATTTGGCGACAAGCCTGGCGTCAATATGCAGATTCTCATTGGCCAGATGGTGAACCTGGTGAAGGATGGTGTGCCGGTCCGTATGTCCAAGCGCGCTGGAACCATCGTTACCCTTGACGACTTGGTCGATGCCGTTGGCGTGGATGCTGCCCGTTATGCGCTGGTTCGAGTTTCCATGGATTCCAACTTGGATATTGATTTGGATCTGTTGGGATCGCGTACGAACGAAAACCCGGTCTACTACGTTCAGTACGCGCATGCGCGTACTCGCAACGTTGCGCGAAATGCTGCTGAGCACGGCGTCACGCGCGATGCTGGTTTTAACCCCGCAGCATTGGATACTCAGGCCGATAGCGATCTTCTGGGCGTCCTTGCACAGTTCCCCGCCCAAGTCGCACAAGCCGCGGATCTGCGTGAGCCTCACCGTGTTGCTCGCTACTTGGAGCAGCTTGCTGCCTCTTACCACACCTGGTACGGCCAGTGCCGCGTTACTCCTCGCGGAGATGATCCGGTCGACGAAGGCCATGTTGCACGCCTGTGGCTCAATGATGCTGTGACGCAGGTCTTGCGTAGTGGTCTGGATCTTCTCGGCGTTGAAGCTCCCGAACGTATGTGAGCTCAGTCTGATAGACGCAGTTGGCCCCGCAGTTTCCTAAGAAACTGCGGGGCCAACCCGTTTCGACTCTTAAAGAAATCGCAGCTGCTTCGCCGAAGTTGCGCCCACCTTAGGCAAGAGAATCAAAGAGGATATTGAGTCCTTCTCCCATTGTTGGGTGGGCGATGGGGAGCATCCGGAGCTGCTCGTAGGTCATGCCTGCGGCAATTGCTACTTGAACGGCGGTGATGACTTCACCTGACTGAGGACCGACTAGCGTTGCGCCCAAAATTGTGTGGGTCTTTGCGTCAACGATTGCCTTCCACTTACCAGTCGTATCGCGCATGGTCTTTGCTCGTGGAATTGCCGCAGTATCGATCGAGGCGACAAGGACATCCAGCCCCTGTTCCTTAGCTTCGGTTTCGTTCAATCCAATACGCCCAAGCTCTGGTTCAGCAAACAGTGCCCAGGGGATGAGGCGTCCGGCCTTCGAAGTCCGTGGATCATCCAAGGAGACTCCGTCCATCTGTTCGCGAATGATCCTGTAGTCGTTCCACGAGGCGTGGGTGAACATGGGCGTACCTGCGCAGTCGCCTGCAGCCCAGACACCATCGACATTGGTGTGCAGATGATCATCAACGCTAATGAAGCCTCGTTGGTCGAGCGTCACTCCAGCTTCTTCAAGGCCAATTCCCTTTGTATTGGGGATACGCCCTGCAGCAACCAGCACCTTTTCGGCGCTTACGCTACTACCATCAGATAGCTCGACGGTGATCGTATTGCCCTGCTTTGATCCGGACTTTGCGAGAACGCCAGTGAGGATAGTGACACCCCTATCCTGCAGGCTCTTTTCGTAGATTGCTGCGATATCGGGATCTTCACGGTCGAGGATGTGGGGGCCGGAAGCAACAACCGTCACCTTGGATCCGAAGCTTGTCATCATGGATGCAAATTCGATGCCGATGTATCCGCCGCCAATGATGACAAGGGATGAGGGAATTTCTTCCACTCGCAGGATATCCTCGCTATCCCATGCTCCAGCTTCCCAAAGTCCGGGAATTGGAGGATGTGCGGGGCTGGTTCCCAGATTGAGCAGGACACGATCGGAATGGAGTTGACGGAGTGTTCCATCTTCAAGCTTGACTTCAACGCTGTGCGCGTCCAAAAGACGAGCGCTTCCGCGCATGAAATCGATTCCTGGTGCAGCGAAGAATTTCTCGTGTGCGGCAACCATTGCCGAGACGATACCTTCCTTGTGTGCGCGCAGTTTTTCTACGTTGATGTAAGCGCCAGCGGTGCCTTCAATACCAAAAGTCGCGTCGCTGCGAGTGTCTTCCATACGGCGCGCTGCGGCGACCAAGGATTTAGTGGGGATACACGCCACGTTAATGCAGGTGCCGCCGATAAACTGTCGTTCGATCAGTGCAACCTTCCAGCCTTTTTTGGCGCGATTCATCGCCAGTGACTTTCCGGCCTTCCCGCCTCCAACAACGATGAGGTCAAAGTTCTCCACGGTATCTCCTTTACTGAGTGGAGCGATCCTTCTTACCTCCTAGAACGAAAGCTGAAACAACATCATTCCAAGCAAGCGGTGATGGTGAGACGCTTCACTTTAATCTCATCGATGCGCGCTTCGTTCGTGCTGTCGGAGCAACCGAGAAGGGATCTTCAGGCCAATGATGTTTGGTGTAGCGGCCTCGAAGCTCAGACCGTACTTGCTGATAGGGACCTTTCCAGAAGGATTCAAGATCACTGGTAATGGCCACGGGACGCCCCGCGGGATCCGTGAGTTCGATGCGCAGCGGAAGTCGGCCATCCATGAAACGGGGAGTTTCTGTCCACCCAAATGCTTCTTGAACACGTAGCGAGACACGTGCCCCCTCGTGATCCCATTCCACGCGCCGCTCGGCGCCAGTTGGGATTGTGATTTGTGTTGGTGCTTGACGGTCAAGGTCCCTATTCAATGGCCAGGCTAAGAGGGATGTCAGAGCCTCACTCAGGGACAGGTCTGCTAGAGGACGACCGTCACTCCACTGATCTGCCAAGAACTGCCCGCAGGAAATGATGAAGTGTTCGTCATCAACAAGAGGCCAGGGGTCTCCAAGAAACTCCCGGCATTTGAGAATTCGCAGTCGTAGCTGTGACGCACTTTGAGTCCACGGCAGATCTGCAAGGCTCATCTTCGCCAACTCCGTGAAAGCAAAGGAGCGCACTGCTTCGCGATCAGTATTGAGATCGCGGGTACTGCGCAAAGTCACAGCCCCGAGTTTTTCCTCGATAACTGCAAGGATTCTGCCATGCTCAAGCGTCAAACGCGAAACGGATTTATGAAGATGGGTTGCAGCCGTGCAGGCAGTGTCTTGGTCGAGAGGAAGCGCCGAACGAATGATTCCATCGCCGGTGGTTGATTGCAGATCGGCTATTGCAAGCCATGTGCTTCCCTCTAAAGCGGAAGCTTGTGGAAGCGAGGCACCTACGCCAGAAACAAGAAGATAGCGGTTACTTCCTTCACGTTGACGTGCAAGACGAAGCGGAAATGCGCGAGAGATAAAATCTGCCAGAGCAGCTGCGACTTTTGCACGTGAGTGTGTATCCCAGATAGGGCGGGGATCCTGGCAAATACGCCCGGCAGTTTCTTCAATGCGGGCAGCTTGAACACCGCTGGGAGGAAGTGAATATAGACAGCTCAGTAAGTCGCCTCCCTGAGGACGTAAATCTTCAGAGAGCACAGCTGCACAAAGCGCCGCAATTTCTTGCGGAATTTCATCGTCAAGCGTGCTTAGTGCGTGGGCAATGCGAGGGTCCACTGGGGAGAGCGCAAGTGAACGTCCGTGGGGTAGAGCTTGTCCGGCCTCGTCAATCGCACCCAGAGCTTCAAGGGAGGAACGCGCATACTCCTCGAGGCCTCGGCTGGGGGTATTAAGAAGACGGACAGAGGAGAAGTCTGCGCGCGACCAGCACGCCACAGACAGCAAAGGCGCAACGGGGTCACAGATTGTGATTTCGGGGGAGGGATGGGGCGGACGCATTGCCCATTCCGAGGACTCCATAGCGCGAATGCACACTCCAGGACCGAGGCGTCCGGCTCGCCCCGCGCGCTGAACCATAGAAGAACGAGGCGAAGGTACCGTGACCAGTGAAGTGGCCTCGCGAGCGGGGGAAAAGCGCGTATGCCTGCTCAATGTTGAATCAATGACGATCTGGACTCCCGGGACCGTAAGTGCACTTTCTGCAATAGAGGAGGAAACGATGATTCGTCGTGAAGGAGAAGGAGAAAAAATCTCATCCTGCTGGGATGGAGACAGTTGGCCGTGAAGCGCAATGACCCGCGCGTCCACTCCCTCAAGGAATTCGCATACCTTGGAGATTTCACGCATGCCTGGAACAAACACAAGCACGTCTCCGGGATAACGTTCCATTGCCCGCACAGCAAGTACAGCGATATGACGGAGGAAAGGAATACTCACCCTCTCGCCCTGGAAATAGTCGACACCGCGCGGCGGCGTTTTCCAGACAATATCAACTGGATAAAGCTCTTGATTAAGCTCAAAAACCTGAGGCGAAAAATCAGCTAGAAGGCTGCGAAGGGCGTCAATATCGACGGTCGCAGACATGATGACCAGGCGAAGGTCTTCGCGGAGAACCTCGCGAATATCGCTCAGGAAGGCACATGCAAGATCACTATCGACCGCCCGTTCATGAAACTCGTCGAGAATGACACAACCGATTCCCTGCAATTCTGGGTCAGAGTGAATCATTCGGGTCAAGACACCGGGGGTGACAAATTCGATGCGAGTCGACGTGCTCCGCTCGCTTTGACCGCGGACGCTAAAGCCCACAAGGTGGCCAACGCGGTCATCCAATAACTGGGCCAAGCGACGAGCACAAGAACGTGCACTTACGCGCCGCGGAGAGCAGACGAGGACTCGCTGCCCAGGCTCAAGAAGCTCGGTGCAGGCAAGGGGGATAAGAGTCGTCTTTCCACTACCAGCGCTGGCGGAAATAATTGATACGCTACCGGAACTGCATGAACGTAGAAAATCAGGAAGCAGTCGAGAGACGGGCAAATCACTGGCCCGAGTAATCGCATCCTGAAAGCTCAACACCGCTTCAGTATTACATGCTCTCTTACAGTCCGCGGATGGACACAGACAGGCGGTGACGTTGGCCAGGGGCCAAAGAGACCAGATCAATTCCCGAATTAAAGGCATCGGGTGGGCAAGTCATTGGTTCAACCGCGAGGCCTGGACGGCCAAGGGCATCCGCTGTATGGATTTGAACCCACGGGGTATTGGAAGCCAAAGCTGCGCCTTCACCCTGCGCATTCGTCACGCGTACTTCCCAATTCCCTTGAAGGCCGCCGTAACAGTGGTCGATGAAAAGATCGTCAACCATGCGAGGAACGCGGAAGTCGTATGCAGCGCTGACGGGGTTGATTCCCGTTGGCAATAGATTCTCGTCGGTATCGACGATGTGCGAGGCGGGCAGGCTCAGTATCGAGTCATCAGCTGTGGTGCCGCCCAGAAGATAGGGGTGAAGAGAAGCCCCATAGGGCGCGGGAGAATCCCCTAAGTTCTTTGCCGACAGCTCAATATTTAGGCCGCTTTCTGGATCTAAACGTAGATCGAGGCGTGCTGTGAGAGGCCAGGGATAGGACTCTTGAGCTGCAATAAAGGTTTCTAATCTCACGTGAGATGCCGTAGCGTCAACGATCTCCCACGGAACCCACCCTGCAAGTCCATGCAGCGCCGTGCCAGTCCCACGGTCATTGATGGGCAGCATGTATTCCCTGTCATTCCACGAATAACGTCCATCGGCAATGCGATTAGGCCAAGGAAGGAGCATTTTTCCAGACCAGCCGGGTGCAACTTCGGTCACCTTATGAGGAAGAACGAGGTTTCGTCCCTTCCACTTCAAGGAAGAGATCCCAGCACCAACGGTGACGACGCTCAGGGAATAGTCCCCGGCCTCGCACGAAAGTTCGCGACCAGATGCATGGAAACTCATAGCAACACCTCACTGTGCTTGTACAGAGGAAACTGAACCAGTTCAGTCTAAGTGGGAAAGAACGCCTATCCCTAAGACTTCAGGCCCTTCCTTGGTCATGGACAGAAACAAGGAGATGCCCCTCAGGAGCGTAGTATGGAGGAAGCAAAGATGCTTAAAGTACTAGTCAAATGAGAGGACGAGAATATGCCTGAGATCTCCAATGACCTCCTGATGCAGTTGCGCGAAGAGGAAAGCGCCAAGGTCGCGCTGGCCAGGAATGCCGCAACCCAAGTTGGAATTGAAGCCGCTTCTTTGAACCGCGAAAAGATTCAGCACACTTCCACAGCTGTTTCTCACCGCTTGGATGATTGGAAGGCAACTTCTCAGAAGAAGTCTGGTCGCTGCTGGCTCTTTTCCTCGTTGAACTTCCTGCGCTCGCGGGCGCGCGAAAGCCTGGGGGTCAAGAACTTCGAGTTCTCTCAGAGCTACGTATTCTTCTGGGATAAGTTCGAACGCGCCAACTGGTTCCTGACGGACATCATTGCTACTTCGGACGAGCCTGTTGACGGTCGTCTGGTTCAGTTCCTGCTGGGCGATGTTTTGGGTGATGGTGGCCAGTGGGATATGGCTGTTTCGGTCTATATGAAGTATGGCTTGGTGCCCAAGGAAGTCATGCCTGAAAGTGAGGCATCAACCAATTCTCGTCCCATGAATGCGCGTCTGCGTGCAGTGCTCCACATTGGTGCTCTTCGTCTTCGCGAGGCCATTGCTGCCGGTGCAAGCGCTGAGGAAATCGATACTCAGCGTCGCAAGATTTTGGCTGATGTGTGGAAGATTCTTGTTGTCTGCCTGGGAGAGCCGCCCGTACGCTTTAACTGGCAGTGGCGTGATGATGAGGGGAACTTCCATCGCGATGGTGAGATCACTCCTCACGAGTTCTACGAGTGCCACGTGGGTGTGGACCTGAGCGAGTACATCTGTCTGGTTGATGATCCCCGTCCTGAAAACCCGAAGGGGTCGATGGAAACTGTCGAGCACCTGGGCAATGTCGTCGGTGGACGTCCGATTCGCTACCTGAATGCCCCCGTTGAAGAGATTAAGCGCATTGCGGCTGCACAGATCGCAGCTGGTGAGGCTGTGTGGTTCGGTGCCGATGTCTCCCAGCCCTATGATCGAGGCCTCGGTTTCTTTGTGACCGGTATCCATGACTACGACGGCCTTTTTGATGTCGATTTCAGCTCGACGAAGCTTGAGCGGGTGCGCTCGGGTGAATCAGCGATGGACCATGCGATGCTCTTTACCGGGGTAGACCTTGACGAGGCCGGACAACCGCGCGCGTGGAGGGTTGAGAATTCCTGGGGGGATGAGCCTGGAGATTCGGGCTTCTTCACCATGGATGATCAATGGTTCACCGATAATGTTTTCGAGGTTGTTGTGCCTAAGAGTGCACTTCCTGAAGACTTGGCGGCTGCAGTGGATGCTGAGCCCATCGTTTTGCCCGCATGGGACCCCATGGGAACGCTGGCCTGAGTGATTTCAAGGAGACGTGATGAGTCGCCCGACCCTTCTGGTCAGTGCCCTGACCGATCACCGCGCCACCTCTCGGGAACAAGCCTTGCTGGAGGCTTTGCAGGGGAGTGTCCTCAGCACTGCTGTCACTACTTGGGATGTGCGACTGCACATTGCTGATAGTGATCCTCGCTCGCCCGAGCAGCTTGTTGAAGGAACCGATGCAGTGATCATCTTGGGAGGACCAGATGTCGCTCCCGAGTTTTACGGCATGGATTCTGGTTACCCCAGAGAAGGTCAGCACTGGCCAGAAGGTGACCGGCGACAAATCGCGTTAGTCCAGTTGTGCCGTGCACGCCATATTCCGCTTCTTGGAATTTGCCGCGGGCATCAGGTAATTAACGTTGCTTATGGCGGTACCTTGATTCAAGACATGGATGGTCATGAGAGCCCGACTCTTCTTGACGACCAGCGTTTTGCGCGCCACCAGGTTACCGTAGATGAAGGGTCGGTCCTGATTCGTGCCGGTTTTGGCCATGAACTCACGGTTAGTTCAGCGCATCACCAGAGTATTGACCGCGTGGGAGATGGGCTGCAGGTGAGCGCGCGTAGCAGTGATGGTGTGATCGAAGCCGTTGAGGATCCTGATAGCCGAATTCTTGGCGTTCAGTGGCATCCTGAGGATCCGCGTTCGGACCGCTACTCGATGGAACTGTTGCTTGCGCTATTGCGGAATTGGGATAGCTGATGCGCCAGCATGGAAATTTCGAAGCTGATGGGCGTAATAACTGGGAGCGAATGCTCGCAGGGGATTGGTATATCGGGGATCACCCGAAAATGGCTGAGGTTTCGCAGCGCGCGCAGCGTCTGTTGAAACTCTACGAGCAGGCACTTCCAGAAGACCCTGATATTGCGCACTATCTTCTTCAGCAGATCCTCGGCAGCGTGGGGGAGCGAGTCACAATTCGTCCGCCTTTTCGCGTTGACTACGGATTTAATATCCATATCGGCGAGGGCGTCTGGGTGAACTATGGCTTGACCGCTCTCGATGTTGCCGAAATCCGTATCGGTAATGACGTTCTAATCGGTCCCAATTGTCAGTTGTTGACTCCCGTTCACCCCTTGGAACACGGGCCTCGTCGGGCAGGATGGGAAAGTGCTGAGCCCATCACTATTGAAGATAATGTGTGGCTGGCAAGCGGGGTAACAGTGTGCCAGGGGGTGACAATTAGCCATGACTCGGTAGTCGGAGCAGGATCGGTTGTCACGCGTTCTCTGCCGCCTTATAGCTTGGCCGTGGGTAATCCTGCTCGCGTGATCCGGGAGCTACATGAGGGTGAAGATCCGCACGCTGCCTTGGATGCGCACCTACACGCATAAAGCACTTTGACCTCACTCGTGAGAACAAAGTAGCCGCCCCTGAATCTGGAATGGATTCTAGGGGCGGTAAACTTTTGTTAGTCAGCGGTTTCTCAGTGGACTTCGAAGCCTAGAGTGCGGAAGTAATCGCGAACCTTATCTGTTGCCTCGGGCGATGGCGGCTTCGTGTCTTCCAGCTTGTATTCGAGTCCCAAGCTCTTCCACTTATCCGAACCAAGTTGGTGGAAGGGAAGGACCTCAACTCGATCGATCACGTTCTTCCAACGCAAGACAATCTCGCCGACTCGACGAATATTTTCCGGGTCATCGGTCAGACCGGGCACTAAGACGAAGCGGATCCAAATTCTGGTCGGACCGCCCCGCTGGGCGATGCGATCACCAAAGTCGATGGTCGGCTGGAGGTCACGGCCAGTGACTTCCTTGTATGTCTCGGGGAAGCCAGACTTTACGTCCAGAAGGACAAGATCAAGGTTGTCCAGCATCTCATCGTCACAGTTGGCGCCAAGGTAACCGGAGGTATCGATGCAGGTGTGGATCCCCATGGCTTTTGTGCCTAGGACAATTCGCTTGGCAAATGCGGGCTGCATGAGGACCTCGCCACCGGAAAGCGTAATTCCTCCGTTGGTCGCTTTAAAAACCCTGCGGTAGCGGCGGATCCTATTCAGAAGCTCCTCATCTGAAATGGGAGCGCCATCCTTCATGAGGAAAGTATCTGGGTTGTGGCAGTACAAGCAGCGAAGCGGGCAGCCGTTGAGGAAGACCGTCATGCGGGTTCCAGGGCCGTCAACGGCAGTGACCAATTCCCAAGAGTGGATTGAACCAAGGGTTCCTTCACGCATTCGAGCCAAGCGATCCGAACGTTCAAGGTCAGTCAATTCTTCCAGGCCTTCAACACCCTGGCCGGCTGTTCGGGCCGTAGGTGCCTGGAAATCCTGATCGCGAAGTAGCTCAGCGCTGCTCATAGTCAAGGTCATTGTGTGCTCCGTGGATTACTACCCAAAGGTTGGTTCCTACCTAGAGGAACGATAGAAAAATGAGAAAAATTTCGTGATCCGCCAGATAAATGAATGGGGCGCGGGCCCTGCGGCCAGCGCCCCATTCATGTCATCTACGCTCAGGCAGAGTGGTGGAAGGTGCGGGAAAGCACGTCCAGCTGCTGCTCGCGGGTGAGCTTCACGAAGTTCACTGCGTAGCCCGAAACGCGAACGGTCAGGTTCGGGTAGTTCTCGGGGTGCTCCATTGCGTCTTCGAGGGTTGCCTGGTCGAGAACGTTGATGTTGGCGTGGTACAGACCAGCGCCTTCCTCACGCTCTTCGCGGGCGGCCTTCATGGAAGCAAGACGCTCTTCGTAGGTCTTCGTTGCCATTTCATTTCTCCTTTTCTTCCGGGTGGGGCCGGATAGACAAGCGGTGTTCCGTTTGCCTAAGACTTGTTTCTATCAGTAACCCTTGGTGGCGTCGACGGCGCAGCAATCGTCGGGGACGAAGCCTGCGTCCAGGATGCCAACCAGGTTGGTGATCTGCTCGTCACGCGTACGTCCAAGGCCCTGAGGGGTAATGGTGTTGGTCAGCGAGATGCCGTCCAGTGCGTCGTTGTAGTCGAGCTTGGCGACCGAGAGCATGGAAGCGACCATGCCGTGGGTATCGATACCGTTCTCGGGGTTTGCACCGGGTGCGAAGGGGGTGCCCTTCTGGTGGCCCGAGGGGAAGGAACCGGTTGCCTTACCGTAAACAACGTTCGAGGTGATGGTCAGCACCGACTGGGTCGGGATTGCATCACGGTACATGGGGATTGCGCGAATCTTATCCATGACGGTGTGAACGACGGTTGCTGCAATATCGTCTGCACGGTCGTCATCGTTACCGTAGGTCGGGAAGTCTCCCTCGGTGCGGTAGTCGACAACCAGTCCGGTTTCGTCGCGAATCGGGTAAACCTTCGCGTACTTGATAGCGGACAGGGAGTCAGCAACGATGGACAGGCCAGCAATACCGCAACCCATGGTGCGAATGATCTCGGAATCGTGCAGCGCCATCTCGACTGCCTCGTAGGCGTAGCGATCGTGGCAGTAGTGGATGATGTTCAGGGCCTCGACGTAGGTGCCAACAACCCAGTCCAGCATCTCTTCGTACTTTGTCCAGACCTCGTCGAAGTCGAGCGGGCCGTCACCCTTAATGGGCTCGTAGCCTTCCATGACTTGCTTTCCGCTCATCTCATCGCGGCCACCGTTGATGGCGTAGAGGAGAGCCTTTGCAGAGTTCACGCGGGCGCCGAAGAACTGCATCTGCTTGCCAACGCGCATGGGGGAAACACAGCATGCGATGGCTGCGTCATCGCCCCAGTGCTCACGAATCTGCTCATCGGATTCGTACTGAATGGAGGAGGTCTCAATCGAGATCAGTGCGCAGAATTCCTTGTAGCCCTTGGGGAGCTTCTCATCCCAGAAGATGGTGATGTTCGGCTCGGGTGCGGGGCCGAGGTTACGCAGGGTCTGCAGGAGACGGAAGGCGGTCTTGGTAACCAAGGTACGTCCGTCTTCGCCGAAGCCTGCATCCGACCAGGTTGCCCAGTAGGGGTCGCCGGAGAAGATCTGATCGTAATCGATCGTGCGCAGGAAGCGGGTAATGCGGAGCTTGATGACCAGAGAGTCGATGATCTCCTGGGCCTCGAGCTCGGTGAGGGTTCCACGATTAAGATCGCGCTCGAAGTAGCAGTCGAAGAATGCGGAGAGACGGCCGATCGACATTGCGGCGCCGTCCTGGGACTTCACGGAGGCCAGGTAGCCGAAGTAGGTCCACTGCACTGCTTCGTGTGCGTTGCGAGCGGGGCCGGAGATGTCGAAGCCGTAGTCGGCTGCCATCTTCTTGAGCTTCTTCAGAGCCTTGATCTGCTCCGAGTGCTCCTCGCGGTAGCGTGCCCAGTGCTCTGAGAAGGGCTGATCTGCGTAGCGATCCTTATCCTTCTGCTTCTCCTCGATCAGGTGGTCAACACCGTACAGTGCAACACGACGGTAGTCACCAATGATGCGGCCACGGCCGTATGCATCGGGAAGACCGGTGATGATGTGGGAGGAACGCGCTGCGCGGATACGAGGTGTGTAGATATCGAAGACCGCGTCGTTGTGGGTCTTGCGGTACTGGGTGAAGATCTTCTTGACTTCGGGGTCGACCTCTTTGCCAGCTTCCTTAATAGCGGTCTCAACCATGCGCCAGCCGCCGTTTGGCATCATTGCACGCTTCAGAGGCGCATCGGTCTGCAGGCCGACGATGACGTCGTCATCATCGCTGATGTAACCGGGCTTGAAAGCGTCGATATCGGCGGGGGTGTGGGTGTCAACATCGAGGATGCGGACCTTGCGCTCCTTGGACAGGTAGTCCTTTTCGAGCGTCTCCCAGACGCGCAGGGTCTTTTCGGTCGGCCCGGCCAGGAAGGAGGCATCTCCTTCGTAAGGGGTGTAGTTGCGCTGGATGAAGTCGCGCACGTCGATTGCTTCGGACCAATGGCCCTTGACGAAACCGTCCCAGGCGTCGGTCGTGACGTCGGCGGTCTGCTGATCAGTCATGTTCCCTCTTCTCGGTTGCCGTGGCTTTCGGACTGAAAACCTCCGGTTGATAAGGCATCGGCCTCATCTTTGGTGCCGTATCGGGCATCTGCTAATAGTCTCTCGCACTTGGTGCATGGACAGCATCTTTATGCCTGTTCTGTGTATATGCCATGTCTAACAATCTGGGACTTTTGTCGCTCCGATCACTCATAGTGTAGGACAAAAGTCCTTTTTAGTCTTTGAGCGCGCTGCAAGTCGTTCATCACTTGATGAGCCTGTGCCTTCAGGGGGTGTGCACAGTAGACTCGTCACTGGTCCACGAGCAATTTCAGCTGACTTTATATACGTGCCGATTTGGCCCCCAAGAGGAGGAAATGTGAATACGACACCATCCACGATCCGTATTGGAGTTTTGGGTGCAGGCACTGTTGGCGCTCATGTGATTCACCTTCTTCAACAGTGGTCGGATGAGTATGAACGTCGTTTGGGTACGCGGCTCGAGGTTCAATCTGTGCTCGTTCGACGCCTAGACGCCAAGCGCGCCTTCCCCATTGATTCTTCATTGCTAACGACTGATCCCTATGAAGTCATTGCGGGGAAAGACCTCGTCGTTGAATTGATCGGCGGGGTCGATCCGGCTTATGAGTATGTCATGGCTGCCCTGAAGAATGGCAGTGCAGTCATTACTGGTAATAAGGCTCTTATTGCTTCTCGTGGGCCCGAGCTTTTTGCTGCTGCCCGCGAGGCGAATACCCGCCTCTACTTCGAAGCCGCCGTTGCTGGTGCAATTCCCGTGATTGGGGCTTTGACCTCATCCCTACGCGGAGATCGGGTTCGCCAGATTGCTGGAGTCGTCAACGGGACGACCAACTTTATTCTTGATCAAATGACCACTCAGGGCGCGGACTATGGCGAAGCTTTGGCTCAGGCCAAGGAATTGGGTTTCGCGGAGGCTGATCCCAGCGCCGATGTTGAGGGCTATGATGCCTCAGCAAAATGCGCGATTATGTCCTCTCTCTCCTTTGGACGTTGGGTCAGTGTTGAGAGCGTGCCGCGTCAGGGGATTACCGCGCTGTCGACCGATGACATTGCACTAGCTGAACGTCTGGGCTACGTCATTAAGCTTGTTGCCCGCGCTCAATATGACGAGGAGGCAGGCGAGCCTGTCCTTCGTCTAGGGGTTGAGCCGACTTTTGTTCCTCTTGATCATGCCTTCGCCTCTCTTCATGGGCCCGCGAATGGTGTTTTCGTTAATGCCCAAGCTGCGGGAACATTGTCTTTCCTAGGCCTCGGGGCAGGTGGCTTCCCGACGGCCTCGGCTGTTTTGGGGGACATTGTTGCCGCAGCACGTGACCGTCTCAATGGACTGGGGGCGATGCGTGAAGAAGATGAGTTGCCTGTGAAACTCTCGGATAACTGGAGTGTTGTTTCGCCGTTCATTATTCGATTGAGCATTCCGACGGCTTCAGGTGTTAGTGAGTCTGTAAGCCGGGTGTGTTCCTCACTCGAAGTGTCGCTACAGGGGATCGATATCGAAGCGGGGGATACTGAAGGAGAAAGCGTTGCGACCCTGACAACCCAGGCAATCGCGCGAGACCGCGCCCATGGCCTCGTCGAGGCTCTGGTGAATGAACTCAACACCCATGTCCCACCCGCAATCTTCCCGCTCCTGGATATCTAAATTCTGGAAAGTGACCCTCCATGCGCATCACTCAAGATTTCGTCGCTGTTCGCGTTCCCGCTACCTCGGCCAATCTCGGACCCGGTTTTGATTCCTTCGGTCTTGCCTTAGACCTGTGGGATGAGGTGAGCGTCCATGCAACCGCCGGGGCAACCCACGTGACTATTGAGGGTGAAGGGGCAGGCGTCCTCGACGAAGGCGAAAACCACCTCGTTGTTCAGGCGCTGCGTATGGGCTTGGAGGCAGCAGGCGTTGCGCAGGTTGGTATCCAGATGCGCTGTATGAACCGGATTCCTCATTCTCGAGGCCTAGGTTCCTCTGCCTCGGCAATCGTCGCTGGTCTTGGGCTTGCTCGTGCGCTTATTGGAGATCCCGAGGCGCTTACTGCGGAGGACATCCTTTCGATTGCGACCGAGATGGAAGGCCATCCGGATAACGTCGCCCCAGCTATCTCTGGCGGAGTGACGATTTCGTGGATGGATGGTGAGCTGCCGGGCATGCTGCGTCTTTCGGGGGAGGCGCCGATTGAACCCGTTGCCTTTATCCCTGATTTTGAGCTGGCAACCTCGAAAGCACGTGCAGTGCTTCCGCAGCAGGTCCCCTTCGATGATGCAAAGTTTAATCTTTCACGTGCTGGAATCCTGGCTGCAGTCCTCAGTGGGCAAAACCATGTGATTGGTGCGGGAAGGAACATTCATGAACTGCTCATGGCTGCGACGGAAGATCGCCTGCACCAAGACTACCGACGTCAATCAATGCAACCTTCTCATGCCTTGGTGACTTGGCTTCGTGGTGCTGGTAAAGCAGCGGTGATCTCTGGTGCGGGACCGACAGTGCTCAGTCTTGAAAGTATTGATCCCAAGGTTCAAGCTGACGCTCAGGCAGCAGGGTGGGCAGTGCGTCCTTTGAAACTTGCCACGTCAGGTCTTCAAATTACTCGAGGCAATCTTTCAAAGATTAACGGTGGATGCGTTTTTGTGTGATTTAGCGCGCAGAGCAATACTGCTTGCGTGAAAGTAGTGAGAAAACGTGTTTTGCTTGCTACTATCGCACTGAAGGAAATCCTTCGATCTCCAAATGTGGAAATTCTTCCGTGTTCCTGTTGGGACATGTCCTTTCTATTCATCTCATGTTGATTGAGAAGTTCACCTGGTCTGTTGTGAGACCATGCATGTGAGGATTATCAGTTGAGCAACGATGTGACCACCCAAGAGCGCGAATTCTCGCGCATGAAGTTGGTGGAACTCAAAGCCATGGCCACCGAACTTGGCCTTAAAGGTGTTTCTGCAATGCGTAAGCCACAGCTGATTGAGGCGCTCAGCGCTGCGCAAGGTGGCGCGCCCAAGCAAGAAGAGGCCCCGCGTTCGCGTCGCCGTCGCGTTGCGCGTGAGGAAGCGAGCGAGGCCCCGCAGATCAATATTGAACTGCCCGCTCCTGTTTCGCAGTCAGCCTCGGAAGAGCGTTCATCGAACGACACTGGCCTTCCGCGAAAGAGCCGTCGTCGTCGCGTTGTCTCTAGTGAAGCTGCAGAACCGCAGGCCGTTACCCTGGATCTGCCGACCCCGACCCGTCACGAAGAAGAGGAAAGTGCTCCCGCGCCGGCGCAGCACATTGAGATTGCCCTTCCCGATAGTGATGATCCCGAGGCCCGCGATCGTTCCCGTCGTGATCGCGAAGGACGCCGCCGGGGACGCGGACGAGAGGGCCGTCGTGAACGCGGCGAGCGCAATGAACGCGTGGAGCGTGGCGAGCGTCGCGAGTCAGCCCCGGTCTCCGAAGAAAATCTTGCACCGATTGCGGGCATCTTGGACGTTCAAGAAAACCACGCATTCGTTCGTACCTCCGGATACCTCCCCGGGCCTAACGATGTTTATGTCACCCTCGGCAATGTTCGTCGCTGGGGACTGCGTCCCGGTGACGCTGTCGCAGGCGCGGTTCGTGCACCCCGTGAAGGTGAGCGCCAGCGCCAGAAGTACAACGCGCTGGTTCGCGTTGACTCAGTCAATGGTATGAGCATTGAGGACGCGCAGGCGCGCCGCGAGTTCTCTAAGCTCACCCCGATTTACCCCGACCAGCAACTGCGAATGGAGACTTCGGCAAAGGCCTTCACTCCTCGCGTCATCGACTTGGTTGCCCCCATTGGTAAGGGACAGCGTGGTTTGATTGTTTCGCCTCCGAAGGCCGGCAAGACTATGGTTATTCAGCAGATTGCCAAGGCAATCGAATTGAATAACCCCGAGGTTCACCTCATGGTTGTTCTGGTTGATGAGCGTCCTGAAGAAGTGACCGATATGCGCTCCATCGTCAAGGGCGAGGTTATTGCTTCGACCTTTGACCGTCCCGCATCGGATCACGCAATTGTCGCAGAGCTGGCGATTGAACGCGCCAAGCGTCTGGTCGAGCTCGGTCAAGATGTTGTCGTCCTTCTTGACTCAATCACCAGGCTTTCGCGTGCGTACAACCTCGCAGCGCCGGCCTCGGGTCGAATCCTCTCCGGTGGTGTTGACGCCTCGGCGCTCTACCCGCCCAAGAAGTTCTTTGGCGGCGCACGTAACCTGCGCGAGGGTGGATCGCTGACCATCATCGCTTCGGCTCTTGTTGAGACCGGTTCAAAGATGGACGAGGTGATCTTCGAAGAGTTCAAGGGGACTGGCAACATGGAACTGCGTCTGTCGCGCCAGCTTGCCGACCGCCGAATCTTCCCAGCTATCGACATCAATGCCTCGGGAACACGTCGCGAAGAAATGCTGCTCAAGCCCGAAGAATTGCGCATTATGTGGAAGCTTCGCCGCGTTTTGGGCACTTTGGATCAGCAAAGTGCGCTGGAAGCAGTTTTGGATCGTTTGAAGGAAACGCAGTCGAACGCAGAATTCCTCATGCTGGTTCAAAAGCAAGTACCATCTGCCGACTGATCGGCGGGACTTACGGGGACGGAAGGATAAATCCTTTCGCCCCCGTTTGTTTTGGGTTGCTTAGAGACTCTAAAAACACCAAGTGGGGAGAACAGCAAGCGTGGCGCGTAAACCTCATCCTTCTTCTGATGTAGGGCAGAAGAAAAAGCTCACTGCAAAGCAACGCGGAGCTTATCGTCTTCTTCTCTCGTGTCTACTTCTTGCAGTAGTCCCAACGGTCTTCCTTGTTTCTTTTGCCCTCAATCAGATCGTGCTTCGTGGTTACGGTAGCCACCATCCGGAGGTGGAAATCTACGATGATGCACGGGTTTTTTCTGATATTCATGGGAATTCTCTAAAAAATGAGCTTGAGCAATTAAGTTTTGGCCAACCTGTCAAGCTTGCAATCTTGTCGACAAATGATGTGCCTACGGGTAATCTCAATGAAGCGACCTTGAACTATGCGCGCGCTCGGCATAATGAGTGGCTGGACAGTAATGGAAAGAAATGGGCGCAGGGTTTGGTTCTCATTTCTGTATCTCCTCAACATCGACTTGTTGGGACGTATTTTGGCGAGAACGTTAAAGTCCCTCAGCAGCAACAAAGTGATATTCAGCAATCAGCCAAAACTTATTTTCGTGCGGGGGATTGGAGCGGGGGAGTAATCGCCGCGGCGAAAAGATCAGCACATGATGTTCCGGGTATCTATGGTCCTTCTGATGCCTATCTTGTGAATCCACCCGTATGGTGTTGGGGACTCTCGCTCCTTGGCGCTGGAAATTTGATCTGGGGATTGTGGCTGTGTTTCTCCACTCGTCAGAATCTACGTCGCGCGCACGAATGCGTTGAGCATGCGAAGAATCGTCGAGGGCAGGCAGAAAAAGCGTTTGCAGATATTCATCATGCTGGCCAATATCAAAAGCTCATGGCAATGCGTCACGCACAGACCGCGCGGAGCCTCCCGCGATTGCAAGAGCATTTAGATGAATTCAAAGTTCCGGGGTTCTATGAAGCTCTCACTCAAGGCGTGAACGATCGCTCAACAGCATTGATGCGACGGGCAATTTCTTTAGATCATGTGAATGATGTCTTTATCTGCGCGGCTGAGTTCTTCAATCGTCGTCCCGGTTGGGAGGGCGTATGGATGAATGAAATTGGTCCTGTTGTTGAAGATCTCGAAGGCCTGGCTCGACTCGCAGACGAAGCGAAAAAACACGTGCACACAACGGAGGTGTCACAAGCGTGCGATACAACTGCTCAGTGGATCTGTGAACAACAGGCCAGGTTCCACGAGCTTAAAGAAGGAATCCGACAGGGGAGCATCACTCCCGCAGGTGGCCTCGAAAAACTTGAGGAAATTTCTCGGGATACTCGGCGACGAGCTCAGCGCGTTATTTTATTGGCTTTAAAGGCAGATCCCTCGAGTCGCGGAGAAGAGCGCTATCGATACTGGAAAGAACAGCAAAGTAAGCGGGGGGATTCCACGATTGTTCCCTACATGGGACGCCATTACCTCGGTGGAATAGTCTGCTTTTATGAGCCATCGACAACGATCCTCCTGAATTCGCAATCGGCGGGAGTCAATCTCGGGTCGATTAAGTTTTCTTCAAGCGGTACCTACATTGAGCCAAGTGATGGCGGGCATAATTGGGCAATTTATTCGCCGATCGAGGTGAATCGCAGGGCCTACTTGACTGCTCAGACCTGGAAAGCAGGCAGTGGAACTTCTGACTCAGCAGACGGGAGCTCTGGCGGATATGGAGCCTCCGGTGGTGGCTTCTCTGGAGCCGGTTCTTCCTCTTCTTTCTAGCGACGAGGCCAGCGTGCAGACACGCGCGGTTAGCTAGCTTCCGTTTGTTTACTCTTTGACGGTGCGCGTATCCTCAGTGAGTCTGCGTTAGGAGAAATAGCTTCATGTCGAATACACCTCAAGCTTCACCCGGAACTCCCGAAAAATCTCAGAACACGCATCGACGTGGCGTAATCCGATTAGTGCTTTCGCTAGTGCTGATGGCTGTGTGTCCGCTGTTTTTCCTGAGTTCTTTTATTCAAAACGGGATCAGCGGAGCAAGTAAGGCCGATTTCGCTCCTGAGGTTGTTGTTGAAGACCAATCGTCAGTCTTTGAAGATGTCAACGGGCAATCCTTGGGTACTGCAATGGAATCCATTGGCTTTCGTCAGCCTATTAAACTGGTGATTCTCTCAACCGATAACGTACCGACAGGCAATCTCAACGAAGCAGTCTTGAACTATGCTCGCTCAAACCACAAAGAATGGTTATCTGCGAGCCGAGATAAGTGGGCAGACGGCCTGGTGATTCTTGCGGTTTCCCCCAGCTACCGAAAAGTTGGGACGTATTTTGGTGAAGACGTCAAGGTTTCTTCCTCAAAACAAAGCAAAATCCAAGAGGCTGCGAAAGACGACTTTCGATCAGGGGAGTGGAGTCAAGGGATGCTTCAGGCAGCTCAGGCGGCTGCCAAGTATGTGCCTGACTCTTCCGGTAACGGTGGGGAAGACTCTGTCCCGCCCTTCTACTCTTTCGTCTTGCTGATTGCCGGTGCAGCGAACCTGCTTCGGGGGTTCCGTCTGCGTTCCTCGACAAAGCGCAACCTTCGTGAAGCGCGAGCACACTGGGATGTTGTTCAGGCTGATCGCTACCGTGCAGAGCAAGCATTTGCAGGTATCGGGGATGCAGGCAAATACAAGACTGGACTTGATATGCGTTACAAGCGCTATCAGTCAGATTTCGTCGAGGCCGGGAAAGAATGGGATGAAATCGGTAATCCCACCTTCTTGCAAACCCTCAGCGCGGCGCTCAATAACGCCAGTGGCGACTTGCGACAGCGTACCGAATCTATGGATGCGAGCGATGACACCTTCGCTGCCGCGGCTGAGTTCTTCAATCTGGGAGCCGGATGGGTTGACGTCTGGATGAAAGAGATTGGTCCGGTCATGGAAGACCTCGAGGTCCTCTGCGAATTGGTGACTTCTGTGAGTGAGGAATTGGGCACTCCAGATGCCATACGTGGCCGTGATGAAATCCTTCAGTGGTCCAGTCAGCAAATGGCACTGATCGACTCCCTTAAAGAGCAATTGGCAAAGGGTGGTATTACTCCAATCGCGGCTCTTGAAAAGCTCGATGAAATTGCTGAAGGTACCCGCCGCTGGGCAAAGGGAATTATTCTTGCGTCCTTGAAAGCTGATCCCTCCTCGAATAGCGATAAGCGGTACGAGCAGTGGGAGAATTCCCAGAAGGAACGCGAGGCAGCCGATTCTGCCGATTACACCGGGTACTACCACCTGAACGGTGTTCTACATAACTACGACCCCGCGAAAACGATCCGCTTGAACTCTCAGTCAGCGGGTATCGATCTTGCCGCCTTGAAGGCTGCCGCATTCGGTACCTATGCAGGTTGGAACTCATCCTCGGATAACTTGTGGATCTATCAATCTCTGTCGACTGATCGTACGTATTATCAGTCCGCTCACTCGTGGACACCCAGCAGCGATTCATCGAGTAGCGACTATGGAAGCTCAGGAGGGGGCTTCTCGGGATCTGGGTCTTCCTCCTCGTTCTAGGCCAGAGCATTACCTATTTCACGCATGGCGAATGAACTGAGCGTGAAAAAATAGCGATTCGCATGGCATAATGTCATGTCGGCTTCCGCCTCACCGGAGTGCTTCTTTGAGAAAATCGAAGAAGGTGACTCATTGCCAGATGCAATGAGCGCTGCATTTCGGACCCGGAGCACCAAACGATCCAGGAGATTTTCCATGAAGAAGGGCATTCACCCCGAATATGTGGATACCGTTGTGACCTGCACCTGCGGCAACACCTTCCACACCCGTTCCACCATCACCTCTGGCGAGATGCGCGTGGACGTCTGCTCCGCTTGCCACCCGTTCTACACCGGCAAGCAGAAGATCCTCGACACCGGCGGTCGCGTCGCCCGTTTCGAGGCGCGTTACGGAAAGCGCGTACGCCCCTCCAAGTGAGCTTTTACTCGGCGCCGACGACTTTTGGTCGTCGGCGCCGATGTGTTTAAACGGCTACCCTTGAACTACTCCCGCAGGAAGGATCAGACATGAGTGCTCTTGGAGAAGAATTCTCCGCATTGGACGCGCTACTTGACGAACACGCGCAGCTTGAAACTCGAATGTCAGATCCGGACGTCCTTTCTTCCCCCAAACTTCTCAAGCAAGTCTCTCGTCGTTACGCGGAGCTTTCGCGCATTAAAGCCGCTGCGGATCAGCTTGAGCATGCACAGGGGGATCTCGAGGCAGCTCGGGAGCTTGCTGAAGACGATTCCTCATTCGCAGAGGAAATCCCCGCATTGGAAGAAGCAGAGCGAACCGCTCACGAACATCTTCTGTCTATCCTTGCGCCGCGAGATCCCGATGATGCCTGTGACGTCATCTTGGAAATCAAAGCAGGTGAAGGCGGTGAAGAATCTGCACTCTTTGCCGCAGATCTCGCCCGGATGTATCTGCGCTATGCGGATTCGAAGGGGTGGAAGACTACGGAGCTGTCCTCCACTTACACCGAGCTAGGCGGTTTCAAAGAAGTCACCCTTGCGATTAGAGCATCTGGTAATCCCGCACCTGATGAAGGCGTGTGGGCACACCTGAAGTATGAGGGGGGAGTGCACCGAGTACAGCGCGTTCCCGTTACCGAGTCGCAGGGGCGTGTGCATACCAGTGCTGCGGGTGTTTTCGTCATTCCCGAACTTGAAGTCGATGATGAGATTGTCATTGACCCCAATGATTTGCGAATTGATGTCTACCGTTCTTCAGGCCCGGGTGGGCAGTCGGTGAATACCACCGATTCAGCTGTCCGCATTACCCACCTTCCATCGGGCATCGTCGTTTCGATGCAAAATGAGAAGTCTCAGCTTCAAAATAAAGAGGCCGCGCTTCGTGTTCTTGCTTCGCGCTTAGCAGCTGAAGCAAAAGCCAAGCGCGAGGCCGAGGCCTCGGCACAGCGCCTTTCTCAGGTTCGTACTGTTGATCGTTCGGAACGTGTTCGTACGTACAACTTCCCGGAGAACCGCATTGCTGATCACCGTAGCGGCTTCAAGGCATACAACCTTGATCAGGTGCTTGACGGCGCGCTTGACCCGGTTATTGAATCTCTTCAAAGCGCAGATGAGGCCGAACGTCTCGCCTCCGCCGACGCACATGTATGAGTTCGCAAGCTGAGCTTATTGCGTGGGGTTCATCCCTCCTGAGCACCCTTGAGGGCGACGAGGGGGGAGCAACTCCCTTGGCCGAGGCACGCTACCTCTTGACGTGGGCCTTGGGCGTCGATTCTTTGCTATTTGCGCCCCGCGAGGTTCCTCCGACCAATGAGGCCGCCTACCGCGCTGCAGTCACCCAACGCGCCCTTCGCCGCCCACGAAGCCATGTGACCGGTGAAATGTATTTCAGAAGCCTTGTTCTTTCAGCTGGTGAAGGGGTCTTCACTGTCCGGCCTGAAACCGAGATGCTTGTCGAACATGTTGAAGAGCTGGCGCGCTCCGGAGCGCTTCCTGAAGGTGAATGGGTTGATCTGTGTACTGGGTCTGCAGCGATCGCGCTTGCACTTTCTACTGAAACTGGGCATCAGGTAACCGCTGTTGAAATTGACTCAGATGCCTTTGCCTACGCCGAGCGCAACCTCGCTCGATACCCGAAAGCCCAGATTCGCCTCGTCAAGGGGGATGCGACAGCTCCTGACACTATCCGCGACCTCAATGGAAAAACCGCATTGGTTGTGACAAACCCGCCCTATGTGCCGGCTCAGGAAGCGCCGACACAAATTGAGGCACAGCGGGACCCGGAGTGCGCTCTTTATGGTGGGGGAGACGACGGAACTGAGATTCCTCGTCGGATTATTGAACGCTCGCGTGAGCTCCTTGTTAGTGGAGGAATGCTGGCTATGGAGCACTCTCCCTCGCAGGCACAAACGCTCCGGCACATCGCGGTGATGAATGGTTTTACTCAGGTTCATACTCGCAGTGACTTAAGCGGAGTTGAGCGTTTCCTTATCGCTTGGAAAACACAGAGAAAGTAATTCACAGTGGAACATATTTTTGAGTGCGTTCATGGTTGGGAAAAGGACGAGCTTGACCTCCTTAAAAGACAGATCGGTCAGGGAGCGTTGGTGGTCCTGCCAACTGATACCGTTTATGGAATCGGCGTATCCGCCGACGATCACCAGGGTGTTCGTCGTCTTCTTGCTGCGAAAGGCCGCGGAGAGACAATGCCGCCTCCCGTCCTAGTCGCCTCTGTTGAGCAAGCGCGGAGAGTCTCTATTGACCTTGATAACGATGCCATAGGGCTGATGAAAGCCTTTTGGCCGGGTGCGCTGACCTTGATTGTGCGTGCAAACCCCAGCGTGAACTGGGACCTTGGAAAAACTCACGGTACCGTCGCGCTTCGCATGCCCAATCATGCGCAAGTGTGTGAGCTGCTCGAGGCCGTGGGGCCGATGGCAGTGACCTCGGCCAACCTAACGGGACAGCCTCCTGCGACAAATATTGATGAAGCGCTCGGATACTTCCGTGGCACGGTAGACTACTACGTGAATTCGGGGCCGACCCAGAGCGCACAACCGTCCACAATTATCGATTGTGCACACGGTCAGGCTCGCGTACTTCGCGAAGGAGCACTGAGCGTAGAAGATATCGCCAGGGTGCTGGACTATCAGCCCCTAGCTCGCTGAGGGAGGAGACATCGACGCCGTGAAGGTTTATGTCCTGCTGATGGTTGTGGCTGGCGCACTCACCGTGCTGCTGACACCGCTGGTCCGCTGGGCATGCCTGCGTTGGGGAATTGTCCCAAAGCTGCGCAGCAGAGATATCCAATCCACTCCGATTCCTCGACTTGGGGGAATCGCGATCACCATTGCTCTGGTGATCACGATGCTCATCAGTGCACGGATTCCCTATATGGCGCCCCTCTTTGAAACGAATGCCGCCTGGGCTGTTGTCGTGGGAGCGCTCGCGATGTGCATTCTCGGCGTTGTTGATGACGTCGTGGAATTGGACTGGCTGACGAAACTTTCCGGACAGATTCTGATCGCCGGTTCGATGGCTTTCAATGGCGTGCAATTGGTAAGTTTCCCAATTTTTGGTGTCACCATTGGCTCCTCACGCCTGTCCTTGATGCTTACTGTTTTCCTCATCGTCGGAATCATGAATGCGGTCAACTTCATTGACGGTCTGGATGGTCTGGCCGCTGGTGTCGTCGGTATTGGAGCTGCGGCATTCTTCGTCTACTCCTACGTGCTCACGCGGATCATGGGGGCAGCTTCATACGCAACGACTGCATCTTTGGCGGTCATTACCTTGGTCGGAGTCTGCTTGGGCTTTTTGTGGTTCAACTTCCACCCATCTTCAATCATGATGGGTGGAGGCTCCGAGACAATGGGCTTGGTTCTAGCCGCTGCGGGAATCATCGTTACGGGGCAGGTTGACCCCTCTGTTTTAGGTGGACAGCAGCTGTTGGTTTCCTTCCTCCCGCTATTGCTTCCTATTTCGGTCATCTGCGTACCCATTGGAGATCTTGTCGTCACTACGATTCGACGAATGCTGAGGGGGAAGAGTCCCTTCCATGCGGATCGCTCGCACTTCCACGACCGTCTGCTTGCTAGGGGACACTCGCACCGAGGTGTTGTCGCAATCTTGTGGATGTGGACAGCGCTAGTGGCTTTTCCTCCGGTCGCCATTCTTGTCCATGACTGGAAACGTGTTGCGCTGTGTGCACTTCCGGCACTTGCCTTGGGCATCTGGCTCACCGCTTCAGAATTCCCCGCTTTTACGCGCGCACGTCGGCGTGCGCATCATGACCACATTGAAGCTACCGCTCCCGAAAGCCCCAAGGAAAATGCATGAGTGATTCTTTGCAGGTGCATCAGAAGGATATTCAGCTGCTCATGCGCCGCCTCTGGGGTGCCATTGCTGCTGGTGCCCTGATTGTCGGTGTATGGCAGGCATGGGTCGGATACAGCCTGCGTAGCTTGCTTCTTCCTGTACTTATGTTGGCATTGGGTGCTGTTACGCATCTGTGCCTCGGTGCCATGATTCGTAGTGATGCAACTACCCGACCGATGTGGATATGGGTCCATATGTTCGGAACATTTGCCATCTTGATCGGTGGATTGTTCCTGAGCAAAGCCTTGGGGGCATCTGCGATTGTCACCGGACTTGTTCTGATTTGTGAGCACTTTGTGGTTTTTGGTGGTCTTGGGATCGCTTTATCACGCATAATTCGTGAGGTTCCGGTTGAGGAAGAGCCAGTGATCGTAGATGCCGATTTTTCGTCGTCGTTGACGGAGGAACAAAATTCCTAGGGATAAGTTCTTGATCTCTGGTTAGCTGGGTTACACTGGGTCGGGTTGGCCCTAGTGAGGAAGTGGAGCACGTGGAATCGACAGTTCTCGGCGAAGAGAAGACCGCACAGCGCAGCTACGCTATGCCTTTGTGGTACAAGGTTCTCATCGGTATTGTCGCGCTGATTGCTGCCGCAACCTGTATTCCCGCTGTTACACAGGCGCCCCACGCTCCCGGTATCCATGATTTCTTCCCCGATGCATTTTTTGGTGAGGGCACGCTCTTCCAATTCAACCGGCTGACACTGGTGCGTGTGGTCGCTGGAATTACACTGTGCTTGGTTTTCTGGCTCGGTGCGCGCAGCGTCAAGCTCATGCCGGGGCGGGGACAGGTCCTCCTCGAAATGGCAGCCGAGTTTGTTCGCAATGGTATTTCCGTCGCGATGCTGGGTGAAGGCCGAGGCCGTCGTTGGGCTGCCTTTATCGGTGTTGTTTTCTTCGGCGTTCTTTTTATGAATATTCAGGGAATTATCCCCGGGATGAATATCGCAGCTTCCTCTGTGATGGCTGTACCGATTGTTTTCGCTGTCATCGCCTACGTTTCATTCGTGGGTGCCGGAATTAAACAGTACGGTTTCTTCCATTTCTTCAAGTCGCAGCTTTTCCCCAAGGGATTGCCCTGGCCGATCTACTTCCTCATTACCCCCATCGAGTTCTTCTCGACTTTCATTGTTCGTCCCGCAACCTTGGCTATTCGTCTTCTGTGCAACATGATTTCAGGGCATCTGCTTCTTGCACTGACCTATTTTGGAACGTCGAATCTACTCATCGCTGCCGGTATGAAACAGACTGGTGCCCTCTTAACCGGAGCTGGCGCGGTTGCGGCGACGCTCTTCGAAATTTTCGTAGCTGTCTTGCAGGCGTACATTTTCGCCATGCTGACAGCGGTCTACATCAAGCTTTCAGTCGAAGAACACTAAAGGCTTCTTGCGCCTTCGACTGATTCACCAAAGGAAAAGGAAAGAAAAATGACCGGATCCCTTGCCTACATCGGCTACGGCCTGGCTGCGATTGGCCCTGGTATTGGTATTGGCCTCCTCGTGGGAAAGACCCAGGAAGCAACCGCACGCCAGCCTGAGATCGCCGGTAGGCTCTTCACCAACATGATTATTGGTGCAGCACTTGCTGAGGCTCTTGGCCTGATCGGCTTCGTTCTGCCCTTCATCGTCTGATGTTCGCACAGCTTGTTCCTATGTCCGAGGGATCGGTCGGAGGAATTGGCGTTGTTCTGCCGCCTCTCTATGAGATTTTCTGGTCAGCGCTGATTCTTCTGGTCATCCTCTTGGTCGTCGGTTTGTACGCGTTGCCGCGGATCTACTCAATGATCGACCAGCGACGCGACGCCATTCAGGAAGGCCTCGATAACGCTGAGAAGGCTCGCGAAGATCTCTCTCTTGCTTCGCGTAAGAAAGACGAGATGCTTCGTGATGCTCAGGCTGAGGCTCACCAGATCCGTGAAGATGCACGTGCTCAGGCCCAGCAGATCGTCGCACAGGCACGTCTTGATGCGCAGGTAGAGGCACAGCGCGTGCAAGATGCCGCTCAGCGTCAGATCCTTGCCGAGCGGCAGGCCGCGCAGATTAGCCTGCGTAGCGATGTTGGTTTGCTTGCTAGCGAGCTCGCAGAGAAGCTTGTGGGTGAGCATCTGGAGAATACTGATCTCACTGCTCGCGTTGTGGATCGCTTCTTGGATGAACTCGAGGCTGAAGAAGTTCCCGTTGGTGGTGCGAACTGATGACTCCTGAGTTGTTACGCGAACGTCTTGCGCAGGCGGGCGATGAGCGTATGAAGGTAGCGGAAGATCTTTTCGGCGTCGCAGATTTTTTGCGCACGAATTCTTCCGTCCAACGTGCACTCACTGACCCCTCGCGTGAACAGAGTGATAGAGACGCTCTTGTTGATCGTCTTTTCGCTCCGGTTGTATCTGCTGTCTCGATTCAGTGTCTGCATGACCTGGTAGCGGGTCACTGGTCCCGTCCGCGTGACATCGTGCACGCTGTCGAAGAAACAGGCTGCGATGCAGTGCTGCTCAGCGCGCAATTTGATGGGGTATTGGAAGAAACAGAAGCTCAGCTTGTTGCGGTTTCTGTTTTCCTTCAGTCACATCGCGATCTCAGAAATGAACTCTCTGACCTGTCTGCCCTTTCTCCGAAGGGACGCGCAGATCTTGCCCAGACGGTGTTCCAGAGTGTTCTTGGCCAGCCGAGTCTGCGTCTTTTGCGCCGATGCGTGGGACGGACCTCGCATGGCCACCTCTTGGGAAAGCTGCGGGAATTGGCTGTTCGCGCGGCGAACCTCTCCGGTCGACGCTTCGTATTCGTTGAGTCGGCACACGAGCTGAGCGACGACCAGAAGATGCGTCTCGAGAAGATTCTTGAGACCAAGCTGGCAAGCCCCGTTTCGGCAACCTACACGCTGCGCCCTGAACTGCTCGGCGGCCTCGTCATCCGAATGGGGACGGAGCGAGTCGATGCATCACTGGCCACGCGAGTTGGTGCTCTAAAACGTTCGATCGTCGGTTAAGCCCGATGTGTCTGAGGAATAGATAGAAGGAATGCTCAATGGCTGATCTGTCCATTAGCCCCGAGGAAGTACGGGCGGCGCTCGACTCTTTCGTGGAATCGTATCAACCTGCACAGGTTGCGACCGATGAAGTCGGTCATGTTACCGAAACTGCCGACGGTATTGCCCACGTTGAAGGGCTTCCCGGAACTATGGCAAACGAACTCCTGCGTTTCGAGGATGGGACGCTGGGGCTTGCCATGAACCTTGAACAACGTGAAATCGGTACCGTTGTCCTTGGAGATTTCTCCTCCATTGAAGAAGGACAGCCCGTTTACCGCACCGGTGAAGTGCTCTCAGTGCCCGTTGGCGATGGCTACCTCGGTCGTACCGTTGACCCGCTGGGCCGCCCCATCGATGGCCTCGGTGATATCACCGACCTGGAAGGTCGACGAGCGCTGGAACTTCAGGCTCCTGGCGTCATGATGCGTAAGTCGGTTCACGAGCCGCTGCAGACCGGCCTGAAGGCGATCGACTCGATGATCCCGATTGGTCGTGGTCAGCGTCAGCTCATCATTGGTGACCGTCAAACCGGTAAGACTGCAATCGCTTTGGATACGATCATTAACCAGCGTGACAACTGGCTTTCCGGCGATGTTAACAAGCAGGTTCGATGCATCTATGTCGCCATCGGTCAGAAGGGGTCGACGATCGCTTCGGTTCGCTCGACTCTAGAGGACGCCGGAGCAATGGAGTACACGACGATCGTTGCTTCTCCTGCCTCGGATCCCGCGGGCTACAAGTACATGGCTCCCTACACGGGTAGCGCAATTGGTCAGCACTGGATGTACCAGGGCAAGCACGTCCTCATCGTTTTCGATGACCTTTCTAAGCAGGCCGAGGCCTACCGTGCAGTTTCGCTTCTTCTGCGCCGCCCGCCGGGGCGTGAAGCGTACCCCGGTGACGTTTTCTACTTGCACTCTCGCTTGCTGGAACGCTGTGCGAAGCTCTCCGACGAGCTCGGTGGGGGATCGATGACCGGTCTGCCGATTATCGAAACCAAGGCAAATGACGTTTCTGCATACATTCCGACCAACGTTATTTCGATTACCGATGGTCAGATCTTCCTTCAGTCTGACCTCTTCAACTCGAACCAGCGCCCGGCTGTTGATGTCGGTATTTCGGTGTCTCGTGTCGGTGGTGCAGCGCAGATTAAGGCGATGAAGAAGGTTGCCGGTACCTTGAAGCTCACGCTTGCTCAGTACCGTTCGATGGCGGCCTTCGCGATGTTTGCTTCTGACCTTGATGCTGCAACACGTCGTCAGCTTACGCGCGGTGAACGTCTTATGGAGCTTCTCAAGCAGCCGCAAAACTCGCCCTATGTCGTCCAAGACCAGGTTGCGTCGATCTGGGCCGGCACAAATGGCTACCTCGACGACCTCGAGGTCAGCGAAGTCCTTTCCTTTGAAAGCGGCCTGCTGGACTACTTGCGAGCAAACTCCACAGTGCTCGATGAGATCGCCGCAACCGGTGAGCTCTCGAAGGAAACCGAAGAAGCCTTGCGCGCTGCAGTTGAGACCTTCCATGGCCAATGGGTGAGTGCGAAGGCATCACCGGTCTCGCTTGATGACGCTGAGGTGCAGGCCGAGCGTTCTCAGGAAGAAATCGTTCGTTCGCGCCCGGTAGTGTCTGAGGCCTGAGTATGGGCGGACAACAAAGGATCTATAAACAGCGGATTGCATCTACGCAGACGCTGGCTAAGGTCTTTCGTGCGATGGAAATGATCGCGGCATCGCGAATCGGTGCCGCGCGTCGGGCAGCTACTGAACTTGGACCCTATGAGAAGGCTCTGACTCAGGCAGTTGCCGCTGTCGCTATCCATACTGACCTTGACCACCCGCTGACTCGTGAGCGTCACGATACGCCACGTGTCGCGGTCCTTGTGGTTGCTTCCGATCGAGGGATGGCTGGAGCTTACTCAGCAACGATTCTTCGCGAGGCCGAACGTCTTGTCGAACGCCTCGAAGAAGAAGGAAAAGTCCCGGTCCTGTACACCTACGGTCGACGTGCCCAGGCGTACTTCCGTTTCCGGGGTGTGGAGATCGAAGATTCGTGGGAAGGGGAGTCCGATTCACCTTCCCAGGAGATCAGCAATCAGATCGCTCGCGAACTTCTTCAGCGCTTTACCGATTCAGATCCTATGACTGGTGTATGCGAAGTTCATTTGGTCTACACACGGTTTAAGTCGATGATGAGTCAGGTTCCTGAGGTTCGACGCATGATTCCTCTTTCCGTTGTCGATGCTCCGGAAGGGGATCGTGAACGCGATCAGGAACGCGGTGAGCACAAGGAGAATGCCGAGCTCTTCCCCGAGTATGAGTTCATTCCTTCACCCGAAGAAGTTCTTGACACCCTGCTTCCGCTGTATGTCTCGAGCAGGATCCGAAATGTTCTTTTGCAAGCCGCCGCATCAGAGCTGGCTTCGCGTCAGCGTGCAATGCATACGGCAACGGATAATGCAGAAGAACTCATTACGAAATACACGCGTCTGGCGAATTCGGCCCGTCAGGCGGAGATCACTCAAGAGATCACTGAAATCGTGGGCGGTGCCGACGCATTGGTCCAGGGCTGAGGCCCGTGCACATGGAGAAAATAGAAATGACTACTACTTCAACGGGACAGGGACGGGTCGCACGTGTTGTCGGACCGGTTGTCGATGTTGAGTTCCCACCGGACGCAATTCCTCCCTTGTACAACGCATTGCACGTTGACGTGAATCTTTCCGGGCAGAGCGAAGGCGAAGACGCGGTTCAGACAATCACTCTTGAGGTTGCTCAGCACCTGGGTGACAACCTGATTCGTGCGATTTCGCTCAAACCGACCGATGGTATGGTTCGCGGCTCGGTTGTCACCGATACCGGTGCTCCGATTTCGGTTCCGGTTGGGGATATCACGAAGGGTCACGTGTTCAACGTGACCGGTGAGGTCTTGAACCTTAAGCCCGGTGAGCATCTGGAAATCACCGAACGCTGGCCCATTCACCGCCAGCCTCCGGCATTCGACCAGCTTGAGGCCCGTACGAAGATGTTCGAAACGGGTATCAAGGTCATCGATTTGCTCACCCCTTATGTTCAGGGTGGCAAGATCGGCCTCTTCGGTGGCGCAGGTGTGGGCAAGACCGTTCTGATTCAGGAAATGATTCAGCGTGTTGCACAGAACCACGGTGGTGTTTCGGTTTTCGCTGGCGTTGGTGAGCGTACTCGTGAAGGTAACGACCTGATTCACGAAATGGAAGAGGCCGGTGTCTTCGATAAGACGGCACTGGTCTTCGGACAGATGGATGAGCCGCCGGGGACCCGTCTTCGTATCGCGCTGACCGGTTTGACCATGGCAGAGTACTTCCGTGATGTTCAGCATCAGGACGTGCTGCTCTTCATCGACAACATCTTCCGCTTCACTCAGGCTGGTTCAGAGGTCTCGACGCTTCTGGGTCGTATGCCTTCTGCTGTTGGTTATCAGCCGAACCTTGCTGATGAAATGGGCCAGCTTCAGGAACGTATTACCTCTGCTGGTGGTCACTCGATTACGTCGCTGCAAGCAATTTACGTTCCTGCAGACGACTACACTGACCCGGCACCTGCGACGACCTTCGCCCACTTGGACGCAACGACGGAGTTGTCGCGTGAAATTGCATCGCGCGGTATTTACCCCGCCGTTGATCCCTTGGCATCGACATCTCGAATCCTTGACCCGGCGCTGGTCGGTCGTGAACACTACGACACTGCTACTCACGTGAAGGCGATCCTGCAGAAGAATAAGGAACTGCAAGACATCATCGCCATTTTGGGTGTTGATGAATTGTCTGAAGAAGACAAGGTCACCGTCGCGCGTGCACGTCGCATTGAGCAGTTCCTCTCGCAGAACACCTACATGGCTGAGAAGTTCACCGGTGTTGAGGGCTCGACTGTTCCGCTTTCCGAGACCATCGAAGCCTTCAAGCGCATTGCTGAGGGCTACTACGATCAGGTCCCGGAGCAGGCCTTCTACAACATTGGTGGCATCGACGATCTTGAACGTCGTTGGCACGAGATCGAGAAGGATAACTGACGTGCCTGCCACCGATAAGTTGCAGGTCGAGATCGTTTCACACGAAGGCAGGCTTTGGCACGGAAGTGCATCTCAGGTCAGCTTTCCGGCAATGGATGGCTCCATCGGTGTGCTTCCGGGACGACAGCCGGTTCTTGCGGGTCTTGTTCCAGGACGTGTGAGCATTACGACTGAGCAAGGAGCTGTCGACTTCGAAATCGATGAAGGTTTGGCTTCGGTAGATTCCGACTTTATTACGATTGTCGTGGAACACGCCTCCCAGATGTGAGTGAGCGGTGTGCGGGCTTAAACTGTCCGCACACCCTCATTTTCTTTAGGAGGTTTTCATGGTTGTGCTGAACATTATCGTGATGCTCCTCCTTGCCCTTTTTGTCGTCTGGCTGCTTCTTAATCTGCGCGCGCGTCATCTCGATCAACAAGATGGTGCTTTTCGGGCGTGGGCGCGACTTGATTCGCATTCCGGATGGATGTCAGGAATCGGTCAGTATCAGGGGGACCGTCTGTGTTGGTATCGCTTGGTAGCCCCGTCATTGAAACCGCATGTCGTCCTTCCTCGACATGGACTCGAAGTCTCCCTTCCCCTGCAACGCTCAACCGATGGATCAATGGTTGAGGTCCGTTTGACATCAGGGGATGTTTTTCTGGATATCGCAGTTGAACCACTGACCTATAACGGGCTCGTGTCGTGGGGAGAATCTGAACCTCCCGCTATCGAACATGGCTCAACGCTCTAGTTTTATTCCCACGACACCGCCAGTTCCCGAAAGGTAAGCTTTTGCGCGTTCTTATCGCTTCATGCACGGTCGATTACTCTGGCCGCCTCAGTGCGCACCTTGACCGCGCAATTCGCCTGATTATGCACAAGGCGGATGGCTCTGTACTGATCCACTCCGATGGTGGTTCATATAAACCGCTGAATTGGATGAATGCTCCCTGTACAGTCACCACCGAAACCCCCGAAGAGGGAGAAGAGATGGACGGTGTGACTCAGGTTTGGCAGGTCCAATCTGATAAGACCGATGACCGACTGGTTATTCGCATTCACGAGATCATCAGTGATGTTACTGAAGAGTTTGGTATCGATCCGGGACTCGTCAAAGACGGTGTTGAAACCCATCTTCAAGAACTCTTGGCGCAGCAGGTTGCGCAGGTACTGGGTGAAGGCTGGGAACTGGTACGTCGTGAGTATCCCACTCCTGTTGGTCCAGTCGACCTGCTTGTTCGTGATCCGCAGGGGCTGCCCGTTGCAATCGAGGTTAAAAGGCGAGGAGGAATGGACGGCGTTGATCAATTAACGCGCTATCTGTCCCTTTTGGGCCGCGATCCTTTGCTGGACGGGATTAGAGGAATTTTTGCAGCTCAAGAGATTACGCGACAGGCTCGTACCTTGGCCGAAGATCGCGGTATTGACTGCCTCATTCTCGATTATGACGCCATGCGAGGTTTTGACGATCCCGATTCCCGTCTTTTCTGATGACTCACGCCTCACGCACTCTGAGCTTGGCGCGCATTATTAGCCAAGGCCTCGTCGAAGAAACGGCTGCGGATAATCCCATCGCTGCGGTCGACAATATGCTCGCTTTGCAGGCACAACTTCCTTCTTCGATTCCGTGGGCGATTAATCTACGCGTTAAACAGCCTTCTGTTAGCGCAATCGATGATGCTTTTGAGTCTGCTGAGCTTGTGCGTTCGTGGCCTATGCGCGGAACAATCCATGTCACCAGCGCAAAGGACCATCATTGGCTGCGACAGGTGCTTCGCCATCGGTATCGCACATGGATGCGCTCGTTAGAGGAAGAGGGATTGACTCGCGCGCGTATTGAAGAAGCTGCGCAGATCGCATATTCGTGTATTGCCTCGTCGGGACCGCGAAGCCGCGAAGAACTTTGCCTGGCTTGGGAGGAGGAAGGGATCCGAACGGGTACGCGCCCACAACGCGAGGCAGCCTTGCGAGCGGGGGAGAGGGTGACTTTCCTTGACCGTCGTAATCTCTTCCTCGCGTTGCATATTGAGGGCTTCCTCGTGGGCGGTCCCAAGCGGGGGAATTCCTTCCTTTTTTGTGATGCGAGGCCTTTGCCCGTTGCGGAAGGAGTCGCCCAGGGAGAAAGCAGTCACGAGGCCGCGCTGGCGGAGCTTGCGCGTCGCTATGCCTGGGGGCACGGCCCCGTCAGTGTCGAGGATTTTTCTCGTTGGACATCACTAACGAAACGTGAGTCTCGGGCTGCGCTGGAACGTGCAGTACGTTTAAAGGGAAGTGAGCGCCCTATTGTTCTCGGTGAATCTGGATATCAACGTGCTGATCTTGACTCGCTGTTGAGCCGATGCGGAAATGAAGCTCGAGCACTGTTTTCTTGCCCTTCTTTTGATGAAATCCATGTGGGATATGCCGATCGGAGTAGCATGGCCAGTTCGGAGGCAGAGCGGGAGATTTGCCCCGCAAAGAATGGGATGTTTCGACCAATTGTTATCAAAGATGGCAGGGTGATTGCCGTACAGGATCCGCGCAAAGGATATAAGTTTCTAGACTCGGTGCGAGATGAATATGATCAATCTCTGCTGGAAGAAGCTGAAGAAATCGGTGAGTATTTGAGCGGCAAATAAGTGATCGCGCAGCTGAAAATGTGCGAAAATATTCGTATGGATTCACAAGTTATGCGGGGCCGCATCGTCCTGAAAGATTCCATCATTGAAGATGGCGTCATCACCGTTGAAGGCCAATTTATTTCTCATATTTGCCCGGCATCTGATTTCTCTGGCGAGCTTCCGGAATCAACTGGCTCGACTTTCCTTCCGGGACTTGTCGATGTGCACTGTCACGGAGGCGGTGGGGAGTCTTTCCCGAATGCAACGACGCCCGAGGCCGCAATGCAAGCCGTCATGGAACACCGTCGTCACGGTACGACCTCGTTGGTTGCTTCGTGCGTCACCGCTGATGCTGACACCTTGAAAGCACGTGCTCGCACCCTAGCTTCGCTTGCCGAAAAGGGTGAGATTGCGGGTATTCACTTCGAAGGTCCTTTTGTTTCACACGCGCGTTGCGGCGCGCAGGATCCGACCTACATTGTTGATCCAGATCCCGATCTCACTCGCGAACTCATTGATGAATGCAAGGGGTACGCACTTTCAATGACACTTGCTCCGGAAAAGCCCCGTGCGTTTGGTGCAGGTTCTGTTGCCGAAGCGCTGATCGATGGGGGTGCTATTCCTTCGTGGGGGCATACGGATTCGAACTCGACCTTTGCGCGTCAAGCCTTGGAATACTCACGTGAGCATTTCGCAGGTTCTTCGACTACTCGTGGTCCCCGTGCAACGATTACGCACCTTTTCAACGGCATGCGTCCGCTGCACCACCGCGACACCGGTCCGATCGCAGAATTCCTTTCAGATGCTGCCCGTGGAGGTGCGGTTGCAGAGCTGATTTGCGATAACGTCCATGTTGATCCACTTCTTGTTCGCGATGTCTACGAACTTGTCGGCCGCGATCACGTCGTGCTGATTACGGATGCGATGGCTGCGGCCGGTATGCCTGATGGCTCCTACACGCTTGGTCCTCAAGATGTTGTCGTCCGTGACGGTATCGCGCGCCTAGCTCAGGGCGATTCTATTGCCGGTGGCACTGCACACCTTCTTGACTGCGTTCGCGTGGCAACGACTTTGGGTGGAATTCCTCTGGTGGATGCTGTCTACATGGCCTCAGCTCAAGGCGCTAAGATCTTGGGCGATCCGCGAGTGGGCAGCCTTGAGGCTGGAAAATTTGCAGATATTGTCGAGGTGGATTCTGAGCTCAATGTGCGTCGCGTAGTTCGCCGTGGCACAGTAGTTGAGTGAGAGGAAAACGATCTCGTAAGCGTCCATGGGGCGAGAGCCGACCATTGCAGATGTCGGCTCTCGCCTCACTTGCGCGCAGCGAAATTGGACCTGATGGTGAGTCCTATCAGGTCCAATATCTTCGTTCTTCCTCGAAGCCCTATATCTGCCCCGCGTGCCTGCAAACAATTGCCATCGGTAGTGCGCACGTCGTTGCATGGCCCGAAGAACGTGCCTATGGATTGGATCAGGGAGTTCGTGCTCGGCGACACTGGCACCTGAACTGTTGGAAACGTGGTCTTCGCCCGGCATAATGGGCGTGATTAGCTACGTGCACGTGGCGTGAGACACCTCCAGTATGCACTCGTGTTGTTTGCCCGTAGAGTTACAACTAGAGGTTGACATATCCCATTAATAGGAGACTCCGAGTGGACCAGCTCAGAAGATTTTCAGGAGCAGCTGCAGCATGTGCAGTTGCAGTGATTGCTGCGATCGTCGCAGTATTGGCTTTGACTGTATGGAAGCCAACGCAACAAATTAGTGCGACTGTTACCCCCCAGCAGCCGGTCGTCATCACCCGCGAAGGACTCTTCCAACTCGAGGGGGGTGAAGTCACCGTTACCGCGGCTTCTGCCTCGGGAAAGCAAGTGACGATGGCGTTGGGTACAGCGGCAGACGTTCGTGCATGGGTTTCTGATCTGTCTTATGCGGAAATCACTGGCATCTCGGCGAACCGTGAGAATCTTTTGACCGAGGGGCATGACTCCGCAACGTCGGCAACCTCGTCACCTTCTCCTTCGCCCTCCAGTGAGGCTCCACAAAACCCTGATCAGAATGCTCAGCCATCGCCTTCTCCCAGCGCGACTCCAACTCTGTCGGCTGCCGGTGGAGATATGTGGCTTGACGAGGCGACCGCTCCTTCGTCCGCAACGATGACCCTTCGTGATGTTGCAGCAGGTCGTTCGCTGGTTATTACTTCAGATGGAACGACTCCCTCTGATTTGACGGTCACTATGACCTGGCAGACGCCGCATGCGAATGTTTTAGCAATCACTGCCGGCGTCATTACATTCATCTGCCTTCTCGTCGCCGCTGCCTTGGTCGGCCTCGTTCTTTGGCGTGAACGTCATGTGGCTTCTGAAGAAGAAAAGGGCAAGGAAGGTGAAGCAGAAGAAGGGGCATCTCAACAGGTGGATCCCGCCTTCTTTGAAACCGCCGAAAACTTCGAGTCTTCTGAAGCAGAAACCGAAACCCTTCAAAGCGACAACGAAGAAGCTGAAGAGTACAGCGACTTAGCCGAGGGCGGGGAAACGCCTGATGACGTAACGGCCCAGGATTCCTCCACCGAGGCCGCTGAGTTTGACGAGGAAATGCCAGAAGACGCATCCTCAGACGACCGTGCCGCTGAAGAGAGCGCTGGAGTTGATGAAACTTTCGTCACCGATCAGGATGAATCTTCGGACTCTGAGCCGCGTCGTGGTCGCCACGGCATTGCCTATCACGATGACGAAGTAGACCCACCTGCTCGTGAATCAACAGATACTGGAATTATTGATTTGTCCGGTATTCGTCCGGGTGCGGTTCTTCCTTCGCGCCGCGCACTGCGTCAGGCGCGCGAAAAGGGCGAGGAGCGCTTGGTGATTGGTGGCCAGGAATTCGATACTGGCTTGATTCCTCAGGTGGAGAAGCAAGAAGAAGCATCCACCGGTGAAGGATCCGAAGAAAAGCGCTCGTGGGGATCGCTCATGGGGAGCTGGATTTCACCGAAGCAACGCGGACAGAAGGGACAGTGACGATGAGATTACGACGTATCCTCCCGGTTCTGTGCGTGCCTGCACTTGTTCTTGGGGCATGTAGCAGCCGTGATCTAGTTGCTCCCGAGGTGACTTCCCAGCCTTCTTCTGCTTCTCCGAACCTAGACTCGGCTCGCATCGAGCGTGTTCTTGGATCTATTCAGGACACGATCAATACTGCTGATGCGACACGTGACGCGGCTGCTCTTGAACCTCGGCTTGAGGGCGGGGCATTGCGTATGCGTAGTGACCAGTATGCTGCTGCTAAAGCAACGAATACTGAGGTGCCTAAGCTTGTCGTCAACCAGGGTTCGGTTGCAGTGACAAATTCGGACCAGTGGCCGCGCGTTATTGTGAATGTTTCCAGCCCTGATCAGGCATCTCTTCCTGTGCTCGCATTCGCAGTTCAAGATGACGCGCGATCGAAGTACAAGCTCGTCGGCTGGACGCGCGCGCTTGGTGGAGCTCAATTCCAGCTGGATAACGTGGAGAAGGGCTCTGCGGCACTTGGTCCTGATGCTCAGGGATTCGTGAAGACCCCGAAGGAAGCGCTCCAGGGCTACGTGGACATGCTGAATTCCGGTAATGCCGGTAACGATCAGTATGCGGGTGATGATTTTGCTCGTCGCTATTTGCAGGATGCGAAGAGTTTGAATGATGCGGTTCAGGCTGCTGGAAATGTTCAGGCACATGCTGATCTCTCGGCTGATTTCCCGATTGTCGGTGTCGAACTGGTCGATGGTTCAGCTCTTGTTGTCGCTTCATTCACCTATACTCAGACCTATCAGCGCACTGTTGCTCGTTCGACTATGCGCCTCGGGGGAACAACTGCTGCATTGGCAGAAGGCGATGATGATACGGTCAAGGGAAAGGCGACAGCAACCTACATTGTGACCGTGCTCCTGCACATCCCCAAGACCGGCTCGGATTCGCAGCTGATAAGCGCCGTTGGCGCGGAACGCGCACTTGGCTCGGTCGTCAAGGATGATGGCGCCGGCAACCCTGATCAGCGTTAAGGAGATCTTCTTCATGAATAATGATGCTCACAATCCTCAGCCTGCAGATTCGCACGGTGCACTCGACCTTAGTGCAGCTGCTTCCGCCGCAGGACAGGGAGGCCCCAGCACTTCTCAGCAGACAAGTCGAGAAGGCGGTGCCGGTGGCATCAGCATTCCGCTGATTGATTCCTGCGATGATTCCTCTTTTGAGGCCATTGCCGCGAATTCTCAAAAGGTTCCGGTTGTCCTCGTTCTTTGGGCTGCTCAATCTCTTGAATCTAAACAGTTGCTGGCCACCCTTGAAGAGCTTGCACGAGAAAAGGCGGGTGCCTTCCAACTTGTTGAGGTCGATGTTCAACAGGCCCCTCGAGTTGCACAGGCATTCCAAGTGCAGGTGCTTCCGACAACGGTCGCTCTTGTCGGCGCGCGTCCTGTCCCTCTCTTCCAAGGTGTTGCCGCTAAGGAACAGATTGCCCCTGTTATCGAGGATTTGCTGAAGGCTGCTGGGCAGATGGGGGTGACCGGTCGGATTGCTGTGAGTGGATCCGATGTCGCGAAGCCCATTCCAGAGGAGCACGTCTTCGCCCTTGAAGCTGAAGAACGCGGAGATCTTGAAGCTGCGCAGGCTGCCTGGGAGAAGATTATTGAACACAATCCCCGCGATGAAGAGGCAAAGAATCACCGCGCGCGGATTAATTTCAAACTGCGTGAAGCTCAGGAAAACAGCGATCCCTCCGCACAGGCAGATGCACTCTTCAATGAGGGAAAGACCGCCGAGGCGTTTAATGTCCTTCTGCGTCTCATCGAAGACAGCCCGGAGGATCAACGTGAAGATTACCGTGTCAGGCTGCTTGATCTTTTCCGCATTGCGGGGAATACCCCGGAGGTTAAGGCTGCAAGACGGCGTTTGTCTGCGCTGTTGATGATCTAGAAGCTGTTAGCAGGCAGCTAATTAGGGGTGTGGGGAACAGATGAAAATCTGTTCCCCACACCCCTAAGTGCTAAGAAGCTTAGCGCTGCGGTGCCAGCCAGAGAGCACCCAGAGGAGGAACGCGAAGCTCAACCGAGTAGGGGCGTCCATTCCAGGGGATCTCTTCAGCAACGAGTTCGCCGATATTAACGACTCCTGAACCACCATATTGTGGGTCATCCGTATTGACGACCTCTTGCCAGGTTCCCGCATGAGGCAGGCCGATGCGGTAGCCCTCGTGGGGGTTACCAGCGAAGTTCACCACGCACACAAGCTCATCCTGAGCGCGGTGGCCGCTAGTGGCCTCGGACTTACGGATATAAGAGATCAGGTTGTGATCGCCATCGGAGGCATCAATCCACTCGAAACCTGTGTAGGTGTCATTCCACAGTGCTGAGTGGCTGCGGTAGAGCTCGTTGAGGCGCGTAACCAAAGCTGCCATTCCGGCATGATCGGGCCGATCGTAGAGCCACCAATCTAGCGAGTAGCTTTCATTCCACTCTTGTTCCTGTGCAAATTCCTGTCCCATGAAGATCAGCTGCTTACCGGGGTGCGACCATTGGTAGGCGAAGAGCGAACGCAAGCCAGCCATCTGTTGCCAATGATCACCGGGCATCTTGGAGACAAGCGCGCCCTTGCCGTGAACGACCTCGTCGTGAGACAGAGGCAGCACGTAGTTCTCTGAGAAGGCATAAACCAGTGAGAAGGTCAGCTCACCGTGATGCCAACGACGATTGACAGGATCTTCGGAGAGATAACGTAGGGTGTCATTCATCCACCCCATGTTCCACTTCATTCCAAACCCTAGGCCGCCCCCAGAGGTAGGAGCAGTAACTCCGGGCCATGCGGTCGATTCTTCGGCAATCATGACAATTCCAGGATGCAGACGGTAGGAGGTCGCAGTTGCTTCCTGAAGGAAAGAAATCGCCTCGAGATTCTCACGCCCGCCGTATTGGTTCGGACGCCACTGGCCGTCCTTGCGCGAATAATCCAGATAGAGCATGGAAGCAACGGCATCAACACGTAGGCCGTCGATGTGGAATTGGTCAAGCCAGTACAGTGCATTTGCAACCAAGAAGTTTCGCACTTCATTGCGGCCGAAATTAAAGACGTAGGTTCCCCAATCCGGATGCTCACCGCGCAGCGGATCAGGATCTTCATATAGCGGGGTACCGTCGAAGCGTGCCAGTGCCCAATCGTCCTTGGGGAAGTGGGCGGGTACCCAGTCCAAGATCACACCAATACCTTCTTGGTGGAGACGGTCCACAAGGTAACGGAAATCATCGGGAGTGCCATAGCGCGAGGTTGGTGCGTAATAGGAAGTGACTTGGTAACCCCAAGACCCGCCGAAGGGATGCTCAGCAAGAGGCATGAATTCGACGTGGGTGAACCCCATCTTCTTGACGTAGGGGATTAACTCATCAGCCAAGCCGCGGTAACCCAGATCCTGCTTCCAGGAGCCTGCGTGAACCTCGTAAATCGACATGGGGCCGCTGTGGGGGTTAGCGTCCTCACGTGCGCGAAGCCAGTCTTCGTCGTTCCATGTGTGGAAGACATCGGTGACGACCGAGGCCGTGGCTGGGGGAATTTCCGTTGCCCGAGCCATGGGGTCTGCTTTTTGGAACCAGTTTCCCGATGGTCCTTGGATTTCAAACTTGTAGCGGGCGCCGACACCAATGCCGGGAATGAAGAGCTCCCACACTCCAGAAGCGCCCATCGTGCGCATGGCGTGTCCGGTCCCGTCCCAGAAATTGAAGTCACCGACAACACGCACGGCCTGCGCATTGGGAGCCCACACTGCGAAGGCAACGCCATCGACAGGTCCCATGACACCATCAAAATGCATGAGGTGGGCACCCAAGACCTCCCAGAGGCGCTCATGGCGCCCTTCGGAGATCAGATAGGTATCCATTTCACCAACGGTCGGGAGGAACCTGTAGGGGTCATCAACAACCTGCGAATGATCTCCGTAGGTCACGCGCAGTCGATAGTCGGGAATGTCTTCTGCAGCGAAGACGCATACCCAAACACCCCCGTGTTCGTGGGTTGCATGGTAGGTATGGTCCTGAGTGAGCACCTCGACCGAATCGGCCAGATGGTGAACGCTGCGGATCGTGACAACACCGTCATTGAGGTGTGCTCCCAGCACATCGTGGGGGAGAGGATAGCGCCCTTCGGCTACCGCATCGAGGACGTCTGTGGCCACTGCTGTCGCTTGAGGTTCCATGTGTTCATCATCTCACGTTTAAAGAAGATCCAATAATTACTCGGTTTCGATGGCCATGACATGACCTAATCGATCCCAGGGGGACAGGCGTACCCAATTGGTGCGTGACCAGGAGTAATGCTGTCCGTCGAGCTCATCGACCACGGTAAAGTTTGCCGATGATGTCCCCAAGGAAAGTCCGCTCAAATCAACATCGATTTCCCCTTCAACCGTATTTTCTGGGTCCAAGGAGATCACGACGATGACTGTATCGGGCAAACCGGTCGCTGAGAATCGAGCGGGGACATGCTTGGAGAAGCACAGGATCTTCTCCGAGGTCGTGGGGTGGATGCGAAGATCGTGAAGCTGGCGCAGTGCTGGGTGGCGTTCACGAGCGCTATTGAGAAGTGTTAGCAGAGCCGGGATTCCCGTCTCTTGGGCAAGCTTTGGATCACGAGGCCGGAATTCATACTTCTCGTTATCGTTGGGTTCTTCGGCACCCTGGCGCTGAATATTTTCAACCCACTCGTATCCCGAGTAGATTCCCCATGAGGGTGCTCCAAGTGCCGCCAACATCGCGCGAATTGCGAAGATTGCACTTCCCCCAGAGGTCATTTGAGGAGTGAGAATATCGTGCGTCGTGGGCCAGAAGGTCGGACGAATAAGGTGCGCAGTATCGTGTGCGAGCTCCTGAAGATACTCTTCGATTTCTTGCTTTTCGGTTCTCCACGCGAAATAGGTGTAGGACTGGTCAAAGCCAACCGCACCCAAGGTACGCATCATTGCGGGGCGGGTGAAGGCCTCGGCAAGGAAAATAACTTCCGGATGATGAGTATGGATTTCTTTTAGGAGCCTTTCCCAGAAAGGAACGGGTTTCGTGTGCGGATTATCGATACGGAAGATCGTCACCCCGTGGGAAATCCACAATTCGAGCATGTCACGAATTGCCGTGTAGATTCCTTCTGGATCTCGATCGAAGTTCAGGGGATAGATATCCTGATATTTCTTCGGTGGGTTCTCTGCGTAAGCGATCGAGCCATCTGCGCGCTGAGTGAACCATTCTGGATGCTCGCTCACCCACGGATGGTCGGGGGAACACTGAAGTGCGATATCCAGTGCAACCTCTAAGCCCAGATCTTTTGACTGGGTAACGAAATAATCAAAATCGTCGAAATCACCCAGCTCAGGGTGAATAGTATCGTGGCCGCCCTGAGCTGAACCAATGCCATAGGGGCTGCCGGGTTCACCTCTGTGAGCAACCAGAGAGTTATTCTTTCCTTTTCGATTGGTTAAACCGATAGGGTGAATTGGCGTCAAATAGACAACGTTAAAGCCCATAGACGCAATACGGGGCAGATCCTCGGTCGCGGTGCGCAAGGTTCCCGATACCCAGCGTCCTTTCTTATCCTGGAAAGCACCGTGTGAACGTGGGAAGATCTCGTACCACGCACCTGCGAGGGCGCGGTTTCGTGCAACGTAGAGAGGGAAGCTACGGGTTGACCCGTAGAGGTCACGGAGTGGGAAATTGCGGAAGACCGCGCGCACCGGAGCAGCCAGGCCGGCGGAGAGACGACGCTGGGGAGTCTGAGTAGTATCGCGTAGGGCCTGTGCGGCAGCAAGTAGGGTTTCAATACCTGCTCGACTGGGTTGCTTTTGAGAAGGATTGTTCAGTGCCTCTCCGCGTGCGGCGCGTTCCATCAAGAGTGCGCCTTCTTCGAGCATGAGTTCGACGTCGACCTCGGCTCCAATCTTTACTGCGGCGTCGTGACGCCACGTGGCGTAGGGGTCTGACCATGTATCAATGCGGAAACTCCACTTGCCAACCGCGTCTGGCATCAGCCACGCTTCGTAGCGGTCGAGGCCGGGAGCAATGTCATGCATGAGGGCGCGTGAATGAATGGAGCCGCCGGGGCGAATGAGAACTGCCTCGGCAGCATAGGCATCGTGGCCCTCTCTGAAGACGGTTGCTCGGATAGGAAATGCCTCAAAAACCGTTGCTTTAGCCGGCAAATTCCCGTCCTCGACGACGGGGAAAACTTCGGTGGCCGGGATGCGCGCAAGTAGTGTCTCGTTCACATACTCAAGCCTAATCGATACTGTGACGATCGACATACTCAGGAGGGGAAAAGAGTAGAAAGGGTCCAAAAAGGTGGTGGTTACTTCCGTGGAAGTAACCACCACCTTGAGCGTAACGAGAAGCTCAGTAGACCATATGCATCGCTTCGCGGACCTCATTCAAGGTCTTTTCTGCACGTTCGTTTGCCTTCTCATTGCCTTGGCGGAGGATCGAGAGCAGGTATCCCGGATCAGCCGCTAGCTCGGCACGACGTGCACGGATTGGCGCAAGCATTTCGTTAAGGGCCTCTGTAACGGTTGTCTTGAGCGCGCCGCCGCCACCATCACCGATACGCTCGGCGATAGCAACCGGATCCTCGCCGGTGGCCAAAGAAGCTAGCATCAGCAGGTTAGCTACCTCGGGACGATTCTCAGGATCATAGGTGATGTGACGATCTGAATCGGTCTTTGCGCGCTTTAAGATTTTTGCGGTCTCATCTGCGGTCATCGCCAATTCGATCGTGTTGCCGCGAGACTTCGACATCTTCGTTCCGTCCGTTCCCAAGAGCAGGGGAGTCTCTGAAAGAAGCGCATCAGGACGGGGGAATACTGCTCGCTTGGGGTCGACGCGACCGTAACGCTTATCGAAGCGCTGAGCAATCAGACGGGTCTGCTCAATGTGAGGGAGCTGGTCTTGCCCGACAGGAACAATATTCGCCTTGCAGAAGAGGATGTCACAGGCCTGATGCACCGGGTAGGTCAACATCAAACCGGTCATTGCACGTCCGTCGGTCGCTTCCAACTCTGCCTTAACCGTGGGGTTACGGTGCAACTCGGCCTCGGTGACCAAGGAAAGGAAAGGAAGCATGAGCTGGTTTAGCGCAGGAATTGACGAGTGGTTGAAGATCGTTGTCTTTTCAGGATCCAAGCCAACTGCGAGGTAGTCAGTGACCAGGCCAAGGACGCGCTCTTGAATGGGGCCGACAGCATCGCGGTCTGTGATGACCTGATAGTCAGCTACAAGCACCCAAGTATCGACTCCGCGTTCTTGAAGGAGAACGCGGTTACGCAGGGTACCGAAGTAGTGACCGAGGTGCAGGCGTCCAGTTGGGCGGTCGCCAGTAAGCACGCGAAAACGCGTGGGATCTTGGTCGATTGCCTCGTCAATTTCCTTCGAACGCGCAAGAGAACGCGCAAGAGAGGCATCAGAGGTAGATTGCTCGAGAGTTTCTTCGCTGGTAGTCACCACTTCAGTTTAGCGTGATCACTGCGCGGGCGAAGAGTCCACGGATGAGAGGTAGATATGCATGCTGAAAGGATCCATGGAAACTGTTGCATCCGAAGCCTTGTAATCCAGAGTGTGTGGCAAGACGACCGCATCGTTCATCGAGGTCACACCACCGTCGTCGATCTGGCTCCATGCACTATCGAAGACATGCACCCACTGGACTCCACGGCCTCGGGGAAGAAGAATATTGCGGTCCACTGTCGTTCCATTGAAGAGGACAAGAGCATCGCGAGAACGGTAGGGAGTACCTGAACGCAGCATTTGGAAAACGCGTGAATCGGGTGATGCCCATACGTCGTCACGCATGGGAACCCCACTAGCGTCATACCACGAGAGGTCAGGAAGCGTATCGCCATGGGGCTCGGATCCGGAGAAAAACTTCATTGGCCGCAGTGCGGGATGCGCGCGGCGTAATGCAAGAAGCCAACGGACGATCTCGAGCTGTTCCTTTTGGAGCTCGGAGAGATCCCAGTCGATCCATGAGATGGGAGAATCTTGGCAGTAGGCGTTGTTATTACCAAATTGCGTGCGGGAAAACTCATCACCCGCAACCAATATGGGCGTTCCAGAGGAAACAAGGAGCGTGGCAAGAAGATTGCGTTGTGAGCGCTGGCGCGCGGGGACAATGTCTTCAACAAAGCCGGTGATATCACGGACATCGGGGTCGACACCCAGAATCGGTGCGGCCAAAGCTCCCTCAAGGCCGTGGTTCCACGAGTGGTTGTTATCCGAACCGTCGCGGTTTTCTTCCAGGTTTGCCAAGTTGTGCTTATGGTCAAATGCCGTAAGGTCGGCCAAAGTAAAGCCGTCATGTGCCGTCACAAAATTGACAGATGCTCCCGGCCCGCGAAGGTATCCAACGCCATGGCCAAAGAGATCTTGAGAACCCGAAAGACGAGTTGCGAGCTCATTGGCTCCACCAGCCTGTCGTCCCACACTAAGCTCTCGCAAATCAGAAAGCCAGAAGCTTCGAATGGCATCACGGAAACGGTCATTCCACTCGCAGAAAGGATCGGGGAAATTACCCGTCTGCCACCCGCCTAAACCAACATCCCAGGGCTCTGCGATGAGCTTGGTCTCGCGGAGTAGGGGATCTGCCCCCATCGCAATAAGTAGGGGATGAAGGGGAGTAAAACCGGTTGAAAAACGCCCGATAGTCGCAGCGAGATCAAAGCGGAATCCATCAATTCCCATGCTGGATACCCAGTAGCGCAGCGAATCCAAAATAAGGGAAATCACCTGAGGATTATCGGTATTAAGTGTGTTGCCACACCCCGTTGTATCGATGATCTGTGAGGGGTAGGCGTCGGTTCGCCTGTAGTACAGAGGGGAATCAAGCCCTCGCAGTGAGAGCGTCGGACCAGTGTCCCCGCTCTCACAGGAGTGGTTATAGACCACGTCAAGGATCACTTCAATCCCGGCCTCGTGGAGGATTGAGACCATCCCGCGGAATTCGTCAATCACGGCCTGTGGGCCTCGTGCACGAGCAGCGGCGCTGGCATAGGAAGGCTCAGGGCTAAAGAAGGACAGGGTGGAGTATCCCCAATAATTCGTCAAGCCGCGCTCGACTAAGAAAGGTTCATCAGACTTTGCGTGGATCGGGAGAAGCTCGACAGAGGTCACTCCCAACTCTTTGAGATAACGAACGGAAGCGGGATGCGCAAGACCCGCATAGGTCCCTCGCAGATTGGGAGGGACCTCCGACATGTTCTGCGTGAAGCCTTTGACGTGTAACTCATAGATGACGGTCTCATCCAAAGGAACCTTTGGCTGTGGGGTAATGCGGAATGAGGTGTCAATAACCACGCTATGAGCGTTAAAGGGCGCGGAATCAGTTGTCGAGGGCTCGAGGGGGTAAGAGACCGGGTAGAGATCTTCATCGACTTGGTGCGCGTAGACCTCGGGATGAATGTCGACAGCACCTGCGAGGCCACGGCCATAGGGATCGACCAGAAGCTTGTTTTCGTTAAAGAACAGACCGGCATCGGGATCCCAAGGGCCTTGGGCACGAAAACCGTAGTGGGTTCCGAGGCCGAAACCTTCGATACGCCCATGCCAGATGCCGTGATCGGGACCAAGAAGACGATAACGCTGTTCAAACCCGGTATCCGGGTCAATGACGCAGAAGTCAACCTGGGTAGCACGTGTCGACACCACTGCAACGTTGAGACCTGATCCAGAAACGGTAACGCCCAATTGACGATAGTGAGGATGAGGTTGTGTAACGGCGTGGTAGACGTAATTCGCCTGTTGTGACATTGCCGCCCCTTTTTCTCATGTCAGAACTGAGAACATCATAGTCGTATCCGTCCGGTCGCACACATAGAGCTGCGCATATCAGCACCGATATGGCACTCTGGATACATGAGGATTGCAGTTCTGGTCAAACAGGTTCCTGATACAAGCTCGGACCGGCGTTTTGAAGACTTACGTTTAGTGCGTGGCGAAGACGATGTCCTAAACGAAGGCGATGAACACGCAGTGGAAGCTGCGGCTGATCTTGTTCGCACTCACGGAGGTGAAGTCGTTGCGGTGAGCATGGGGCCAGAAGATGCCAGTGATGCACTGATTCGTGCGCTGGCACTTGGTGCCGATAGCGCTTATCTGCTCTCTGATCCCAAGCTTGAAGGTGCGGATGTCACCGTTTCAGCGCGTGCGCTCGCGGCTTTGCTGACGGTCTTGGCGGATGAGGAACCTTTCGATCTGATCATTGCTGGGATGGCAGCGGCGGATTCGATGACTTCAATGCTTCCTGCGGCGCTTGCGGCGGCTCTTGGCCTTCCCTTGGTTTCGCAGGCGCGAGAGTTGAATGTTGACATCGAGCACTCACGGCTTCGCGCATCGCGAAGTGTTGATGGTGTTGACGAATCCCTTGAAGCGCCTTTCCCCGCTGTTGTTTCTGTTTCAGATCAACTGAACGAACCACGTTTCCCCGGTTTTAAGGACCTTAAGGCTGCTCGGATGAAGCCCTTAGTTCGTGCCGAACTTGATGACATCGCCGAGTGCGATCCCAGCGGAGTGCTCTCGTCCGTCCTAGCTTCTGGATTCGATGCGATGCCTCTTCGTATGGAATTTATCGAGGAACATCTCCGTGGCGGATCAGGTGAGGTATTCCCCGATACCGGTGATGGTGGTAAGCGTCTTGCGGAATTCATTGAGGAGAAGTTGAAGTGAAGGCTTTGTTGAACTCTGCGGTCGTCGTTCTTGACCTGGTTTCTACTGAGGGAACAATTGATGCCCGTCACAAGGACATCATTGCCCAGGCTCGCGCGTGCTGCGAAGAGTTGCATGCGATTGTCTTGTGCCCTGAGATCCTCGATTCCCTTCGAGGGGAATTGGGGCGTATTGGCGTCTCCTCTGTGATCCCGATTGTCTGCCCCGAGGCCGCGATCACGACATCGGCTTTACTCCCTTCACTAGAATCTGCGTACCGAAGCCTGAATCTCCCCGGAGCACCGATTTTCTTTGCCACGCGTTTCCTTGACCGTGAGTGTGCCGCTTCCCTTGCCGTAATTTTGGGTGGGTGCGCCATTGCCGAGGCCGTCGAGATTCACGTTGAAGAGGATCGTTTGCGCGCGACGACAGATGCTCTTGGTGGCTCGTGGCGGGGAGAAGTCCTTGCCGCAGCTGCACCCGCGTGCGTGTGTCTGCGTTCGCGCGGCCTCATTCCTCAAGAGAATGATGGCCAGTGCCGGGTGGGTGAGCCGATTGTGCTGTCCCTGAGCGATAAGACGACCAGGGTTCATGAGCGTGCGTATCAAAGTGGAGACGGTCGCCCGAAGGTGACTGAAGCTCAGGTCGTTGTAGTTGGCGGTCGCGGCGCAGGGCAGGACTGGAGTTTGGTCGAAGATCTTGCCGATGCTTTGGGCGCTGGCATCGGAGCAACGCGTGATGCTGTTGATGAAGGCTGGGCGAAGCGCAGCGCGCAAATCGGCCAAACCGGCGTCACGATTGCTCCGAAGCTCTATATCTCTCTTGGCGTTTCAGGTGCAATCCATCACACGATTGGAATGATGTCCTCGGGAACGATCGTTGCAGTCTGTGATGACCCAGATGCTCCGATCTTCGAAATTGCTGATTTCGGAGTTGTCGGAGATCTGTACGAAATTGTTCCCCAAGCGCTGGAGCATATTCGCGCGTGGCGTGCGAATGAGCTCCAGGACAACTGAAAGACACCCGTGTCGCACTATCTTGATCACGCCGGTTCCACCCCCTTGGCACCCGGAGTTCGTCAGGCCTGGCTTGACGCCCAAGACGCTCTCAGTCGGCGTCCTGGAAACCCCGCAGCTCTTCATGCTGGCGGACGTTCCGCTAAGCGTTTGCTGGAGGATGCGCGTGAACGCGTAGGTGCTGCCGTGGGTGCTTCACGCGCGGAGGTTGTTTTCACCTCGGGTGCGACAGAATCAGATGCGCTGGCGCTTGTCGCTGCCTCTCGAGGGATGCGCGGGGCCGACGCAGCACGTGTTGATGTTTGGATGTCTCCAGTTGAGCATGATGCGGTGCACGAGCAAGGTGTTGTCCTGCGTCGAGAGGGATTTACGCCGCGGATCTTCGCGGTGAATTCTTCGGGGCGTGTGGAGTATACGGATTTAGGGCCAGCAGAATTTGAACGTGCGGCATTAATGTCAATGACGTGGGTGTGTTCTGAGCTTGGAACCATTGAGCCGGTCGGTGAATTTGCCAGCTTTGTTCACGACGCGCGGGCGGATCAATCGCCTCTTCTACATTCGGATGCAGCTCAAGCAATCGGCTACTGCGAGGTTAATTTTGCTCAGTCAGGCTTAGACCTATTGTCGATCGGTGGTCATAAAGTCGGTGCTCCTGTTGGTACGGGTGCACTGATCGTCCGTCGAGGCATCAAGGTGGTCACTGACCGGCCAGGTGGGGGACACGAACGTGGAATCCGTTCTGGAACCCCCGATGTTGCTGGGGCCTGCGCGCTTGCAGCTGCCCTTGAATTTGCAGTGGAGCATCGCCTCGAGCGTGTCCAACGTGCGCAGAAACTCCGTGAGCGTCTTATTTCCGGCCTCCCTCAGGGGGTGCGTTTAAGTGTTGACCCAGCGACGGCCTCGGCAGCGATTATTCACTTATTGATCCCGACTCACCATCCCGAGGCAGTTCTCTTGGCTATGGATATGGCAGGCGTAGACGTGTCGGCCGGTTCGGCATGTCATGCTGGAGTGACTCGGCCCTCGCGTGTGGTGATGGCCCTTGGCTACAGTGAAAATCAAGCACTTGGTGTGCTGCGGGTTTCCACGGGAATGGAAACTACCGTAGAAGATATTGATGCTTTTCTTCGCGCACTTCCCGCCGCAATCCGAGCGGGACAGGCATTGGATGAACGAGACAGGATGGATGCATGAGGGTTCTTGCGGCTCTATCGGGTGGAGTGGACTCTGCAGTCGCGGCAGCGAAGGCTGTAGAGGCCGGACACGAGGTCGTTGGAGTGCATATGGCCCTCTCGTCTCAACCACAAGAATGTCGTTTGGGTTCGCGCGGCTGCTGTTCGGTTGAAGATGCCGCTGATGCTGCTCGTGCTGCCGAAATCATGGGTATTCCATTTTATGTATGGGATCTTGCAGAAGAATTTGAGCAGACGGTCATCACCGACTTCGTTGATCAGTACAAGGCCGGACACACCCCAAATCCCTGTGTTCGTTGCAACGAATTCGTCAAGTTTAGAGAGCTTGCCCAGCGTGCGCGGGCACTGGGATTTGACGCGGTTTGTACCGGTCACTACGCGCGTATTGTTCAGACAGATTCGGGTCCTCAGCTCCATCGCGGACGTGACGAGGCAAAGGATCAGTCCTATGTGCTTGCAATTATGGGACCCGAAGAACTTCCACGTGTGATTTTCCCTCTGGGAGATGCTCCATCGAAATCATGGGTGCGCTGCGAAGCGGAAAGAATGGGGCTTGGAGTATCAAATAAGCCGGATTCTTACGATATCTGCTTCATTCCTGATGGAGATACGCAGGGCTTTTTACGTTCACACCTCGGGAGCAACCCGGGCGACATTGTTGATACTGAGGGTCGCGTTGTGGGTCGTCACGATGGCTACTGGAACTTTACCGTTGGCCAGCGACGCGGATTGAACTTGGGTAACCCAGCTGCCGACGGGCGACCTCGCTATGTTGTTGAGACGAAGCCTCAGCTCAACCAGGTTGTCGTTGGTGCTTCTGAATTGCTCTCTGTTGACCATATTGATTGTTCTGAGCTCGTGTGGCTCGCGCCCGATGATTTGGGAGAGATCAATGAGGTTGCCACACACGAGTTTGGCCCAAGTCTTGGCCAGCGCTGCCTGAATGAAGTCGATGAGGCAGTCGTGACGGCTCAGATTCGTGCACATGGGGTGCCCAGCGTGGTGACCGAGCTTGTTCGAGAGAATAACGAAGACGGAAGCTCACGGCTATCTGTAGCTTTGGCTCAGCCAATCCGCGGTGTCGCTGCTGGGCAATCTTTGGTCCTGTACCGGGGGACTCGAGTGATTGCCGAGGCAACAATTGAGCGCGCCTACCGCGGATAAGTAAGTGCGGTCTCGTAGGGGCAAAGGAATTTATCAGTGCGCAAGATGGGACTCGAACCCACACGTCAAAGACACTGGAACCTAAATCCAGCGCGTCTACCAATTCCGCCACTCGCGCAACAGCACAGAGTTTACCTTATTGGAAGGGGTAAGTGCTGAGGATCTATCTTGGATGGGCGCGCCAATGGAACCCCAGCTAAGCTCAGATTATGACTCAACTTCAGGTGGGGGAGAAAGCTCCCGATTTCACTCTTGAAACAACTCACGGCACGCTTTCCTTGCACGATCTGCTGGGAGAAGCGAAGTCAGGTGTGGTTGTTTATTTCTACCCCAAGGCATCGACTCCCGGGTGCACGAAAGAGGCATGCGATTTTCGCGATAGCCTCAATTCACTCAAAGGCGCGGGGTATTTGGTAATCGGTATCAGTGCTGATTCTATGAAAGCACTTGAGAATTTTGCTTCGCGCCAAGAACTTAATTTCCCCTTGGCATCTGATCCCGAAAAGGAAGTTCTCACCAAGTGGGGTGCCTTTGGTGAAAAGAAGAACTATGGAAGGGTTTTTCAAGGAATTATCCGCTCCACAGTTGTCCTTGACCCCTCTGGAACCGTCACCCACGCACTGTATAACGTGAAGGCAACGGGGCATGTCGCACGTTTGCGGAAGCTGCTGGGATTGGATCAATAACGCTGCTTAACAGAAAATCGGGCCAAACCGCTCCATTGCGATTTGGCCCGATTACTCTGTGGTGTCGGGATAATCTCGAGGAAACTTTGATAATCCCCGGACTAGCTTGCCAATCACGTAGAAAATACGTGTTGTGAAGCTGAAGGTTCCCCCTATAGAGAGGTTGCCTGAATCTCCGGATCGAAAAGCGGCACCGGTGAAGGACGACGTTCTTCTGCTGTAGCAAAGGCCTCTGCTGCGCCAACCACGGTGTGTAGATCGTGCCCATCAAGCATCCACTGTGCGGGAGTTGTTTGCTCTAAGACCTCGAGCGGACGCTGGAACCATGTTGCCGCAGTCAATTGATGCACGCGTCCACGTAGACGCCCGAGCACTTCGGACATGTCATCAATAACCGAGTGGTTAGCCATGAGTTGCCATGTGGGGTAGTACCACATAGTCGTGGGCGATTGAACTGCAAGAATACGGTTTGTCCGCACGGCCTTGTTGATGCCTTGACGCGAGATACCCAGCCAAGCAACGATGTCCGACGTGGTACATACTGGGCCAACAAGCTCGTGAAGACCCGGACGCGGATCTGTCATAGAACGGATCAAGTGAGTCGCTTGTTCGACGATATCTGGGGTAATCACCGTGCGGCGACGGGCGCTGAGCTGTTGTTCAATCGATGCGAGCAAATCTTTCTCAGAAGAAGTAAGACGACGCATAAGAAGCTCCGAGGATAGTAGGGCACGAATACTCATAGTCGTATCCGGCCATTGGCGCCGCCTCGGCAATGGGTGCGTCATGGGGGACTTGAACCCTCAACCCGCTGATTAAGAGTCAGCTGCTCTGCCAATTGAGCTAATGACGCTTGGGTTATGTGTTTACAGTAGCACATCTATCGACATACTGCGTGCGTCATGAGGGAATTGAACCCCCAACCCGCTGATTAAGAGTCAGCTGCTCTGCCAATTGAGCTAATGACGCGTGTCCTTGGGACAGGAGAAAACAATACATACGTTTTGAGCGCTTCGCAAATCAACTCTCCCTGTCTCAAGTCGCAAGGCGGTAGGCTAGGGGAGTGCAAGCAGCTGACATTTTTATGAGTGATAGTCGTTCAGTACGTGAGAATGCCGTTACTCAGGACTATCTCAAGGCGATTTGGAGCGCTGAGGAGAACGGGCAAGCTGGTATCGCGGTCCGTCTCCTTGCTTCGCGTGTTGGCGTTGCTGTCTCCACGGCCTCGGAGAAGGTCAAGCGTTTGGTTGCTGAAGGGCTTGCTTTTCATGAGCCCTATGGAAAAGTAACCTTGACCGAGCAAGGGCGTCGACGCGCACTGGAAGTGGTCAGGCGCCATCGCTTGCTCGAAACCTATCTGCATGATGCGCTTGGTTTTGAGTGGGACGAAGTTCACGAAGAAGCGGAAATCCTCGAACATGCGATCTCAGACCGCCTGCTCAATCGAATTGATGAACGCTTGGGTCACCCGGTGCGTGACCCACATGGAGACCCGATTCCTTCTGCCGACGGCAGTGTTGAGCTCTTGGCAATGGTTCCTCTTGTCGAGGTCGTCCCGGGAAACAGAGTGTGTATCGCGCGTTTTAGCGACAGTGACGCAGTGTGCTTGCGTTCGATTGAAAATAAAGGGCTCGGTCTTGACGATCAGGTTGAAGTTCGTCAGCGCGGCGAGAATGGCGAGCTTGTGCTCAGCGTTTATCCGCCTAAAACTCGCGGTGGAGCCCAGAAAAAAGAGCGACGCCTTGAGCTGAGTGCCCAAGAAGCCGCCCTTATTTCTGTAGTGTGAAGGCTGCCTAAGTAGCGCGTGCCAAATTGCGTGAGAGCTAGTTCAGCGTGTTCATCGACGCTGGTACCTGCGCGCTATAACCCGCACTGATCAGCTCCCGGCGAAGCTTATCCATGGCCTCGTCAAGCTCGATATCACTGGCCGGAGCAGCATTACTGAGCAGGACGTCACTTTCTTGACGCAGGGGAATGACGTGTAGGTGGGTGTGTGGCACCTCAAATCCGGCGATGACTAGCCCGGAGCGCTGTACTCCAAAAGCGACTTCTTGGGCGCGTCCAATAAGCTGCGCGACCTTCATGAGATGTTGGCACGTTGACGTATCCAAGGCTGTCCATGAAGGGACAGGCTCGCGCGGAACAACCAAGATGTGACCGGGACTTGTCGGCTCGATTGTCGCGAATGCGACGCAGATGTCGTCGGCCCACACAAAGCGTCCGGAGAATTCTCCGGAGATGATTTTTTCGAAAACGGTACTCATAGCTCTATTGTCAAGCCCCGGACCGGTTTTGCCTAGTGGGAATAAACAGGCAAATTCGCGCCAATGCACTAACCTATATAGGGCATAGAACGAGCCTGAAGATTGCGAATTTTCAGGGTAAATGGAGGCAAGGATGAGCGAGATCTCGACAGGCGAGCCCAATTTCCGTTATACGGCACAGTTGGCCGGTGAGATCGAAAACAAGTGGCAGGATCTATGGGACGAGCGGGGGACCTTCTTTGCAGATAATCCTGAAGGAGATCTTGCTGGAGACCTTGCCACGCGTGATCCCTTCTTCCTCCTTGACATGTTCCCCTACCCCTCAGGTAAGGGTCTTCATGTTGGGCACCCACTGGGCTATATCGCCACTGATACGGTTGCTCGTTTCCACCGCATGCGTGGCGAAAATGTTCTCTACACAATGGGATATGACGCTTTCGGTCTTCCTGCCGAGCAATTCGCTGTTCAAACCGGTCAACACCCGCGTGTGACGACCGAAGAAAATATCGCCAACATGCGACGTCAGCTGCGTCGCCTGGGCCTTTCTCATGACCGTCGCCGTTCGTTTGCAACCACTGATGTCGACTACGTTCACTGGACTCAGTGGATCTTCCTGCAGGTCTTTAATTCGTGGTTTGATCCCCAGGCACCCCGTCGCGATGGCCGAGGCCTGGGTGCTGCGCGCCCGATTTCTGAGCTTGTTGCACAGTTTGAGTCAGGAGAGCGTGAGCTCCCAGAAGAATTCTCCACTCGATCATGGAATGAGTTGAGCCCGCGTGAGCGTGCACGCGTTATTGACTCCTACCGACTGGCATATATTTCTGAGGCTCCTGTGAACTGGTGTCCCGGTCTGGGTACTGTTTTGGCCAATGAAGAAGTAACCGCCGAAGGACGTTCAGAGCGCGGTAACTACCCGGTCTTTAAGCGCTCATTGCGCCAGTGGATGATGCGTATCACCGCTTACGGTGATCGCCTGATCGAAGACTTGGACACCATTGATTGGCCCGAAAAGGTGCGCACTATGCAGCGCAATTGGATCGGCCGCTCTCATGGTGCAGAGGTTGACTTCACTGCGGTTGGCGAAGGCGTGAGCGATCGTGGCTTCACCGTCTATACGACGCGCCCCGATACTCTCTTCGGCGCAACCTTCGTCGTCTGGTCTCCCGAGCACCCGCTCCTCGGTGGCACGACCCCGGGATCGGCCTCGGACCAAGCAGCACTGGAAATTCCCGCGCGCTGGCCCGAGGGGACTCGCCAGGCGTGGAGTGCTGGCTATGCAACGCCTGCTGAGGCCGTCGCCGCCTACCGTGCACAAGCTGCAGCAAAGACTCCTGAGCAGCGCGCAGAAGACGCAGGGGAGAAGACCGGTGTCTTTACCGGCCTGTGGGCAATTAACCCTGTGAATGGTCGTCGAATTCCCGTGTTCATTGCTGACTATGTCCTTATGGATTACGGCACCGGTGCGATCATGGCAGTTCCCGCGCACGATGATCGCGACTGGGAATTTGCCCAGCGTTTCGATCTGGATATCATCCGCACCATCGGCGACGCGAAGGATCCGACCGCTCACGACCTCAGCCAGGGTGCCTACACCGGTGATGGCGTTGCGGTTGACTCTGCGAACGATGAAATTAGCCTCAATGGCCTCGATAAGGACGCTGCAAAGGCAGCGATGACGCAGTGGCTGGAATCCAAGGGACTGGGGCGCGCCGCAACAACCTATCGTCTGCGCGACTGGCTCTTTAGTCGTCAGCGTTACTGGGGTGAGCCTTTCCCGATCGTGTGGGATGAGGATGGCGTTGCGCACTCACTTCCCGAAGACATGCTCCCCATCGAGCTTCCTGAAATCAGTGATTATTCACCGCGTACCTTCGACCCCGACGATGCCGATAGTGAACCCGAGGCACCTTTGGGACGCGCTCAGGAGTGGGTCAATGTCACCCTCGATTTGGGCGACGGTCCCAAGAAGTATCGTCGTGAGACGAACACCATGCCTCAGTGGGCAGGTTCGTGCTGGTACGAAATGCGCTATACCGATCCGACTAACCCCACGACCTTCGCCGGTGCAGAAAATCTCAGCTATTGGATGGGACCGCGTGAGGGCAAGATCAGTGGTGGCACCGACCTGTACATTGGCGGTGTCGAGCACGCTGTGCTTCACCTGCTCTATGCACGCTTCTGGCAGAAGGTTCTCTTCGATCTGGGATTTGTTCCCGATAGCGAGCCATACCACACGCTGTTTAACCAGGGCTACGTGCAGGCTTATGCGTACACCGATGCGCGTGGGCAGTACGTTCCGGCTGATGAAGTCGAAGGCGATGAGACAAGCGGCTTCACCTGGAAGGGACAGCCTGTCAATCGTGAATACGGCAAGATGGGTAAGTCGCTCAAGAATATCGTCACGCCTGACGATATGTACGACGCCTATGGTGCGGATGTCTTCCGTGTCTACGAAATGAGCATGGGACCCCTGGATGTTTCGCGTCCGTGGGATACGCGCGCAGTCGTCGGCTCACAGCGCTTCCTTCAGCGCTTGTGGCGAAATGTTCTTGATGAAGAGACGGGCGAGGTCACCGTTAGCGATGAGCCAATGGACAAGAAGACGGCACGTCTGCTGGCACGTACCATCGCTGAGGTCACCGTTGAATACGAGAACCTGCGTATCAACACGGCGATCGCCAAGCTGATTGTTCTGAACAACCACCTGACATCTTTTGATCGTGTCCCTCGCGTTGCCGTCGAGGCTCTCATTCTTATGCTCTCTCCCGTTGCTCCGCACATTTGTGAGGAACTGTGGCAGAAGTTGGGGCATGAAGAGTCACTTGCTCGAGTGCCTTTCCCGGTCGTGGAAGATGAGTCCTTGCTTGAAGACGACACTGTGACGGCGATCGTTCAGGCCAACGGCAAGCTTCGTGCGAAGCTCGAGGTTCCTGTGTCGATTAGCGAAGATGATTTGCGTACCCTTGCCCTTGAGCAAGCTCCGATCGTCAAGCTTCTTGACGGACGCGAGCCCTTAAAGGTTATTGTGCGTGCGCCGCAGCTGGTCAACATCGTTCTTCCGAAGTAACCATGCCTGAAGGAGATGCGATCCATCGGATCGCCAACACTTTTTCTGTCCTCTTCCAGGGCAGCCAGGTCGAGACTTCGTCACCGCAGGGGCGCTTTGCCTCATCCGCACAGTTGATTAACCATCACAAGGTTGTCGCTGTGCGGGCGGTGGGCAAGCACATGTTTGTTGGTTTTATGCCAGCTAAAGCTGCCGCCATTTGCGCTGAGGAAGCAAAGGCTGCGGAGGCTGAGTTTGCCGCTCACTTAGGCAGTCCCGAGGCCGAGGCCGCATTGCCTTTCACGGGATCGTCGCCGTTGTGGGGAGAGCATGCTTTCCCCTGTGATGAGGAGCTCCAATGGCTCCATATTCACTTGGGGCTCTATGGGTCTTGGCGTTTTGATGCTGACGAGCGGGCATTTGATGTCCCATCCTCCATTGGTGCACCACGCACGAATTGGGTGGCAACAAAAGGGCACCGACATGCGGCTCTGAAGTGGGCAAGCTACGCGGAAGACACTCTGTACGTCGAAGATAATTTGGCGTCTGGAAGTATCCAAAAGCGCGGTGAAGATTGGAATGCCCCCGATCCTGTTGGTCAGGTTCGCCTTCGTGTGTTGTCCGAACACGCAGTCGCCGATGTCACCGGTCCGAATCGGTGCGAGCTCATTTCCGATGAGGATAGACGTGTTGTCGAATCCAAGTTGGGGTGTGACCCTCTTCAGCCGGGTGCTGCGCAAGATCCTGCAACGCGTAAGCGTTTCATTGAAATGATCCGTGGACGTAAACGTCCGATCGGTGAACTCTTAATGGACCAGTCGATCGCTGCTGGAGTTGGGAACATCTACCGTGCGGAAGCATTGTTCCTAGCCGGTATTTCACCGATGAGGGCTGGGAATCGCCTCTCGGTTCAGCGCGTTGGACATCTGTGGGATATCGTCTGTGAACTGATGACGCGAGGCCTAGAGATTGGACGCATCGATACGATTCGCCCCGAGGATCAGCCTGATCCAATCCCTGAAGGCGATGAAGAATTGGCGCGATGGTATATCTACCATCGCAGTGGACGACCGTGCATTAAATGCGGGACGACGATTAGTGAAAAACTCATGCAAAATCGCCGTCTTTTCTGGTGCTCGAACTGTCAGAACTAAAGCAGTAGGAGAAGCCTCGCGTAAGAGGGGATAGTGCAGCTATCCGCCGACACGCATTCCCCTTTCTTTGAAGCAATTCTGCCTAGCTTGCGGGGGAGTTTTCGCTCTCTTGGAAGATGTCGTAGATCTGAGGAAGGTGAACATTTGCCTCGTCGATTCTGACGACAAGGGAAGATGCTCCCCAGTCTTTACAGCGACGTGCGCACTCTGCGACTAATGCAGTAGCGATTCCGCGGCCTCGGAACTTTGGGTGAACCATCAGGTCAATGACCTGTGGAAGTCCGCTGGGTTCCTCGACGGGGGGATCGACGACGACGATGATCGCGGCGATTAACTCTCCTTCGATCCAACCGCCTAGGAAAGATCCCTCCAATGGGGTGCCGAAAACCCCGTCAAAGCACAGGCGCATCTCGTCTGTTGCTTCAATATTCGCCTCGATACTTGGGCGGATACCGTATGCGGCTAAAGAAAGCTCAGCAAGTTCCGGGATATCGAAACGTGTCAGTACGCCGATCTCACACTCTGTTGCACCGCGAAGGCGCGTCAGTGCGTCAATCTGTGCTTGTAGAGAATGTTTATCCATAAGGACAGAATATGTGATCTGTTACACGGGTGACGGCGCGTGAGAAGGTGTGCGAACTCACAGAGTTGTTTGTGGGAGTTTGTTCGAAAGCTTGACAAATACGAGGAACTTAGATGTACCAGGTGGGATCATCTTCCCAGCAATTTGGGTCGATGATGAGGTCGCGATCGTCCTCCACCATTCGTTCTTCCGGTTTCTGACGTAACTTCGCCGGGACGCCGATTGCAACAGCGTCTTCGGGGACATCCTTGGTGACGACGGCGTTGGCTCCAACTTTGGCGCCATCGCCAACTGTGATGGGGCCAAGAATCTTTGCGCCAGCACCGATCATGACGTGATTGCCAATGGTTGGATGGCGTTTCCCGGGGTTCATGGCGACGCCACCCAAGGTCACTCCGTGAAAGATCACAACGTCCTCACCGACCTCGGCTGTTTGCCCAATCACGACCCCAGTGGCGTGGTCAATGAATACGCGGCGCCCGATACTTGCCTCGGGATGGATATCAACCCCTGTCGTCATCCTTGCAATTGAGGAAAGGACACGAGCGGGCGTGCGTAGCGCGGGGTGTGACCACATCGCGTGTGTTACTCGGTGAGTCCACAGTGCATGGACGCCGGGGTAGGCGAGTGCGACTTCAAGAGTCGAACGGGCCGCGGGATCACGCCGTTTTGCCGTTCGAAGATCCTCTGCAAGAAGCTGAATGATCTTGCGTGGAGACGAGGCCATGGGTAGTTCTCCGTCAGTTGCTTGTGGGTAGTTGTGAACTGTTATGCGGGTGAAGTGCTCGTGGGTATTAGAACGTCCTGTGCGTTCTCATCTAAGGACGCAGAAATGGGGTGGATGAGCTTATGTCTCATCCACCCCAGACCTGTCAGTCGCGCAGGTTTTCGAAGAGCGCTGTCGAAAGGTAACGCTCACCGGTATCGGGGAGGATCACGACGATTCGCTTGCCTTCGTTTTCAGAGCGCTGTGCCACTTGGATCGCAGCGGCAAGTGCCGCTCCCGAAGAAATACCAACAAGCAAGCCTTCTTCTGCGGCTGCTCGTCGCGAAGTTTCTAGTGCAAGTGGGGTTTCAATATCGATTACTTCGTCAACGACGCTGGAATTATAGGTCTGAGCGACGAAGTTTGGCCCGAGTCCCTGGATACCGTGAGGGCCAGCCTCGCCACCGGTAAGAAGCGGGGACTCTGCCGGTTGAACTGCAATGACCTTGACATTGGGCTTGAGTTCCTTGAGGACGGAACCCACACCAGATACTGTTCCACCTGTGCCGACACCAGCAATGAAGATATCAATGTCCTCATCGGTATCGCGAAGAATCTCTTCTGCAGTCGTACGACGGTGCACAGCGGGATTTGCGGGGTTGGTGAACTGGGAAGCGATGATGGACCCGGGACGCGAATCGCGGATGCGCTCAGCTTCTGCGACAGCGGCGGTTACTCCACCCTTGGGGTCGGTAAGGACCAGTTCCGCACCAAAGGCGCGAATAAGAATGCGGCGCTCGAGGCTCATTGAGGAAGGCATGACAATGACAACCTTGTAACCGCGTGCTGCACCGACCATCGAGAGTGCAACACCGGTATTTCCTGAGGTAGCTTCGATAATAGTCCCGCCTGGCTTGAGTTCCCCGGATGCCTCTGCAGCATCAACGATGGAACGAGCAATACGATCCTTGACGGAAGAAGCAGGGTTGAAAGCCTCGACTTTCGCAACGATTTCTGCGCCACCTTCGTTCAGGCGGTTAATTCGAACCAGGGGAGTGCCACCGATGAGGTCGGTGACATCTGTTGCGATGTTGGTCATGATGTCTCCTAGATGTCGCTTCGTGCCATGCACGTAACTGCAACTCTATGGGGAGCCAGATTATTCCGCGATTTCTATGTAACGTTGTCCCAGGGGGCGAAAAACGTACTGGCCTGAACTGAGCGTAGCGAGCAGGTTCTCAGCTTTTTCCAGTTGCTCAGGGCTCATCGCCATGGTGAGTAATACAGAGGATCCCCACTGAGCATCGAGTACGTGCCCACCTAAACGACGTAACTCGCCTTCAATTCGTCCAGCATCGACGGGAGCGAGTTCGGTTTCAACGACAGTCAGCGCTTCCAAGCGTGCGAAAGAGGCCTGAGCGAGTGCCTCGCTGGTCGCACTTGAATAAGCCCGCACGAGGCCACCAGCGCCTAGGAGAATTCCCCCGAAGTAGCGCGTCACAACGGCCGTCACATTCCATAGCTCATTGCGCTTGAGAACATCCAACATGGGAGTTCCAGCGGTTCCTGAGGGCTCTCCGTCATCCGAAGAATGCTGAGAAGGTGAATGGCCTTCTTCTGCGATCATCCATGCTGAGCAGTTGTGGCGTGCCTGCGGATGGGCGTCTTTCACCGAATTGATGAACTCACGGGCTTCTTCGGGTGTATCTGTCCTAGCGATCGATGCAATAAAGCGTGACCGTTTAATTTCAATCTCGTGGGACAGGCTCGTGCCTGAAGCAAGCACTCGAAGAGAGGACATAGTGTCTTCATTGTTGCATGAGTGATTGTGAGGCCGGGAATGAGACGAGCTTCGCACGAATAATTCCTTTGGAATATGCGTACTTTTGGCCCGTCGTGCTACAGTGGTCAGGTTGTCGAAAGTCATATCTCTATGGCTGTGTATCTGAAAGATACGCATCGACGCGGTAAAAACGTCAGAACTAGAAGAGGAGCGGTAGGGTCATGGCAGTTCCCAAGCGCAAGATGTCCCGAGCAAACACCCGCACTCGCCGGTCCGCATGGAAGGCCGATCTCACTGAGCTGAACACCATCAAGGTGGGCGGCCGTGAGGTGCGTGTTCCCCGTCGTCTGGCGAAGGCGTACAAGAACGGCCTGTTGGACGTCGAGGACTGATTCCTCCGTTCGCAAGTTTTTGTGGGGCCCGGTACCGATTGGTACCGGGCCCCACAACTATTTCTCAGTCTTACTCCTCGAGCTCGATGGGGCCGTTCAGTCGGAGTAATTCAACGTCAATGTGATCGATCGCGATACGCCATGTTTCTTGTTCGATCTCACCGCGATCGCGCAAGCGTGTCATTTCGTCGCGCTTAAACTGGGTGAGCGCAAGACGTAGGTGTCTCTCTTCCGAACTTTCGGTCAAGAGTTCATCGAGAGAGGATGCCTCTTCACCGTGTGCGACATAGGTGAGGATTTCTTCGCGCAGGTTATCTATCAGTTGTTTGTCTTCGATTCCCGCCGCGTGTGCAATGGCTTCGACGTTATCAGCCGCGGTTTTCAAGACGGTGAGCATTGCGCTGACTTCATTAGTTTCGGTCTGGAAGTAAGCACTTACCGGCGCAGGTTTATTGGCTGCCCAACGAACAACGATTGGAAGAAGCGGACCTTGGATGACAAGCGAGAGGATAACCGCACCTGCGACAACCAGCAGAATGAGATCGCGATCTTCGAAAGCAGAATCACCAAATACCGATGGAATGGACAGCGCCATTGCCAAAGAAATCGCACCGCGGAAGCCCGCTACTGTCGTCACCAATCGACCTCTGAAATTTGTCCGGCGTTGCTTCTGCTCAGGGCGACGATCGAGCAGGCGAATCGAGTAGATAATCGCATGGTGTCCGATCAAGCGGGCAAAGACCATTGCAAGGTAGATGACCGGGATCAAGATCAAGCCGTGCACGAGTGTCGCATGGTCCAACCCGCGAATAATCACGGGAAGTTCAAGACCGACCATGATGAATAGGACGGAATTTAGAATAAAAGTCAGCAGAGTCCACACGGGGATAGCGATGACGCGTGATGCCAGCGATATTGCTGACTCGCCAAAACGAGAGACAAGCATTCCGCACACGACTACTGCGATGACTCCCGAAGCCTGAATTTCTTCGGCAAGGTAATAAGCCAAAAGGGGAGTGAGGATACGAGCAATATTTGCCAAGATCGCGTCGCTTTGGAATAGTCCGCGTCGGACAAGCACGCGTAGAACGAAGAGTCCCATCGCAATACCGACGAGTACCCCTCCGCCGAAGGAAAGAAAGACTTGCTGAGTGACTCCAAGAGTTGTCACTCGAGCTGTTCCACCGGTGACTTGAAGCGCAACCGCAAAGATGACCAGAGCACTGCCGTCATTGATCAATGACTCGGCTTGCAGAACAGTCTTTTGTCCCGAAGACATTCCGCGCCCCAAGGCAGATACAGCTGTCGCATCAGTCGGTCCAAGGCAAGCACCGATGAGTAAGGCGGTGCCAATACTGAGCCCCATCCATGAGCCGACCAGAGCGATGAGGAGTGCGGTGATCGCGACCAAAACCGTACCGGACAAAATGATGCCTCGAAGTCCACGGCGGACTTGATTGAGGGAGACCGAAAGTGATTCCCAGTAGAGCAGGAGTGGAAGAAAGATCGAGAGAACGACCTCGTGTGGAAGCTCAATATCTCCGGCATGTGGAACAAAAGAAATCGCAACACCCGCAACAATAAGGACAATGGGAGAGAGCAACTTCAAACGCCGTGATAACGCGTAGGAAATGGTGATTGCTGTTCCGAGAAGAATGAGTGATTCAAGTGTCATGACTAAGGTATGGTCCCAAGGTGATGAGAAATATGCCTACTAGCCTTCAGTATATGTATCATCAGTGTTTTAAGGTTGACGCATGTGGAACGAACTCATCCTTGACGCGCACTCGATTTTCCGGCTCTTCATCGGTATCGTGATCATCTCTGCTCACCTGACTTTGACAAAGAAACAGAGCCTTACCCAATTCACTTCTATTGACTTCATCGGAAACTTTATTCTCGGTGGGATCATCGGCGGTATTATCTATAACCATTCGGTTTCTACTTTCTCCTACGTTGTACTGCTGCTTGCAGCTGTGGGCATGATTTCGCTTTTTAACTTCATTGCTTCCCGCTTTATGCCCGCGCGGCAAATTGTCAAGGGCAAAGCGGTGACCATCATCAATCACGGTCATTTCGTCATTGATTCTCTCGATGATGCAAGTAGCGCGTTCGACATGATTAACTTCACCGAGCAACTTCGTTCGCGTGGAATTTTCTCGGTTGAAGATGTCGAATTTGCACAGTATGAGTCAAACGGCTCTTTGACTGTGATCAAGAAGGGCGATGGAAGCCTGAGCTATGTTTTGGTCTCGAAGGGACAGATTGTTCAAGATCAACTTGAAGCCTCTGGCCAGAGCGAAGAATGGCTCACGAAGGAACTTGAACAACAGGGAATTAAGCTCGAAGACATTTTCTTTGCGGAGCTAGAAGGGCGCGAGAAAATTTATATCGTGATGAATGATATGACGGCTCGTTCTTTCGCATTCAGCCTTGAGAGCTCGCAGGAAAATGCGGAGCAAAAAATGGATTAGGCGACTTCGTTAAGTCAGCTTTTCGCTCTCCTTTGAACAAGGAAAGTTAAAGTGGTGGGGCGGTCCTTTCGGAACCGCCCCACCACTTTAACTACACGGTGTCAGTCGTGGATCGCTTAGTGTGCGATGATCACTCGCAGGTGACGAGGACCGTGAACGCCATTGACACGAACCAATTCGATATCCGAAGTTGCAGAACCGCCGGCGATCCAGGTTGTTGGACGCTCGGGATGCTCACCTAAGATATCGACGGCCTGTGGGACGGTTGGAACGATCGCAGAGCGCTCCAGAATCGCCACATGAGTATCGGGAACAAGAGTGATGGCGCGGCGTCCTTGATCAGGTTCGCCGTCCAAGATAATCGTTCCCGAGATGGAAATTCCAACGCGACTACGGGTCACGACGGCATCGATTGCGTCCAATTCCAAAGTCGGAATAGCATTCTCGCGCGAATCTTCACGTACCTTTCGCTTATCGCGTCCAGCCGCCTTCTTGAACTGGTCATCGAGGCCGGTGGGAACGACAACCGAGGAAGCCTTGGCCTCGGAAAGGAACTTTGCAATCGCATCTTCGATTGCCTGATCATCGCGTGCCTCGACAACCTGCGCTGAGTAGTCCTCAAGCTTCTCAATCATCTCAGCAACGACTTCATCCGAACCGGGCGCATATTGGCCTTCGCGGATGTAGTTACGAGGAATTTCGCGGACTGGACGTCCCTCTTGCGAGCGCTCAATGGCCTCGCGCGCACGGGCGAGGATAGCGGTCTTCGCATCCATAACCATCTCAGGCCTCCTCAGTATTCGTGTGAGTAGTCATTCCGTGCTCACTTGCCAAGGGGATATCCTTTGCCGGCGCGTCGGAGCGTGGAGCCGAGGCATCTGAGTCGGGGTGAGTACGCCGCCACCACTGGCGGAATGTTTCCTTTGGAGCGACCGGAAGATCGCGGGCAGTAGTCCACAGCGAGGCCGGGAAGGGAAGAGCACCGATCTTTCCCTTCTTCTTGGCAATACGGGTGGCCTTGACACCGGTTGTTGCCAGCTCCCACGCCTTTGAATTGGACATGACAGGAGTTGAAGCACCCATCGCCAAATCCCAGATATCAGGCACGATGTTGTGCTTGACGTCCACGGTACGGGCACGCATATGGATGAGGATGTTCGGAATCTTGATCTTGACCGGGCAGACCTCACCACACGCACCGCACAGAGAGGATGCGAAGGGAAGGGTGTGGACAGGATCCTTCTCATCCAATCCCTGAGTCAGCTGCGGTGTGAGGATGGCGCCGATGGGGCCGGGGTAAACCGAACCGTAGGCGTGGCCTGAAGTGTGCTGGTAGACCGGGCAGATATTCATGCAGGAACCGCAACGAATGCATGCAAGGGCTTCACGGCCAATGGGATCAGCAAGAGTCTTGGTGCGTCCGTTGTCCATCAGAATCAGGTGGAATTCCTGCGGGCCATCACCCGGAGTTACGCCCGTCCACATCGAGGTGTAGGGGTTCATACGCTCACCAGTGGCCGAGCGGGGGAGAAGCTGGGAGAAGACCTCGATGTCCTGGTAACGAGGAACCAGCTTTTCGATACCCATCAATGTGATGAGCGTATCGGGAAGGGTCAGGCACATACGTCCATTACCTTCCGATTCGAAGACCGACACGGTTCCGGTTTCAGCGACACCCATATTAGTGCCTGAAACCGCGACCTTGGCGTGCAGGAACTTCTTACGAAGGTGAGCGCGTGCGGCGGCCGTCAATTCCTGAGGGTCATCAGAAAGATCACGCGGGGCGTCTTCCATTCGATCGAGGAAGATGCCACGAACCTCGGAACGGTTACGGTGAATTGCAGGAACGACAATGTGGCTGGGCATATCGTCAGCAAGCTGAACGATCATTTCTGCCAGGTCGGTCTCGCGTGCGGAAATACCTTCGTCTTTCAGGAACTCGTTGAGGTTCGTTTCCTGGGTTGCCATCGACTTGATCTTGACGACTTCGTCGACTCCCTTGGACTTAATGATGTCCGCAATGATGCGATTCGCTTCATGCTTATCGCGTGCCCAATGGACGATGCCTCCGCGGGCAGTCACATTGCGCTCGAATTCTTCCAGAAGTTCAGGGAGTCGAGATTCAACCTCAAACTTGATCGCTTCTGCAGCGTCACGCAGATCTTCCCAGTCGGGCATCTCTGCAACACGCTGACCACGCTTTGCGCGAATGGTGCGGGTAGCGTGGCCCAGATTGCGGCGCATCTGGGTGTTTGCGAGGGTCTTATGCGCGGCCTCGGGGAAGGTAGGACCCCAGCGAAGAGTGTCTTCGGGGATCTCAACTGTCGTTCGCCATCCTCCGGTGTGAACCGCAGCATTGGAGTCATCGCCCGAGACGACCCCGGGCATACCGATGAAGGTTTCAGACATTTCAGATCACCTGTGCGCTTTCTGGAGCGAATGAAATGTTGCCAAGGAAAGGCTTGTCCTTAGTGGATGCAAGAATCTCTGCGAGGTGCATGGGGCGGATTCCCGAGTTCAGTCGAGACAGGCCACCACCGACGTGCATCAAGCAGGAGTAATCACCCATGACCAGAACCTCGGCGTGCGTTGACATGACATTCGAGACCTTATCGGCAAGCATTGCAGTCGAGGTCTCGGAGTTCTTCATGGAGAAGGTGCCACCAAAACCGCAGCAAACCTCAGCATCCGGCAGATCAACAAGGGTCAGGCCTTCCACTGCACGAAGCAGGCGGTAAGGACGATCTCCCACTCGTGCGATACGCAGCGAGTGACAGGTCGGGTGATATGTCACGGTGTGGGGGAAGTATGCGCCGACATCTTCCAGGCCCAAGACATCGGTGATGAGCTCGGTGAGATCGTAGGTGTGTGCGGCAATCTGCTGAGAGCGCTTTGCGAGCTGATCGTCGCCAACGTGCTCAGCAACGAGTTTTTGCTCGTGTCGGGCAGCACCCGTGCAAGAGCCAGAAGGAACCACAATTGCGTCCCATTCACCGTCAAGGACGGGCTCGAAGGTTCGAACGTGGTTGCGAGTGATCTTGGCGGCATCTTCGAAGTAGCCGGTGTTGGCATGCATCTGGCCGCAGCAGACCTGGCCTTCCGGGAAGACAACTTCATGGCCCAAACGTTCAAGCAGCGTAACTGTTGCTTGTGCGGCTTGGGGGAACATAGTGTCTGCAAGGCAGGTCGCAAATAGTGCGATTCGCAAGGTAGGACCTCCGTCCGGGTGACTTTTGTCCTCACTGTATTGGTAAGAGACAGCCCCGTCAGGTAAAAGAAGTAAAACTGCGAAATAACGCAGAAAACTCCGTGTCTGACGGGGCGCTCAATTGGGTTGAAACTTGGTTAATTCGTCATATTCATATGATCGAATTATCGAAGACGCACCCAAACTTGGGTTGATTTAGTTTGCAAAACTGGCCGAATCGGGCATATACGAACCAAGGTACCCCTGCGATGCAAAGAAAATCAGGATGCAGAGGACCACTAGGAAGGCGATCGAGTAAGGCGCTGCCTTCTTGAGGATCTCCGCTTCGCTTCCGGGTTCGTTGATTGAAGTTGCAGCGATGGTGAGGTTCTGAGGGGAAACAATCTTGCCGATACCGCCACCGATTGTGTTGCCTGCCAGCAAGGTTGCAGGGTCGAGGCCCGCAATTTGAGCGGCGGTGGATTGCAGGTTTGCGAAGAGTGCACCAGCGCTTGTAGCTGATCCTGCGACAGCCGTTCCCAGCCACCCCAAGATCGGAGAAAGGAACGCGAAGAAAATCCCCGTTGTCGCAAGCGCGGCACCGATTGCACTGGTCTGGCCAGACATATTCATCACATACGCAAGCCCCATCACCAAGCAGATCGTGAGGATTGAAATCTTCAAGGTCGAGATCGTCTTGAAGAGGGTTGCAATTCCCTTTCCAAAGGTCATGGGGAAGCGCCCAGCAGAGCTGGTTCTCCCATAAATGAAAGCAACGGCAATCGCGGTGACAAAAATCCATGTTCCGGGGTTAGAAAGGAACTGGAAGGTGTAAATGCTCGAGGATACGGCCTGACCGTTTGCGTCGACGAGGACGCCGTGTAGCCCAGGAACAGGGATCTTAATGTCGGTTGCCTTAAAGGTGCTGTCGATATCAATCCCGATCTTCCACAGCTTGGTCAGTGCAATAACGGCAACGACGAGGACGTAGGGGAGAAGTGCCAAAATAATGCGGGAGCCATCGGGCCGGTCTTCCTGAGCGTCATCGGAACGATATTCGTCAGGAGTCTTCGGGGTCCAGACCAGCAGGAATACATAAGAAGCTGAAAGACCAATTAATGACGCTAAAACTGCAGTGAGTTCGTAGGAGAAACCGGTCGTTACAAAATGCCCCGCGGCGGTTGCGATTCCTGAAATTAACGCCAGTGGCCACAACTGGGCGATGCCTCGGCCGCCATCGAGAATCCACAGCAGAATCAGGGGGACGAAGCAGGCGATGATCCACGAAAGGTGGCCCATGTCAGTGGCAACAAGCAAGGGATTTTGTCCGCCCAGTCGACCGGCAGTTGTTACGGGAATTGCCATTGCGCCGTAGCCGACATTGATCGCGTTACCGACGATAGTTACGACAGCAGCCTTGACAGGGCGAAGGCCTAGGGAAACGAGCATTGCGGCGACGATTGCAACGGGCGCACCGAATCCGGCTAAGCCTTCAAGAAGGCCGCAGAAAGAGAAAGCAACGATGAGAGCCTGAACGCGAATGTCGCCCTTGCCGATTGTATTGAAGACAGCACGGAGGTCTTTGGAACGCCCCGAAACTTCGGTGAGGTTGTACAGCCACACCGCGGCAATGATGATGTAGATGATTGGGATGAGCGCAAAGATAATTCCTTGCCCCGTGGCAAGAAGGCTCAGGGTGACGGGCATCTTGAAGCCAACAACTGCGATCAAAATCGCAGCAATCAATGAGATTAGAGCACACCAGTGCGTTTTCACCTTGAATGCGCCAAGAAGGACGAAGAATAGCAGGAGGGGGAGGATTCCAGCTAGTGCTGTTAGGAAAACATTTGAGCCGATCGCCGTCGTTGACGGCGTAAAACTTGTGCTCAGTGATAAGAACATGGCTACTCCTGCATCGATGCCTGTGGGGTGTCCGTAGCCAGATTGTAGGCCTAAAATCCTATACAGGTAGGAAATTTAAAAGAATTTCATTCTGCGCCCCCGACAGGACTCGAACCTGCAACCTCGGGATTAGAAGGCCCTTGCTCTATCCATTGAGCTACGGAGGCACGCCTGCCGCAGTGCGATCAGACCTTCATAGTGTACATGTCGTCGCCCGTCACACTTTCCCAAGTTGTGGGCCGCGTGTGCGTAAACCGGGGAAACACTAGATAATGGCTTCATGCTTGAAAGAATGTCTGGCCTTGGAGGCCCCGTGGGATCGATTCGCTCACGAATGTGCAGCTGAACCGTAATCAGCTGCCGGGGCGCGTATAGCGCCAATCTTTCAAGGAAATGTATGTCTCAGCCTTCTGACTGTTCTTCTGATCTGACCACCCTGTCTTTTGAGGTCATGCCGCCTCGCAAAGAGAGCCTCGTTAAGCCGTTTTGGCAAACCGTTGAGCGCTTGCTGTCAGTCTCTCCCGATTTTCTTTCGGTGACCTATGGTGCTGCAGGTCAGGATCGCCACAGTGCGCGAGGTGTTGTTCGTAAGCTTGTGAAGGACAGCCCGGTTCAACCAATCGCTCACCTTACCTGTGTGGGAACGACTCCCAGTGAAGTGAGCGAAGTCGTCACCGATTATCTCAATGCAGGTGTTCGAACCTTCCTTGCTCTTCGTGGCGATCCGCCGGTGGGGCGTCCAGATTGGCAGCCCTCTCCCGGGGGAGTGTCCTCGGCAACTGAGCTTGTGACCTTGATTCGTTCGATTGAGGCTGCTCGCTGTGCGCAGTATCCCGGCGCAGCCTTGCGCGCCGCTTTCAAACCTTTGACGATTGCAGTTGCGACATTTCCCGCGGGTAATCCCGCCGTTGGAACTTCACCGACCCAAGAGGTGGAGCGCCTTTTGGTGAAGCAATCTGCAGGCGCATCCTTCGCGATCACTCAGCTTTTTTGGGAAGCCGACACCTATGTGAACTTCCTTGAAAAGGCGCGTTCCAATGGCGTGACGATTCCTATCGTCCCGGGAATTTTGCCGCCAACCGATATTCGGCGAGTTAGTCGCATGACCGAACTGACCGGAGTTGTATTCCCCGAATACCTTCGTCGCAAGCTCGAGTCAGCGTCCTCACCACAAGAAATGTATTCCATGGGAGTCGAAATCGGAGGTCGTCTTGCTCGCGACCTGCATGACTCGGGTGCTCCCGGAATCCACATGTATACCTTCAATAAAGCGGCTCCTGCACTCGATGTGCTCGATGCTGCAGGCCTTGTTTCTGCAAGCCAGTGTTGACCCGTCCATTTCACGATGACAAAGGATAAGTAAATGACTCAATTCCCTACGGCGACCATCCTGGGTTACCCGCGCATCGGTCGTGGCCGCGAGCTGAAGAAGGCGCTCGAAGCCTACTGGGCGGGCCGTATCTCCGCCGATGAGCTCCGCGCGACGGAAGCCCAGCTCCGCAAGACGACTCATGACCGCCTCGTCGAGCTTGGCCTCGGCAAAGATGATGCGTCGATCCCTGAAACTTTCGCGCTCTACGACCAGGTTCTGGATGCGATTACGCTTCTGGGCGCGGTTCCCGAGCGCTACCGTTCCTTCGAAGGACTGGATCTGCACTTCGCCCTGGCTCGCGGCAATGCGCAGGTTGCACCGCTGGAAATGACCAAGTGGTTCGATACGAACTACCACCACTTGGTTCCCGAAATTGGCCCCGATACGCCGATTTCTTTCGCTGATCACACCATTGTTGATCGCTTCGTCTCAGCAAAGGAAGAGGGCACCATCGTTCGCCCGGTGCTGGTTGGTCCCGTGACCTTCCTTGCCGTCGCGAAGGCTGATGAGGCAACTCCGGATTACAACCCCTTTGAACGCCTTGACGACGTTGTTGCAGCCTACGCTGATGTTCTTGCCAAGCTTTCCGAGGCAGGAGCGCCTTGGGTTCAGATTGACGAGCATGCGCTTGCCTCCGATAACCTCCACGTTGAGCGCGCAACCCTCATTGAGTACTCGGCTCGCGTTTTCGCTGCTCTCGCCAAGCTGGAGAAGCGTCCCGCGATCTTCGCAGCGATCGGTTATGGCGATGGCGCACAGGCTGCAGCCTCTCTTGCCTCCACTGGTATCGAGGCCTTGGGACTGGATCTGTGCCGTGGTTCTCTTCCCGAGGCCGGCTCAGTTGACCTGTCTAAGGTCGCTCTTGTTGCTGGCGTTGTTGATGGTCGTAACATCTGGCGAACCGATTTGGACAGCGCCATCGCTCGCCTTGACGCAGCCAAAGCCTTGAATCCCGCATCGCTCGCCGTTTCGACCTCGACCTCTTTGCAGCACGTTCCCCATGACACCGCACTGGAGAAGTGGGATGACCCTGTGCTCGACGCGAACCTTCATGCATGGCTTGCCTTTGCAGACCAGAAGGTTGGGGAGGTTGTCACCCTCGCTCGTGGCGTGAACAATGGTTGGGATTCCATTTCCGAGGCCGTTGAAGCGACCCGTGAGGTTCTGGCTCAGCGTGCTGCTGCCCCCGGCGTGGTTCGCCCCGAGTTGCGTGAGCGCGTCGCGCGCTTGACCGAGGCCGATCGTGAGCGTGAAGACTTTGCAGTCCGCGATGAGCTTCAGCGCGAGCGTCTTGGTCTGCCCCTCATTCCGACCACCTCCATTGGTTCCTTCCCTCAGACGAAGGAAATTCGTCGCGCCCGTGCCGCTTGGGCCAAGGGCGAGCTCTCTGACGAAGACTACGCGCAGCGTATGCGTGAAGAGATTGAATCGGTGATTCGCCTTCAGGAAAATCTCGGTCTGGATGTTCTGGTCCACGGCGAAGCAGAGCGTAACGATATGGTTCAGTACTTTGCTGAACAGCTTGAAGGTTTCGCTGCAACGAAGAACGGCTGGGTCCAGTCTTATGGTTCGCGATGCACACGTCCGTCGATCCTGTGGGGGGATGTTGTCCGTCCTCACGCAATGACTGTTGAATGGGCACGTTACGCGCAGTCGCTGACTGATCACCCGGTTAAGGGCATGCTGACTGGTCCTGTCACCATCATTGCCTGGTCCTTCCCGCGCAATGATTTGCCGCTGGCTGAGGTTGCTGATCAGATCGGTCTGGCTCTGCGCGACGAGGTCACCGATCTCCAGGACGCCGGAATTGCTGTTGTTCAGGTCGATGAGCCAGCACTGCGCGAGCTGCTTCCTTTGGATCAGGCCCGTCACGCTGATTACCTCAAGTGGGCTGTGGACTCCTTCCGTCTAGCGACTGCTGGAGTGCGTCCCGATACTCAGATTCACACCCACCTGTGCTACTCGGAGTTCGGCCAGATTCTCGATGCGATCTTGGGACTGGATGCGGATGTGACCTCAATTGAGGCTGCACGCTCACGCATGGAAGTCCTTCCTGAGCTTGCAGAACAAGGCTTCAGCCATGGCGTTGGACCCGGTGTTTGGGATATCCACTCGCCGCGTGTGCCTTCGGTTGAGGAACTCACGGAGCTTCTGACCTTGGCTGCTGACTCGATTGAGCTGCGTAACTTGTGGTCGAACCCCGACTGTGGTCTGAAGACCCGAGGTTATGCGGAGACCGAAGAATCCTTGAAGAACCTCGTTGAGGCGACTCGGATTGTTCGTCAGCAGCTTGCGAACTGAGTAGTCCGCTCTTTGTGTGAGGGTGGAAATGCGGGTTTGATTCCCGTATTTCCACCCTCACATTCTTTCGTTTTGACACATCTGTATCATTCGATAGACTGAAGCCATGACTTTTCACGCGACCATGACCTGCCGCCCCATGTGCGGCTCCATGTGCTCGCGAATGTGTATGTGATTGACCTTTCAACCCGTCAATCGCTACCGCTTAAAGAACCACGTTGACTGTGGTGTGTGCGGTACCAAAATAGTTTGGATACATCATGGCTCTTGTTTACACCCCTGAAACCGTCACTTTTTCTGCTCCCACGTCTTTCGAAGAATTCCTCGATATTTTGGCAGGACTGAAGCTCTCACCGGCATCGACGCATATTGATCTTGATCACCGTCGCCTGGAGGTGTACGGGAATTCGGTCAAGCTCTCCAACAGGGAATACGAACTCTTGGCCTACCTCGCAGGACATGCCGACGAGATCGTTTCCCGAGAAGAACTGCTGGAATCGGTATGGTACGGCGAAGGTCTTGAATCTCAAACTCGCACTATCGATGCGCACATCCGTCGCCTTCGCGCTAAGCTCCCCGAAAATGATCTCATCTCGACCTTGCGCGGCCAGGGCTACCGTTTCAACTCGACTCCCAGCGTCCGCGTGAGCAATACTCGAGTCCATACACTTGCAGCATAAAAACACCCGGCCAGGAGGGCGTTTCCCTCAGATCCTGCCGGGTGTTGAGAGTGAGGTGATTAGATCACCAAACGATAGATTTCCGAGTCGGGACGCAGCTCTTCAACGTGGAGGGGAGAAGCCTCCATGCGTGCACGCAGACCTGTAATATCTTCTCGATCAGCCAAGTCGATGCCGACCAATGCCGGTCCAGAATCGCGGTTGTTCTTCTTCGTGTACTCGAAGTGAACAATATCGTCTCCAGGCCCCAAAACATCTTCGAGGAAGCTGCGAAGCGCACCGGGCTGTTGAGGGAAGGTGACCAGGAAGTAGTGGCGCAGCCCTTCGTGTCGCAGTGAGCGTTCCATGATTTCCGCGTAGCGCGTCATATCGTTATTTCCGCCGGAAACAATCGCGACAATCGCTCCTTCTTTTCCTCCCAGCAGTTCATTGCGCTGCTCTGGATCGGAGAAATACATGCGTGCCGCAGCAGAGGCCAAAGCGCCTGCCGGTTCCGCAATCACACCGTCTGAATGATACAAATCAAGCATCTCTGTACAGACAGCCCCTTCGGGAACGACCAAGATGTCGTCGACGAGCTCCTTAACAATCGAGTAGGGAAGTTCGCCAGCACGCCCGACGGCGGTTCCGTCAACAAAGGGATCAACAGAGGGCAAGGAAACAACCTGATCGGCTTCCATTGCTGCAGCCATTGATGCGGCTCCCGTGGGCTCTACGCCGTAGATCTTGATATCGGGGAAACGAGAACGGATCCACGTTGCGATTCCTGAGAGCAAGCCACCGCCGCCAACTGGGACCAAAACTGCCGCGGCCTCGGAAAGCACCTGCTCTTCCAACTCAACAGCGATTGTGCCCTGACCGGCAATGGTGCAGGGATCATCGTAGGGATGCACGTAGGTACGTCCCGAATGACGTGCGGCCTCTTGAGCTTGTGCATTTGCACGGTCGAATGTTCCATCGACAATGACCTGCTCCACCCAGTCACCGCCAATGGTTTCAATGCGTTGGCGCTTCTGCTTGGGTGTGTTTGAGGGAAGGTAGATGGTCCCTCGAACCTTGAGCTGTGCGCACGCGTAGGCCAAGCCTTGCGCGTGGTTACCTGCGGATGCGCAGACAACACCTCTGCGACGTTCTTCTTCGCTGAGGGTACTCATCCGGAAATAGGCGCCGCGTACCTTAAAAGAACGGCACTTTTGCATATCCTCGCGCTTGAGGTAGACCGGTACGCCAATAAGATCGCTGAGTCGCTCTGAAAGCATGACGGGGGTTTTCTCTACGACATCGCTCAGAATCTCCGAAGCCTGAGCGATGAGATCTGGAGAAAGTGGGAACTGGTCCGTTGTCATGCGTACTCCTCGTGTCGTAGTCAGGTTTATCGTAGCTCAGCGAACCGGAACGGACTTTGAGAAGCCAGACAGTGAAATCCTATTCATGCGCTTACACTTAAAGCTGTGAGTGATTTGAAAGAACCATTGGTATGGATCGATTGCGAGATGACCGGATTGGACGTCACTCGTGATGCTCTGATCGAAGTAGCGGTTGTGATCACCGACGCGGATCTCAATATTGTCGATCCCGGTATTGATGTCTTGATTACCCCTCCGGCTGAAGCCTTGGAGGGAATGAATGATTTTGTTCGCCAGATGCACACGTCATCCGGCCTCTTGGATGAGCTGTCTTCTGGAACCACTATGGAAGATGCCCAGCAGCAGGTTCTTGACTATATCCGACGTTTTGTTCCCACCCCGAAAAAGGCGCTGCTTGCAGGAAATTCAGTGGGGACAGACAAGATGTTCCTTGAAGCCAATATGCCCTTGGTGATTGATCACCTTCATTACCGTCTGGTTGATGTTTCCTCCATCAAGGAATTGGCTAAGCGCTGGTACCGCAAGGCTTTTGAAGAAGCTCCCGTTAAGCACGGTGGACACCGCGCCTTGGCAGACATTCTTGAGTCAATCCAAGAACTTGAATACTATCGCCGAGTTCTTTTCCCGCATGAGCCAGTTACTCGCGAATACGCCCGTGAGGTTGCGCGTGAAGTGGTTGAACTTGGTATTCCAAAGGTTGGCGAAGAAGAGAACTAATCACCAAAGTTATCCACAGAATGTACCGGTATCGGCGTTTTCCACGGACGCTGCTACCGGTCTTTCTTTAGGTCCTCTTCCCCTGCACAGTGGGGATATCCCCATCTTGGGGTCTTCAAGGAAAGGACAAATAATGGATAACCAAGGAAGCGTTGTTCTTCGCGGTCGGATCGGCTCGGATCTGAGCAGTATGAGTGCGCAAAACGGGACTAAAGGTTTGCGCTTTCGAATGGCTGCACCGCAGTGGCGCATCACGGATGCAGGCCAATACGAAGAGCGTGAGCCGAAGTGGTACACGGTGTGTGTATGGGATCGTTTAGCGCAAAATATTGCGCGAAGTGTCCAGAAGGGGACTCCAGTGATTGTCTGTGGACGCCCCAGTGCTCGCGGATGGTTAGGTCCAGATCAGCAGGTCCGAAGCGAATTGGTCATCAACGCCAGTTTTATGGGAATCGATTTGGTGTTTGGTCCGGCTGTCGCCCTCAAACCTCAACATCCAAGTAACAATGTCACCGAGTCTTCAACTGCTCCAGCAGAAGAGTATGCGGCGGACGGAGGAGAATCAGAGCAGGTTTCTTCTGAAAGCCAACATATTCTGGCACAAGACGCTGATCTGACTCGTGATCGTTGGGAGATCAGTCCACAATCAGCTGATGAAAGTGATGCGGCTTAGTCCTCGTAGATGTCAAAAACATGCGCCGTGCCTTAGCATTAAGGGGTCTGCCGCATAGTCGGCGTTATGTCACGTGATCCTGAACGGAGAATCCATGGCGGAGTTCATCTACCAAATGATTAAGGCTCGTAAAGCCATTGGTGACAAAGTCATCCTTGACGATGTCACCATGGCTTTCTACCCGGGTGCGAAGATCGGTATGGTCGGACCTAACGGTGCCGGCAAGTCCTCGATCCTCAAAATTATGGCTGGCTTGGATGAGCCCAGTAATGGCGAGGCGCGCCTGAGCCCCGGTTACACCGTCGGAATCCTCATGCAGGAGCCCGAATTGGATGATTCCAAGACCGTTCTTGAGAACGTGCGTATGGGCGCGGCCGATACCTTTGCCAAGCTTGCCCGTTTCAATGAAATCTCTGAAGAGATGGCCAATCCTGACGCCGATTTCGATGCTCTCATGGAAGAGATGGGCAAGCTTCAAACAGAGATTGATGCTCTCAATGCCTGGGATATTGATTCGCAGCTCGAGCAAGCGATGGATGCATTGCGATGCCCGCCGCCGGATCAGCTTGTCAGTGTCCTTTCCGGTGGTGAACGACGCAGAGTAGCTTTGTGTCGCTTGCTCATCGAGGCACCCGATCTTCTACTTCTTGACGAACCGACAAACCACCTTGATGCTGAGTCAGTTCTTTGGCTGGAAAAGCATCTGTCGACCTACCCGGGCGCAGTGATCGCTGTGACCCACGATCGCTACTTCCTCGACCACGTCGCACAGTGGATTGCTGAGGTTGACCGCGGCCACCTGTACCCCTACGAGGGTAACTACTCGACTTACTTGGAGACGAAGGAAAAGCGTCTCCAGATTCAGGGACAGAAAGATGCCAAGCTCGCTAAGCGTCTGAAGGAAGAACTCGAATGGGTTCGAACCAGTCCTAAGGGGCGCCAGGCAAAGTCGAAGGCGCGTCTGGAGCGCTACGAAGAAATGGCTGCCGAGGCCGAACGCAGTCGAAAGCTTGACTTCGAAGAGATCCAGATTCCGCCGGGGCCCCGCTTGGGTAACATCGTCATCGAGGCGACGAACCTTAAGAAGGGCTTTGGGGATCGCGTTTTGATCGATGGCCTGTCTTTCTCCCTGCCGCGAAACGGTATCGTCGGTGTGATTGGTCCTAACGGCGTGGGTAAGACCACCCTGTTTAAGACCATCGTCGGTCTTGAACCTCTTGACGGGGGAGAGCTCACTATCGGTGAAACCGTCAAGCTCAGCTATGTCGACCAGAACCGCGCGGGTATCGATCCCAACAAGACTCTGTGGGAAGTTGTCTCTGACGGCTTGGACTACATCCAGGTAGGCAATGTCGAAATGCCTTCGCGTGCTTACGTTTCTGCCTTCGGCTTCAAGGGTGCAGATCAGCAAAAGCCTGCGGGCGTTCTTTCCGGTGGTGAGCGTAACCGACTGAACCTTGCGCTCACCTTGAAGCAGGGTGGAAATCTCTTGCTGTTGGACGAACCGACCAACGACCTCGATGTTGAAACGCTGTCCTCTTTGGAAAATGCGCTTCTGGAATTCCCCGGTTGTGCGGTGGTCATCACCCACGATCGTTGGTTCCTTGACCGCGTCGCAACCCACATCCTTGCGTGGGAGGGAACCGAAGAGAATCCTGCCTCGTGGTACTGGTTTGAAGGTAACTTCGAGTCCTATGAAAAGAACAAGATCGAACGTTTGGGTTTGGATGCAGCAGCGCCTCACCGCGTGACGCACCGTAAGCTCACTCGCGACTGATCCTAGGGTTAAAACTCAATGGGAGGGGGCGGCTTTGCCGCCCCCTCCCATGGTTTTCAAGGCTGTCGATTAAAATCAGTGTAGTTTTTGCAGCCGGCTGCGCTTGTGCCGATGCCTGTGACTGCGTACGGATTAGCCCTATGCCATGCCGCTCATCGGTTTGCCGGTCTTGGGATCAACCCCAAATCCCCAGTGGCTAGATGTATGTCCTTCAGTAGGAACGCGGAGCATCGCCTCTTGACTAGCGTGAGCGACAAGGACCCCCGCCTCGGTGAAGATTGAGCATTCGACTAGCACTCGGCCGTTCACGACTTGGGTGCAGCGCTGGTCGAAGAGAAGCCAGTCATTGATGTCAACATCGTGATGGAACCACATCGCGTGGTCCAAAGATGCTGCAACTAATCCGGGGGTCATCCAAGACATTCCCAGAACGCGTAGTGCGGGCTCGAGCATCACTTGGTCGACGACATAGGTAAGAAGGGCGCGATGAACGTGCTGAGTCGTTTCGGAGGGAATCTCAGCACGAGGCTTCATCCACAGTCTTTGCGTCGGTAACTTCTGTGGGTCGGCCTTCGTATAGAGACTCTGGCCGATATGGCGTACGTCGAAGGCAGCAGTTTTCCCAAGGAATTTGCCGACGGGATGATCCATTAAACGGAAGATCTCCAAAGCTGATTGACACTCACTTGCGGCTGGTACATTGGGCGCCTTGGGGGAATAGGAGGGCGCTGCCTCGGGACCTTGGAAAGAGACACTCATTGTGAGAATCTCTCGAGTGTCTTGGAAGCAAGATACGGAACGGTTCGAAAATGAACGACCATCAAGAACGCGTGTGACGTCTAGGCTGAAGGTCTTTTCAGGATCTCCACCTCGCACAAAATAAGCGTGCAGAGAATGGGGGAGTCTCTCAATGGGGACAGTAGCACTTGCTGCCAGCAGCCCCTGGGCCAAAACCTGGCCGCCGTAAACCCTGCGTACCTGAGGGAGCGAACGAGCAATAAACGAATCATCGCCGTTTTCCTTCAGGCTAAGAATTCTTAAGACTGAAGCGACAGGCTCAGTCGAAATTGTGGGAATCGGCAGCGGCGTAGTCATGGCTATATTGTCTCTAACTTTGCGTCTAAAAATCAGTGCATTCCTGTATTACAAGTTGCAGAAAGTGACGTATTGCACCAAATTGCATCACTCATATATATTGTGAGTGATAGGTCACTTGTTTCTGAAAGGGAATTAGGCGTGGAAACGGCAGCGCTTCTTCTCCAATCTCTGGGGGGAGCATCAAATATCCAAGATATTGAACCGTGCATGCTGCGTATTCGGATTGAAGTGAAGTCGCCTGAAAAGGTTGATGACATGGCTCTTCGTCTTCCTGAAGTCCTTGCAGTTGTGCGTTCGGGACACGTGATCCAAATTGTTCTCGGAGCAGGGGCTGGAAAGATCGCCTTGCAGATGCTTCACCTGTGTCTACCGCAGGATGTGTCTGCTGGCACACAAAGATCGGTCTCACCTGCTCTTCTCTAACCCATAAAATAGAAGAGCATTGCTGTATTTCAGAGGGGACCTTATGGCAAGTCAGACGGTAACAGAGCACCTGCGTGAACTCGCTGAGACCGTGGGGGTCTCTACCGGTTTCTGGGATTGGTATGGAAACTGGAAGCACGTTGAAGATGCCTCCCTCGTTGCAGTATTGAATTCACTGGGTTTCTCGCTCTCTTCAGAACCTTCGCAGAGCGAAATTGATGACGCATTTCGCCATAATGAAGATCTTGGTTGGTTGTCACCCCTTCCTCCCACTACGGTGTGTCGCCAGGGGAACGAGGCAGAGATTCCTGTTCACGTTCCTCACGGGATGGGCGTCTGGTGCCACGTTGAGACCGAAGATGGGCAGCATCACGAGCTTGAGCAGCTTGACCGTTGGATTTCGCCGCGGATGGTCGATGGAAATCTGATTGGGCGTGCCACCTTTAAAATTCCGAATTGGTTGCCTCTTGGATGGCATCGGATTGTCGCGCGCCATGAAGATGGAAGCGAATGCTCGTCAACCCTGGTTGTTGTCCCTCAGCGACTTTCTAGCCGCCTCGATGATGGGCACAAGCGCTGGGGAGTTGCGGCTCAACTGTATTCGACCCGCTCAAGCGGCTCCTGGGGAATGGGGGATACGCAGGACCTGGCGGATCTAGCTGCGATTGTTGCGCGTAATGGCGCAAACTTCTTGCAGATCAATCCTCTGCACGCCCCGCAGCCTGGTTTCCCGCAGGAGAATTCGCCTTACCTTCCCGTGTCGCGTCGCTGGGCCAGCCCCCTCTATATTCGTCCTGAAGCCATCGATGAGTATGTGCACATGGATAGTAAGGAACGCGGGGTTGTCACGCGTTATGCTCATGCCTCCCGGAGTCATGAGGATATTGTCGACCGTGACCTTTCGTGGAAGTCAAAGATTAAGGCGCTGCGTAAGATTTTTGAGCTCCCTCGATCAATTAGTCGTCAGGCGCAGTTTGAGCGTTTTTGTGCTCAAGGAGGGGAGTCCTTAGAAAACTTTGCCCTGTGGTCCGCTTTGGTCTTTGAAAACGGCGATATTGATCTTCCCCAGCGCTACTCCTCGATTGATGCTCCGGGTGTCGAGCAGGCGCGTCAGCGTCTCGCCTCCGAAATCGAGTTTTGGCAGTGGTGCCAGTGGATTGTTTTCGACCAGTTGATTCGCGCTCAAGAAGGTGCTCGCCGTTTGGGAATGGACATGGGGATCATGTCTGACCTAGCGGTGGGAGTGCATTCGAAAGGCTCGGAAATTTGGTCGATGCCAGATGCTTTCGCTCCGGGTATGAGCGTTGGTGCGCCTCCGGATATGTACTCTCAGCAGGGGCAAAATTGGGCGCAGCCTCCGTGGTCACCCCGCTCTCTTGCGCGAATGGGGTATGCACCGCTTCGGGAAATGTTGCGCTCTGTGCTCTCGTACGCAGGAGCAGTGCGTATTGACCATATCCTCGGTCTCTTCCGCTTGTGGTGGATCCCTGAAGGGATGGGTGCCCAATCGGGTGCCTACGTGTCCTATGATCACGAGGCCATGGTGGGCATTGTGCTGCTCGAGGCCCAGCGGGCCGGTGCAGTTGTCATTGGCGAAGATTTGGGAACCGTTGAACCCTGGGTTCGCGGTTATCTCAATGATCGTGGAATTTTGGGTACTTCCGTCCTGTGGTTTGAGAAGGAAGGCAGTGGATGGCCACTATGGCCGGATCATTACCGCCGGTCTTGCCTTGCGGCAGTAACAACGCATGATTTGCCTCCGACATTGGGCTATCTAGAAGGTGCTCACACCGAACTTCGCCATCAGTTGGGGCTCTTGGTCGAAGACCTTGAGCAGGTTCGCGATGCGGATCGCATTGAACGTGAACGAATGGTTTCGCGCCTGAAAGAAGGCGGCTTCATTCACGACGATGAGCCCAGTGAAGAAGAACTTGTTCTTGCGATGCACGCTTACCTTGCTGCATCTCCTGCACTTCTTTTGGCGGTTTCTCTGGTGGACGTTGTTGGTGAGAAATTGCCGCAGAACCTACCGGGTACAAATGCTGAGTATCCGAATTGGTGTGTTCCGCTTCATGCCTTTAATGGCAAAGAAGTCTTAATTGATGACATGGCGCATTGCGATCGTGTCAAGCGATTCTTGACCAGCGTGGACCGCTACATTCGCTAGGGAATTTAGCTACTTTATGGTGCCCTGCGTACATCAGCGCAGGGCATCAAAGTATCTAGGCGTGAACCGGGCATAGTTAATAGTTCGCAAACTGTTTGTGGCGGTTGCATAGCAATGACAACAACGTCAAGGTCGTATCCTGCTTGGCGCGCTGGACGGAGATCCCATGTAATGAGCGGGTCGCCAGCAGTAATCTGCTGTCCTAATTGATGGAGTGCTGAAAAGCCTTTGCCTTTGAGTAGTACAGTGTCAATTCCTGCATGAATCAAAATGCTGAGGCCATCAGGCGTTGTCAGAGCGCATGCATGAGGAAGCTGGTGACTGAGTGTCCCATCTATGGGCGCGAGTATGTTGAGAGTGTCCACCTCGTCGGGGACAATCGCGAAACCCGGCCCCATAATTTCTTGGGCGAAAACCGGATCTGTGAGATCAGCTAGGTTTCGCAGGGTTCCAGGGATGGGGGAGAGGAGCTGAAGATTCACTTCAGTGTGTTAATTTCCTCTGCAATTTCCTCTGCCTGCGGACCCATGACGATCTGTGCGTGAGAGCCAACGACCACGACACCGAACGCGCCGGCCTTGCGCAACGCGGCCTCGTCGATCTTCGAATCATCTTTAAAATCAACGCGGATTCGGGTGATGCAATGCTGAAGGTCGGTCAGGTTATCCCAGCCGCCCAGTGCATTCAGGATTTCTTGTGCTTGGCTCATAATTGCCTCCCCATTGCGAATTAGCCCTTTCGTCAAGGATAGCCCGAAAAGCACCATGTTTTCATAATATTTCGGTAGGAAAGAGTGCTTCATGCACTATCATTCAACAGGTGGAACCAAGTTTTGTGCTCACCGTTGTCATTCCTTCGTATAACGCTCAGGATTACCTCGATCGTGCTGTCTCTTCAGTGCGTGGATTTGACCAGGTTGAGGTGCTCATCGTTGATGATGGATCAAGCGATGCCACGGCTGCGATTGCTGATGGATTGGTCCAATCGGACCCGGAGCATATCCGTGTCATCCATCAGGAGAACGCTGGCCACGGCGGTGCTGTTAACGCAGGTATTGCAGGTGCTCGTGGGCGCTACCTCAAAATCCTTGATGCAGATGACTGGTTGGATCGCTTAGCGCTTAAGCGTGCCCTTGAGCGCTTGGAGCTTCGCGAAGCTCAGGGTGAGCCCTTGGATCTTTTGGTTGCCAATTACGTGTATGAGAAGCAAGGCAAGAGTCATAAAGCAGTCATCCGCTACGGAAATGTGATGCCCAGGGATCGCGTCATCTCATGGGATCAGATTCGCCGTTGCCGGTACGACCAGTATCTGATGATGCATGCCTTAATCTTGCGGACAGATTTGGTTCGTCGCTCTGGTCTGGTCCTTCCTGAGCACACCTTCTATGTTGATTTCATTTACTCTTTTGTTCCGGTCATTGATGTCCGTACTTTTGAGTATCTTGATGTTGATCTTTACCGCTATTTCATTGGACGTGATGATCAATCGGTCAACGAGCAGGTCATGATTTCGCGTGTTGATCAGTTGCTGCGGGTGAACGCGGCGATGGTTGATGCTATTCCTACTCCTGATGAGGTTCCACCTCATCTATACCGCTATCTTGTCCACTATCTGCGTATCAACTGTGTCATCTGCACAGTGATGCTCTTGCGCTCGGGAACTAAGGAGAACCTCGCGCGTAAGGATGAGCTCTGGGCGCAGCTTCAAGCAAAGAAGCCAGAAGCGTACCGCGCAGTGCGCAAGGATCTGCTTGGGCGTTTGATCGCGATGCGCTCAAAGCCGGGGCGTGCGGTGATTATGGCTGGTTATCACATTTCTCAGTGGGTGTTGGGATTTAATTAGAGCTAGAGCCAGGCTGTCCATTTGACTTGAGGCGTGACCACCCTCTTTAATGGGAATGAGAACGATTATCATTCTAGAGAGACGGTCATGTCATCATTATGCCGCAGGACAACGCGTGCCCTGTTTTCGCTAGTGCTCACTATTGCCGTGATGAGTACGTGGATTCTTCTTCCAGCCCCGACTCAAGCGGAGGCTCTTTCCTCCTCCCAAGATGAGCACCTTTTAAGCGATAGTCTTCAAGTTTCGACCTGCCTTGGGGATAACAATGAGACGCTGAAGTCTTCGTGTACCGCTGGAGAAAAGGGCGAAGAGTTACCCCTTCATGATGGCGCACTTCGGCTTCGAACGACCCCGGTTACTCGTGACACTGATCGCGAAATTGATGGGGGCTATGAACTCTCTGTTAATTTCAAGCCTTCTGTGTTTGCACCGGATTCGCGGTATTCCGTCGAATTAAGCGCACGAGCAGGTGCTGCAGATCTGGAAAAAATTGCACCGCACTCACTTGGCCTCGAATCCCTGGGGGATCTCGGTCGTGGAAGTGCGTTTGAAGAAGAGATCGACGGCACCGATGAATTCTTTCGGGGCTTTGTTCTCGAGGCCAGGGGAGAAGACTTCGCATCTGGCCCCCTGCATGCACGCTTTGCTGAGCTTGGTATTCGCTCGCTGCGTCTTCGCCTTCAGGAAGTAATCCCGGAGCAGGAGCCTCGTCTCATCGCCGAGGCCGAGTTTAGCGCGAGCATTGAAGCTCCCCAGGCCCAGACGCAAAAGTCCACACAGAGCACTGAATCTTCGTCCCCGAAGAGCGCTCAAGAGCAAGAACCCGTACAAAGTGGGGGAGCCCCGCTCCCAGAGGCAAGAGAGGCACACGAAGCTTCAGTGGCCTCGTCAATGAGTGCGCACACCCAAGCGGCTCCTCGCGCGAACTTTGGCGAGCGCCGTCTTGTTCTTGACCACGGGCATATTGACCTCTTCTACATGACGCTTGATGATTCGGGTCTGCCCGTATTGAAGGTAATGGAAGACGTCACCGGAGCTGGAGTTCAACACGAAGCAGAAGACATCCGCCTTGTCGTTCCTTCCTCGGCACTCAAGCATTCTCTTCCCCAAGATATTGTTGCTGGGGGAAGTGGGTATTTCCTTCCGCAAACTCAAGATCCAACTTTGCCGTGGCCCGGATGGGATGTCCTCTCTCTCGCACCAGCAGGATTTGAACGCGTTGAATTTGATGTCAGCTATACCCATCCCGACGGAGGACGTATTTCACTGTGGACCGAAAACTTTCTTTCGGGACGTAGCTCGCGACTGCGTTCGGGAGGATTTGAGCTAGATCCACACGGCTCAACAATTGCTCAAGACTATCTTTCGCACACGCATGCGAATTGGGTGTTTTCTCAAGCGGGAAGCTATGAGCTGAGCGTTCAAGCGCGTGCATATCGAAATGACGGTTCTTTTGAAACGACACGTAGTGCCACGTACCTCATTGAGGTAGGAGGCGCCCAAGGGGTGTCGACGCCGCAAAACTCAAGTGTTCAGAGCAGTGGAGTGCTTCCCCCAGCGGTTGAAGAAAGCGCAGTAGGTAACGAAGAAGAATCGCTCACGCGCGATGCGCCACAGCGCGTAGGTACTGAGCGCTGTATTCCGACTCGTATTACCCGAGAAGCAGGTGAGGATGAAGTCTCACGCATCCGAAGCGATAGCGAAACTCCGAATCAAGCAATTACGACCCTGAACGTTCAGGTTGGTAGCGAAGGCGGAATTACTGATGGGCACTTTGACCTGGGACCCGCGATCGAAAATGGTCAATTAGTCGCGCGAATCAAAGATGACCGATCTGTGCCAGCGGTGTGGAAAGACCCCGCATCAATGACTTTTGCACTTGGGGAGAAGGCAAGGATCAAGGCTCCTGAAGCTCTGAGCTATGCCGCAGCGCCCGGGCAAGATGTGTGGATGATTCCCGCTACCCAGATTCGAGGGGTCCCGTGGCTCGGAATGAATTCGCAACGCGAAGAAATTGTGACTGAAACCAGCGGGCAAGTCCGTTTCTCTCTCCTTGATGTTCAAGGCCCCGGAAATGTCGCAGTTTTTGAATCGGGAAGCTTGGGTGCAGGAATCGGCACTCACGTTTTCGACGGCGCAGGAACGAGCTATACCCTGCCTGCCAATACCCATGCCCACCAGAATTGGGTCTTTACTGAGCCAGGCTCCTACCAACTGACGATCGCTATGAATGTCTCGCCCCGTGGCGAGGACTTGCGCGGAAGCGGGAGTGGAACGGCTGGATCTTTGATCGCTGCCGGTGGAACAGGGGAGCACGGGCGCCCTCTGGTTTATGCAATCGTCGGCCGCACTGCCTCGGGACAGCCCTGTACCTTGGCATCAACGGGCTCGAGCACAACAGAGCTTGTTCCAATGATCTTGTCAGCTCTCGTGATGGGATGCGGATGCATCTTTGTCTCCATTCGCATGCGGGTGAGACAGTGAAGATTGCGCGAATTGCAGCGCTCTTCGTTACATGCATTCTTGCTGCAGTAACTGGGGGCTGCGCACCGCATTCCGATGCCTCATCACAGCGCCTGAGCATTGTTGCAACAACGGGTATCTTGGCTGATTTAGCACGAAATGTCGGTGGCGACTACGTCGATGTTCACCAGCTGATTCCCAACGGTGCAGATCCGCACTCGTGGGAGCTGAGCCTGAGAGGTATTCGCGATATTGCCTACGCGGATATCGCCGTCACCAACTATCTGATGCTCGAAGACCATTCGGTGATTCGCGCGCTCGATGCGAATCTTCCCAAGGACGCTATTTCACTGTCCTTGGCGGAAGAAAGCGCAAAGTTTGGCGGTAGCTTAATTCCGCTTGTCGAAGATCGCTCCCTAGATACGCCTTGGCTTGGAATGCGAGTCTACGGTGACGGAAGCTTAAGCGGGGCAAAACGCTCGTCTCAGGTCGAGCTCTCTGTGACTGACGTTGAAGGGCCAGGGCACGCATGCGCTTACATCACGACAAGTTTTGGAAGTCCAGAGATTGCCTTTGCCTCTCGAGACGGTTTTGATGGTGGTAATCATTGGGCAACAGATACTTCGATTCTGCCCGTTGGAGCACACCAACATATGAGCTGGGTTTTTACTCAGCCCGGTGTCTACACGCTGCATCTACGAGCACGCTTGCGGGTGACCGCTGACGCTGAGCCCATCGAGCTTCCCCCCTCACACGTGACTTTTGCGGTGGGAATTGATTCAGAAAAGGTTGCCAGCGACCGTGGGCTCTTTCTTCTCCGACGAGGCCACAGTGACATCACCGTGGACCTGAAGTCGGGCGCATTAACCCTGATGGTTGACCGAGAAAAAGACGGTGGAGTCCCTGAGGGTGCACCACTACGCGAAGCCGTGGAGGAGAGCAACGGCTTACCTTCGACTCTTGCCTCTTTGGATATCGAGCGAGTACTGATTGATGTTCCATCACGTACTTTGCGTCAGATTCCCAAAGGTCGGGGATGGGAGTTTATCGGCTCGGGTGATGGGCAGGCCTATGTCTTGCCCCAGGCTGTGCTTGGTAAACATGTCCACGGTGACATTGATCCACATGCGTGGCATGACATTCATAACGCGCAGGCCTATGTGCGAGTTATTGAGAATGCACTATCAACGCGCGACCCGGAGCATAGTGCGCAATACGCGGCCAATGCCTCGGCCTATATCGCGAAACTCGATGAGACTGACCGTGAGGTTTCGCAGACGATCGCGAGCATTAATCCACTCGATCGAAAGCTAGTCACTACACACGATGCCTATGCCTATCTTGCGCGCGCCTATGACTTTGAAATCGCTGGTTACCTGAGTGCTCAGGACGGGAGCGAGGCCTCGATTGCAGATCGTAAACGCATCGCTGAAACCTTGAAGAACATGAAAATTTCCGCGGTTTTCTTGGAACCAGAAAAGCGCAAGCGTCACCCTGTGATCGCACAAGTTGCGGAAGAAAATGGTGTTCGAGTCTGCGGGCTGTATGGCGACACTTTGGATGCGGATGCCTCGACGTATATCGACATGATGAAAGCAAATGCACACTCACTGTCGCGGTGTTTAGGAAAGGATCACACATGATGAAGAGGATGAGTACGAGAAATATAGCGCGGGGGCTATCAGCGCTCTTTGTCAGTATTGCTGTGAGCGCCAGCGTCGTACTGCCAGCGGTAGCGGATGATCCTCTTACTCAGCACGTAGATTCCTCTGAGCAGGTGGTGCGCGAAGAAGCCACAATTGAACGCGGTCACGTTGACTTGGGGCCAAAGATTGTTGATTCGAAACCTGAGATTCTGGCACGTGATGATTCAGGAGAAACGCCGATCTGGCGTCCTTTGGACACTCTTGTTTTTCGCGTGAGCGATTCGGGCAAGCTTCAGGTTCCCTCAGACCCCAGCTATTCATTCCTGCACGCGCACGAGGGAGAGTCCTACTGGGTCATTCCGCAAACTCAAAACCCTCGGGTTGTTTGGCTGGGATGGAACACTCAAGACCCCGAACTCATTAAGGTCATGGGCAGTGGTGCAACGATGACCCTGGGGAATCTTCAGGGCCCAGGCCAAGCATGGCTTTTCCTACAAGATGGGGCTTTCGGGGCGCCGACAGTCCTGTATGACTCTTCTACTTCCTCCCAATCAGACATCTGGGTCGAGGCAAATACTCACGTTCACGCAAATTGGGCGTTTTCTGCTCCGGGTGCTTACGCACTCAGCGTGCGCTGGTGCTTTGGAGATAAAGAGGCACCGCAATGCGTGTCAGACACACTTAGGTTTGTCGTTGGCGATGAGGTAAAGACCGAAGAAGCCCGCGCGCTCACGCCAAGTGCGCTCGCGGCCTCGACGAAAGAGGGGACGCATACTGCCAAGCCGCAGGTAGCGCGTGAACAGGGCGGAAATAATGAGTATCTGATCTATGGAGCGATCTGTTTGGCCTTGGGCGTGATTGCCTTTATCGTCGTTGCACATCGGACAAAGAAATCTCAAAAGCAGATTGAGGAAGCACGCGAGGATGTTTCTCGTGACTTCGGTTCGGAAAGCGACGTGTGATGGGTACTGAGAATTTGGTTTCAGCACTCGATATCTGTAACTTGGACGTGTCCTACCCCGGGCGTGAGGTACTCAAATCGGTCTCACTCACGGTTGCTCCCGGGGAGTTTTGTGCGCTTATTGGTCCCAACGGTGCTGGGAAGACAACTCTTTTGCGCGCAATACTTGGCGTGATTCCTTCCCGCTCGACTCACATCACCTCAATGGGTGTCCCGCTTCAGCCTCGATCAGTCGGATATGTTCCGCAGCGTCATGAGTTTGCCTGGGATTTTCCTATCAGCATCCGTCAGGCGGTTCTCAGTGCGCGAGCCCGCCGGATTGGATGGGGGCGCAGGGCTAAGATCGATGACCATCGCGCCGTCGAAGAGGCACTGCATCAGGTTGGTCTAGCGCAGCTTGGAGATCGAGTGATCGGGGAGCTTTCGGGTGGCCAACGCCAGCGAGTGCTGGTTGCCAGGGCTCTTGCTTTACGCCCGCAATTGCTTCTATTGGATGAACCCTTTACTGGCCTGGATATGCCGACTCAAGAAAGTCTGATGGACGTCTTCCGTAGGCTCGCTCTCTCTGGTTGCGCCATCCTCATGACAACCCACGACATTCTTGGGGCTATTGATGCCTGTGATCGACTTTTCTTGCTGAACTCGACTGTTGTTGCCTCGGGGAAACCGGAAGAGATTCGCGATCCTGAGGTGTGGATGCACACCTTTGATATTCGCCCGTCGAATCCGCTACTGAAGGTCCTAGGGGTGATCTAAGTGCTGAGTATCATTGACTTTCTTCGCGATCTGACGAATCCAGCATTGGCTTTCTTACCCCGTGCCATTCTTGTCACCTGCGTTGCTGCCTGCGTATGTGCGGTTGTTGGCTGTCATGTTGTCCTGCGCGGGATGTCTTTCATTGGAGATGCCGTCGCTCACTCGGTTTTTCCCGGTCTTGCAATCGCTTTTGTCTGTTCGGGGTCCCTGGTATTGGGAGGAACACTTGCAGGCGTTGGAACTGCTGTGCTCGTTGCGCTTCTTTCCCAAAATAGGCGTTTGAAGGAAGACTCAATCATTGGTGTTCTTTTCGTTGGGGCCTTTGGTTTGGGATTGGTCATCATTTCCTGGGCACCGGGATATGCGGGGTCCCTTCAAGATTTCCTTTTTGGCTCGCTGACGGGCATCCCTGCTTCGGAAGTACCTTTCGTACTGATTGCATCAGCAGTGATCGTCGGGGTTTTTGCTTTCTTTCACAAAGAAGTTGTTGCCGTGAGTCTTGATCGAGAGAGCGCTCGAGTCGCCGGATTGCCGGTGATGGCTCTAGATCTTTTGGTCTATGTCAGTGTTGCTGGTGCAGTCGTGATTTCCGTCCAGATCATCGGCAACATCTTGGTTCTTGCCCTGCTCATTACTCCCGCCGCAAGTGCTCGCCTTCTGACAAATTCACTGGGAGCGATGATTGGAAGCGCTCTCGTCATCGGTGTGCTGAGTTCTCTGTGTGGTATTTACCTCTCCTGGTCTTTGGATCTTCCAGCGGGAGCATCAATTGTCTGCGTAGTTACGGTTGTTTTCATTGCTGCGTGGGTTTATCGATCCTGCCGAGCCCGTTTCGCATAGTGGAAAAGTATTGCTCGGCTCCTGAGACGTCACTAGGTTTGGGCCTGTATTAAGGAAGGAAACGTCTACATGAGCACGGCAGCATCTCCTGCGAAACGTCGCACGCGCGACACATGGACCAGCCAAACTGGCTTTTTAATGGCAGCTATCGGTTCCGCGATCGGCTTGGGTAATATCTGGCGATTCCCAGGTGTTGCATACACCAATGGCGGGGGAGCGTTCCTTGTTCCCTACCTCGTCGCTTTGCTTTTCGCTGGTATTCCGATCCTTTGGCTCGAGTACGCCGTTGGCCATAAGTTCCGTGGAACCCCTCCGTGGGCCTTCCGCCGCATGAACGCTAAGGGAGAGTTCCTCGGCTGGTTGTGCGTGTTCATCTGCTTTGTGATTATTACCTACTACGCCGCGGTTGTTGCGTGGTCTGGAAGCTACGTCTTCTATTCGATTACCGAGGCCTGGGGTGAGGATTCGCAGACGTTCTTCCTTTCTTCTTTCCTGGGAACCGTCGGTTCTGATGAATTCTCATGGACTCCAGTAGCGGCAGTTGCAATCCCGCTTGTCTTGGTATGGGCATGTATCTTGCTCATCGCTTCTTTTGGTGTCGCACGAGGGCTTGAGAAGGCCAATAAGATTTTCCTTCCTCTTTTGGTTGTCCTCTTCCTTGCTCTTGTTGTGCGTGCCCTCTTCCTGCCGGGTGCACTGGAAGGCCTGAGTGCTTTCTTCACGCCCAATTGGAGTTCCCTGACTCAACCCAAGGTGTGGCTCGCCGCATTTGCTCAGATTTTCTTCTCGCTCTCGGTTGGCTTTGGAATCATGCTGACCTACGCCTCGTACCTTCAGAAGAAGTCGAACGTTACCGGAACTGCTTTGGTCGCTGGTTTTGCTAATTCATCCTTCGAAATTCTTGCTGGTATTGGAGTGTTCTCGGCCCTGGGATTCATGGCTCATTCGCAGGGAGTTGCGGTTTCTGAGTTGAAGGGACTGACCGGTCCGATTCTTTCCTTTGTCACCTTCCCGAAGATTATTTCGATGATGCCGGGCGGGCCGCTTTTCGGAGTCCTGTTCTTCTCTTCGCTTGTCCTTGCAGGCATCACCTCTCTGCTCTCGCTCTTGCAGGTGGTTTCTGGTGCAATTCAAGATAAGTTTGCCTTGACTCCTGTGAAAGCTTCGCTCGTCATGGGAATCCCAACAACGATTATTTCTTTGGCGTTCTTCGCGACACGTTCGGGTCTGAATACCTTGGATATCATTGATAACTTCATCAACAATCTGGGAGTTGTTGGTTGTGCGATTGCCATGGCGCTCTACACCGCACTTGTGCGCCCCAGGCTTCGGGGGCTGCGTAGGCACCTTAACTCTGTTTCAGCACCTTCGATTCCTCCCGTATGGGACTACCTCGTTGGTATCGTCATTCCCTTGGTGCTGGCGTTCATGCTGGTGACCTCTGTGATTTCAAGCATCAGTGAGGGCTACGGTGGCTACGCCGGATATCTTGTGAACATCTTCGGGTGGGGATCTGTTGGTTTCGCGCTCCTCGCATCCGCAATCCTTACCCTGATGCCCTGGTCGCATCCTCATCGTTCAAGCACGTCGTCAACATCTAAGGAGATCGCATGACCCCCGCTGCTATCATCATGATGATTGTGACGATCCTTCTGGTATGGGGAGGGCTTGTTGCTTCACTCGTGATGCTTCGACTCCTGCCGACTCCTGGCGAGGACGAGGCTGAAACGACTGCTCCTGTTGCGGAGCCCAACTCGCGATAAGGAGATAGCATGCGCCTCGTAGCTTTCGACCTTGATGACACTCTGGCACCGTCGAAGTCTGCGCTTCCGGAGTCGATGGCTAATCAACTTCGTGCACTGCTCGACTGCGTCCCAGTGTGCGTGATCTCTGGTGGAGAGTTTGGACAGTTTCGCACTCAGCTACTGGACAACCTCGGCGCTTCTTCTTCTGAATTGAAGAACTTGCATCTCATGCCCACCTGCGGGACGCGCTACTACCGTTGGGATGAACAGGATGCTCAGTGGGAACAGGTTTATGCCAATGACCTGACTAGAGAGCAGCGTGAGCGCGCAATTGCCTCGCTCGAACGCCATGCGCGTCAGCAAGGAGTGTGGGAAGCACATCCTTGGGGAGAGATCATTGAGGACCGAGGCTCGCAGATTACTTTCTCAGCGCTGGGACAGCAAGCTCCTCTAGAGGCGAAGCGCGCGTGGGACCCGACAGGTGATAAGAAGCGGGCTCTTCGTGATGCGGTCGCAGAGGATCTTCCAGACCTTGAGGTGCGTGGGGGAGGATCAACTTCGGTTGATATCACCCGTCACGGAATCGATAAGGCCTATGGCATGGGCAAGCTTGTTGAGATCACTGGAATCGCACCCGAAGATATGCTCTTCATTGGGGATCGGCTAGACGAGTCCGGTAACGATTACCCAGTGAAGGCTGCCGGATACCCGACCCTCGCTGTGAGTGGTTGGGAAGAATGCGTTGATGTGATCGCAGGAATTGTGAAGGAACTACGCACGAGGTAGTCGCGTTGCCCACAGGGCAACCGCACTTGCTGCAGCAACGTTGAGCGAATCGACACCACCCATCATGGGGATACGAACGACGTAATCGGTGCGTGACAGGGTACTCTTCCTCAGACCATCGCCCTCCGTTCCCATGACCAAGGCAACACGCGAATTTTTATCTGTCATCACGGGCATCATCACGAACTCATCAAGGCTGACGGAATCATCACTGAGGGCCAGAGCTGCCAAAGAAAATCCTGCATCGTGCAGGTCATCGTTCGCCGGCCAGTCTTCCAATCTGGTCCATGGGACCTGGAAGACCGTTCCCATTGAGACGCGAACGGAGCGCCGGTAGAGCGGATCTGCACATTCTGGAGTGACAAGAACTGCATCCGCACCAAGCGCGGCGGCGCTTCTGAATGCGGCACCCACATTCGTATGGTCGACCAGATTTTCAAGGATCAGAATCCGCTTGGGGCCGTCTCCTAAAGATGACAGAAGATCTGCCACCAAAGGTAAAACAGGTCGTTGCATTGAAGCGAGTGCACCACGGTGAAGATGGAATCCTGTGATGCTCTCCAGAATCGGTTCAGGAGCGATGAAGACGGGTATCTCGCCGCCGTCCTTGGCTCCCAGGAAGCGCTCGAAGAGCGGTTCTAGGTCAGGAAGCCAACGTGGAGCCATGATGAGTGAGCGTGGGCGATGACCAGCCTCGAGAGCACGGATGATGACATTCGTTGACTCCGCCATGTATAGGCCGCGTTCGACTTCCAGACTCTTGCGAAGATGAACATCGGTCATTGAGGTGTAGTCGGCCAGACGCGGATCCTCTTCGAGCGAGGCGGATGTCAGATGAATGAGCATTCCTTTATTGTGCCACTGACGCGTTGTGCGCTCAGTCCCACCAGAGCCACCAGCCGGGGCCTCTAGTCTCATCGAGACATGTGATGGGCTCGCATTCATCGGGGCGGCAGTAGCCGTCGAATCCCAGTTCTTCCTGGAGTTTTTCCCAGATTCCGTCTTCATAAATCAGCGCCCATGGGCTCTCGCGGTAGTTCAGCGCTGATTCGTCTTCAATGAAGAGCGAATCAATGCTCATCCTCTCATCCCATCGGGGTGCAAGAACGAGGTAACCTCCCAAAGAAACACGAGGATTGCGAAGTGCCGCCTTAAAAAAGAGCTCCAGCGGGGGAGCGTTATTCTGGCGATCCTGCAGGTTATCTGCAGGAAGAAGCGGACGGATCTTTTCGATTTGCGGGCTATCTAATCCAGAGAATCTGAAGAAATCAGAGGCGACCTGAGTATCCGTGAGCGGCCAGAGAATTTTAATTAGTCCGCTGTTTTCAACCCATCCAGGATCTCCGTAGAGCGGAGGAATGCTTTCAAGGGCCGAAGAGTGATGCGCCATGATTGTTCCTTTCATAAGCTTTTCGCTTCACGAGTGTGCCTCTGTATTGAGGTCGAAGTTTGGCCCTCAAGAAATCTGTGGAAAACGCCGAATAAATTGCTGCCCTGTGGATAAAAAGAGGGGTGCAGGTGAATAACCTGCACCCCTCTAAATCGGGATTATGAAATTATCTCTTTGGGAACTGCCCGCGCTCGACCTGCGGACGAGGCGAACGCCATGGGCGCAGCATAATTGCGCGCGAGAATGCGTAGAACCACATGCGACGAGGCATGGGCTCGCGCGGGTAAACCTCACGAACCTGACGCTTGATGCGCCGCCACACGATGCTGGTCTCAACGATCGCAACGAAGAACAGGCCGTACATAATCAGCATGACAATGAAGAGTGCGCGCTGACCAACAGCTGAGGTTGAGGCGAAGAAAGAGACACCGAAGAAAACAACGAAGAACAGAATCATCACTGGGAAGACGAACTCTGAGAAGGACCAGCGAGCATCAAGCCAGTCGCGAGTAAAGCGCCTGACCTTGCCCTTGTCACGCAGCGGCATATAGCGCTCGTCTCCGGTGATCAGCGCTTCTTGCTGGAGACGATCTTGTTCAAGACGCATCGCGCGAGCGCGCTCACGTGCGGCTTTCTTGGCAGCCTTACGATCCGCAACAATCAAGGAATGATCATTACGCGCCTGCGCCTGCTTACGCGAAGGCGTCGGACCGCTCTTTGAACGATCGTTTGCCGTCTGAGGCTGAGGAGTTTCTTCGGGTTCTGACTTCTTTGAGCTCAACACGTCTCTAAGGGTAATAGATCGATAGTGCGATCGGCACATTCTTGCCCGCTAAGAATGGATTCATGCGAGCAGAAACCTGTAGAAGAGATACTCTTGCCTTATGAATACCAATGAACTTCGCGAGCGTCTTGACGCTCTCTTCCCGCAATTGGTTGATGAGCTGTCTCAGCTCGTGGCCATTCCTTCCGTTTCTTCGGATCCTTCTCACGCTGCGGATGTTGACCGTTCCGCTGAGCATATTCGTTCTCGCTTTGAAGCCCTTGGCCTGGACGCTCAGATTCACTCAGTGACAACTCCTGAAGGAGTTCAAGGCAAGCCGGCAATCCTTGCTCGTTCCCCTCATATTGAGGGCGCGCCGACGGTCCTTCTTTATGCTCACCACGATGTCCAGCCAACTGGAGATCTCGCACGTTGGCACTCAGACCCTTGGGTAACCGTCGTTAAGGGCGACCGCATCTATGGCCGCGGCACTTCTGACGATGGTGCGGGCGTCATTGTTCACCTCGGATCTTTGAGCCTTCTTGGTAAGGATCTGGGCGCGAATGTTGTTGTCTACATCGAAGGCGAAGAAGAAATCGGTTCGCCCTCTTTTACTCACTTCCTTGAGACCTACCGCGACCAGCTTGAAGCTGATGTCATCATCGTCACCGACTCAGATAACTGGAAGGCTGGCGAGCCTGCTGTCACGACAAGCTTGCGTGGTAACTGCGCTTTCACGGTTGATCTCACTGTGGCTGATCATGCTGTTCACTCAGGAATGTTTGGCGGCCCGATGATCGATGCTCCCACCTGCGCTGCTCTTCTGATTGCGTCGCTCTATGACCAAGATGGCAATATCGTTGTTGAAGGTTTGGGTGGAGATGACCACGCAGAGGTTGATTGGCCAGAAGATGAATTTCGCGCGGCAAGCGGAATGCTCGATCAGGTTCGACTTGCTGGTAGCGGAGATCTCGCGGCGCGTACCTGGACGAAGCCTTCCGTGTCACTGATTGGCTTTGATACAACCAGCGTTGCGAATTCGTCGAATACGATCATTCCTCACGTTCGTTTCCGTCTGTCGATGCGCACGGTTCCCGGTGTCGATCCGCGTCAGGCAATGGATGCGATTGAGAAGCACCTTCGTGAGCACGCGCCCTTTGGTGCACGTATCGAGATTTCTGATCTCGACCTAGGCCCCGGATACCTTGCTGATGTTGATTCCCCAGTTTCACACGTGGTCAAGCAAGCGCTTACCGACGCATGGGGCGTGCAGGCGGTCAATATTGGTGTTGGCGGTTCTATTCCCTTCATTTCCGAGTTCCAAGAGACCTTCCCCCACGCACAGGTCGTTGTCACCGGCGTTGAAGATCCTCTGACGAATGCTCATTCCGAGGACGAATCTCAGTCGCTTCCCGATCTGAAGAATGCTGTCCTGGCTGAGGCGCTGGTCCTGTCTCGCCTGGCTGAAAAGTAAGTGGGACGCGCATTTATCACGGGGCATTGGGGGCAGGAGAATGATCCTGCCCCCGCGCTTCGTACACTTGCTCAAAGTTTTTCGACTGGTGCACCTTCCTGGGAAGTTTCCTTTGCTCCCTTTGGCCCCGGTCAAGCCTTTGTCGAGGCCATGGAGGGTAATCAGCGTTTTTGTGTCCTAAGCGTGGGGGATGGGGATTCCCTTCGCGAGGCCGGGCAGCGCTTTCGCGAAGTGCTTGCAGAGGGGAAAGTTCCGCTCCTCGAAGGCGGTCACCTTAAAGCAACTGACGGCGGCATCAGTTTTCTTGAAGGTATTTCCGGAGCCAAGCGGCAGGTGAATGAATCACTAGAGACATGGTTTATACGCGCAATCGAGCGTGCACAAAACGTCGTATCAGGTCAGGAGTTTTATGCCGCCTACTCGACATCACGCCCGCTCTTTGGACCGTCCTCGACATTGGCTCTCGAACCAGACTTAAGTCTTCGAGACAGTGACGATACCGATTTTCATCGGCAGTGGGCGGAGCTACTTCATAAGAGCATACGGCCGCAACTTGCAGTCAGTGGGCAATCGGCCTCGGTAGTGGAACCCGGAAGGCTTCCCGGTTCGGGGGCAAGCGGGGGTGCTGCGACGATTATCAGCATTCTTGGTGGTCGTCTAGTGTCTGACGGTGATTTTTTACTCCACCACACTGACTGCAAAACCAAGATCGAGGCATCTGACCTATTGATCATCTGCGAACCCGAGCTGCATTCGCCGGCCTTGGCCGAATCAAGCCTTGATCTATTAACTGAAATTGCATCAGAATCAGCCATTCCCGTTCTTGCCATTGGGCTGCATTCCACACTATCGGCACATGAACGGGCCCAATGGGGGATTCATGGGATTCTCGTTGATGAAACCGAAAATCTTGATGCTCTGGGATGTCGTGCTGCTCGTACATGGGGTAGAGAGTGACAATTCGCTCTCAGCTTTGAAGATGGCGCTTGTGCCTGAGTAGCCTTAGGCTAGAGATTATTCCTATAAGAAAAGTATTAAAGGAGCAGCATGTCTGAGAACACGACTGAGACTGCAACCCACGACGTCATCCTGACTGATGTCGCAGCACAGAAGGTCAAGAGCCTTCTTGAGCAGGAAGGCCGCGACGATCTCCGTCTGCGTGTCGCCGTTCAGCCCGGAGGCTGCTCTGGCCTGATCTACCAGCTGTACTTCGACGATCGTTTGCTCGATGGTGACGCTGTCCGTGATTTCGATGGTGTTGAGGTTGTTGTCGATCGCATGAGTGTTCCCTACCTCGCAGGCGCAACCATTGACTTCTCTGACACCATTGAGCGCCAGGGATTCACGATCGATAACCCCAATGCGCAGAACACCTGTGCATGCGGTGAGTCTTTCGCCTGATCGGAGAATCGTGAAGAAGCTACCTGCTATCGGTGCCATCCTACTGACTTGCACTCTTGCTCTTGGTGCCTGCTCGGGCCAGTCAAAGGACTCTCAATCGGCGTCACCCTCACCCTCGGCCTCGGCAAGCGCAACCCAGTCGGCTTCAAGCTCTGAGGAGACACCTCAGGTTGATCGAAGCGGCCAGGGTAATTTCCCCGAAGTAAGCGGTGATTTCGGCGAAAAGCCCGAAATCAAAGCCGGATCTGGCAGCGTGGGCGATGCGATTTTGGTGAAAACCCTCCACAAGGGTGATGGTGCAAGCGTCGGCCTCGATGACATCGTTCAGGTCAACTATGCAGGTGCGCTCTTCAGCGATGCAAAGGTTTTTGATTCTTCTTTCCAAGATGGTCGTACCCCTATCGCTTTCAGTCTCAACCAGGTGATTAAGGGATGGAAGTACGGTCTTGCTGACGCACATGTTGGCGATCGTGTTGAACTCGTCATCCCATCAAAGTGGGGTTACGGCGCTCAAGGTTCGGGTTCTTCAATTCCCGCAAATGCCGACCTCGTCTTCGTTGTCGATATTTTGGGAACTGTTAACCCGAAGGACACTTCTCAGCTCACAAGCGCCACGCCGACCGGAAATGAACTTCCAGCGGGCATTACTGTCAGCGGTGATCTCGGTAGCCAACCCACCATCACTTGGGGACAGAGCGCGCCCACAGAGACCTCCAAGGTCGTCATCGCCGAGGGACATGGTGACAAGGTAGCCGTTGGCTCGACAATTCTTTATCAAGGCGTCGGAACCGTTTTTGGTAACGATGCTCAAACACAGTCGACATGGGGGCAACAAGGTGCCCAGGTTGTCAGCGTGAAGGATGGTAATCAGCTTATCGGCTTCACCGCGGGCTCGCGGGTGCTACTCGTTGCTGGTGGCAATCAGGCGCAAGGGCAGTCGCCGCAGGCGATTGTCGTTGACATTCTTGCTGTCATCCCTGAGAAGTAGTTTGACAATCTGAACTACCAGCGATAGAGCAAACAGCATGTGTGGGGAGCTGAAACTTCAGCTCCCCACACGTGTATCCAAAAGCGGTTAGAATACCCAGAGTAACGATCTCTTAACGTTGAGGAGTGCATCGTGAGTGAAACACCCGTGAAAGTTCTGGTCTTCAGTGACAACTCGACCACTCGCCAGGCAGTGATCACAGGTGTCGGTTTCAAAGCATCGAAGGATACGGCTCCCATTGAATGGCTTCAAGCAGCTACGAAGTTCGGTGTTCTTGAACTAGTGGACAATACCTCGGATATTGCAGTCCTTGTTCTCGATGGAGAAACTCAAAAGGAAGGCGGCATGTCCGTCGCGAAGGAGCTCGCTGGTACCCGCCAGGATGTTCCTCCAATCCTGATGCTTACGGCTCGTCCTCAAGACGACTGGTTGGCAACATGGGCAGGTGCAAGCCGTATTGTCAGCGCACCATTTGACTCACAGGAGCTTCAAGAAGCCCTCGCGGATCTTTTGCGTCAGCGTCGCTGAAACTCGTTCTTTTCAACGCAAAGTACATGCGGTCTCGGGAATTATGAGGATAAAGGATACGCGGGGGAGCAGTAGGCAAGGGGATCTTTTTCAAGACTCTCTGCGTATTCACACAATTTGTAAAACAATATGCCCGTGGCCAGGGCATCATCCAGAGCGCGATGCTGACTGCCGCCTAATTTGAAGTGTTCACGCAGTGTTGCGAGCTTGTGGTTGGGTACCTCAGTTGGAAGCAAGGCGCGAGCCATTGACAGTGTGTCGATAGGCTCAAAGTGGGGCAGTGAGATATCGCAGGTCCGTTGAGCTCGCACAAGAAACCCCCAATCGAAGGCGACATTGTGCGCGATAAGGCCTGAAATCTGTCCCCGATCGCATAAATGCTCTGCCCACTGGCAAAAATGCGCAAAAACAGTGTGAAGATCCGGGGCGTGGACCAACGTTTCATCGTCGAGTCCCGTCAAAGCAGTGATGAACGAAGGCAACGGGCTTCCGGGGTTGATGAGTGCTGAAAAGCTATCGACAAGCTCGCGGTTTTCGTAGACTGCTGCTCCGATCTCAATGATGGTGTCGCGGGAACTAAGTCCAGTTGTTTCTAGGTCTACTACCAGCCATTTAGCTTGATTCCAAGCTGGGATCATTGCGGTTTTTGGCCGTTCGGGCTGTACAGTAGAACCATTGGTCATAACCACGATGCTAGCGGTTGATCCGGGTGGAGGAAACATGGGTCTGTATCAAGCACTGAAGCTGACGGGCACTCCGATTCTCAAGGCTGCGTATCGTCCGTGGATCCGCGGGAAAGAAAATATCCCAAAGAGCGGTCCGGCGATCCTCGCTTCTAACCACAACGCTGTCTGGGACTCTGTTTTTCTACCCATGATGATTGACCGTGAGGTTGTGTTCATGGGTAAAGCCGATTACTTCACGGGTACCGGTCTTAAGGGCTGGGCAACGAAGGAATTCATGCGCGCTGTTGGCACAATTCCCGTTGATCGTACTGGTGGGCGCGCATCTGAAGCCGCATTGAAAGCTGGACTTAAGCGCCTGGGTGAAGGTGAACTTTTTGGAATCTACCCCGAGGGCACTCGTAGCCCCGATGGGCGCCTGTATCGTGGGAAGACGGGTGTTGCGCGTCTAGCGCTATTATCCGGCGCTCCTGTGATTCCTGTGGCGATGATTGGCACGCATGCGGCTCAGCCAATCGGACAGAAAATTCCTTCGAGAACCAATATCGGTATGGTCATCGGAGAGCCCTTGGATTTCAGTCGCTATAAGGGACTGGATAAAGACCGCTACGTTCTTCGCGCGATCACCGATGAGATTATGTACAACCTGATGCTCCTTTCTGGTCAGGAGTACGTCGATCTCTATGCTGCTGATGTGAAAGCGCAGCTTGCCGAGGAGGGCGCTTTTGACGGCCCTGTACCCTCAAACGGCAAGAGCGCGCCCGGTGGGCGTGAGGCTCCTGAGGTTGAGGTTCCGACCGCACCCGAAGAAGACGTTGAACAGTTCCCCGAAGAAACAGATGAATCTGGGAATGAAGACTGATAGCGACATCGCCGTGTCCCAGAAAAAGGTCCGGGGCGGCGAAGAAACTACACTCTCGATAAGATAAGTACCTGGCGCGCTTCTCTTGCTGCGCGTGAAGAAAACTGAAAGGTTGACTCATGACGGTTCGTCGTGTTGCTCTCTTGACCGCTGGTGGCTTTGCCCCCTGTCTTTCGGCTGCTGTTGGTGATCTCATCGAGCGCTACACCCAGGTTGCTCCCGAGGTAGAAATCATCCTTTACCAGTATGGCTACCACGGCCTTCTGACCGGTAACTATGTTGTCGTCGACGAAGAAGGACGCCGTAACGCAGGTATTCTTCGTGAGTTTGGTGGTTCGCCCATCGGTAATTCTCGCGTCAAGCTGACCAATGCGAAGAACCTTGTCGACCGAGGCTTGGTTGAAGAAGGCGTCGACCCGCTTGCATTTGCTGCCGAGCAGCTGCGCAAGGATGGCGTTGATGTTCTGCACACCATTGGTGGTGACGACACAAACACGACCGCAGCAGATCTTGCCGCCTACCTGCACGAGCACAACTACGAACTCACCGTGGTTGGCCTTCCTAAGACCATCGATAATGACGTTGTTCCGATCCGCCAGTCTCTGGGCGCATGGACCGCGGCGGACGAAGGTGCGCGTTTCGCATTTAATGTGATCGGCGAACACCGCTCGAATCCCCGTATGCTCATTGTTCATGAGTGCATGGGACGTAACTGCGGCTACCTGACCGCAGAGACCGCTCGCCGCTACCACGAGCTGCTCGATACCAAGAACTGGGCGCCTTCCTTGGGCTTGACCCGTGAGCGTTGGGATGTCCATGGCGTTTACGTTCCCGAGGCTGCTCTTGACATTGCCGGTGAGGCTGAGCGCCTGAAGGCGATCATGGACGAGCAGGGCAACGTCAACATCTTCCTGTCGGAAGGTGCAGGCCTTCCCGAAATCATTGCCGAGATGGAAGCCAATGGCGAAGAGGTTCAGCGTGATCCCTTCGGCCACGTCAAGCTCGACACCATCAACCCCGGCCAGTGGTTCGCGCGCAAGTTTGCAGCGCTTATTGGTGCCGAAAAGGTCATGGTTCAGAAGTCCGGTTACTACTCACGCGCGGCAGCAGCACACGAAGAAGATCTCGCACTGATCAAGCAGATGTGTGATCTTGCCGTCGAGTGCGCACTCCGCGGTGAAAGCGGTGTCATCGGCCAGGACGAGGAGAACGGCGATCAGCTTTCCGCGATTGCCTTCCCGCGTATTGCCGGCGGTAAGCCTTTCGACACCACGCAGCCGTGGTTCACCGATCTGCTCTCCCAGATTGGCCAGCCTGTGTCTGCAGCGCAGTGACGATGGCTTCATCTTCTCTCCCGGGGCGTGGCGATTTTTCGCTGCGCCCCGGCGCACCTGAACTCTTTGCTCCTGCCGGTTCTGAAGAATCTGCTCCTTGGGAAGCTTGGCGCACCAAGCGCGCGCTTCAACAGCCGAGCTACCCAGATCCCGAGGCCCTAGACTCCGCACTGGCTGAGTTGCGTCGTCAGCCTCCCTTGGTCTTCGCTGGCGAGGTAGACGATCTGCGAACGAATCTCGCTGCCGCCTCGCGCGGTGAGGCCTTTGTCCTTACGGGTGGCGATTGTGCTGAGACTTTTGCCGAGGCGACGGCTGACCATTTGCGTCTGAAGATCCAAACTCTTCTCCAGATGGCCGTCGTTTTGACCTACGGTGCGTCTTTGCCTGTGATCAAGATTGGGCGAATTGCGGGCCAGTATGCGAAGCCGCGCTCTTCAGATATGGAGACCCGTGGAGACGTCACGCTTCCCTCATACCGCGGTGATGCTGTCAACTCCTTCGAATTCACTTCAGAGTCACGGATTCCAGATCCCACGCGCTTGTTGGATTTGTACCATCATGCCGCATCGACGCTGAATTTGATTCGTGCATTCACTCGTGGTGGCTATGCTGACTTGCGACTGGTGCACCACTGGAATCGGGGTTTTACAGCTAATCCGGCTTATGCGCGTTATGAGTCTCTTGCTGAGGAGATTCACCGTGCGGTGAAGTTCCTTGAGGCAGCCGGTGTGTCCAGTGTGGCCCAGATGCGTAGCGTGGATCTCTTCTCCTCTCACGAAGCTTTGCTTCTGGACTACGAGTCTGCGATGACCCGAATCGATTCACGCACCGGGGATCCTTACAACACTTCCGGTCACTTCTTGTGGATTGGTGAACGTACTCGTGGCGTTGACGATGCACATGTCGAATTGCTTGCGCACGTGCGCAATCCGATTGGCGTCAAACTTGGACCGACGACATCAATTGATGATATGCGCCGTCTGGTTGACCGTTTGAATCCGGAGGGTGAAGAAGGGCGTCTGACCTTCATCACACGTATGGGTGCGGATAAAATTCGCCATGCATTACCTCCTCTCTTGGAAGCACAAGCACGTGACGGACGCCCCGTTACCTGGGTGACCGACCCGATGCATGGAAATACGATCACCTCCTCGACGGGTTACAAGACACGACGCTTCGAGACGATCATGGATGAGGTCACTGGTTTCTTTGAGGCTCATCGTGAAGCTGGAACGGTTCCCGGTGGCATTCATGTCGAGCTCACTGGGGATGATGTTACAGAGGTTCTTGGCGGCTCCGAGCAGCTTGATGAAGAGGCTTTGCGTGATCGCTATGAGACGCTAGTGGATCCGCGTTTGAACCACCAGCAGTCTTTGGAGATGGCATTCCAAGTCGCGGAGTACTTAAAGAAAGAGTAGCTGAAGCCGATCGCTTTACCGCTTGAATTTCTGAAAAAATTATGGGTGTGGGGCGAAGAACCAATGTTCTTCGCCCCACACCCATAGGTAAAACCAGGTCTTAATACTTAAAACCAGGTCTTAATACTTCCCGGTAATTAAGGGGGCTAGACGATCGTCAGTGTCACTGTGGTTCCACGAGGGACGACCGTTCCAGCTGCAGGGTCAGAAGAACGCACAGTTCCAAATAGTCCACCCATAAAGCGTTCAACACGGACCTGAAGGCCGACACGTTCGAGGGCTGCACGAGCCTGACTTTCTTGAAGTCCTTGAACAGTGGGGATCTCTACAGTTTCAGGGCCCTTGGAGACCGTGTATTGGACTTTATCTCCACGATGAAGCGTTGTACCCGCAGCAGTTTCCTGGGAGATTACGGTTCCCTGGGCGACTGTCGATGAGAATGCCTCGGTTTCCTCTGCGCTCAGTCCCATCGATTCGAGTGTCTGACGGACTTCCCCGGCACTCTTGCCTTTAATGTCGGGAACCGTTAAGGGCTCACGGCCTTTGGAAACGACAATATCAACCTTTGTATCGTGGCGAACCGATGCTCCTGCGGGGACGGACTGCGAGATGACCTTGCCCTTCTCGACATCTTCGGACCAGTCTTCGCGAACATCGCCGACTGCCAGTCCCGCGGTTGTCAGCGCATTCTTCGCTGCGTCTGTTTCCATGCCATTGAGATTTGGCGCATTACGCATGTCAACGCCCTTCGAGACGACCAAAAGGACCTCAGCGCGTTTGTGGACGGCTTCGCCGCTTCCCGGTGTTGACGAGATGACGTTTCCTTGAGAAACGGTATCTGAGAAATCTTCTCGTTCTTGGAAATTGAGATGCAGCGAACGTAGATCATTCTCGACATCAGAAACAGCGCGTCCATCGGTGACGGGCATGGTCAAGTAGGAACCCGGCCCGTATTCATGCCACCACCAAAAGCCTCCGATGACACCAACAATGAGCAGAGAAACAATCAGGGCAAGAACTTTGCCAAAACGCTTCCGAGTTCGTACCTGTGGGGCGGCATGTGCAATCCCGCCAGAAACATGGACGATAGCTTGCGAGGTTGCAGGCAGCTTCTGTGCTGGAAGGGGCGAAGTCAATTCGACGAGCCCCAACGCAGTGGTGCGCTGTTCGTTGTCGTCAGTGCTGTCGATATCCGCTCGTCGATTCATTAGCTCTGCGGGCAACGACGTGCGTGCACGCATCACCAAATCAAGAGCCTCCTGAGCGTCGACGGGGCGGTCCTCGGGGTCTTTAGCTGCAAGCGATGCGACAAGATCGTCAATTTCACGTGGAATCCACGGCTCAACTTCTGAAGGAAGCGGGACAGAGTCGTTCACGTGGTGATAGGCCATTTGCATGGGATTTTCACCCTGCCACGGAACCGAGCCCGTGAGCATTTCGTAAAGCATGATCCCAACGGCATAGATGTCACTTCGCGCATCGCAGGTTCCAGTAGTTGCGATCTCTGGTGCCATGTATGCGACCGTTCCAAGCATCGAACCGGTCGTTGACATCGATACTTCTGAGGCCGCGCGTGCCAGACCGAAATCGGTAACGCGAACAGGACCCTCACTGGGTACCAAAACATTTTCGGGCTTGATATCACGATGGATTACGCCAACTCGGTGCGCAGAACGCAGCGCTTCAAGAACATCTTGCGTGTATTGAAGAGATTGAGCAAGAGTGAAGGCTCCCTGCGCCTGCAGCAGCGCACGGAGGTTGGTTCCATCGATAAGTTCCATCACCAGAAAGCCCTGGCCGTGAATCACTCCCTGATCAAAGACAGAAACGACTCCCGGTGAAACAATTCGCGCGGCTGCACGGGCCTCGCGCCTAAAACGGGCAACGAAATCAGCAGATTCTGCCAAGTGTGGGTGCATGACCTTGAGTGCAACTGGACGGTCCAAACGCTCATCGTGCGCGACGTAGACAGTGGCCATTCCACCGCGTGCAAGGCGAGCCTGAATCCGGTATCTCTCATCGACGAGCAGGCCGATCAATGGGTCAGAAGGCGCAGACGAGCCCTGACCGTCAGTGCCGTTTTCGGCGTCGCTGCGGTCCTCGGGGTCAAATTCTGTCTCAGAAGTCATCGTTAGGATTTTACTGGAGATTTCAGGTGATGCACGCAGGAAAGCCCGCGAGCCGTGCTGGGGCGCGAATCCCTTCCCACGCTATATCATTGTCCCATGAGTGAAGCTGTTTCCCTTCTGTCCGTTCAAGAGGTTGCACGCAGGCTTGGTATCGAACCTCGCCGAGTTAAGCAATTGGTCCGCGATCACATCCTCTTTACCTATACCGATGAAGCAGGAAACTCTGGGATTCCCGAAGAAATCTTGGTCAAGACTGATAACGGATACGAACCTCTTTTCAATCTTCCCGGAACGCTCACTTTGCTTGCAGACGGTGGTTTTAGCCCCGAAGAGGCCGCTCGTTGGCTCTACACCGAGCATGAAGAACTAGGGGAGACACCAATGTCTGCTCTTCTAGGGGGACGCCACCACCGCGTGAATCGAATTGCCTCTGTTTTGGGATTCTAATCTTTACGGATAATCCCGATTTGAGGTCCTGAGTTTCTCCTGGAACTCGCGCTTACTTCGAGCGCTTAATGAGCATTGTCGCGACCTCGCTCAACAGTTCGCGCTGATCGGCATTGAAATTGCTGGATTCCAACGCAAGGAAGCCCTCGGCCTCGAAAGTTGAAATGACTTCTTCGTGGCGGCGACGTCCCCGACGCTTGACGATCGCTCGTAGTTCTTCGAGTTCATTCTCGCTGAGTTCAGGATTGCCGAGGCCGTGGGCAAGCTTTTCCCGCTCGCTTTCATTTGCTTCTTGCCACGTCAGGGCGAGGAGATAGGTCCGTTTTCCTTCGCGTAAGTCATCTCCCGCGCTCTTACCCGTAACTCGTGGATCGCCGAAGATTCCAAGGTCATCGTCACGCAGCTGGAAAGCATGTCCCCAGGGACTAAGGATCATCCGCAGCGAATCGGTATCTGCTCGCGAAGCGCCCAAAGCGACGGCTCCAAGGGTTGCCGGTATGACGACCGAGTAGTTAGCGGCTTTGTGAGAGACGATTGTCAGTGCTGTCTGTGCGTTAATTGCCTGCGAGTCATTAACATTCAGTGGTCGTTGTTCAGCGGCGATATCAAGGAATTGTCCAATTGCGACTTCGGCGTGCATTTGTGCATAGAGCTCCATAACGCCATCACGGTAGTGGGGGATTGCCTCGCATTGACGAATCATTGCAAGTTCAGCTGCGGAGAAAAGCAAATCTCCAGCAAGGATTGCGGAACTAATCCCGAAATCTTCACTATCGCCTCGGGACAAGGCGGAACGGTGATGTGCAGCGAAAGCAGCATGCGCAGAGGGGCGACCACGGCGTGTGGGCGCGTGGTCGATGATGTCATCATGAACCAGGGCGCTGGCTTGGTAGAGCTCTAATGCTGCGCCAAGGTCGTCCAGATTGAGTGTCTGCAGAGGTGAATGATTCGCAACACTACCGCCGACAAATGCGAGGAATGCCCGGAAACGTTTGCCTTCCTCAAGACTTGAATGGGCTACCTGGAGAAGCGGTGAGATCTGAGCAGCTGGCGCGATAGTGTCAGCAAGGTCTTGGAGGATGGTGTGGGCGCGCTCCTCGACCCGTGGTGCTAAGGCTTGAAGCTGCTCGCTCAATGAAGTCATGTGACCAGTCTATAGAACAATTTCACGTCTTTAAGCCCCGGCTCTTATGATGAAAATGCAATTAAGGAGGTTTCGTGGCAATTGTTTTGAGCTACTACGGGAATCGCGAGTCTGATGCCGCGCTGGATCAGGCAGTACGTCTGGCGTCCTGGATGCGGACATCATTGATGATTGTCGTCGCATCTCACGAGTGTGGGGGTATCTTCGCTGATGAGAATTCGGCTGAGGCACATCTGTGGGAACGCTTAGGCGGAACCGAGGTTTCTTTTGAAGTCATGCGTTGCCGACGTGATATGTCAATGGCAGAAACCGTGCTTGATTGGGCGCGTAGGATCGACGCGGATATGATCGTTATTGGCCTGCGACCCGGTGGTTCGAAGAGTACAACAATCGGTAATACGGCGACTCAGATTTTGCTTGATGCTCCGTGTCCGGTGATGACATCGTCATGGCGTTTTGAGGATACGAGCGCCTAGTTTCACCCTTATTTACGCACTTTCATGCTGCGCGAGTGACAAAGGGATAGTTATAATTGTAGGCAGTCTGTCGCCGTCCAGTGGATTGGCGGCTCATCTGTCAACCCATGAAAGGGATTCGAGTGTCTCCATCTCGCGCTACCAGCGCCCGCGATACTGAAGATGAAGCCCCTGAGGTCAAGAAAGCAACGCGTACGCGTCGCTCGTCAAAGACTACATCGGTAGAAGCCCAAGCGGAAGAGGCCGAAGCGCCAAAGAAGGCTGCGAAGGCGAAGAAGACTAAGAAGACCGCATCTACCGCCACTGATTCTGCCGCTGCAACGGAAGAGAAGGCTCCCGCTAAAAAGCGGGCGCCCAAAAAGACGACTGCTTCGAAGAGCGCAAAGAATGAGGGCGCTGCAGAGGCAGAACCGGAAAAGAAGTCGCGGACAACGCGTAAGAAGACAAAGAAGGCTGAAGAAGGTACTTCTGCTGAGGAAGCTACTGCGAAGCCTGTGAAGCGGACGCGGAAGAAGAAGGCTGAAAAGGTCGAAGAGGTTCCTCAAGATTCTCAGTCGGAAGAGGTTGAGGATCTCGAAGAAGACATCGTCGAAGAAGCCCAACTTGAAGATGTTGAAGATATTGATACCGATGTCGTCGACATTGAGGTAGATTCCGATGATGCGGATGAAGATGACTCAGAGGAGAAGGACTCTGATGACGATGCTTCGTCACAAGATCAGGATTCAAAGCCGCAGGCAGTAGCAGCTGTCCGTTCAAAGGGCGGTTTTGTGGTCTCTGATTCTGATGAGACCGATGAGCCGGTTCAACAGGTTACTGTCGCGGGTGCGACGGCCGACCCGGTTAAGGACTATCTCAAGCAGATCGGCAAGGTTTCGCTTCTTAATGCAGAACAAGAAGTCGATCTTGCCCGTCGAATCGAAGCGGGCCTGTATGCCGAAGAATTGCTGAAGACCACCTCCAACGATTTGAGTTCTCGCCAGCGACGCGAACTGCATATTCTTGCCCAAGACGGACAGCAAGCAAAAAACCACCTTCTCGAGGCCAATCTCCGTCTTGTTGTCTCGCTGGCAAAGCGTTACACCGGGCGCGGAATGCAATTCCTGGATTTGATTCAGGAAGGCAACCTTGGCCTTATTCGTGCGGTTGAAAAGTTCGACTACACGAAGGGCTATAAGTTCTCGACGTACGCGACCTGGTGGATTCGTCAGGCGATTACGCGTGCGATGGCAGACCAAGCGCGTACTATCCGCATCCCCGTCCACATGGTCGAAGTCATCAATAAGCTTGCTCGCGTCCAGCGTCAAATGCTTCAAGATCTCGGTCGTGAACCTACTCCTGAAGAGCTTGCCAAAGAACTGGACATGACTCCTGAAAAGGTTGTCGAGGTTCAGAAATACGGACGTGAGCCGATTTCTCTGCATACTCCTCTTGGTGAGGACGGCGATAGCGAGTTCGGAGATCTGATCGAGGATTCTGAAGCTATTGTTCCTGCAGATGCTGTGTCTTTCACTCTGCTTCAAGAGCAGTTGCACCGCGTTCTCGACACCCTCTCTGAACGCGAAGCAGGCGTCGTTTCGATGCGTTTCGGTCTTGGAGATGGACAGCCTAAGACTCTTGATGAAATTGGCAAGGTCTACGGAGTGACGCGCGAACGTATCCGTCAGATTGAATCCAAGACGATGTCGAAGCTTCGTCATCCCTCTCGTTCGCAAGTCCTGCGTGACTATCTCGACTGAGAACTAGATACATGTGAGTGTGGGCCGGAAACCTGAAGGTTTCCGGCCCACACTCACATGTATATCGACTGATGTTAAATATCAGTCTTCGTCGCTTTCCTTCGGAATACCAAGGGTCTCGCGAATGTGATCGAAGAGCGACAGCGATGTTGCGATTGCGCAATTGACATGCTGGAGAAGCTGCGCATCGGTTGCGCCGTGCTCGTAATCAACATTGACTTCGGTCATGATACGAAGAGGACCTGCCTCGCTGGGGGCATAGAATGCCTTCGGCCAGATGCGGTCACGGTGCCAATCTTCGATGACGCTTGCGAGTTCATCTTCACGTTCAGCGGGAACCTCTTCGGCCATACGTGCGGTGACCTGCAAGATTTCCTGGTCCTGCCCCATGAAAAGGAAGAAGAACGGCGCGCCGTCCCAGCGGCCGCAAACGTCGTCGTCATCATCGCGGCCGTAGTACCAACCCTGGCCGTCGAAGATCTTTTCGATGCGTTCCTTGGAGATGGGGCGTACTGAGTCACCCGTTTCAGCGGAATCAAACCAACCCATAGTGACGTCCTTCCTCTCAGAGTCCCAGTGCCTTGGCAAGTTCGTTATAGAACTCTTGGCCAGTTCCCAGCGCGCACGCGATCTGTTGGTTCAGCTGTGCGTCAGTTGCACCGTGTTCCCAATCGACCGAGTTCTCGCAGAAAATGCGAATCTCACCCTCGTCATTGATGCGATGGTAAGCCTTCGGCCAGAGCTTTTGGCGGTGCCATTCGCGGATGAACGCGCGGACCTCTTCAAGACGCTCGATCGGAATCGAGAGGTGCCACATGGACTGAATGTGGAGAATCTCCTGGTCCTTGCCACGAAGCATGAAGTAATAGGTGTCATCATCCCAGGTGCCGCCGAGATCATTATCTGAATCGACGAAGTAGTGCCATCCGCGTTCTTTGAAAAGAGCGATGAGCCTTTCCTGAGAGATCGCCGGAGTCAGCGGAGCGCTCTCTTCCGGTTTTGGCCGTGAAAACAGACCCATGTGTATGTCCTCCTTGGAAGGGAAATTTCACCACAATGGTAAACGAATGTGATCTAAAAGTCAGCTCTGCTGGGTAGCAAGCTCTCGCTCATCAATAATGTCCAGAGCCTTTGGAGTAATTGCCTCGAGGTGCTGGTTCGCATGATGAGCGCAGAAGTTGAGCGTCCCCGTAGCTAAAGTCACGCGAACCCACGCCCGAGCACCGCATTGATCACATCGATCCTGAGCAGTGAGGATAGGGGGAAGGGTCTGGCGTGAATTCTCAGTAGTTACGGTATTCATAGAATCTATAAGACCATGCCGTTGCTGTATTTCGCCGAGTTTTTCCGTCTTTTCTGCCAATGGCCGAAATTTTCGCTGGAAAGGGTCACAATTTTGCGCTTTCGGTGCGTAAATACGCGATAAATTGATTGTCCTTCGTACACTATCGGGGTGAGTGAAACCCAAGCCTCAGACTATTCTGCGCGCCACCTCTCAGTCCTTGAAGGTCTGGAAGCTGTTCGCAAACGCCCCGGCATGTACATCGGTTCGACGGACCACCGTGGCCTCATGCACTGCCTGTGGGAAATTATTGATAATGCCGTTGATGAGGCCCTTGAGGGTTTCTGCGACACAATCGATGTTCGACTGCACCCGGATCATTCGGCTTCGGTCGCCGATAACGGTCGAGGCATTCCCGTCGATGAGGTGCCAGGGGTCGGTTTATCGGGCGTTGAGGTTGTCTTCACAAAGCTGCATGCTGGAGGAAAATTCGGTAGCGGTTCGTATGCCGCATCAGGTGGCCTTCATGGTGTTGGCGCTTCTGTTGTCAATGCTCTTTCTGCCCGAATGGATGTCGAGGTCGATCGCGGCGGGAAGACCTGGCAGATGTGCTTCAGGCGTGGTGAACCTGGTGAATTTGACGATTCTCGCCAGCGCACTCCAAATTCCCCCTTTACTCCCTTCACCGATGAATCTCGTTTAAAGACCATCGGGAAAGTTGCGAAAAAGAAGACTGGTACCCGCGTACGTTTCTGGGCGGACTTCCAGATTTTCCCATCCGATGAGGGTTTTACCTGGGAAACCTTGCTCGCGCGTGCGCGTCAGACGGCATTCTTGGTGCCCGGCCTAACGATTAATTGCTTTGATGAGCGCGGGGAAGAAGTCGTCCACGAATCATTCCGCTTTGATGGCGGCGTGGTCGACTTCGTCGATTGGCTTTCTAACGACGGTGCTGTCACTGACACTTGGCATATCCAGGGTGAGGGAACATTCACTGAGACTGTTCAAGCGTTGGATCCTGAAAGCGGCCATCTTCGCGCTGTTGAAACCGAGCGTATCTGCGAAGTTGATTGCGCCCTTCGCTGGGGGATCGGTTACGATGCGCAGCTGGAATCCTTCGTTAATATCATCGCCACCCCGAAGGGGGGAACGCATGTTGCAGGCTTTGAACAGGCAATTTTGAAGGTGCTCAGAAGCCAGGTTGATAAGAACGCGCGAAAGCTCAAGGTCGGCGCGAAAGATGGCCGCCCTGAAAAGGACGATGTTCTAGCGGGAATGACAGCGGTTGTCACAGTTCGTTTCCCAGAACCACAGTTCGAAGGCCAAACCAAGGAAATCTTGGGAACAGCGCAGATTCGTACGGTTGTTGCACGCGTTGTGGGGGATTGGCTCGAGAGTAAGTTTGCTTCGTCCAAGCGTGATGATAAGCAACAGACCAGTGCACTTCTCGAGAAGGTTGTCGGCGAGATGAAAGCGCGCGTCTCTGCGCGCATTCACAAAGAAATTTCCCGGCGGAAGAATGCACTTGAGACGTCTTCTCTTCCTGCGAAACTCGCGGATTGCCGTTCTGAGGACGTTGAACAGACCGAGCTCTTTATCGTGGAGGGCGATTCTGCCCTTGGCACTGCAAAAGCTGCGAGAAATTCGCAATATCAGGCCCTTTTCCCCATTCGAGGGAAGATTTTGAACGTCCAAAAGGCTTCAACTGCAGATATGTTGGCGAACGCTGAATGCGCGAATATTATCCAGGTGATCGGAGCGGGCTCTGGACGGACTTTTGATATTGAACAGGCGCGGTATGGCAAGGTTATTTTGATGACTGATGCTGACGTTGATGGGGCGCACATTCGCACTCTGCTCCTCACCTTGTTCTTCCGCTATATGCGACCGATGGTTGAAGCTGGCCGGGTCTATGCTGCGGTACCTCCCTTGCACCGCATCGAGGTAGCGGGTAAGGGACGCAAATCTCGCGAGTTTATTTATACGTATTCAGAAGAGGAACTTCACCGTCAGCTTGCCGCTCTTCGCAAGGCAGGCCGAAGCTGGAAAGAACCTATCCAGCGTTACAAGGGCCTCGGTGAAATGGATGCCGATCAGCTAGCTGAAACGACTATGGATAGAGCCCATCGCGCACTTCGCCGAATCACTTTGGCTGATGAGGCTGCCTTGCGTCAGGCTGAAGATGTTTTTGAGCTCCTCATGGGACAAGTCGTTGGTCCTCGACGTGACTTTATTGTTGAGGAAGCAGCAGGAATTGATCGCGAGCGCATTGACGCATAGCTCAACGTCCCACTCAAGTGGGACTGAAGGCCCGTAATCCCGTAGAATATGTGCATGACTGGACTTGCGGAGCGTTTAAAACCGCCCGCGCTCGTCTCTTTTCCAGGTTCTCACCTTGGTCTGCGTTGGCGGTCTCTGATTCCTTCGGATCTTGGGGCTGTCGCTGAGCTGATTCGTCAGGTTGAGAAAGAAGATGACGCGATTTTCAGGACATCGTCGAAAGAAATCGCTGACCTGGCATTAGGACAGTGCGGTGCTGCACCCCTCGAAGTAATCGTGGGGATTGCCCAGGACCAAGGTATTGTCGCTCTTGGTTCTGTGAAGATTCTGGCCAGCCTAACCGAGGCCGCGGTAGCGATCGTTAACGCGGTGATCCACCCATCATGGCGAGGCCGTGGTGTTGGCCGTTCTCTGCTTCACTGGCAGGACGGGCGTGCACGCCAAATGCTTGTTGAGTATTTTGGCCGCGACTGTGAACTCCCAACGTCTATTGCTAACTGGGTTGACGGTCACATGACAGATCGTCGTCGTTTGTATATTGCCGCGGGTTTTTATGCAAAGCACATGTTCCAAGTGATGTATCGCGATCTGGAGGGCTCAGAGAGCCGCGGACCGGTACCCGATGGACTGCATATTGTGCCTATGAGTGAGGTTTCTTTCTCCAAGCTCCATCACGTGCATTCCGAAGTTTTTGCGGATCACCCTCTCACCGAAGCTCGAGATTTTTGGTGGGGACGCGCACTTGAAGATTACGAAGATCGCTGGTCTTTTGTTGCTCTCGATGATGATGGCGAAATAGCTGGCTACTGTATGTCTGGTCGCCCAGCAGAAAGCTGGATTGCCCATGGTCGTCTTGAGGCTTATATCAATACCATTGGTGTTGCGCCGGCATATCGAGGCAAGGGCGTAGCCTCAGCAATGGTCTCTGCTGCAACGCACGCTGCTGCTCAAGACGGGATGAGCCGTATTGGGATTGATGCGGATATCAAGAGCCCAACACATGCACAAGCCGTATATGAGCATCTGGGCTTTCTCAATGACCGTACACGTGTCTTTTACAGTATTGATCAGTAGGGCGCGTACTCGTCAATGGCTTCATATCAAGTAGAAAGGGGAGTCGAGGCATATCCTCCCTTCCCCCAGGAACACCATGGAATCGTCTGGCGCCAGCTGGAGTTTCGTGACCTGCACGCCCTGAGCGCTCTTTTTGCGCGAATGGAGGCAAGGGATAATCCTCCCTATCGCACGGCGTTGGCTGAAGTCGAAGAAATGCTTTCCCCGGCCTCGTCATGGTGGGGGATTGCGGCATTTGCGACGAAAGGAATCGCGCAGGGGAGAATGGTCGCTTTCGCTCAGACACGATTGCGTTTTTCAGAGCGTATTGAATGTGTCTGCCAAGGCGGAGTTGACCCCGATTTTCGTAGAATCGGTTTAGGTAGTTCGCTGCTTGAATGGCAAATTGCAGCTGCTCGTTCAATGCTTGAGCGAAATGAAGATAATGGCCAGCGCGCGATCGTGAGCTTCGTCGAAAATTGGCAGGACGAACTTGAAAACGCCCTTAAGGCTCGAGGCTTCCATTGGGAACGTACCTATTACGACCTACGGGCGAAACTCGACCCACTTCCGCAAGCGCCTTCGCTCGGTTCGTACATGACGATCGAGCAGTGGAGCCCTTCATGGGATGATGAGCTGCGACGCGCAGCAAACCTAATTGCGCAACAGCAAGGCCGAGCCGCTCTTACCGAAGAGCAGTGGACGATGGGACGTAGTTCTTTTGCTCCCGATTGGTCCTATATCGCGGTGGATCGTCGCTCTGATCGCCCTCGGATTGCGGGTTTTACGCTTGTTTCAAAGTACGAGCAAGATTGGCCTGCACTGGGGTGGAAAGAAGGCTATATCGACCACATCGGTGTTGGAGACGAGTGGAGGAATACCCCGGTTCTTGATGCCTTAGTGGTTGCCTCGATGCGCGCACAGGCACAAGACGGTATGGATCTTATCGCAACGGGAATTGCTCAAACCGAAGGTTCTGCAACGCTATCGGTTTTTGAATATCTTGGTTTTCGAGTCGTTGGTCAGCAGCGACTCTACGCAATAGATATCCCGGATATCTCCTAAGCCTGAACCTTTGAGATATCCGGGACCACTCAGAACTCTATTGTTAGAGGACCTTTGAGAAGAACTCCTGAGTACGGGGATTTTGTGGATTCACGATCACGTCCTCGGGGCTTCCCTCTTCAACGATTGTTCCGCCGTCCATGAAGACGACGTGGTCAGCTACCTCACGCGCAAAACCAACCTCATGGGTGACGACGACCATAGTCATTCCTGCCTTCGCGAGATCCTGCATGACGCTCAGGACTTCGCCGACGAGTTCGGGATCTAGGGCAGAAGTGGGCTCGTCAAAGAGCATCAGTTCGGGTTTCATCGCTAAGGCACGAGCAATCGCCACTCGCTGCTGCTGGCCGCCAGAAAGCTGCGAGGGGTAGTGGTTAAGACGATCTCCCAAACCTACTAATTCCAAGTACTCCTGGGCGTCCCGTGCAACTTCCGCCTTAGGACGCCCCAAGACCTGAATTGGGCCTTCCATAACATTCTCTATAGCAGTCATGTGTGGGAAGAGGTTGAAACGTTGGAAAACCATTCCGATTTGTGAGCGCTGACTAGCGATTTGCTTGTCTGTTAGGTCGTGCAGTACCCCCGTTGAGGGGTCTTTTCGGTATCCCAAGAGCTCGCCATCAATGAAGATTTCCCCCGCAGAGATTGTCTCTAGCTGGTTGAGACAACGCAGCAGCGTTGACTTACCTGAGCCTGACGGTCCCATGATCACGCAGACCTCACCGTTGGCGATATCGAGATCTATCCCGCGCAGGACGTGGAGGTCGCCGAAAAACTTATGGACTCCGCGGATTTGAATGAGCGCAGACTGATCTGTCATGGTGTTACCTCAATGAAAGTCGTATCTACAGACTGATTGTCAGGATCAAATCCTTTGCCGAAGTAAGCTTCGATGCGGCTTTGGATCCACATGAGGATACTGGTGACAACCAAGTACCAGATTGCAGCTGCAATAAGCAAAGGAATTGGCTGGAATAGTTCTTGTCCCTTTTGGCTCGCAACGTAGGTTAGCTCAAGAGTGTAGGGGATTGCGCTGACCAGAGAAGTGGTCTTGAGCATCGAGATCGTCTCGTTACCAATGGGTGGGACAATCACTCTCATAGCTTGAGGCAAGATAATCCGACGGAAAATCTTCCCGCGAGACATTCCCAGAGCCGTTGCCGCTTCCCATTGCCCTTTATCCACCGAGAGCAGTCCTGCGCGGATAATTTCGGCAAGGTAAGCGCCTTCGTTGAGGCCGAGCCCGATAAATGCCATCCAAAATTGTGTGAACCATTCGCGCGTCTCGAAGGAAATGCCGAATTCTGTTCCGGGAATTCCCAAGCTAATTGTCTGGTAGAGAGTAGGTAGTAGTGACCAGAAAATCAGCTGCGTATAGATAGGCGTTCCACGGAAGAACCAAATATAGGCAGAAGCTACACCTCGTAAAACGGGATTGATTGACTGTCGCATGATCGCCATGGTGATGGCAAGCACCGTGCCAAGTGCCATGGATAAAACCGTCAAGACGATCGTCATCATCAGGCCGGTGATGATCATTTTTGAAAAGAGCCATTCCCACACCACATCCCACCTAAATTTGGGGTTTGTGACAAGGATGTAGGCCAATCCCAATGCCAAGAGTCCAACGATAATCGCGCTGATCCAACGACCTAGGTGGAAGACAGGTCGGGATTGGATCAACTCAACCCCGTCTTTGGTCTTTTCGGGCATAACGTGAATTCCTTAGAGATACTAGCGAGGGAATATCAGACCTGCGGGTTAATTTCTGCGGTCTTGAGTGCGCCTTGGTTCGATCCGTAGGTTGCGAGGATCTTCTCAACGTATCCGTTGTCCATCAGGTACTGGACAGCTGCCTGGATGGCCTTCGTGAGTTGCTCGTTATCCTTAGGAACAATGATTCCCTGTGGTGCAGATTCGACCACATCTCCGACCTGCTCGAGCGAACCATTAGATTGCTCAATGGTGTAGCCAATGACGGGGGAGTCAGCAAGGGTTGCATCGTACTGGCCGCTGGCAACACGCACTGCAATGTCAGTTTGAAGGTCGTGAGGCATGATCTTCACAGCCTTTTCACCCTTAGCGGTGCAGTCATTGGAGAGCTGAGTGATGTAGTCGAATTGGAAGGTGCCATTCTGGACACCAACAGTTGTTCCGCACACGTGCGTTGGATCAAAGTTCTTGGGATTGCCCTTTGCAACTGCGAAGGCGGTACCAGTTTCGATGAAGCTGACCATGTTGACTTCCTTCTCGCGGTCAGCAGTGATCGTGAAGCCGGAAATACCGATATCGAACTTCGAGCCAAGCGAAGGAATGATTGTCGCAAATTCAGCGTGCTCTGTGGTCGCGCCTTTCAGGCCCATGACATGCGCGATCGCATCGGCCATATTGACGTCATAACCGGTGGGGGTGGTGCCATCTGACTTGAAGAACTCTGCCGGTGCATAATCGATTGATGCGCCGTTCTTCAGCACTCCCGCTTTCTTGATGGACTCGGGAACCAATGCCTCAATTTCAGGGACAGCTTGGATCGATGAGGTATCGAAACTGAGATTTGCTGTCTGAGAGGTGGATGCTGAACCATCTGCTGAAGGCTTTTCATCGGGGTTTGAGCAAGCTGCAATACCTGCTGCGCTCAGCACCAGAATGGATGGAATTGCAATAAGTTTTGTGTTCATGATGTCTCTCCTTGAGTTCTGATGAAATAAGCATACATCAGAATGCATATTATGCATAAATTGATTATGGGTGAGTCCTCACACAAAAATTGAGGCCTGTGAACAACTTGGTTCACAGGCCTCAAATGAAAGATTAGCGTCCGCGTAGTGCGCGTCGGTTGGGACGCATCCGGGTTGGATCAATCCCCTTCGGGATAGGTGCAGAGGTGCGGTCCAGAGCGCTCAGGCGCTGGTTAACCAGAGGAACTTCGTCACGAGTAAGAGTCTTTTTGAGTGAGCGAAGTTCGCGTTGAAGCTTTGCCAAGCGAACCTGTCCCTCTTCGGTACCAACCTGAATGGTGGTGACGGTGACGTTGCGCATGATTCGCTGTGCCTTCTTGCGTTCTTGCTCAAGTAGGGTGCGAACGCGGGAGCTGGGGCCTTCGGAAATGAGCACAATTCCAGGACGGCCGATAAGGCGCCAAACAAGATCCTGTTCGGGATTTGCGGCGATCGGCTGTTGATTGGCAATCCAGCCGCTGCGGATGCGGCTAATTACCATGTAGACCTGGCCGACAGTTCCTTCAACCTGGGCATATGTTGCGCGTTCGGTAAGAGTCGACAAGAGGATGGTCGAGATCAAAACACCGATAAGTAGGCCCAAGAGGATGAGTGAGAACCAGCTACCGTGGATAAGTGCCGCAGCTAGAACTCCAAGTGCGGTTGCGACGACGGTAACGCCGATCATCAGCCAGCCGATCCAAGGATATGTGCGGGCGGCAATTCGGTACGCGTCCATCAGGTTGTGATAGAAGCGCCGTTTTTTCTGGGGTGTGCTGTTTTCGCTCATAACGGGTCTATCTTAGCGGTTTTTTCGTCTGTCACGGAATGTGAAAGGGGGTGTGGGGATCATTTGATCTCCACACCCCACTTTGCTCCGCTATCTCAGCGAGTTGCAGCAGCCAAGGGGACCTCTGCATCGGGTTCATGAGTGATGCGGTTACGTAGGTCGCGACGAACAATTTCGATCGACCACATCCACACAATGTGTCCCAGTGCTTCTGAGAAGTGCTCAGCCCAGCTTTGTCCGCCTTCAACCCAGGGGAAAGGGGAGGGAACTGTGCCCATGAGAGGCATCAGGACAAGGTGGAATCCGATCCAGACAAGCAGGCCGAATGCGGCACCTTGCCAGAGTTTAATTCCGGGGAAATACTCCGCGACAATGCAGTAGAAGAGTGCAAAGACAATCGCGAAGGAGAAGTGGATGATGAAAGAATAAATCGGCAGGTTATCGTTTCCGTTGAAGGAAACTGTTGTGTGAACCTGGTCGGGGGTCATCCCGAGCTGCTCGAGGAGCATCTGTGGCGGGTTTGTTGCGTTGCGCTCGGGCGTGCGAGGCGGGAAAGGAACTTCCCATCCGAACTTAACGATCGCGGAAAAAAGACCGCCGATGAGGCCGGTGACTGCGGCTACGCCAATACGACGGCGCTTGGAATCAGTCTTTTTGAAAAGGTTTTTAAACATCTTCAGGCATTTCTGTCGATACTGCAGAGTATGGATACGGATGACGTCGCGAGGCGACGTAACCTCGTGTATCGGTTGACAGTCTCTCACCTTTGCACGTAGATCGCTTGATAGTAGGCCTGTTGATGACAAGGTGGAATAAAAGTGGTGGGCAAACCTAGGTTTGCCCACCACAGTAATTAGATCAGTGAAGTCTACAGGCCGAGTTCTGACTCGAATGCAGCTTCTTCAAGTCGGCGCTTCACATCCATGAGGAAACGGGATGCGTCTGCGCCGTCAACCAGACGGTGATCGTAGGACAATGAGAGATAAACCATTGAACGGATCGCGATCGAATCGTTGCCGAGTTCGTCCTTAACAACCACTGGGCGCTTCACGATCGTGCCCACGCCCATGATTGCTGTTTCCGGCATGTTGAGCACTGGCGTATCGAAAAGCGCGCCACCTGAACCAGTGTTCGTGACGGTGAAGGTCGAACCCGAAAGCTCATCAGCACCGATCGTTGCCGAACGTGTGCGTGCAGCAAGATCGTTGATTGAACGCGAAACGTCGGCGATTGTCATTTCCTGGGCGTTCTTGATGACCGGGACCAGCAGGCCGCGCTCCGTATCTACCGCGATACCAATGTTCTCGTGATCGAAGTACGTTACTTCCTTGTCATTAATCGTTGCGTTGAGCTTGGGGTGGAAGCGCAGCGCTTCGGTCGCAGCCTTGACGAAGAAGGGGAGGAAAGTCAGCTTGGTGTTCTCGCGCTGAACAAATGCGTCCTTTGCGCGCGCACGCAGAGCGGCAATCTTTGTAACGTCTACTTCAATGACGGTGGTGAGCTGGGCAGCGGTTGCGAGTGACTCGACCATGCGGCGGGCGATAGTCTGGCGCAAACGCGACATCTTCTCAGTGGTTCCGCGAAGCGGTGATGCCTCGCGGCCGGAGAAGACATTGTCGCCAGGGGCTGCTGCTACGGCTGTCTGAGGTGCTGCGCTCGCTGCAGGAGCTGCAGGAGTTTGCACTGCCGCGCGTGCCTTGATTGCGGCCTCGACGTCTTCACGGCGAATTCGGCCACCAATCCCGGTGCCGGTTACCTCTGCAAGCTCAATTCCTGCCTCGCGCGCAAGCTTGCGGACGATAGGCGTCACATAGCCGGTTTGGGAAACCTGCGCAGGGGTAGATGCAGAAGACTGGGCCAGCTGGCCAGTTTCTGCAGTCTGAGCCAAGGATGCGGGAGTCGGGAAGGGGTTTACCGGTGCAGCGGGAGCCGGTGCAGGAGCCTGAGGTGCTGGTGAAGCAGGAACAGGGGCTTGCTGAGCCGGAGCCGCAGGAGCCGCTGCAGGAGCAGCGGGTGCAGCAGGTTCGCTGGGGGCAGCCGAAGGAGCCTGAGCAGTAATCACTGCTAGGACAGTGCCAACCTCAACGGTCTCATCTTCTGGTACGCGAATTTCTGCGAGGAAGCCTGAAGCGGGAGCGGGAACTTCGGAGTCCACCTTATCGGTCGAAACCTCAACCAGCGGTTCATCGGTTTCAACGGCGTCGCCAACAGACTTCAGCCAGGTGGTGACGGTGCCTTCTGTTACCGATTCGCCAAGCGCAGGCATGACGACCTCGGTTCCGCTTACCGGTGCCGAGGCCGGCGCAGGAGCGGAAGCGGCGGGAGTGGGTTGCGCCTCTGGAGCGGGCGCCGGCGTGGGTGCGCTTTCCTGAACGGGAGCAGGCGCATCTTGCGGGGCCTCGGAAGCATCACCAATGAGGGCCAGCTGAGTACCGACCTCGACGGTTTCGTCTTCGGGGACAAGAATCTGAAGAAGGACGCCTGCCACGGGGGAGGGAACTTCAGAGTCGACCTTGTCGGTGGAAACTTCGACCAAGGGCTCGTCGAGCGCGACGGTGTCGCCCACTGATTTGAGCCAGGTGGTCACGGTGCCTTCGGTCACCGACTCGCCCAGAGCGGGCATGATCACTGCGGTTGCCATGTTCAATCTCCTTGTCGGTGACAGGTTAGTTGTGTGCGTGGAGAGGCTTGCCGGCCAGAGCCATGGCTGCCTCGCCAATAGCTTCATTTTGTGTCGGGTGAGCGTGGATGAGTGCTGCGAGATCCTCTGGGTAGGCTTCCCAGTTGACCATGAGCTCTCCTTCGCCAACCTGCTCGCCAATGCGCGTGCCAATTCCGTGGAATCCGACGATGGGTCCATCTTCCACGGAAACGAGCTTAATGAAGCCCGTTGCTCCAAGGATATTAGACTTTCCGTTGCCCGCAAGGTTGTATTCGACCGTGCGCACCTTGTCGCCGTACTTCTCGCGTGCCTGCTTCTCAGTCAGGCCAACAGAGGCGATTTCGGGTTCGCAGAAGGTTACTCGTGGAATTCCAGACTCGTCCATCATCGTGGGGGAGAGACCGGCGATTTCTTCCGCGACGAAGATCCCCTGCAGGAAGCCGCGGTGTGCAAGTTGAAGTCCCGGAACGATGTCTCCGACTGCGTAGATGTTGCCTACACCGGTGTGCAGTCGCTCATTGGTGAGAACAAAGCCGCGGTCCATCTTGATACCGGCTTCTTCGTAGCCCAAACCTTCGGTGACAGGGCCGCGTCCGACTGCAACCAGGAGAACATCGGCATCGAAGGTCTTGCCATCTTCTGTTGCGACGTGAACACCGGAGTCGTCCTGTGTTGCGCTGGCGAAACGGGTATTGGTGTGGAAAGCAATGCCACGCTTGCGGAATGAACGCTCGAGGTGCTTGGAAACTGCCTCGTCTTCGTTATTTGCAAGGTGGGGGAGCGCCTCGATGATTGTGACTTCCGCGCCGAAGGAACGCCAGACGGAAGCAAACTCTAGGCCAATGACGCCGCCGCCCAATACGACAGCCTTCTGAGGTACCCATTCCATTTGAAGGGCCTGATCAGAGGTGATGATGCGGCCCGAAATATCCAAACCTGGGATTGAACGAGAATAAGAGCCTGTCGCAAGAATGATGTTGCGGCCAACGATGCGCTGTCCGCCTACCTCAATGGTGTCAGGTGCAGCCAAACGGCCCCATCCCTGGATAATCTCTACGCCGCGAGATGAAAGCAGGCCCTGAACGCCTCGGTACAACTTATTAATAATGGAATCGCGATACTGGCCAACCTTTGCCATATCGATTCCCTGGAAGCTTGCCTGGATGCCGAAAGTGTCGGATTCGCGGACGGTGTCAGCAGTCTCTGCTGCGTGCAGGTAAGCCTTGGTCGGGATGCAGCCACGGTGGAGGCAGGTTCCACCAACCTTGTCACCTTCGATAAGGGCTACTTTCAATCCCAGCTGGGAGGCGCGTAAAGCCGCGGCATAGCCACCTGAACCCGCACCCAGAATCACGAGGTCGTATACAGACTCGCTCACGTGTTCCACTCCTTGATAATGAAGAGAACGGACCTTCAATGTCCGACTTAGGTCCCATTCTTCCACTACTCACTACTTTTGTCCGTCACAAAATCGTCTACTTGGCGGTTAGACAGCACACATGTTTTCATGCAAAAAGTCGTGGGGAGCGGCGCGGAGCAACTAGTATGGCAGTGGATTAAAGGAGGAAAGGTGAGCGAAGCGGTTCACGAGCAATCTCAGGATAATCGCCCACCCGCACGCGGATCGGGACGATTGGTTATTGCCCTGTACTGGATTTTTAGCGTGACTGTCACTCTTCGAGCGCTTGCTGATTCCTACTATCTTCGAGAGATACCGCTGTGGGCACGCATCATTGCGGTGCTTATTGGAGCAATTTACGTAGTTGCTGCTATTAGCCTGACGCACAATGGAAGGCGTATGCGCATCCTCGGATGGTGCATGATTACTCTGTGCCTTATCGGACCTCTTGCGTGTGGCGCAGCTGGAGCTTCCTTATCCTCAATGAGCCTGATGCCGAATGCTTGGAATGCTTTTGGCGCTGACTTCGCCTATCTTTCACTGGTCGTTGCTGCTATCGGGGCCATATGGATGTGGGTTTCTAATCCTCGCAGGATCGTTGAAATTGCCGAGCAAGTAGAGCGACCCGGTAGGGGGATTCTTGCCTCGAAAAAATCAGAGGCCCCAGAAGAGGTGGATGAGACGGAAGCAGCCCGCGGCTAGATTCCGTTCGGGAACCCCAACTGGCGCCAAGCCTCGTAAAGAGCAATCGATGCGGAATTTGCAAGATTGAGTGAACGCACTCCCGGGAGCATCTGAATGCGCACGCATTGAGTGACACGTGGATGAGTCATTGCCCATTCAGGAAGGCCGACCGATTCGCGGCCGAACAGTAAGCCATCTCCATCGGCGTAGTGAACCTCGCTGTAATGATCTGAAGCATGTCCGGTAAATGCCCAGATGTGCCCGGGAATTTCGGCTAACGCGTCTTCAAAATTGGAGTGGACCTTGACGTGTGCCAGATCGTGGTAGTCCAATCCCGCGCGCTTGAGCTTGGTGTCGGACATGTCGAACCCCAGCGGTTCAACTAAGTGAAGAAAAGCTCCTGTACACGCAGCGAGGCGAATTGCAGCGCCGCTATTTCCTGGGATTTCAGGTTCAAGAAAAATGATGTGAAGCATGTCAGTTCGATGGTGTTTGGTACGTTGCGGTCAAAGTTGCACGGGCGATGGTGTGTTCTATGGCCTCGAAAGAATACATTGCTAGTGAGGTGTCGTCATCGCAGCCTAGGGTTGGAATATCTAGGGCATGAACGGAAAAGATGTAGCGGTGGGGACGGTCACCTGCTGGCGGCGCGGCGCCGAAATATGAATGATCGCCGTGATCCCCTCGAAGGTGGAAAGCGCTTCCGTCAAGTTCAAGATCAGAACTGCCAGCTCCGCGCGCAAGAGATGTGCATGAGACGGGGATGTCGATCACCATCCAGTGCCAAAAGCCCGATGGCGTGGGGGCATCTGGATCAAAGCAGGAAACAAAGAAGCTTTCTGTCTGATCAGGGAAGCCGCTCCATTCTAAGTGCGGCGAGATATTGCCGCCTTCTGCTGTGTGCAGCTTTGGCATGGGGAGGCCGTTGCTTAGATCTTGCGACACTATGGTAAATGTTGCGCTGGGGGGAAGCCCCTCGTACGGGTTGGGAGCAAGAGGACGATCAAAGAGGCGCATGCCCATATTCTTTCACTTCTTCAGAAGGAACCAAAGTGGACGCAAATGATGAGCAGGTGCATACACTAATAGAACACTTGTTCGATTGAGGTGATTTTATGAAGCGTTTAGACCTTGCTCGTCAAGTTCTGCGCGATACCGAAAGTCGCCTGGGGCTTGAGAAAAATCAGGCTTTTTCGGATCTTTCGTCGCGCTGCGTGGGGGTCTGGGAATACGGCGGGACTTACCCGCAATTGATTCATGTCATTCTTTCTCTTGATCTCCAAGAGGGATGCTGCGCTTTCATTGGAAGTGATGATTTTGGCTGGGAATATGCCTTTAAACAGGGATTGAATCTGGCGCGTTGCCTCTATGTTCCCTCTTCCTGTGCGGATGCGCAGGTAATCTCGCTTCTCCTTCCGCATTGCCGATTGGTCTATGTGGACCGTTGCTCATTAGCCCTTCGTGATATGCGGCGTTTGGGTGCCCAGGTGCGAAAAGAAGAAACAATTTTGTTGACTAAGTGCCCATGGGTTGGGTTCAGTCGCCCATGGGGAGAAGAGCTTGGTATTTATCAAAAGGCGGGATGATATGCGCTGTCTCATGGTGTGGATTCCCAATTGGGAAATTAATGCTTTGGTCGTCGATATTCCTCCGGGGGCTCATGGAGCAATTGAAGAGCGTGGACATGTTAAAACGGTGACTCCTTCTGCGCGGAAATGTGGTGTGCGACAGGGGATGCGCGTGTCGATGGCACGTTATCTATGTCCAGATCTCCTTATTCTTCCAAGTGATCCGCGTAGAGAATTGAACTCGTTCGAAGTAATTGTCCAAGCTTGTGAGCAATGGGTTGCCGGTATCGCATGTGTGCGTCCGGGGCTGGCATGGGCCCCTGCCGCTGGAGCGGCTCGGTGGAGCGGCAGTGAAGAACAACTGGCCGAAAATATTGTTGATTCGATTTCTCGATGGAGTGGATCAGAAAGCAATGTGGGGATAGCGTCTGGCCCCCTTGCAAGTTATGCGGCGGCAAGGCGCGGAATTATTGTGCCCCCAGAGCGGACTCAAGAGTTTCTCGACCATATTGATCTTGCGCAGTGTCTTCCATTATTTCCCCAAAAACAGCACGAGCAGCTCCAACAGGTCATTGATACGTGCCGCTCAGTGGGAGTGATGCATGGGCGTGATTTGATGCGCATGGGAGAACGTGCTCTGTATACACGTTTTGGGGATATCGGTCAGCAGCTCTACGAATTATTTAGCGGGAAAGATCTTTGGATTCCGAAACATGAAATTCCTGTACGTGAAGTGCAAGTGGATGAGGAGTGTGAGGAAAGTATTGAGAATGAAGAACAGGCCGCTTTCTGTTCGCGCCGTTTAGCGCGTCAAATCTGCGAAAAGCTTGAAAGAGAGCAGCTGCGTTGCTCGAGTATCGTGATCACTGCGCACGATCAGAGCTATGAAACTTACGAAAGACAATGGTGGGGAATCGATGGGGATGAAGAAGAAATTGCAGATCGTATTCGCTGGCAGCTTGTAGCTTGGCTTTCTGCTTCCACTACCGAGGAGGGGCTGATTCGCATCAGCGTTCAAGCCTTGCATTGCATCCCTTCAGCAGGAGTGAGCACTCTATGGAGAACACATCGCTCACCAAAACGCGATTCGGCCCTTCGTAAAATTTGCGCTTATAAAGGCGAAGATGCTGTTCGTGTTCCATGTCTAATTCCGGGGTATACCCCCATGCAAAGAGCAGGATTTACCTGTATTGATCAAAGGGTGACGAGCTCCGGTGATCTCCTTTATCCTGAAGGCGCAGTGGAAGAGGCTCCCTCGAAGGTGTACCCCACGCCTCTTCCGGCTTTTCTTTACGCTCAGTCTTCTTTGCAAGAGCATGTACAAGTGGCAGTTAGTGATCGTTCTACGCTCACGCATAATCCCAAAGAAATTGTTGCAATAGTTTCGGGGCGACAACACCGATACGGGGTGCTTTCTTGGAAAGGTCCATGGAGTATGCCGCATTCGTGGTGGCAAGAGTCGGCCGAGGCCATTGTCCATGCTCCCTGTACGCACTACCTCAGAGTGACTTGTGAAAATTCCTCGGATCTTCTGCTGATGTGGGAACGAGGCTCTTGGAGTCTTGCTGGAATGTATGAAGATCATTAAGGCTAATCATTCACATGGATTATCCTGAAGGGATGGGTACGTCACAGATTCGTCAAGCTCTTCGCGCCTGCAGTGAAGAAGACGCAGTTGCGCTTCTTGGGCACGCCTTATGGGCGCAGGCGGCTCTTGCGGATGCGCGCGGTGATGTTCAGGAAATAGCTTGGAGCGATACCGAGGCTTCGGCCCGCGTCCGCGCACCAGGCGTCATGTACCGAAGCGTCATTCGTTACGTAGATTCCTCAAAGACGCATCTTCATTTGACGTGTTCTTGTTATCTTGCAGGTGCTTGTGTCCATGCAGCTGCCTTGCTTCACCGTGCTCGGCGCGAATACGGTGAAGATTCTTCAACTCAAAATCCGGCAGGCTCCGTGTGGATGAGTGAGTTTGAAAGCTTGTTATCCACAGATGGTGCTCAAGCTATGGGGCTTATTGTTGATGCCCACGATCCTGCTCAACCGGTATGGCTGACTCCGTTGGTTCTTCTTCGCAATCAAGAACCTCGACGTCTCAGTTGGTCTGAACTTGCACAGTCGCAGTGGAATGGCCTCCTGGATACGCTTTCGCCGCATCACCTCATAACCTTGCGACGTCTCTACCAAAGCAGTAGAAAGTCGCGTGAATATTCGCCTGGCAGCTATGACGTCTCGCTGGAATCACTGGGTCGCAGTGCACCCATCTGGCTCTATGAGCTTCAAAAATCGGGAGTTGCGCTTCTGACACCACAACTCCATCGATTTGACTTTCAGATGAGTTCTTTTGCTGTCGCGATTGATATGAACCTCAGCAGAAAAGGACTTGAAGTCTGCTATAAACGTGAACAAATTGGCCGGGCTGGTACAACCTTGCCTTTTCCGCGACGTGCTGATGAGATGGGACTGACCTTCATTGATGGAGGAGAAGGCGCAGTTGCAGATCCCATCGATCAAAACGAGCTGGCCCCTCTCAACGAGGTTTGTGTTCGCATTCCATTGTCTGCCATTGGAGATTTCATCAGGAATGAGCTTGCCGCACTTTGCGCGCACTACCGATGTATATCTTCGATGAGGACTTTCCCCTTTGATGACCTCCTGCCACAGTTGCGACTGTGTCTGCGGGAGCGAAATTCGCAGTATGCCTATGTGTGCTGGGCGGTGGATTACAGCTTAGAGAAAAAGCGGTTCCGCTCTTATTTGTCCCCGCAGACAAAAATTAGTCATCTGAGCGATTCTCTTGCCCGTGACTTTGACGTTGCCCACGCGGCATTACGCGCTTACTTTCCTGCTGCCTCGCTGGCGCCAACACTTCACGAACTGCTCATCCCGCTTCCGAAAGTCCCCGAGCTGCTTCGCGCATTAAAAAATAGCTGGCCGGTGGATTCGGTGACCTGGGATATTGATCAGCATCTTGAAGAGACTCGCATCGTTGACGAAAAGGTGCAGATTAATGCGCAGATCCAGGCAACGGATTCTCCAGACTGGTGGAATTTGCGCGTTACTGTTCGCGTCGGAGATGAAGAATTGCCGATCTCTCGAGTCCTCAGTGCGCTCTCTGAGGACCAAGACTATATTCGCCTCGATAATGGTCGTTGGCTCCATCTTGAAGGCGTTGATATCGATCGCTTACGCCTGCTTCTTAGACAGGCGGCGCAACTTCACCGATCGCGTTCTCTCGATAATATTTCGCTAACAACCTCCCAATTTGGACTGTGGGAAAACCTGAGCGAGTTTGTTGATACGCGTGAAGAAGATCAGCAATGGCGAAGACGCATTGACGGTCTCAGAGAGCTGGCTGAGGAAGAAATAGATGTGCCCGTCGAGGATGAGCCACGAATGCGTCCTTATCAGGTGATTGGCTCTCATTGGGTTCTCAATAGAATTCGGGCAGGTTTCGGTTGTGTTCTTGCCGATGATATGGGACTTGGGAAGACAAGGCAGATCCTGGGGGCAATTGAAAAGTTTCGACGTTATACCAGCCAGCCCGTTCTGGTTGTCGTCCCCACCAGCGTCATGTCGAGCTGGCGGGATGAAGCTGAAAGTTGCTTCCCGAAAATGGCGCTTTCTCTCATTCAATCAACCTATGCGCGTGACCCGCAGGGATGGAATGGGCTGGATCGCGCGGATGTTGTTGTTACCTCGCATACGCTCTTTCGCATCGACTGTGAGCAGTGGAAAAACAGAGAGTTAGCAGGAGTTGTTATCGACGAAGCTCAAGCGGCCAAAAACCCGCGCACGCAACTGTATCGATACCTGAAAGATCTACCTGTTGCCTGGCGGGTGTGTATCAGCGGAACTCCTATTGAAAACTCTCTTGAAGATCTCTGGTCGCTGATGTCTTTAGCGGTCCCGGGCCTCCTCTCAAGCCATTCTTCTTTCAATGAGAAATTTCGGCGCCCGATTGAAGCAGGACGCTCACCTGATCTTCTCAATCTTTTGCATTCGCTGATTGCTCCGTTTGTTCTTCGACGGACGAAGGAAGAGGTCGCGCCCGAACTGCCTGAGCGTGTTGAAACTCTTCTTCCTGTGCCGCTCGGTCGTAAACAGCGACAAATTTATGACCGCTACTTGACCCGCGAGCGCGCGCGTCTTCTTCATCTTGAGCTCGAAAATGACACTCGTGAACGATTTGAGGTTTTGGCTGCGCTTACGCGCCTTCGTCAATTGTCTTTGGATCCTGCCCTAGTTGATCAGCGGTATGACTCTGTCGGCTCGGCAAAGATTGATCTGCTATGCGAACACTTGGAGCAGATTCTCCCGCTGGGGCATAAAGTCTTGGTTTTCAGTCAATTTGTTGCTTTCTTGGAACGAATTCGTCATTCCTTGGAGCAACGTGGGATTGCCTCCCTTCTTCTTGAAGGAAAGACACGTAACCGTCATGCGGTGATCGATGAATTTCAGCATGGAGACGTGCAGGTGTTCTTAATTTCCCTCAAGGCAGGGGGAGTGGGACTTACCCTGACTCAGGCAGATTATGTCTACATGATGGACCCTTGGTGGAATCCTTCAGTTGAGGCGCAGGCAGTTAATCGTGCGCACCGTATTGGTCAGGATCGCAGGGTAAATGTCTATCGCTTGGTTGCTCAAGACACCATTGAAGAAAAGGTGTGTGAGCTTCAGGCTCACAAACAGTTGCTTGTTGACAGTGTTGTGGGACAAAACTTGGGAGAAGGGCGTAGTTCCGCTGATATTCAGCAGCTACTTAAGCTCATCCAAGAAGATCAGGATGAGCGCGTTTAGCTCAATCTTTTCTTGAGGTAAATTCACTGCATATCGAACATGTGTTCGATATGCTGATTGGGTGGGATCCCATCACTTTGCTGAGCTACACGCGCATTCGTACTTCACCTTTCTTGAGGGGGCAGATGCGCCAGAGGACTACGTTTCTTCGGCCCAAAATCTGGATCTTAGTGCTCTTGCTCTACTGGAAGTCGATGGAATGTATTCCCTTATTCGGGCTTTACAGGCAGCAAAAGAATCTTCTTTACCCCTTCTTATTGGCAGCGAATTGACTCTAGATGCGAGGCAGTTCTCCCGATATAGCTCATCAAAAGAAGTCGCTCAGGGGTGGGGGTTACCCAAGGGGTGGGAAGATCGCGGAATTCGCCTTCCTGTCCTTACGACCTCGGCGCAGGGCTATCGGGATCTGTGTCATCTCATGAGCGAGTACACGCTGACGCATGATGCCCTGGAAAGCCCAGCCCACGGCCTCGGAAATATTGCGCAGATGGGGGATATCCGTATTTTGACGGGAGGAAGCAGGGGGCCTCTGCGGCGGATTTTGCATGCGCAAGGGCATACACAGGCCGATCGATTCCTTAAAGATCTCATCGCTTTGTTTGGACATGAACGTGTTCTTCTTGAGAGCGTCTTGATGCCTGGGCAAGATGATCTCGGACGCGAGCTTGCTGAACTTGCACAAGCGAATTGTCTAACTCTTGTTGCAAGTGCTGCTCCTGTCATGGCTTACCCTCAATCAAAATATCGAGCGGATCTTTTGTGCTCATTAAGGCGGGGACGCAGTCTTGATGATCTTCAGTATCGACTTCCAGCACAGCATGCTTTCCTGCGAAGTGCCGAAGAAATGCTGGCTCTGCATCGTAGTGCACCTCAGGCAGTAAACAATGCCTTCGAATGCGCAAGCGAGTGCTACTACCCCTTATCTTTTGATTCCTTGGATCTTCCCGATACGGAAGTTCCCCCAGGTCACACGACGATTTCCTGGCTCAGGGAACTCACCTATTCTCGGGCAGTAGAAATTTACGGTGAGCGCAGTGCTTATCCGCAGGCGTGGCAGGTGATCGATCATGAGCTGGCAATTATCGAAAAACTAGATTTTGCGGGCTATTTCCTGATTGTTCATGACATCGTCGATTTTTGTCGTCGTTCTGGGATCATGTGTCAGGGCAGAGGGTCAGCTGCAAATTCTGCTGTCTGCTACTGCTTGGGTATCACAGCTGTTGATGCGATCAAGCATCATATGCTTTTCGAACGATTCCTTTCTCCGGGGCGATCGGGGGCTCCCGATATCGATATTGATATTGATAGCGCACGTCGTGAAGAAGTCATTCAATATGTGTATCGCCGCTATGGGCGAAGACGCGCCGCGCAGGTCGCGACCGTGATTACTTATCGTTCGCAACTGGCCTACAAGGATGCAGCTCGAGCTTTGGGGATTGCGCCTGATAGCGTGCCTACTCGCGCTCAGCGTCGGGAGCGCTCCCAAAGTAATGAGTCATCGACTTCGCAAGAAATGCTTGGAACCTGTGCGCAGCTTCTGAGCGGTCTTCCACGTCATATGGGCATTCATTCGGGAGGCATGATTTTGACGAAGCAACCCGTGAGCGAGGTATGTCCCATTCGTTGGGCCCGTACAAGCGGACGCAGTGTCATTCAATGGGATAAAGAAGATTGCGCTGATGCCGGGTTGGTGAAGTTTGATCTTTTAGGACTGGGGATGTTGGGGGCGCTTGGAGGAATCTTTGATTCTCTTCAAGAATCGGGCGTGCGAAATTCTCGGGGGAAAGTTCTTTCTTTATACGAACTCGAAGATGAAGATCCTAGGGTGTATGACCTCCTGTGTGCGGCCGATACAGTAGGGGTTTTCCAAGTGGAATCACGGGCACAGATGAATGTACTTCCTCGGCTTCGACCTCGGTGTTTTTATGACATTGTCATCGAGGTTGCCTTGGTGCGTCCGGGGCCGATTCAAGGCGAAGCAGTCCATCCCTACCTGCGTCGTCGCCGGGGAGAAGAGAAGGTGAGCTATCTGCATCCACTTCTTCGTCCTGCTTTGGAAAAAACCTTGGGAGTTCCCCTGTTCCAAGAACAGATGATGCATATCGCTATGGATGTTGCAGGCTTTAGCGCTACGCAGGCGGATGAGCTTAGGCGTGCCATGGGTTCTTCGCGCAGCATTCCAAAGATGCAGAAGCTTCGTGAGCCTTTCATGAAGGGTTTACGCCAGCGCGGTATTCCTCAAAATATCTGCGAGGAAATTTTTAGGCAGGTTCAAGGATTTGCTGATTTTGGTTTTCCCGAGTCGCATTCCTTTTCTTTCGCCTACATTGTGTACGCATCGGCTTGGCTGAAGGTCCACTATCCCGAGCATTTCTATGCGGGGATTTTGTCTCATCAACCGATGGGTTTTTATTCACCCTCCTCGCTCATTCATGATGCACGAGGCCATGGCCTGCTTGTGTGCCCGCCTGACGTTAACCTTTCGGGTGAGAAAACCAGGGTTCTCCCCATCAATGAAATTGAGCGTGTCATTGGCGCGCAGGCGCTTGCCGAGGCGCGTGGAAAGGTAGTCCCCGGAAAAGAAGGATTGGTTGATTCTCACGCGCAGTGGGGGATCGTGATAGGGCTTGATGCTATTAAAGGGCTTGATCGATCTCGTATCCAGAGGATTGTGCGCGAACGCCAGGATGGCTTGTATGTGAGTTTTGAGCAGTTGGCATCCAGAGCTAGGCTCCGCAGCGTTGATCTGGAAAAGATCGCCCAGGCGGGAGCCCTAGATTCTTTGGGATATGAGCGACGCGAAGGAATCTGGGCAAGCGGGAGCTTGGCTCAAGACGGAGGAGATACTGAGGAATATCAACCAATGCTTGATGGCTTTGGCTTGGAATATCATCTTCCCGAGCTTCCACCTTTGGATGATTTTGCCCGCATCAATTTGGACTATGAGTCCATGGGGATGTCGCCCAAACAGCATCCTTTTGTGCTTCTTCGCCCCGACATGAACGCTCAGGGGGTGACACCTGCCTGTCGGGTCACCGCGTGTGAGAATCGTGCTCGTATCAGAGTGGGGGGAATTATTACCCATCGTCAGCGTCCCAGTAGTGGCGGAGGCGTCCTCTTCCTGAGTGTAGAAGATGAAACCGGGAGTGTGAACGTTACGGTCACCGAAAACACATGGCGGCAATTTCGCCAAGAGGTCATGGCTCCGGCGGTTATTGTCGACGGCTACTGTGAAAATGTGTATGGGACACGAAGCGTACGCGCCTTCCGTATCTATCCGATGAATACGGAGCTATGCGTGCGTTCACGCGATTTTCGTTAAAGCGGGGTTATGCGCGCTCGCGAGGCACGTAGAGCTCAGAGAAGATCGACCAAATCACTGAAATGATCGGGATCGCAATGATTGCTCCCAGCAGCCCAGCGGTGAAAGTTCCCACCATGACACCAATACCTACGACGACGGGGTGCAAGGACACCTGGTGCCCCATGATGAGCGGTTGAAGAATATGGCCTTCGATCTGGCCAATCAACGCAATACCCAAACCAACAATTGCGGCGGTGACAATGCCCTTGGCTGCAAGAGCAACGATCATGGCAAGGATCATTGCTGTTGGAGCACCGATAAGCGGAATGAAGGCGCCGATGAACACCAAAATTCCCAGCGCAGGAGCTACGGGGACTCCCAGTATCTGCAAGAAGATAGCGGCAAATAGACCATCTGTTCCAGCTACCAGCATGGTTCCTCGTGCATAGCCGGAGAAAGTTGCCCATCCGGCTTGCGCTGCGCGGTTCGTTACCGCTCGCCGCTGATAGGGAAGGAGCGCGACAAACCACGCCCACATCTGGCTGCCGGAGTGCAAGAAGAAAATCGTGATGAAGAAGGAGAGGACGAGGACCGAAGCAACGACAGCCGCACTCGATACATTCGCCACGGTCTCGCTGAGCAATCCCGACCAATTCGAGGCAAGGAATTGCTTGCCTTGGTTCATCAGAGTTTCATTCAGATGAGTGAGATCGTTGATGGGGATTTGGAAAGGGAGCTTGAGATGGGAAACCAGATCAGAGACCTTCACAAGCCCGTTTTCGACCTCGACAAGAAGGTTCGGCCATTGGCCAGCGATCGAGGTAATCACGAGTGTCATGAGTGCGACAAAAGTGCCGATGAAAGCCAGAAGAGAGGCAAAGACAGCTAGCCATCGATTCAACCAACGGCTGAGGAAATTTGTCAGGGGATTCAATATTGCGGTGAGAAGAAGTGCAATAAAGATCGCCACGAAGACAGGGGTGGCCTGTGCAATTGCGAAAACCACCGCAGAGATGACAATGATGACGCCGATAATTGCCCATGAGCCAACTCCCGCTTGGGCAAGCCAGCGAGGCACAAGAGGCTTACGGGTCGTGCCGTTGAGAACTCGGCGGCTACTGGAGGGTGGTCGCGTAGGCGGGGTCCACTGGACTCTCGGTGGAGCCTGGTGGTGTCGAGGCGCCGCCTGAGTTCTGCTGCGCGCCTTAAGACGTGCAGCAGTATGCGATCCCAGTCGTTGAGCTCCTTGGGAGAGAGAGGTGACAAGCGCCCGTGAATGACGAATGAGGCGCGTGCTCTGGCGCTGAGGTTTCTCACTCATTCTCGTCAGTCTTCTGCTCTGTAGCTGTATCGCCGGGGGAGAGGCGCTCACTTACTGCTGCCGCGGCCTCGCCAATTGCTCTTTGCGCACTTTCAATCATTCGGTTTGCGGGGTCAAGAAGCTGCTCCTTGACCTTGCGGCGCATGACTTTACCCAGCGGATTGCGGGGAAGGTCAGTGATGATCGCAATCTGACGTGGAAGGGCGTAGTGAGAGACGTACTTCTCGGCCCATGCTCGGACTTGTGTAAGGGTAATCATTGGCGCGTCATCTTCCAGGATCAGCGCTGCGGTAACTTCTTCGCGGGCTTCTCCTGCGGGCAGCCCAACCACTGCAACATCCTTGACACCGGGCATTGAGCGAATTGCTGCTTCGACTTGAGAGGGGTAGACGTTGAAGCCACCCGAAAGGATCAGTTCTTTCTTGCGATCGGACATCACAAGGAAACCGTCCTTATTGATCGCAACGTCGCCGGTACGCAGCCATCCGTCTTCAGTGAAAACGCGAGCCGTTTCTTCGGGCGCATCAAGGTAGCCACTAAAGACCTGAGGGCCTTTAACGATGATCTCACCGGGGGTGCCGTCTTCAACATCGATGCTAGGGTCTTCAAGATCGACTAAGCGGACATCGGTCGAGGGGAAAACGACTCCCAAAGCGCCGTGGTACCGATTATCGGCAAGGGGCGAACCGGCGATAACGGGAGACGTCTCGGACATCCCGTATCCCTCGATAATCATCCCATCGGTTGCCTCTTCCCATTGCTGGGCCAAGGTTTTCGAGAGGGGCATCGCACCGCAAATCGACCACTTGATTGTCTTCAGAGAAACGTTCTTTTCGGCAGCGCGATTCATCACGCGTTCGAACATCGGGGGAACACCGACAAAGAAAGTCACAGGTCGACGCTTATGTGCTTCCAATGCCAAATCGACATCGAACTTTGGAAGGAGCAATTGCGTGGCAGCAAGATGAACTGCGGCGCACATGAAGAAGGTCAATCCATAGGCGTGGAAGTAGGGCAACAGTGAGTAGAAGGTTTCAGCACCTTCGTGAAGCTTCCATACCCACATGCGACATTGATTGACATTCGTTCCAATATTGCGGTGGGTGAGAGGAACTGACTTGGGAATACCATTCGTGCCACCGGTATGAAGGATCACCGCTAAATCATCGCCGGTTGCTTGGGGAGTATCAGGATGAACCAGTCGTGCGTGAGCGACTGCCTGATCCCATGAGCGGGCACCTTTAGGGCGCGCGGCACGCATTTGTTCGCGGGTCTGCCGTGCTCGTTCAATTGGAAGGCTTAAAAGCACTCGCTGTGAGCGCGGCATTCCGGCCGAGATATCGACAGTGAAAATCGTATCTAGCGATTTATCACCCTCGCGAATAAATGCGTCAACCGATTTTTCCCAGACGATTGCAACTTTCCCGCGATGGCGATCGAGTTGTTGGTGAATTTCTTCAGCGGGTGCCAGCGGATTGTGCTCAGCAGCGACGACACCAATGCGCATGCAGGCATAGAAAGCAACTAGTGCCTGGGGGCAGTTAGGAAGACAGATGGCACAGACATCGCCGCGGCGCAAGCCTGTCTCGATCAGTACTTGTGCGGCGCGAAGTACCTGAGCATAGAGCTGAGCGTATGTCAGCGTAGCGCCGAAGTAGTCGACTGCAATGCGTTCAGGGTAGAGCCGCGCAGAGGTCTCCAAAAGAGTGATCAACGATGTATCCGGCACGGGTACCTCTAGTGGCGTTCCCGGGTCGTATTGCCTGCGGGATTGCAATGTGAGGTCTGAAACCATGTCCACTCCTAGTAGGAAAACTACTACTTACGTTAGCGTAGGTTAGCGCGCGTGGCGCCTGAAAAACGCCCAAGCATTTCCTCTTTAAACGCTGAATATTCGCCGTTGTCAATCGAATCACGAATGGCATCGACTAGACGAACGGTGAACCACTCGTTGTGAATCGTTGTCAGCGTTGAAGCCAAGATTTCCTTTGCCTTAAACAGGTGGTGGATGTATGCACGGGTGTAATGAGTGCAGGTATAGCAACCACAGCCCTCGACCAGGGGAGTGAAGTCACGCTTGAAGCGGGCGTTTGTAATATTGAAACGACCGTCAGGGGAGTAGATTGCTGCATTTCGCGCGACGCGAGAAGGGTTCACGCAATCAAAGGTGTCCGCACCGGCCTCGACACCACGGAAAAGGTCGTCGGGTTCGGAAATCCCCAGAAGATGACGAGGACGATCCTCGGGAAGCTCAGAACTCACCCAAGAGACGATTGTTCCCAGATTTTCCTTCTGCAGCGCACCACCGATGCCAAAACCATCGAAGATCTGGCCGTTAACAGCCATCTCAGCCAAGGTGCGGGCGGCATGTCGGCGAAGATCCTCGTATTGCGCTCCCTGCACAACGCCCCAGAGCTGTTGGTAGGGCTTTCCGACGCGCTCGTTGGTGAGACGCTGATGAATAGCCAAACACTGACGGGCCCATTCATGGGTACGTTCAAGAGATTCTTCTTGATAGAAACGAGGGTGAAGCAGCGAGGTCAGCTCATCGAAGGCGAACATGATGTCCGAGCCCAATTCGTGCTGAATGCTCATCGATACTTCGGGAGAGAAGCGGTGCTTCGAACCATCGATGTGACTTGAGAAAATCACACCCTCTTCATCGACGACTGCACGTGAAGCCTTGACAGCCTGCTTATTGAGTTTGGGATCATCGAAGCTTGCTTGACCGCTGAACTCGGCTGAAAGCACTTTCTTAAACCCGGCCCCCAGAGAAAGAACCTGGAAACCGCCAGAATCCGTGTAGGTCGGGCCGCCCCAATTCATGAAGGAACCTACGCCACCGGCCTCGTCAACAATGTCCGAACCTGGTTGCAAATAAAGGTGGTATGCATTGGCAAGTACAGCCTGTGCACCCAGATCGCGCACCATCTCGGGGATAAGGGCTTTGACGTTTGCTTTTGTTCCAACCGGGATGAACGCAGGAGTCGAAATAGTGCCGTGTGCGGTGTGAATCGTGCCGGTTCGTCCTAAGCCTGGACCATAGTCAAGTCGCGTTCGGCAATCAAAACCACGATCGCGATCCGAGGTCGGGAAGGGGCCAATGAACTCAGCTGGTCTGCTCAGCCAATTGGAGGAAGCACTCATGCCAAGACCTCGTCACTCTTCAGGTGCTCGACGCGGCGCACCAACGCAATCACGCGGTAGGTGATGGGCAAGAAGATAACTTCAATACCGACCTTGTAGACGTAGCCAGTAACGATGTAGTTCACGAATTCCATTCCAGGGATGATGCCCGCAAAAGCAATCGTGCAGAAAATAACGGTATCGAAAGCTTCGCCAACCAGGGTTGAACCGATCAGACGTGCCCACAGGTGCTTGGCGCCCCAGCGCTGCCTAATTTTCACCAAAACCAGCGAGTTCATGAGCTGGCCTACCAAATATCCGCCGATCGAAGCGGCAACGATGCGGGGGACAAAGCCGAGGACTGCAACAAAAGCATCCTGATTCTCATACCCGGGGCCGGCTGGGATTGACTGAACGACCCAGAAGGTGAGCGAGGCCAATAAAGATGCTGCGAAGCCCATGATGATGACCCGACGTGCCCGAGCAAAGCCGTACACCTCAGAGAGAACGTCACCAAGAATGTAGGTGAGCGGGAAAAGGACAGCACCGCCATCGAAAACCAGGTGGATTGTGCCCGCATCAAGCGCCGTGACCTTCGTTGCTGCGATATTCGAAATGAGTAGGAAAGCAACGAAACTAACAGCAACAATGTCGTACACACGAGGCTGTGCGCTGCGTTCGGCGTGCTCGGTCATCAATCTCAACTTTCTATGCGCGTGATTTAACCCTTCTATTGTGCCTGCTTGGTGCGTGAGCATGCGCGCTGGGCACCCCGTTAGAATGGCAGAGTGATCAATGTTTCTCACTTTTCCTTGCGGATCGGTCCGCGCGAGCTCATTTCAGATGCCTCTTTTAGGATTGATAAGGGGATGTGCATCGGATTAGTTGGTCGCAATGGTGCGGGTAAAACAACGACGATGCGGCTCCTGGCCGGAGAAGAAGACCACGGCGCTGCCCAGTATGAAGGCACAATTACACGTAACGGAACTGTTGGGTATCTTCCCCAAGATCCACGCGAAGGTGATCCCGATCAACTGGCGCGCGACCGAATTATTTCGATTCGCGGTATCGATGCGATCATTAAGAAAATCAAGCGTGCCGAACAAGAAATGTCGACGACCGAAGGTGCGCGTCAGCAAAAAGCTATGGAGCGTTACGTTCGTCTCGACCATGAATTTACCCAGGCAGGCGGGTGGGCGGCGAATGCGGAGGCCGCACAGATTGCTCACTCCTTAGGCCTAGATGATCGCGTATTGGGGCAGACTCTCTCAACGCTGTCGGGCGGTCAGCGTCGAAGGGTTGAACTTGCACGTGTGCTTTTTTCGGGGGCAGATACCCTGCTGCTTGACGAACCGACAAACCACCTTGATCACGACTCCATTCTGTGGCTTCGTGACTGGATCAAGACTTTCCCCGGCGGGGTCTTGGTAATCTCCCACGATGTGAAACTTCTGGGGGACACTGTGAATCAGGTGTTCTACCTGGACGCTAATCGTGCGCATGTCGATATTTATCATTTGGGTTGGGCTGCATACCTCAAACAGCGTGAGGAAGATGAGAGGCGACGCAGAAAAGAACGAGCTGTCGCGCTAAAGAAAGCCGAACAGTTGCGCGTGCAGGGCGAAAAAATGCGCGCAAAGGCCACGAAAGCCGTTGCTGCTCAACAGATGCTTCGTCGCGCCGAAGAATTGGTCGCCTCTGTAGGAAGCGAACAGGTCCAAGAAAAGGTTGCGCGGCTGCGTTTCCCCGAACCGCTTCCCTGCGGAAAAGTACCGCTGAGTGCGCATGGCCTGTCAAAGAGCTACGGCTCTTTGGAGGTTTTTACCGGTGTTGATCTTGCCATCGACCGCGGTTCGAAAGTTGTCGTCTTGGGGCTTAATGGTGCGGGTAAAACAACTCTTCTTCGTCTACTTGCTCGCGTTGAAGAACCCGATAGTGGGGTAGTTGAAGACGGTCATGGCCTCAAGCTTGGCTACTACGCTCAGGAACACGACACCCTAGATATGAATGCCACTGTTAAGGAAAACATGGCTCATAGCGCCCCGGGGTTTGACGATACTCAAGTGCGCAATGTCTTGGGTCAGTTCCTATTCAGCGGAGATGATGTCGACAAACCGACACACGTACTTTCTGGTGGAGAAAAGACCCGTCTTGCGCTGGCAACCTTGGTTGTTTCGGGTGCAAACGTTCTCCTCTTGGATGAGCCGACGAACAACTTGGATCCTGCCTCGCGCGAAGAAATTCTGCACGCGCTCCATTCCTATGAGGGCGCGGTCGTTCTGGTCACCCACGATCCGGGTGCCGTGACAGCACTTGCCCCCGAGCGTGTATTGGTTCTTCCCGATGCCGATGAAGACCTTTGGGATGATTCCTATCTGGACTTGGTGACACTCACCTAAGCCCAGATAGAACAAGCACGAGGCCGCTATCTCAACCGATAGTGGCGATTGCGTGCGTAATCGGGGTTCCCGAAGCGTCGCGGCGCTCGTCGAGCGCGGGAAGCTCCACCGGAGTTCCATCAGCCGAGGCTGCTCGTGGGTTATCCCCAACCCACGCAATATCCAGGCGATCCTCTCCGCGGAGGAAACGCTGGACGCGTACGCCTTGGGTGCCTCGTCCCTTGTAGGGATATGCGGCTAGGGGAGTGACCTTCGCTGTTGTTTGTCCCGTCCCCGGGAGCGCTCCAGCTGCACCGGCCACGGTTACAACTACAGCCTCGTCCGGGCTGCTTACCGCCCAGAAGCCCAGCACGTTTGCCTCATCCGAAAGCTTCATTCCTGCCATTCCCGAGGCCGTGCGTCCCTGTGGGCGGACCTTCTCGGCAGAAGTGCGAAGAAGCTGAGCGTCGGAGGTGATGAAAACAAGGTCGGAGGTGTCGCTGCTGGGGCCAAATCCAACCAGTTCATCTCCCTTTTCAAGTGAAATGACTTCCCATTCGTCGCGCTGAAGCACATCGGGTTTCAAACGTTTGACAACGCCCATGCGTGTGCCCATTGCCATGATGGTATCGGCTTCGGGATCAAGCAGGCCGACTGCAGGCGCATCGGTATGAATCAGCAGGGCACTGGGAGTTGCAGCCGCGAAGGACAATCCGGTCTCAAAGCGCGGAAGTGCGGGAAGATCGACGACGTCAATGCGGTGGGCAATGCCATCGGAGGTCACGACTGCAATCTGCGAACGAGCAGAGGTCGAAAGCTGCGCACGGATTCCGTCGTGCGAGGCGCGAGGACCGGCTTCGATCGGATCTGCACCTTCTACTCTGGCCAGTGATCCTGCTGCCGAGAGGACAACAACACACGGATCATCGGGAACTTCGAGCGACATTGTCGTCGTTTTCCCAGTTGCCGCGGGGATTGCAGCGAGCGCGGCGCCGGGCTGCGCTTGGTCAACCCGGGTGCCAGTTGCTGAAAGGAGAAGGGTCCGACGAGGCGTTCCCAAACGTGCGGCAACCTCAGAAAGCTCCTGGCTGATGAGCGCGTAGAGACGATCTTGAGAAGCCAAGATCTCTTCCAGCTCTGCAATCTTCGCATTGAGCTCATCACGTTCAGTTTCGAGTTCGATGCGAGAAAATTTTGTGAGTCGACGCAAACGCAACTCAAGAATGTGGTTTGCCTGGACTTCAGAGAGGTCGAAAGCAGTTTGAAGGCGTTCGCGCGCGGTTTCGACGTCATCGGAAGAACGGATGATGGCAATAACATCATCGATATCGAGAACTGCGATGAGTAAGCCTTCAACCAGATGCAGGCGATCACGACACTTTCCAAGGCGGAAGTTGCACCGGCGAGTTGTGACGTCGATTCGATGGTCAAGGAAGACCCGGAGCATATCTTTGAGCCCCAGCGTCCTTGGTTGGCCATCAACCAATGCAACTGCGTTGATCGAGAAGGAATCTTCCAGAGGGGTACGAGCATAGAGCTGTTGGAGAACTGCTTCTGGGTTAAATCCGTTCTTAATCTCGATGACCAATCGCAAACCGTGAATACGGTCAGTGAGGTTCTGAACCGCCGAGATGCCCTTCAAACGACCGGCAGAAACATTTTCTTTGATCTTCTCAATGACCTTTTCGGGTCCGACCATGTAAGGGAGCTCAGTGATGACAAGGCCCATCTTTCGCGCGGTAACACGTTCAACCTGGACCTTTGCGCGAGTCTTGAATGCCCCGCGGCCTGTTTCGTAGGCGTCCTTAATGCCCTCCAAGCCGACGATGACGCCGCCTTCCGGTAGATCAGGACCGGGCACATAACGCATGAGATCTGCAACGGAGGCATCGGGATGCTTGAGAAGATACTGAGCTGCAGCAATTGTTTCTGAAAGATTGTGAGGCGCGATATTCGTTGCCATGCCCACAGCAATACCTGAAGCACCATTGACGAGAAGCTGAGGGAAACCGGCAGGGAGCACTTCCGGCTGCATGAATTGATTGTCGTAGTTGGGAACGAAGTTGACCGTGTCTTCATCAAGAGAGGCGACCAGGTCCAAAGCTGCTGGAGCCATCCGTGCTTCGGTATAACGTGCAGCAGCCGGACCGTCATCAAGAGAACCGAAGTTTCCATGTCCGTCAACCAAGGGGAGTCGAAGATTGAATGGCTGAGCCAGTCGGACTAGCGCATCATAGATTGCCGAGTCGCCGTGGGGGTGGAGTTTACCCATAACCTCACCGACAACCCGTTGGGACTTCACGTGACCCCGATCAGGACGGAGCCCCATTTGGTCCATCTGGAAAAGAATGCGGCGTTGAACAGGCTTTAATCCGTCACGTGCATCAGGAAGAGCTCGTGCATGGATGACAGAAACTGCGTATTCAAGGAAGGAGCCCCTCATTTCTGTCGAGACATCGATTTCGGTGATGTTCTGATCAGCATCGGGGAGGTTCAGCTTTTCGTCCTTCGTTCGCATGGGTCGATTCTCTACGAAATTGGCGTAAAACCGCCAGGTACACGCCGCTCTTGATAGAATTAGACGGTGAAATTAGATCGCGATATCGAACGTGCTGGCTTCTTTCCTGACCTTGCAATTCGAGCCGTTCATCGCCTGCTTGGTAATGAAGAGGTCCGCGCATCGCTTGTGCAGGTTGAGGCGGCATTCGATCGTGGGTCAATGTTCCGTCACTTAACAGTTCTTGTTCTCACTCAGAGTTGCTTCATTCAGGTGCACGTTGATGAGGGGGATAACCACAGCGCTGTTGTAGTTTCGGCTGCCCGTCCTATTCGTGCGATATCGGGAGTCTCAGTTCAAGAGGTGATTGCTGATCCCACTCAAGGACATGAGGTCTCTGAGATGACGATCAGCATCGATATGGGCTCTCAAAAGCGCAGTGATATCGAACAGTTGCGCTGTGATGATCCGACATGCCAAGCCGATCACGGTTTTATGGCGCGTAGCTATCCCGATGATATTTCTCTTCGAGTCTCGCAGCTAGCAGATGGCTCACGGACATATACGGATGCTCAAGTTTTGGTTGATGCTCTTCTTGAGGTGGTCCGCAATGCTCACTGATCATCTTCGCGCTACAGGAGCTGCCTTACCGAGCGCGGATGATTTTCGCCTGACGCAGGTGATTCCCGCAGTGATGGGAGCAGTCGAACCCGAACTGTCTCTTGCGCGCCCCGATCTTTCTTCAAGTTTGGGATTGGAACGCGCGAAAGCCGCAGTGGTGATTCTGGTCGACGGCCTGGGCCTCATTCCTTTGATGGATCACTTAGGACACACGCGAAACCTTCGCGGACTCCGGGATGAGATCCACACTGCTTACTCAGTCGTCCCCTCGACAACGGCTGCAGGTATTACCGCCTGCGGAACAGGTCAGCTTCCTGGTCGTACCCGCATGGTTGGTTACAGCGTCCTTCACGGAGAGCACCTCTTTAACCTTCTTGCCTTCACGGATGGGATTGATCCAACGCAGTGGCAAGAATGCCCGACCTTCTTCGAACAACTTTCTGCTGCCTCGGTTTCGTGCGCAACCATCCTTCCAGCCAAGTTTGCTGGCTCTGGACTCACTTCAGCCGCTCTTCGAGGTGCTCGTTTCGTGCCGGCTACCTCATGGGAAGAACGGTGCCGGGCTGCAATTGAGCAGATTCGCTCCGGGACCAAGTTGGTTTATCTCTATTGGTCTGACATCGATGCTGCGGGCCATGCGCATGGGGTTGGATCAGGCCGGTGGAGTGATGCCTTAGAAGACTTCGATGCAGGACTTGGGTATTTCCTGAGCTCTCTTCCAGACGACGTTCGCGTTGTCCTCACTGCCGACCACGGCATGGTGAATATTGATTTTGGTCAGCTGTATAACGTTGCTGAGCTTTCTCCTTTGAGCGAGGGCGTGCGCGCAATCGCTGGGGAAACACGAGCAGTTCATGTTCATTGTCTTCCGGGTACGAACGAACTGCAGGTACGCAGCCGTTGGGAAGAATTCCTTGGCGAGCATGCATGGGTAGTGGGAGCTGATGAACTACCAGATCTGATCGGTACGGGCCCGGGTCTTGCTGAGAGTGGAGATTTCGTTGTCTTCTCACGAGGCCGTGGTGGGGTAGTCGATAGTCGTACTCAAAGCCCGGGAGCAATGACACTCATTGGCGTCCACGGCTCCTTAACACCCGATGAAATGCTAATTCCGCTAGCGGTTCTTGCTTAGGGACGCGAGCCGAAAACGATCTCGTCCCAACTGGGAACCGAACGCCTCTTCGACTTCTTCGCAGCAGCAGGAGCCTGAGGAATATCTTCAAGCTGTTCGAGCGGCAGAGGCTGGTCTTCGACGGCCTCTATTGTCTGTGCAGGTTCCTTTACCTCTGGAGAACTTTTTCGTGCCTCGGTTAGGGAATGGATACGCGCTGCCAAAGATTCAACCCCGGCGGGTAGATGTGGACGCTCCTCGAAAATCTCTTCTTCGTCTTCCTCATCATCCAGCTCGTACTCAATTTCTTGAGGCTTGCCGCGTTGAGCATTGAGCTGCTCGACCAGCGCTTCACGTTCTTCGATATCAGAGCGATCCGCAGAGACAACGGGTGCTGGAAGAGGGAGCGAAGTAAAACTCTGGACTCCGGTCGGGGAAGCGGTCTCGGTCAGCCAACGGGCTTCTTCGTCAATGGCCTCGAGATGGCCGGAAGACTGTAAACGCCACTGTGCACCGTGCTCCACGGCGCCTTGGATGAAGGTCAGATGAATCACCCACGGGGAATCCGCCTGACGCGATGCTGACCAATGCAAGGAATCGGGGGAGACCCCACGGGCTGCCAAGCGATCAACCACCAAGTCGCCCATAACGGGGGAGTCGGGAAGATTTCCAATAGGGCTGGAAAGAGCGCGCTGAAGCGCATAATCCTTCTCTGCCTGAACGGGAGCTTCGAAGCGAGTGATTTGCGAGACCTCAACATTGTGTTCGCGTGCGATATCGACGGCTCGTGCACCAGAACGAAGCAAGGCTTGGATTTCACGAGGACGCAAGGGCTTATCTTCGGTAATCGCCTCGATACGCGGACGATCGCGACGGACAGCGCCACGCAGTTCGCCTGTGATCGGGGTGGTGTAACGACGGCCTTCACTATCTGTGAATACCAGTGTTTCTTCGTCAGCACCTACTCCGAGAAGATCAAGATCGATCATCGCTTTTCCTCCTTGCTTCGTGGTCAAATTTTCTCAAAGATGGCGTTAAAATCTTTGATTGCCGGGGCGCGTGTCCTTTTCAGTAGCGCGTAAACTTTCAACGTGTTACCCTGCAGCGCAGCGAATGTGTTACGCGGGAGCGCAATACATGATGAGAGAAAAGGGAGGGCAAAATGGCCACCGATTACGATGCACCTCGTAAGAATGATGACGATGTTGCTGAAGACTCCATTGAGGAGCTGAAGTCGCGTCGCAATGATTCTGGTTCGGCAAATGTCGACGAGGATGAAAATGAGGCCGCAGAGAATTTTGAGCTTCCCGGTGCAGACCTTTCGAAGGAAGAACTGACGGTTCACGTTGTCCCCAAGCAGGATGACGAATTCACCTGCTCGATGTGCTTCTTGGTCCATCACGCTTCTCAGCTCGCCTACGTCGATGACAATGGACAGCCCGTCTGCACTGAGTGTGCTGGCTGAGCGTGAGATAATTCAGTTATGTTCGGACGTTCACGCAAGGAAGACACTGTTCAAGAAGAGGTAGAAGAGGAAGTACGCCCCCAGCTCTACGACGAGTCAGAACTGTGGCAAATCCCCGGCCCCCGCGAAGAATACGAAGTTGATACCTCGGTTGATTATGTCGACCTAGGTTCGCTGCGTATTCCTGCCGTACCGGGCATGCAGATTCGTGCACAAGCTGGCGAAGATGGTCAAAGCATCATTCGAATTATGTTGGTGCTCGCTTCTTCGGGACTCCAGTTCTCTATCGCCGCTGCGCCGCGTTCGGGCGGAACTTGGGATGAACTTCGTCCGCAGATTCGCGCTGCCTATGAAGAGGGCGGCAGTACAGTTAGCGAAAAGCACACTCGCTACGGTGATGAGCTTGAAGTTGACGAGGCAGTGACGCTTCCCGATGGGAAGAAGGGCACCACGCGGACCCGAATTATCGGACGTGAGGGTGAACGTTGGTTCGCGCGAATCGACATGGTCGGCCCTGCAGCATTGGGCGGTCAAGAAGCTGATGACTTCGAGGAACTCATCGACCGCGTTGTTGTCGTACGCGGCGATGAACCCCGACCACGACTGGATCTGTTGCCACTTCATCTTCCCGATCAGAACGCAACACGAGTTCCCAATGTTTAAGAAGCTCATCGACCGCGCAGTGAAAAGGCTTTCACTGAGTCGTGAAGACATCGACGCTAACGATGAAAAACAGAGCCGGGAAGAACGTGGGCGTTTAGCCGTCGCTGACGTGCAGGATCGCCAAAAAGCTGTTCTCTTCGGGACGATTCAGTCGGTTACCTACTACCCGGAAGATATTCGTCCGCTGATTGATGCCACTCTCTTTGACGGAACAGGGACAATTGTCCTTCGCTGGCCTGGACGCAGCGACATCCCCGGAATGCATGCGGGAGTGCACCTCGAAGTGGAGGGAACAATCGGCGTCAGTAATGGTGTGAAAATTATGACGAACCCGCTCTACCGTCTAATTGCTGAGGACAATGTCGAATAACCGATACGCATGGCTTGCCCAAGATCAATTTTCGGCCTCTAACGTTCTTGGGGGAACGCGCGGTATTGCCGAGGCCGTGGTTCCTGGCCTCGTATTTTTAGGCTGCTACCTACTCAGCGGTGCGCTTCTATCCTCTGCGATCGCCTCGGCCCTGTGTTCGGTGTTATTTGCAATCATCCGCCTTATTCAACGACAGTCGATTGTCCAATCTCTATCAGGGCTTCTTGGGGTTGGGATTGCTCTGGTATGGGCACTGGTCTCGGGGAAGGGTATTAACTTCTTTACCTGGGGCCTTGTGACAAATGCAGCCTGGGCATTGGTCTTACTGGTCAGCTTGGTTATTGGTTGGCCTCTAGTTTCGGTACTTTTTGCACTCTTAACTGGGCGTCCTATTCGTTGGGTCAAGGAGCCGCAAGCGCGCGATCTTGCAGTTAAATGCGTATGGCTGACCTTGGCTTGGTCTGCGGTCTTCATCATCCGCTTGGCTGTTCAGGTACCCCTATGGCTGAGCGAACAAGTCGCGTGGCTTTCAGCAATGAAAATCGTGTTGGGAATTCCGCTTTTCATTCCTGTTGCTTGGCTCACGTGGTGGCTCTTGAAGGATGATTTCCGGCTGCATCGTGCGCATTCCGATTCTGCGCAGAATGCTGAAGAGGACTAGCTCGTATCTCTAGGCCTCGGATTCTACTTCCCGCGTTAGCATGCGGTTCAGGGCGGTTAGAACCTGACCTCCGCGATCTGAAATCAGCAGAACAAGTTCATCACCAGCCTGGTAGGAATCATCTGCCTGAGGTGCAAAAGGCGCGCCGTCACGCAAGAGCGCGCTCAAGACAACACGCGGCGGGAATGCGACATCGCCAATGCTTCTGCCAATGATTGGTGAGTCGTCTGGCAAGACAAAGGCGTACATCGCAGCCTGTGCAGAGTGGAAGGCAAAGAGCTTCACCGGGGTTCCGACAGAGATTGCTTCCTCGACCAAGGCAGTCATAATGCGCGGAGTCGAAACGGGAACGTCCACACCCCAAGAGGCGTCGAATAGCCACTCGTTCTTTGGATTATTTTGGCGTGCAACAACACGTGGGACAGCGAATTCAGTCTTCGCAAGAAGCGAGATCACCAAATTTGCTTTGTCATCTCCGGTTGCTGCCAAGACGACATCGGCATCACGCACTCCCGCTTCCGAAAGTGCTTCGGGGGAGCATGCATCGGCAAGAATCCATTCGGCATCAGCCACTGAAGCGACACGCAGCTGGTCGGGTTTTTTATCGATGAGGGTCACGTCGTGACCGTGATCGAGCAGTTCAAGGGCTACCGAGCGTCCAACGGATCCAGCTCCGGCGATAACAATCTTCATCTCTTAGTCCTCTAAGCGTGGTGCGCGTGTCAAGATGTCACGCAGGGGGAGCGGATCTTCACCAGAGATTGCGAAATACAACTGGTCATGTTCTTGTATGACCAACTCTGGGCGGGCGGGAAGAATCGTTCCTAAGCGAGAGACAAAGGCAATCCGTTCACCCGTCAAGTTCTCGACTGTGGGGAAAGAAAGTCCGTACCAATCAGCGATTGGAGTGGCGGTGACCAAAGAAACAAGTCCGGAGGGGTGCGTCCATGTCACAGCGGCATCAGGCGGCATTAGGCGACGAAGCACCGATTCAGTCGTTCGTTTGACCGTGGCAACCGTGGGAATCCCCAGGCGTTCGTATACGAAGGCCCGTTCTGGGTCGTAGATTCGAGCAACGACACGCTCGACATGGAAAGTTTCGCGCGCAACACGGGCGGCAATGATATTCGAATTATCGCCATTTGATACCGCAGCAAAGGCGTAGGCATCTTTAATTCCCGCTTGTTTTAAGGCATCGCGATCCATGCCAAGTCCAGTGACTCGGCGGCCCGAAAAGTCCTGAGAAAGGCGTTGGAAAGCCTTGGAATCAGAGTCGATGACTGCGACGGAGTGTCCCTGCGCATCCAAAATAGTGGCAAGACTGGCGCCGACCCGGCCGCATCCCATAATCACAAAGTGCACATTCCAACGCTACTCGCACAAAGCGGTCATGGCATCTGTTTGACTCAAAAGTCGCTCTGTACGTGTCCAAAAGTGACGCTCTGTCATCCAGAGGATACGCTTAAGAGGTGTCATCATTCGTTGAGTCCGCAAAACGCGTTTTAATCGGACGTCCTATTCGTTCCAAGGCGGCGGCCCGTCAACTTCTCCCTAAGAGACTTGCTCTTCCGATTTATGCTTCCGATGCGCTTTCGTCTGTTGCCTACGCGCCGGACGAAATTCTGCTGACCCTTGCATTGGCAGGGTCGCTTGCTCTCATCAAGTCGGTGTGGGTCGGTGTGGTTGTTGCCTGCGTTTTGGCTGTCGTCGTTTTGTCTTATCGTCAAACCGTTCACGCCTACCCTTCAGGTGGCGGCGACTACGAGGTTGTCACAACGAATCTTGGCCCCAGTTGGGGACTTCTTGTGGCCTCGGCGCTTCTCGTCGATTACGTATTGACAGTTGCGGTGTCGATCTCTTCCGGCGCAAACTACCTGACTACGATCTTCCCGGGTTTGCGCGGTTCAGAAGTTCCCATTGCGGTTGCACTGATTATTTTCCTGACTCTGGTCAACCTTCGAGGAACACGAGAAGCAGGAACCGCATTCGCGATCCCCACCTACGCTTACATGATCGCAATCGCCGTGATGATCAGTGTTGGCTTTGTGCGACTATTCATGGGGAATCTTCCAATGGCGGATAGCGCTGCCTATGACATCCACGCAGCAAGTTCGCACCTCGACGGGCTCACCGGTTTGGGTGGGGTTTTCTTGCTGATGCGTGCTTTCTCTTCTGGCTGCGCGGCCTTAACGGGGGTTGAAGCCATTTCAAACGGCGTCCCGAACTTTAAGCGTCCTAAGTCGCGTAATGCAGGAATTACCCTGCTGATGCTCGGCGGTATTGCCGCTTCGATGATGATCTCTATCCTCGTACTAGCGCGTTATACGGGGCTGCAGATGGTTGACGATACCTCGATGGTTTATCTCCACGGTAGTGCCCAACCTGATGTGCACTTTGCTCCTGTGATTAGCCAATTGGCCTCGACGATTTTTGGCGACGGCTCATTACTTTTTATTTTCGTGACCGCAGTGACGGGCTTTATTTTGATCCTTGCGGCAAACACCGCTTTCAACGGCTTCCCGACCCTCGCCTCGGTTCTTTCGCGTGACTCCTTCCTGCCTCGTCAGCTCTACAAGCGTGGTGACCGTCTGTCGTACTCCAATGGCATTATGGCGCTTGCTGTGGGCGCCTCGGCATTGGTGATTCTTTTCAATGCAAGCGTGACCCGGCTAATCCAGCTCTACGTCGTCGGTGTCTTCGTTTCGTTTACGCTTTCCCAACTGGGGATGATTCGTCACTGGAATAAACGCCTTCGTCTTCCCCAAAATGGCAGTGACCGCAGCAAGGTGCTTCGCTCGCGTTCCGTGAACATCATCGGCTTTATGATGACCGGATTCGTTCTTGCTGTCGTTCTGGTCACGAAGTTTACCCACGGCGCATGGATCACCGTTTTGCTCATTGCTCTGGTCTTCACCATCCAGCGTTTAATTCGGCGTCACTATGACACCATTCGTGGCCAGCTGCGGGTGGAGGACTGGCATACGCGGCGTGCGCTACCTTCACGCGTTCGCGCTTTGGTTTTGGTCTCGAATTTATCGAAGCCTTCAATGCGTGCCATTGCGACGGCGCGCGCACAGGCTCCCATCAATTTGGAAATTGTTTCAGTCGTCTCTGACCTCGAGGAAGAAAAGCATATTCGTCGCGAATGGAAGGAATCAGGTCTTCCTGTTCCTTTGACGCTGGTCGCCTCACCATTTAGGGACATCACACAAGTCGTCATTTCGTATGTACGCTCAAGGCGTCAGCGTTCACCAGAAGAAATGCTGGTTGTGTATATTCCAGAGTTCTTGGTTCGACACTGGTGGGAGAACATTCTCCATAACCAGATGGCGTTGCGGTTATCTCGATCTCTTCTACGAATTCCCGGCGTCGTGCTCACCATTGTCCCCTGGAAGCTTGGCGAAGATATCCAGGTCGATGGAACCCAGAGCGTCAATGATCCATTCAAGCGCCAGTGAGGAGAGATTTACGTATGAGCAATTCTGATGAACTCATCGAGCTCACGATTGGTGCGCCTGCGCATGGTGGTGCCTGCGTTGCACGCGATGATTCCGGACGTGTGGTTTTTGTTCGATTCGCCCTTCCAGGCGAGAAGGTGCGCGCACGTGTCATCGATTCACATAAGCGTATGTTGTGGGCCGAGGCCGTTGAGATTCTTGAGCCCAGCCCTGATCGAATTCCCAGCGTGTGGCCAGCAGCTGGCCCCGGTGGCGTAGGTGGGGGAGAACTCTCCTTCGTCACTCCCGAAGGCGGACGTCACTGGAAAACCGATGTTCTAGAAGACCAATTGCGGCGTATCGGCCGTGAGCGTGTAGCCGAGCAGGTCGAGGCCATTGGGGGAGTGAGCGTTCAGCCGGCACCTGGTGATGAGAACCGTGAAGAACTTCTGGGACGACGTACACGTATCGAGTGCGTCGTGAATAAAGCTGGCCGACTTGGTATGCGCCGCTATCGCTCGCATGAGATCCAGGTACTGGAATCGATGCCTTTAGCTGCCGAAGAGATCAATGAACTCGATGTCTGGGAGGGGAATAATGCTTTTTCTCACCTTCCCGAGGGCTCGCGCGTCCGTTTGATTGCTGCTCCCGGTCAGCCGGCACTGATCTGCACGGATGAGGGCTGCTGGGATGCTCAGGCAGATGCGTGGAAGGGACCGGTGACGTGGACAGTTTCCCGCGAAAATGGAGCGGATCAGTATCGCGTTCGCCCTCAAGGTTTTTGGCAAACGCATCGTCGTGGAGCCGAAGTTTTGGCTCGAAATGTTGAGGATATCGTCGCCTCGCTCGGTGCTTCCCGGATGATGGAGCTTTACTCGGGGGCAGGACTCTTTTCGCTGCCGCTGTCACGCCTTGTGGGCAGCGCTGGTCGCTTGGTTACCCTTGAGGTTGACGAGGCCGCCGTTGCAGATGCCGTGGCAAACGTTGGTAGTGATGTGCTTGACGCTTTTGTTGGCGACTGTGATGCTCCTGCGGTGCGCGAACTCAATAGTGAATTGGGGGGTGCGGAGATTATCATCGCTGATCCTCCACGATCCGGAGCTGGCAAAGAAGTCTGTCGTGCGATGGCCAGTACCGGGGCAGAGCACATTCTGCTTGTGTCCTGTGATCCCGCTGCAGCTTCGCGTGACCTGCATGATCTTCTTGAGGTGGGCTACCAGATCACCGATATGCGTGCCTGGGATCTATTCCCCTACACGCACCACTTTGAAGTGATGACGGTACTAGAGAGGATCTAGAGCTCTTCTTTGGACCTTGATTGAAGGAATATACCTATCAGTTCCAATGCGGTTGGGGGCAGGCTCTCTGGCCTGCCCCCAACCGCATCAATCTTCGTCTTGGACGAGCTTTAGAGGTTTTCGATCTCGAGGTTCACGGGTACCTTTGCGTCTAGCTTCCAGACTTGAGAGTAGAAGCTGAGTTCGCTTTCCCAAGAATCCTTAATGTTTGCTGCCGAATGGAATCCATGGCCTTCGCCCGAGTAGAGACGCAGTGCCACGGGGCGACCGCTGTCACGAAGGGCCTCGAACATGGATTCTGCCTGCGAGGGAGGAACGACCTTATCCTCGGTGCCCTGTAGCAGGAGGAGTGGTGCGTGGATCTGATCGACCTTGTTGATTGGGGAACGCTCGGCCCACACGGGATCAGAAAGATCATCCGATCCGATAAGGAATTGGTCGTAGTGAGACTCGAACTTATGGGTGGTTGCGTCGAGTAGCTTGAGGTCACCAATACCGAAAAGGGAGGTGCCAGCAGTAAACACATCGCTGTCAGCAAGGGCTGACAAAACTGTGTAACCACCCGAAGAGCGACCCCTGATCGCAATGCGCTCAGGATCAGCTAGTCCTTGGGAAACCAAGTACTGTGCTCCTTCAGCGCAATCTTGAACATCAAGCACGCCCCAGTGCCCATTAAGGCGCTGGCGGTACTTGCGACCGTAGCCAGTTGACCCGCGGTAATTGACGTCAAGGAAGGCGAATCCACGAGAGGTCCAGTATTGGACAGCAATTGATAGCCCTGGTCGAGCAGAGGAAGTCGGTCCTCCGTGAACGTTAACGAGGAGCGGAGGAAGAGATCCCTCGGGAGCAGAGAACTCGGGGTTCTTCGGTGCGTAGTAGAAACCGTGAACAGTCTCTCCGTCACTGCTGGTCCATGAAACTGCCTGCGCAGCTGAAATCAGATCATCGCTCAGGTGTTCTTGAGAAGATGAGCGGAGGACTCGAGATGCCCCACCAGAAACCTCAACGATTGCGGGCTCATGGGTTGTCGAATCGGCGAGGGCAACAACACGGCCTTCGTAGCAAGCGACATTTCCGGTCGGCCACCAAGGAGTGCGCCACTCTTCACACATACCGTTATCTAGACGAACAGTGCCCAGATGCCAGGTCCCGTTTTCTGCCCATGAGCAAATGAGGTTTTCGTAGTCGAAGTTATCGTATGAATGAAGGCCAAGCTGCCAGTGGGGATGCGAGAACGCACGCGCACTGGGGTGCAAGGGGCGTGTGCGAAGACGCGTCATCCAAGCAAATTGATCTTCGTCCTCGTTCCACTGGAATCCCTCTGTGCGATAGAGGTTTGCCCAGCCGGAGGAATCATCAACGTGGATCAGGTCCCCGTTAAGAGTCCAACGTGGTTCATAAACGCAGACCTCTGGCTTATCAACCAAAATCAACGAGGCTGCGATCTTGCCCTCGAAATCTAATGAGCCAACGTGGAGCGCGGAGCGTGTCCATGCCATGTTGGGGTGGTTCCATGAGAGCCATGCGAGCTTGGTTCCATCGGGACTCAAGGTCGGCGATGAGACGAAGTCAGATCCACCAAAAATCGGGATGATTTCGAAAGCATTGCGCGCTGCGCGTCCGTCCAGGGGAATTGCGACAAGGGAGTTGACTGGTTCACCGGGATTCGAATGATCTTCTGCGATCGCATAAACCAAACCGCGAACGTCAGCGATTTCGAAGTCACCGTAGCGGACTTTACCCAAAGGAGTGAGCGGAACCAGCTGGCGCCTCGGATCGCGGGTGTTGAAGGCATAGACACGACCGTCGAAGCCATCAGAAAAGACGATGAAACCGTCAGAAACTGCGTATGCTCGTCCGCCATATTCATGGACACGGGTGCGGACGTCAGGCAAACGGATACCATCAATAAGCGGAAGAACTTCTGAGATTTGCCCCATCGAATCCGCGCGCAGAAGAGTATTTCGACCGTTATCGCGAGGGTTACCCTCGACCCAGTAGGTATCGGTTTCGTCGACGCGAACCTGTGACAGCTGCACTGATGTCTGAGTGTAGGAATCGGCTTCGACCGGAGAGTCCCACTGTCCATACGGACGTTGCACGCTCATCGTGTCTCCTTCTCTATACGTCAAGTCGTCGCACCTTCATTCTAATTCCTGCATTGATAACGTGCTTTGAAGTCCGATTGCACTTCACACTCGTCTTTTTAGCGCGCATCATTCGGCTCATCAGTCACCATGACACTAGAATCTTTCTCATGACCCATGCCCAAAATCAGGCCTCTTTATTGAGTACGATTTCTTCGCCCAGTGACCTGAGGCGTGTCCCAGCGGCAGAATTGGACGATTTAGCGGCACAGATCCGCACGAAGCTCATCGAAGACGTCTCAAAGACAGGCGGGCACCTTGGGCCAAATTTGGGCGTTGTTGAATTGACTATCGCTCTTCACCGGGTTTTCCGTTCACCTGCGGATACGATTGTCTTCGATACTGGTCATCAGACTTACGTTCACAAATTGCTGACGGGACGCCAAGACTTTTCGAAGCTTCGGCAAGAAGGTGGCCTATCGGGATACCCCAGTCGTGAAGAATCCGTCCACGATGTTCTTGAAAGCTCACATGCATCTTCATCACTATCGTGGGTCGATGGTATTTCCCGCGAAAAATCTCGACGCGGTGATCCGACATGGACGATTGGTGTCATTGGTGATGGTGCACTGACAGGTGGAATGGCTTGGGAAGCATTAAACAATATTGCTTCCGATCACAAGCGACGCGCGATCATCATTGTCAACGACAACGGGCGCTCCTACGCACCAACTATTGGTGCTGTAGCTCGCCATCTTGATCTTCTACGTTCTTCGCAAAATTACGAAAAGGCGCTGTCGTGGGGTAAACGAACTCTGATGCATTTTGGGGAACCTGGACGCGCAACATACGGAGCTCTTCACGGCCTCAAAAGCGGTATTAAAGATGCGCTCATCCCGCAGGCAATGTTTGAGGACCTCGGACTGAAGTACCTCGGACCCGTCAACGGCCACGATATTGCCGCCATGGAAGAGATCTTTAATCGTGCGCGAGCCTTGCATGAGCCGGTCCTGATTCATGTCATGACGCAGAAGGGACGTGGCTACACCCCCGCGGAAGAAGACATTGCAGATCGATTCCACGCAGTGGGGAAGATTCATCCGGAAACCGGACTTCCTATCGCGCCAACACGTTTTGCTTGGACCAGTGTCTTTGCTGACGAGATTCGTCAGCTCGCACACGAACGCGAAGATATTGTGGGCCTAACTGCTGCGATGATGTTGCCTGTTGGCCTGGGCCCCTTCAAGGAAGACTTCCCTTCGCGCGTGGTTGATGTGGGGATCGCGGAACAGCATGCGGTTGCCTCCGCCGCTGGAATGGCGTTCGCTGGAGCGCATCCGGTTTTTGCGGTGTATGCGACCTTCCTGAATCGAGCATTTGATCAAATCCTTATGGATGTTGGGCTTCACCACTGCGGTGTAACCTTTGTTCTTGATCGAGCCGGAATTACTGGTGATGACGGGGCCTCTCACAATGGAATGTGGGATATTTCGATGCTGAATTCCGTCCCTGGCTTACGCCTTGCTGCCCCGCGTGATGAGGCGACACTACGCGAAGAATTGCGCGAAGCCGTAGCGGTCGATGACGCTCCGACAGTCCTTCGTTATCCGAAGGGGGCCTTGACTGATCCAATTGTTCAGCTTCGTCGTGTGGGTGGCTGTGATGTCCTCAAAGATTGGGATGAGGGCGCTGAAGTCTCGAAGATCTGCATCGTTGCCTTGGGCTCAATGGTCCCAGCTGCCATGGAAGCAGCTTCTCTTCTTGAGAATGATGGCTTGGCGAGCGTGCGCGTGGTCGATCCCCGCTGGGCCCTTCCAGTTTCCGAGGCCTTGGTTGGCCTTGTCGAAGGAGCTGAGCTTGTGCTCAGCGTTGAGGATGGCTTAGTTGATGGCGGATTTGGGTGGTCGCTGCGTGATCTGCTTTCTTCGAATGTATCGACGCGATCAATCCCAGTCGTCACTGCAGGTATTCCAAAGGAATTTCTACAGCAGGCTACCCGAGCAAGCATTGTGACGACTCTTGGTCTTGACGCACAGGGCCTCAGTGAAAGAATTCGTCAGGCTTTAGCGGGAGAGTAGATCGGTGAGGGGAGTGGCCATCAACGAAACCTGCCAGGGACGTGCACCCTGCGCGGTGAGGAAATCGTCGACTGGCATACCCAATCCCTGTTGGGTATGTTCCCATGCCAAAGCGCGCTGAACCCGTGGCTCGAGGACAATTTCTGGGCTAATTTCTAGGGTTTCGGCTTGCTTAGCAACGGCCTCGCGAATCTCAAGAAGAAGCTCGTGTGCTTCGGCATGAATACGTTGCCAATGCCTGACGCTAGGAGTATGCCCGTCGTCTTCCGTTCGATGCCGGGGTGGAAGTTGGTTTTCTGGAAGGGCTAGTGCGCGAGTGACTGCGTCAAGGAAATGCTGCGCGTAACGTCGTGCCTGAGGTGAACGAAATTCGGCAATCGAAAGAAGATTGTGGCGAGTCCTTGGCGGACGTTGAGCAGCGTGGATAATTCCACTGTTTCGTACCAAGCGTCCGGGAGCAAGGTCGATTTCGCGCGCAATCGCATCGCGCTCGATCCAAAGCTCGCGTGCGATTGCAAGAGCTCGTTTGGAGGTCAACTTGCCAATGCCGGAAATCGAACGCCAACGATCTTTTTTCGGCGAAGGTGGGGCGGCCTCGGCAATGTGTGAAAACTCCTGCTGCGCCCACGAGGTGCGGCCAAGGTCATCCAAGCGCTCTTCAAGGGAGTCTTTAAGAGCAGTCAGGAGCTCAACATCAAGAACCGCGTATCGCAGCCAGTCCTTTGGGAGCGGGCGCACCGACCAGTTTGAGGCTTGGTGGTCTTTGACAAGTGTCAGTCCCAAGACTTGCTCACAAACCGCAGAGAGTCCGAAGTGAGTCATCCCGAGCAGGCGTGACGCGACTTGCGTATCGAAAAGAGCGGGGATTTCCAGGCCAAGTTCACGAAGATTTGGAAGATCTTGAGAAGCGTCGTGCAGAATCCATGTCGAGTTCATGCTTGCTTGAAGGCATTCGAGGTGGGGGAGAGCCGCAGTGTCGATCAGGAAGGAGCCAACGTCCTCACGCCGCAGCTGGAGGAGATAGGGCGAAGATCCGTAGCGAAACCCTTGAGCCCGCTCGACGTCCACTGCAACCGGAAGGGAAGAAGCTGAGAGGTCCTTAGCTGCCCGTTCCAAAGCACTTTGGGTGTCAATAATTTCTGGGATTCCATCGCGAGGGAAAGCAATGAGCTCAGGGTCCTCGCTGTCTCCCACGGCGATGCCGTAGGGATTCTCAATGAGCACGTTCTATGCCCTCTCAAGGAATCGTTGATTTTCAACACCGGCAATTCGACACATGAGATCTTGCCACGCCAGAAGATGCTCGCCAATCCAGGGGGTATTTGGCGTGAGCGAAACGCGAATCTCAACAGCGAGTGTCGACCCCATGAGGATCAAGCCTCCAAAAGATTCGCTCACTTCTTTGCTCACAGTGCCGGTAAGGTCATGGAAACCGGCACCGCGCTCTTCAAGACAGTCGTGAGTCCAGTTCCACAGTGCTTCAGAAAGCAGGGGATCGGAACTCATATCAGCATCAATTTGTGCACGGAGCTGTGCGACAAGACGGAATGGACCGTTCCAACCCATTTGTCCGTTGGGATCATGGAGGATAACAAAACGACCGAAGGAAAGGGCTTCGTCGTGGGCGGTTTGTGTCGTGCGAAGTGCAAGTGCAGCAGTGAAAGGAGCAAGTGCGCGCGGTGCGGGAACTTCCTCAATTTCGACATGAGGATGGACAGCACTGCGTAATGACATGAGTGCTGTTCGAAAATCCTCGGGTGGTGCCACTTCGATCACGTCCTCGACTTTATGAGTCTGTGTTATCTCGCAGCGGAAGGCGCGCCGCCGTGCGCTGAAAAAATCGGGTGTGAGCGGGGACACGCCGTCTTGATTTGTGTTCGAGGTGCAAACCCTGTTAGCCTTTCATCCGTTGCGAAACCGTTCCGGCGGTTTGATAACGCGGATGTGGCTCAGTTGGTAGAGCATCACCTTGCCAAGGTGAGGGTCGCGGGT
>NZ_JVLH01000005.1 GCF_001070855.1 Trueperella pyogenes | reverse complement strand
CCCCGCCCCCCACGGCCGCAAATACGTGTGGCCTTTTCTGTCCAGAGCGTATCCGCTCAGGCGCCAAGCCAGTAGGCTGCCAGAACCTTGCGCAGTCCCAGAAGGTCTGCAACATGGCTCATTTCGCGAGCCGAGTGCATAGAGAGCAGGCCTATGCCCACATCCACTGTTTCAATACCCAGTCGGGTTGCGGTGATCGGGCCAATTGTTGTTCCGCATGGTGACGCATTATTCGACACGAAGTTCTGTGTTGGAACCCCTGCCGCGTCGCAAGCGCGCTTCCACAGAGCCATTCCGACCCCGTTGGTTGCATAGTGTTGCTTGGCATTGATCTTGAGAATGGGGCCTCGGCCCATGACCGGGTGATGTGAAGGGTCGTGAACCTCGGGGTAGTTCGGATGAATTGAGTGTGCGGCATCGGCACTCACGCATGTCGACGAAGCGATCATTCGTGCGTAACCATCCTCATCGCGACCCAAAGCGAAAGCGGTGCGGCGCAGAACGTCTTCCAGGATCGGACCAGCTGCACCCGTGCGAGACTCGGAACCGATCTCTTCGTGGTCGAAGCATGAGAAAACAAGGATGTCACCGTCTGAGGGGAGTCCCTGGCGAGCGAGGTCTTCGAGTGCGCAGAGTCCGGGGTGAACCGACGACAGATTGTCCTGGCGTCCCGATGCAACGAACTGCGAATCTGCGCCGAAGGTGGCGGGGCCCTGCGAAGGGACACAGATCAAATCGAAAGAGATCACGTCATTCGCGTTATCCAAGCCTGCAGCCTGTGCGATGGTATCCATGAGCGATGCATCGGGAGTATCGACCGTCCATACCGGATGCAGGTGCTTCTGGGGGTCGAGGTGAAGAGATTCGTTAACCCCGCGGTTGAGGTGGATTGCCAGCTGAGGAATGCGGGCCAGTGGAGCGGTGCGAACCAGGATTTCTTCTCCCGAGGCCAAAATCAGTCGGCCGGCAACGCACAGTTCGCGGTCCAGCCAGGAATTCATGATCATTCCGCCGTAGACCTCGACCTCGATTTGTCCCCAGCCATCAGCCGTTGTTGTCTGAGGTGAGGGCTTGAGGGTGAAAGCAGGAGAATCTGTGTGTGCTCCAACGATCCTGAAACCGGTGGTGTCGCTGATATTTTCAGGAACTACCCATGCCATGACAGCGCCTCCGCGAACCATCACGTGTCCGCCGGGAGTCGCATCCCATGCCGCTGTTTCGTCTTGTCGACTGAAACCGAGGTTCTCCAAGCGCTGTGCAACGAGATGTGCAGCGTGGTAGGGGCTTGGGGAATCGGCAAGGAAATGGACGTAGTCCAAAGTGTTTGTGTCGAGTTCGGGATGATCCGATTCAAGTCGTGGTGTCATGCATCCATCCTACGCTGCACGTTTCGTTCACGAAGGTGTGCGCATTTGTGCAAGATGCAAAAAGCAGTCATCTCGATCATTTCGCCCACTAGCTCACGAAATGTGAGCTGACAATCATTCAACTTTGATCATTACGGTGGGTGATTTTGTTGTCAGATCGTATCACTTCGTATTAATTCAGTGAAAATCTGTCCGGTTTATTTGGGCATTTGCGCAGGTCAGAAGGTAGTTTTATTCTCGCTAAACTGATAAATTAAAAGGGTGATTAAACAAAGCAATGAGACTCTCCTCGATGAGAGCGAATCTGAGCTTTGGCACGCGTGGAGTTCTGTGACACGTGCTGTTCAAAGCACGTTAGGTTCGGAAATCAGTAAAAGTGCACCTCTTGCTCTGATTGAGTTTGAGATGCTTGACGAGCTTGCTAACGGTGAGCAGCCCATGCGTTCTGGCGAGCTGGGTGCGCTGGTCTCGTTGACACGTTCGGGAACTAGTCGTGCAATCTCTCGTCTTGCGGCGAAGGGATTTATTACCAAAGAAGGATCGTCAACGGATCGACGTTCTGTCCTTGTGTGCATTACCCCTGAAGGGCGTCAGGCCTATGAGGCCGCAAATGGCGTCTTCGCAAGCGCGGTGCGTAACGGGCTTCTTGGCGCGGTAGAAGGCGATGATCGCGATACCCTGCTCAGAATCCTCAACGTCATCTCAGATACGCTTCTTTAAACAGAAAAGGTGGGACAGCGAGTGCTGTCCCACCTCCCACATACGGGTCTTACGGGGTCAGAAAGACTTCCGGTAGACGTTGGTTTCGCGCTGAAGGAAACCAACCCGACGGTAGAGGCGGTTCGCCGCCTCTCGCGTCGGCCGAGATGTGAGATCGACTGTTTTAGCCCCCAGCTCCCGAGCGTGCTCAACTGCGGCATCAACAAGGCCCTGTCCCACGCCTTGACCGCGTGCGGCCTGATCGGTAACGACATCTTCGATCCACGCTCGGCGGCCAGTTGGAATATCGAAAACAACCAGCGAGAGCATTCCCAAAATCCGCTCATCCTCATCGACTGCGCACACCAAGTGCAAGCAATCCTGAGCCAGAAGCTTCTGGATTTCTTCGAGCGACAAAGGCTGTGCGGAAGAGGAAAGCTGTGGAAGCAGACGGTCAAAGGCCTCGTGAACCTTTTCTGTTGTCGATGAATCACATTCGCGCAGGATCTCGATACGCATGGGTGCTCCTTGTTAATGCGTTATACAGGCCATAAGTATGCCACTGAGGATAGTAATTATCCGACGCTCATGAGGCCCGACTCAAGGTGACACTTGAGTGCTGAGTATTCAGGCCACGTGGATTCAGTGAACGGATGCTCGACATGGACGGTGCCGCTGGTGTGGGCAGTACCGGTTTTACCGGAGTGTTTCCAGCTTGCTTGCTCGGCTGCGCCGAGGCTGCCCCCGCAACAGTAACTTCGAGCTCCTTCGCCTGGGGCTGAGCTGCAGAGTGTGCTTGAGCCTGAGATTCATGACGCGCGACCGTGGCGCTCTGATCCTGTGCAGGTGCGAAGACATAGCGGCTTTGTGCCGAGTAAGAAACCAGGTACATGGTCGTGTCAGCGATGATCTTCGCGATCCACAGTGGCATTCCGATTCCCGTCAGTACAGCAAGCATTGTGTACGACCCGGCGACCACTGCGACGGCAAGCGCGGCATAACGCAGGGCGCTGCGGCGCAAGGGCACTCCCGTGGCCTCGAAAACGCGGCGGTTCATTGCGAAGTTTACCGAAGCGCTCACCACGCGAGCGGCAATAACCGGGAGGAAGAGAGCTCCAGTGAGAGCATTCAAGACAAGGACCAGAACGTAGTCAATGACAGTTGCAACACCGGAAGAAGCAGCAAACTTCAGTAGCGGTGCCCAAATCCGAGCCGAATCTTGCAAGGGGCGGAAGTGGGAGGTCGGATTTCCGGCCTCGTAAATCGTCTCAATTGAGATTTGGGTGACCGGATGACGGAACTTCGCCAGGTGCAAAAGGACGCGGAGCTCGTACTCGTAACGATCCCCCTGTACCTCGAGCAGCGCGGGAAGCAATGCCACCGGGAAAGTACGCAACCCGGTCTGCGTGTCCTTGAGCTTCCAGCCCGTTGCGAGCCAGAACAGGGCTGAAGTTGCAGTGTTACCGATCCGGGAACGAGCGGGGACATGCCCAACGAATTCGCGAACTCCCAGCACGCTTGTGCCGGTATCTGTACAGGTCCGACCAACGCGGAAAATGTCATTGAGCGTGTGCTGCCCATCCGCATCCGCGGTGACGACGCAATCATTCAGTCCCAGTGTCTGAGCCTGCTCGTGAATGTACGAGAATCCAGCTCGAAGGGCATACCCCTTGCCACGGTTACGTTCATAAGAGATGACCTGGGCTCCCGCAGTGTGCGAGGCCTCGAAGATGTCCCTGTACTGTTCGCCAGAACCGTCATCAACGACGACGATTTTCGTCGAAGGATCTGCGCGATGCAGTTCAAGGATGAGACGCGGCAATCGTGCGTCCGGTTGGTAAGCGGGGATTAACACGTACATCGCTCATGCTCCCTTCGTGATGTAGATGATGTCGGAGGTAGCGCGTTCGCCACCGTTAGAGGGGTTGTTGACGACCTGGCCGTTGAACCACATTTCAGAGGAGCCGCCGCCGTCGAGGTTGTAAGCGGTCTTTGCTCCCAGGCTCTGCATGATTTCGGCCAGACCGCTCATCGTTACGCCGCTAGATGTGCGAGAGCGTCCATCCACAACGACAAAGACAAAGTGGTTGTCGTCGATGATGCCGATCGCGGTTCGCGGCTGCTTGCCCTGGATGGAGTGGTTACCAAAGTTTGTATCGATTTCGAGGTTGTCGATTCCGCTGATGATCTGGCCGTTTTCCAACAGGGCCGGACCGAAGGAGAGTGTCTGCCAGACCCCCGCATCGACCAGAGCTTGAGCTGTTGTCTGAGTCTCGTCGTAGACCTTCATGGTGCCGTCCTTGTAGATGGCCAGGCCCTGACGAGCGCCACTATCGCGATAAATTGTGCCGTTGCGGATCACAATGCCGGTCGAGCGGAAACCGTAGTAGTCGCCGTTGATAGCGAAGACCGCGTTATTGTCCGTTGCGATCGAAGAGACCAAGTCTGTGATGTTCGAACCGAACTGGTCGTTTGCGAAAGCGGAACGAAGCGCGGTCGCATCAGAGAGCTGAACATCCGCTACGTAGTATGTGACACCGTTGTTTTGAACCTGCTTGACAGAAATCTTGGTGTTTCCGTTCGTGTAGGTGTCCGAGGTTGTGGTCGCGGTATCGGTATTCAAGGAAGTGGTCTGCGCGTTGCCCTGTGAGGCCTCGTAAGAAGAGGCGCTGGTAACTTCAACGTGATCGATCACGTAGCGGTTGAGGGCCCAAGCAGTGGTGCCACCCAGAGCCAGGGTGATCGCAGTTGCGCCCGCGATGATCCCGTTGCGCAGGCCTTTGCGGCGACGCTTCGTGGGGCGGGTGCGTGTGGGCTTCGTGTGGTTTGCCGAGGCCGAGGAACCTTCCGTGCGGGAGGCCTGGGTCTGGGCGGTGGCTGCCTGTGCCTGCTGGCGAGCAGCTAGGGTGCGTGCAAGATCATCGGCCGAAGGGGTGGCCGGCTGGGGAAGGTTGTTCGTGTTCATGGCTACAGAATCCACTGGCGGATTCTGTAGGGATTATGGACAAGCTGTGCTCCACCTGTGGAACAAATACCTCTCAAAAACTCCTTGCATTTGATGAATGTTCGCTGGAAGATAGATGAGTCACGTCTAGGCAAAGGAGCCCGACACGATGATAGACAAACGCGTCTTTTGGCGACCCCTGGCCATCCTTGGGGCACTCGCCTTGTCCCTTCCGGGATCAGCGGTCGCACATGCTACTGAAGGTGCAACAGATACCCCCGTTATTCTCAACGCGCCCACGACCATTAGCGCGGGACAACTTCGTGCAACGGTCTCGCACGAATTCCCGCAGGTCACCGGATATACCTTTGCGGGAAACCCCGTTGGCGGCCGCGCGGAAACGCTTCACCAGGTCACGATCGACGGAAACCAATACACCGTCGACACTGTTGAAGCGCAGCGTGTTTCCGACCAGAAAGTCGCCTACACGGTAACTTTCGTCGGCAGTGAGATCACGATGAAAGCCGAGATCGAGGTACAGGAAATCACCTCCCGCTCCCAAGGAACGGAGGGTGCAAAGCGACCGACTTTGACCTTCCGCATCACCGAGATGAGCGGCGCGCACACGGTGGAAATTCCCGGCCACGGCCTCGTCTCAGTAAATGCAGACCAAGGCGGAGCATACGCATGTGGCATCACGGGAGTCTCCCGAGGCGCAGCCAATGGCGACTCCTATGCGGGTGTTGACGATACTTTTGCCAGCATCACCGCCTCGACGCCCATTGATTACTACGAACAACCCAGCGCCTACCTAATGGTCAACACCAATAAGGTCGCCGTCGGTATGGAAACCAACGCGACCTACGACCAGCCCCACGGCTATGAAAACAACTGGAATTCCAGGTGGAAGCGCCAAGTTATCGAACAAAACGGCATCAAGACTCTGATCGCGCAAAACGGTCAGTGGACCTACCGTTCCGAGGCCGCGACGGATGCTATTGGGGACGAAGAACGCCCCTACACGACACTTGTCTTCACAGGAGACGCGAACTCTTCGGGCGGCGTTGATTGGCAAGATGCCGCAGTTGCCTATGCGGATATCACTCCCGAGATCACTGGCGCAGCCGACAATCATAAGTGGGTCGTTACTCACATTCCCTTCGATTTCGGTTCGGCCACAACGCATCCTTTCCTCCAGATCGCCGATGACGTCAAGCGCGTGAGCCTTGCGACTGACGGCCTAGGGCAGCGCGTCATGATCAAGGGCTATGCCTCTGAAGGCCACGATTCGGGCCACATGGACTACGGCGGTAACATCAATACTCGCGCCGGTGGCGAGGCCGACTTCGGCACCCTCTTCGCCAGCACGAAGGATGTCAATGCGATCTACGGCGTTCACGTCAATACGACCGAGGCCTACCCGGAAGCAAACTCTTTCCGTTCTCTTCCCTTCACCGGTGGCCGCGGGTGGAACTGGCTCAACCAGTCCTACTACGTCAATCAGCGTGACGACTTGGGCAATGGCGGTGCCGTTAATCGCTTCCAGGAATTGCGCAATCAATTCCCCTTAAGTAAGTACCCGAATTTCCGCTGGATCTACATCGACGTCTACTACGGTTCGGGCTGGCAAGCTGACCGCTTGGGCAACGAACTCAACAAGATGGGATGGGAAGTCGGATCTGAATGGGCAGACCGCTTCGAGAGGCACTCGCTGTGGTCACACTGGTCGAATGACGAGCACTACGGTGGTGCAACCAACAAGGGCTTGAACTCCCAGGTCATCCGCTTCGTCGACAATGCGAATAAGGACAATTGGAACCCGAATGTTGTCTTGGGCTACCCCCAGATTGTCGAGTTCGAAGGCTGGACTGGCCACCAAGACCAAGACGCGTTCTATCGCAATATTTGGTCAAACAACCTGCCCAGCAAGTTCCTCCAGAACTCTCGCATCATGCGCTACGACACCGCGGATGCAGGGGATGGCAAGACGAAACACACCTACACATTTGCCAATGGAACAGTGGCTTCAGGGGCGACGGCGGTTACTGCTCAAACAGAGGCTAGCTACGTCGTTGGGACGATTCAGGCAGACATGTCTTCCTCGCGTGAATTTGTCTACGACGGGGCAACAGTCCTTCGAGGCGATAGCTATCTCTTGCCGTGGAAGGACAACGGAACTTCTGCCGGGGCAGATCGCCTGTACTACTACAACCCCGCTGGAACTGCGACGGAGTGGACGCTGACGAAGTCGTACCAAGGTGTTGGGTCTCTGGCTCTCTACCGACTCACCGATCAAGGACGCGTGAAGGTCACTGATCTGGCTGTTTCCGGCGGAAAGGTCACCATCCCGGCCTCGGTCTATGACGGAGTGGCTGAAAGCGATCGCGACCACACGGCCTTCGTGCTGGTTCCAGAAAACGCTCCCGCAGCCGTCTCGACGCCCGCATGGGGTGCAGGGACCGTTTTCGCTGATCCTGGATTCAACTCGGGAAGTCTGAGCGGCTACACAACGGCTGGTTCAGTCAGCGTCGTGAAGGATCCCCACGGTGATCCTGTCGCGCAACTGGGTGCAGGCAAGTCCTCGTTGTCCCAAGAGATGACCCTTAACGCAGGAACCTACCAGGGCAGCGCGTGGCTCCAAATCAACAATGGAAAGACCCGCAAGGTCACTATTTCCGCCTCGGGAGATGGAGTGACAAGCGCCGGATCGCAGCAGCGAAATGGGGACTTGGGGGCTACTCGAGACAAGCCTGTGACGACAGTATTTGAGGACTTCGAGAATATTGCGGAAGGCTGGGGCCCCTTCGTCAAGGGCGACGCCGGCAATATCACGGACCCGCGCACAGTCCTGGCCTCGCTGAACGCTCCCTACACTCAACGAGGCGGAGTCCTTCCCGATCGTTCGCGGAAGGCGACGGATGATGCGATCGCGGGACACTGGTCGCTGAAGAGCCATGAAGAAAACGGCGGTCTTGTCTACCGGACTGTTCCGCAGACCGTGAATCTGCAGGCGGGACACCGCTACCGTATTTCCTACGATTACGACAACGCCGTGAGCGGTTCATACTACTGGGTCACCGCATACGATTCTGCGGGAGCTGACGGAGTCAGTGCGAACTATCTCGATTCGACGCTCCTTCCCCAAACGGAGCGGCCCTCGCACTTCGCTGAAGAACTCAATGTTGGTGCTTGCGGCTCCTACTGGGTTGGCCTCTACAACGTCCAGGGAGGAAAGTCAGGAAACGATTTCTCGATCGATAACTTCCGAGTCGAAGATCTTGGAACAACCGCCGACGTCCCCGCCTGCGCTGCTGCGAGCATCGCAACCCAGGGAAGCGCGATCGAAGGCAAGACCGTCCAGGTGACAACGACCTTGGTGAATAATGAGTCTGCGGACATCACCAATGTCCGCAGCGAATTGAGTCTTCCGGCTGGGTGGAGCGCACAGGCGACTTCGCCCACGACTGCCGAGACTCTTGCCAAGGGAGAAACCTTCACCACCACGTGGACGGTGAACATTCCCGAAGGGGCCGGTGGCAATGCCGTCACCTTGACGCACCAGGCCCACTACCGGATCGGTGATGAGGACCGTACCGCCGTGGGCACAACGAGTGTGACAGCCCTGGGATCCATCAAGTCCAATGCCGTCAACTACCTATCTGACATCCCCTTCTCATCGACGTGGAACTCCAACGGCTGGGGGCCTGTCGAACGTGATAGCGAGGTCGGTGAAGATCAAGCAGGAGACGGTGATCCGATCTCGATGAATGATCAGCCCTATGCCAAGGGGCTGGGCGCACACGCTCCCAGTGACCTCGGTTTCGAACTGGACGGAAAGTGCACAACCTTCAAGGCAACGGTTGGCGTGCAGGATGGACAGTGGAGTGGCTCAGTGACCTTCCACGTCATCGGTAGCGCTGACGGTTCCAACTGGTCCGATGTCGTTCCAGAAACTTCGGTCATCAGGGGAGGAAGCGAACCGAGGGACATCTCGGGCAATGTTCGAGGGATGAAATACATCCGCTTGATCGTTGGAGACGGTGGCAATGGCAATGGTAACGACCACGCGAACTGGGGCAATGCCCGCGTCCTGTGTGGAAATGCTACCGAGGGTGGCGACACCCCCGCCCCTGAGCCCACGCCGACTCTGACACTCAAGGACTACACGGGAGCCCTCCAGCTGGTCAGCGCACCGGCTGCCTACGAGGGGAACCCGGCCTCGAACATGTTCGACAAGGACCTGACGACCTTCTATGACAAGGATTGGGTCAACCTCACCGATCACCCCAGCACGATTGATCTCGCACTCTTCGAAGGAAACGATCCCACTGGCGCACAGTCGGTGAGTATCGGCGGCCTGTCGATTGCAGGACGCGCGGGGCAAGCTAATGGCCGGCCCAAGGCCTACGAGGTCTATGTTGGCCAAGACGCAGCGAACATCAATCAGAAGGTCGCCGAAGGCACTTTGAGAAACACGGCTCTTGCTCAGCGCATTACCTTCGACGAGGCCGTGAACGCGAAGTATGTTCGCATCCGAGTCCTGAGCAATTACAAGACCAAGGCCGACCAACCCGATGGCCTGCTTGCAATCGCCGAGCTGGGTGTTCTTGTTCCTGATGGAACGACGCGCGCAGCTGTTTCGGGTAGCGACCGCAGTGCTGGTACGCGAAGCGCACGCCGTGCTCGCTCCTTGGATGATGAACAAGCGCTGACGGTGAATACAAATACTGAAGGACTGGTCGGACAGAACTATCTGGATGTCCAGACGGTGAATGATACCGATCCTGCTGCAAACCCAGAGACAGTCATTGACCGGACCTGGGCCGAAAACTGGATGGCTGCGGATCAGAAGCACCGGACCAATAGCGATCCTAGTTCCTTCCAACGCGTTCCTGTGACTTTCACGGTCGCGAAGGATGGAACGAAGGTGCGTTTCACCATCGCCGCTGATGAGGGCGATGCGCCGGTCTTGTTCGACAATCTCCGCATGGTGAAGATCGAGCGTCCTACGACCAACGATCTTCTTGGCGTGGATTGCATGGCTGATCCGACTCCGGAGGCATGCACAACAATGCGGGCGAACGCACGCATTGGCTTGAGCACTGCCCTCAGCGTCTCGCTGCCGGCACCGACTCCGGATCCAACGGCGGACCCAACTCCGGACCCAACGACGGATCCAACTCCGGACCCAACTCCGGACCCAACGACGGACCCAAGTACTCAGCCGACAACGGATCCCACCACCCAGCCAAGCGGGGATCCAAGTACCCAGCCTAGCGCCGATCCTTCTCAAAGCGGCGCACAGCAGGCTGGCTCCGCCTCTGCAGAGCAAGCGGGCACAGCCTCGGCAAAGGATGGAAAGAAGAAGAGCACCCGCAAGGGCAAGAAGTCATCTCTTGCTCGCACGGGTGGTGAGACAAGCACGATCTTGATCAGTGCCGCCCTTCTGACAGCCGCGGGCTACGCGCTGCGCAGGCGGCGCATGAATTGAGGTGACTATCCCGGTGGGGAGCTGAGCTGAGAGGCAGCTCCCCACCACACACAAGGCGGGGGTGCCGGTGAAT
>NZ_JVLH01000004.1 GCF_001070855.1 Trueperella pyogenes | reverse complement strand
GCCACACAGATGTGTGGCCCGCCCCCCCGCATTGTGATCCTGAGCGCTGCTCAGCGCCAAGAGATAGAGCGCTTCATCATAGGTGCTTCACCCAACCGCGTCGACAGCTTCTTTCGCTGTCTTTAGGCCAACGCCGGTGCGGTCTCGGTAGGCCTTGACGGCTTCGAGCTTGCGTCCATCTAGCACCAGTGCGCGTTCAGATGGGCTCAGCGCTAGGTCGATGGCTTCTCCGGAGGCTTTTAAGAGTCGTTCGAGATGTGCAACTCGCTCCTTCAAGCGCTCATTTTCTTCGCGCAGTTCTTCGAACTTGCGTGCATCCCCAATCCAGATACCCATGCGTGCCCTCCTTTGGGCTGTGTCTTCGTGATAGGGGCGATTCTATCAATGAGCTTATCTGCAAGGAAGACATTATTGTGTCCCAGATAACAGAGTTATAACGTTTTATAAAAACGTTTTAATTCGTCTCGGTGCACGCGCTACAGTATCGACATGGCCTCACGGGTCCGACTTGTCGACGTTGCGCGAAACGCTGGAGTTTCACCGACTACCGCTTCACTCATCCTCAGCGGTAGTCGCGCTGACGCGTTTGCTTCCGCGACCCAGAAGAAGGTTCACGACGCCGCACGAAGCCTCGGCTACACTCGTTCAATTCTTGGCTCTTCCCTGAAATCCGGTGCTACGCGCACAATCTGCTTTTTCTACACCCCTCCCATGGACCGCTTCGTCGAGAGATTCCAACTACACGCGAGCTCGCGCCTCGAAGAAGAAAACCTCCACCTAGTGTCGATCCCAGTTCGCATCGGCGAAGAACAACAGATCGTCAACGCCCTGTCGTGCGGTCTCTACGACACTGCCTGCCTCGCCTGCAATCCCGCCAGCGCCAAAGTCCTCATGGATCTCCTCCCAACCCCGCCAATCCCCACCATGATCTTTGGTACCCTCGCGCCAAACCCCTCCTACATCGGGGTGACCATTGACGAAACCTCGGGGATTACGCAGGCTCTCAGCGGCCTCGTCAACGGGGGAGCGAAGAAGATCGCCTACCTCACCCAGCGCCGTAACGCCGAAGAACTTGAAAACGAACCACGCTGGCATGCATACACGAAATTCCTCAGCGATTCACACCTGGGTACCCCTGAAATTTTGGCGTACACAGAGGGGAGCATCCCCTCTTCTTTCCAGTGCGCCACCACGATTTTCACCGGTCGAGATCCCCTTCCCGATGCGGTGTATTGCGATTCTGATCGAGTTGCCATTGGCGCAGTCCTTGCAGCAACTCAATGCGGAATCGCAATCCCCGATGACCTCCAAATCATCGGCACAGGCGCCTCCGTCGATGGCGGCGACCTTCACCCCGCACTGTCCACAATCGGCCTCGACAACCAAGACCTGGATAGTGCGGTGACCTTACTGTCCACACTCAGCGGTGAAGAACCGGAGTCGACAACGCTGACCCTTCGGTGGCACTACATGCCCCGAGGGACAACGCACTAAACGAGAAAGAACATAAGGAGCGCAACGATGCGACACAGCTCTTCTAAGCGGCTCAGCCGCACTCTGTCGGTATGCGCGGCTTTTGCCATGGCCGCTTCTCTTGCCGCGTGCTCAACTCCCGGTGGAGTTGGACAACAGTCCTCTGGTTCCTCGAGCGAATCCTCGCAGTCGCTGGGAATCCAGGGCGATCGCACCGGTAAGGAAATCCTGATCTACATGTCGGCTGGCCGCGATTACAAGGCCTACACCGACACCTTCGCGGCTTTCGAGAAGGAGCACAACGTCAAGATCAACGTCCAGTACTACCAGTGGGGCGACCTGCAGCAAAAGCTCACCGCTGACTTCCTATCCGGCCAGACCCCTGACCTCGTCGAAGAAAACGGCGGCTGGTGGTCCACTCGCTGGGGCGCAGACGGCAATATCATGTCCCTCGATCCCTTCCTCCAGAAGGAATCCGGATTCCTCGATGACTTCGTCGAATCTGGCCTTGCAAACCGTCAAGCCGACGGCAAGACCTACGGCATTCCTCTCCACGTGACCATGGGCGGCCTCGTCTTCGGTAACAAGGAAATGATGGACAAGGCAGGCGTGACCATGCCTAAGACTTGGGCTGAACTGCGTGAAGCCTCCAAGAAGATCCAGGAATCCGGCGTTGAGTATGGTCTGGCACTCAACAACGACGCCTCCTACACCGTCCCCTTCCTCATGCAGGCTGGAGTCACCTTCACCAAGGACGGTAACGAGCCCATGACTCCCGCAGCCAAGGCAACCGAAGCCATGCAGTTCCAGCACGACCTGATCTACAAGGACAAGCTGGCCCCGGTTCCTGTCGCCTCGAATGACTACGCTGCACCGCGTAAGGTCTTCACCTCCAAGCGAGCAGGCTTCATTCTCACCGGCCCCTGGGATATCTCAGCAGTGCGCAAGGAAGACCCGAACTTCCCGCTGACCGTTGGTGAACCCCTCAAGGGCGATGTCCAGAAGACCTACCTGGCTGGCTCGGGCATGATGATCCCCTCGAAGTCGCAGAACGCAGAGCTCGCATGGCAGCTCATCAAGGATATGACCAGCCTCAAGGTCCAAGAAGCCGTCACCGCTGAGACCGGAATGGCAATGTCGCGTAAGTCCTGGGCGAACTCTGATGTTGTCAAGAATGATCCGATTCTCTCCGTCGTCGCTAAGTCGCGTGAATTTGCCGCGACCCCCGACAAGGCATTCTGGGGTAATGAAAACGCCGCGAAGATCTCGGACGCCCGCAAGGTGATGTACGAAGAGATCATCCTCAACGGAAAGGACCCGGCTGCTCAGGTCCAGACCTACGAGACCACAGTTGCGGGACTCCTGAAGCAGTAACTCATGTCCGTCTCGACTCGGAGCCGAGGGCGTCGGGGAGGGATGCGCGCACGCCAAGCGCGTACCGCGTATCTCTTCCTGACCCCCGCGGTCATCTACTTCGTTCTCTTCATGTTCTGGCCGCTGATCCAGGAATTTCAGCTGTCCTTTACGCGCGGCTTTACAACGCTGCGCCCCGTGGGATGGAAGAACTATTCCTCGATCATTCGTGACCCCGAAGTCCAACATGCCTTCGGAATCACCCTGATCTACGCGGCCTCGGCACTGATTTTGGGTGCGTGCGTGGGCTTGCTCCTTGCTCTCATCCTCAACCAGAAATTCCGTGGGCGCACCCTTGCGCGCACGATGATCCTGACCCCCTATATGACCTCGGTGGCCATCGTTGGCTTGATGTGGCGCAATATCTTGGACCCGACGACGGGTATCTTGAACTCGGTGCTCTCCAGCCTGCACCTTCCCACCCAGCAGTGGCTCACCACCGCGCCGCTGGCAACGCTCGTTGGGATTACCGTGTGGCAAGAAGCCGGCTACTTCATGCTTCTTTTCCTGGCTGGCTTGCAGGGCATCGATCCTCAGATTTACGAGGCCGCGCGCCTCGATGGTGCATCCCCTTGGAAGCGTTTCTGGTCCTTGACCCTTCCACTACTTGCCCCGACAACACTCTTTGTCGGTCTGGTCGGAATGATTTCAACCCTCCAGCAATTTGGCCTACCGTACTTGGTGACCAATGGTGGGCCCGGAAACGCGACGAGCTTGTACGTCTACCAGGTTTACCGTGAGACCTTCCAGAGTGGAAACTTGGGCTATGCCTCTGCTATGAGCTTCGCCTTCTTGGCAGTCATTATGGTTTTGTCCCTGATCCAGATTCGGACGGGACGAAGGAAAGAGGCACTATGATGTGCGTACCTACCCCGCCCCCGGCCTCGGAAGTCATCAAAAAGAAGAAGAGCATCGCTGACGAAGAGCTCTTCCCGGGTGCGCGCCTGGTTTCGCTGATCTTCATCTGGATTGCTGCCGCGATCGCTGTTGCCCCGCTGCTGTACATGATCTCTTTGGCTTTCCAATCCGACGCTGAAGTTTCTGGTGGATCTGCGGTCCTCATCCCCGCGAAGTGGCAATGGGAGAACATTGGGAGGCTCTTTGCGGCGGCACCCTTTGGCCGTTTCCTCTTCAACTCGATCCTGGTCGCCGGGTTGATCACTTGCTCGCACATCCTTTTCGCTCCGCTGGTTGGATACGTTTTTGCGAAGTTTGATTTCCCGGGCAAACAGGTCTTCTTCATTGCGATCTTGTCGACCATGATGATCCCGCTCTTCGTGCGTATGATCCCGCTCTATGTGTGGTTCTCGCAGATCGGGTGGCTTGATACCTATCAGGGGCTGGTCATGCCATTCCTCATGAGCGCTTTCTCGATCTTCCTCATGCGCCAGTTCATCGCGGGCGTGCCCGACTCTTTGATCGAAGCGGCCCGTGTGGACGGAGCAAATGAGCTGAGGATCTACCGTTCGATTGTTCTCCCGCAGTGCAAACCCGCACTGACGGTCCTGGGATTGTTCACCTTTGTTTTCCAGATGAATGAATTCTTGTGGCCTTTGATTGCGACCAGCTCGCTGGAGATGCGAACAATTACCATTGGACTATCAATCTTTAAGAGTGAATCTTTCACCGCTTGGAACCTGACGGCAATGGGATCTCTCATGCTGTTTATCCCTGTGTGCTTGCTCTTCGTCCTCACGCAGAAGCACATCGTTCAGGGCATCGCGATGACGGGTATCAAGTAGGAGTAACCGTGAGTGAGAACCATCCGAATATCGTCCTCATTGCCGTTGATCAATGGAGGGGGGATTGCCTGTCGATTCTGGGACACCCCGATGTGCGCACCCCCTATCTTGATCAGCTAGCTGGGGGAGGAGCGCAGATGACGCAGGCCTATGCGGCTTGCCCCACCTGTGTTCCTTCTCGGATGGGACTCATGACCGGAACCGCCCCAACCACGCATCGCCGGATCGGTTATCAGGACGGAATTACTTTCGATATGCCGGTTACGCTTCCCGGGGCGCTTCGCGATGCCGGGTACCAGACTCAAGCAATCGGCAAGATGCACTACTGGCCAGAGCGCGGTCGCATTGGTTTTGATGATGTCATTTTGCACGATGGCTATCTTCACTACTCGCGTCACCGCGAGCGCGATTCTCGGATGTACGACGACTACCTGACGTGGCTGCGTGAGCAGGAAGGCGCGGGTGCCGTAGAGGATTACATCGATAATGGCCTCGAATGTAATTCGATGGTTGCGCGTCCTTGGGATAAGGCGGAAAAACTGCACCCGACGAATTGGGTCGTCACCGAGGCAACGCAGTGGCTCTACAGGCGCGACCCCACCTGTCCGTTCTTCCTCTACCTGTCCTTCCACCGTCCGCACGCTCCACTCGACCCGCCCAAGTGGGCTTTCGATAGCTACGAACAGGACGAACTCACCCTTCCAGGCGAGGACAATTGGTCGGATGAATTGATGAGTGAAGAGAGGCGGGATTGGGATCCGACCGCCCTCGCTGCTCACTATCGTGAGCGGGACGTGCGGCTTGCTCGTGCCGGCTACTACGGGCACATGACGCACATCGATTCCCAGATTTCTCGCTTCATCCAGACGCTAGGGGAGTTTGGGCTGGCTGAAAATACGGTGGTTGCTTTTATCTCCGACCATGGAGACATGATGGGTGATCACGGACTGTGGCGAAAAGGTTACCCTTACGAGGCTTCCTCACACGTTCCCTTCATCTTGTACGGTGCGGGGATCGCTCCCGGCAGGCGCGTGGATAGCGTGGTTGAGATCCGCGACGTAATGCCAACACTGCTGGACGTTGCGGGAGTTGAGATCCCCGAGGAAGTTGAGGGGCGCTCTGTCCTTCCCCTGATTGCCGAGGCCGATGATGAAGTTCCGTGGAGAGAGTACCTTCACGGGGAGCATTACTTATTTGATCAGTCGATTCAGTGGATTCGTTTCGATTCTTACAAGTATGTGTGGTTCTCCAGCTGGGGAGTCGAACAGCTCTTCGACCTCGATGAAGACCCCGAGGAATTGGTCGACCTGTGCAAACTTTCTGCTGATGCGCGAAGCAGCGAAGTCAGCGACGCGCTTCTTCGTGGAAGAAACTACCTGATCTCAGAGCTTGAGGGACGCGAAGAAGGGTATGTGTCTGAGGGACGTTTAGTTCCCGGACGCGAGGCAGTGAAGGTCCTGACGCATTCCTATCCGCTTCGCGAAGAAGCACGTTAGGTCTGTAGCAAGGTTCGTCTCGATCATGAACCTTCTCGTGAAGGGTCAGTGGGATGAAGCCGGGTCGGGAGTGATGCTTGGATCTCCGTCGACAAAATATTTGTTCGTGTCGTGGGGATTAACGACGGAACAGGTGACCTCATAGGTGCTCTCAGTTGCTGCGCCCTTAGCAGTTCCGGTGAGGGAAGCGGTGTACGTATATTTCAAGTCCCCACTCTCGGTTTTGCCCTGGTTCCTCACGGAGCGCGTCTTGATGATGGTGGTGGTATCCATCTTTCCGGATTCGTCTACCGCTTTTCGACACGCCTTTCGACTTTCCGTAGTGATCTCAACAGTGATCCCCTCGTCGAGGTAAGACGAAGTAGGAGTCGGAGTACCTGACGCCGATGATGAAGGACCAGACGTGGAGTTCGATGAACCACTGCGGGTAAGTGCTCGCATCAAGAAGAAGCCGCAGATGATGGCTAAGACGATAGCAACAGCAATCCATACTCCAGCACTGCCCTTTTTCCTAGGCGTCTGGGGAGCCTGGGGTGCTTGGTACTGTCCTTGGGGGGCAGGGAATCCTTGAGGGGCGGGAGAAGCGGAATTTGGAGTGAATTGAGACATGTCGTCCTTATCGATCTGTTGTGTTCATTGCCAAACTTGTCGAAGTTTATGCTTCAAAACATCGTCTGTAAAAAGTTCTTCCGTTGCATGTGCCCAGAAGTACCTTGCGTTATCGCGGCGAATTGTTGTGCCCAGAAGCACGAATGAAATGTGAACGCCAGGAGCGAACCGCGGCCTGAGTGCGCAGCGCCTGTGTGGCCTCGTCGATAGAATGGGCGCAGCTCACTAGGCAGCAAACGAAGCCCAACGCGACCACTCACCGACCACGCGAGAGGGCTAACCAAGGAGGACTCATGGCTGGCGAATCATTCTTCACGCACGATCCAAACGAGGAAACGCGTGCAGCGCGTGCGGAAGACGACACCCAGCTTCACGGCACGATTCCCGCAGATCTCATTCCCTACCTTGAAGAAGCCGATCGCGTTGATGATGAAGAATCAGTCAGCGACGATCAGCAAGAAGAAGTGAGCGAACGTGATCTTGCCCTGGAGGCCTTGGCTCTGAACTCCATGCTCTTGGGTCCAGATCCTTCTATCGTTGCTGAGCTCGAAGGTGACTACTCGCAGTGGGGTGAGGACTGGGAGGAAGAGCTTGCTGAACGCCGCGCAGAAGATGCGCATCGCGAGGCCCTTAATGATGCCGCACACACAGCAGCAGTCCTCGAGCAAGTTGAAGAAATCTACCAACAGATCATCGCTCGCGTTCCTGAGCATCAGGTTCAGCCAACTCTTGACCGCGTGACCGAAACCCTAGACATCTTGGGTGACCCTCAAAATAGCTACCCCAGCGTTCACATCACCGGAACGAATGGGAAGACGTCCACGACCCGCATGATCGATGCGCTCCTGGGTGCCTTTGGCGTGCGCACTGGTCGCTTTACCTCGCCGCATCTGGTTGACGTTCGTGAGCGCATCACGATCGAAGGTGACTCAATTTCTCCCGATGAATTCGTTCGCACGTGGGAGGATATTGCACCCTACATCGAGATGGTCGACCGCGCCCACGCCGAAACTGATGGGACGAAACTGTCTTTCTTCGAGGTCTTTACCGTCATGGCCTTCGCGGCATTTGCTGATCACCCCGTCGATGCTGCCGTCGTCGAAGTCGGTATGGGTGGCCGCTGGGATGCAACGAATGTGATCGATGCCGGCGTTGGTGTCATCATGCCCATCGCCATCGATCACGAAAAGTGGCTGGGCTCGACAATTCGTGAAATTGCGGAAGAAAAAGCAGGGATTATCAAGCCTGGACAGATCGTGATTGTTGCCAAGCAACAAGAAGAAGCTCTTCGGATCATTGAAGAGCGTGCTGCCCAGGTCGATGCGATTGTTCGCCTTGAAGGCAGGGACTATGAAGTCCTAGATCGCCAGTTGGGAGTCGGCGGGCAGATGATTACCGTACGCACACCCGCCGCTGTCTACGAAGACGTATTTGTCCCTCTCTTCGGTGATTACCAGGCAAGCAATGCGGCCGCAGCTATCGCAGCAGTTGAGGCCTTCATGGGAGGCCGGGCTCTGGACGCCAAGGTTGTCGAGGCTGGAATGCTCAGCGCCACATCACCGGGGCGCCTTCAGGTCGTACGCCATTCGCCGACGATTATCGTTGATGCTGCGCACAACCCCGCGGGTGCGCACACTCTGGGTGAGTCGATTTCCGAGGCCTTTGACTTTGAGCGAGTCGTTGGCGTGTACTCGGCGATGGGGGATAAGGATATCGAGGGAGTTCTCGGCGAAGTTGAACCTTATCTGGATTCCATCGTCATTACGCAGATGCCAGGGACTCGTGCAAAGCCTGCAGAAGAAATTGCGCAGATTGCACGAGAAGTTTTTGGCTCCGACCGAGTAGATGTCCAAGAAGATATCCTCGAAGCAATCGCGACCGCGGTAAACCTTGGCGAATCTGGAGACGAAAGTGCACCTGCGACGGGTGTTGTTGTCTTCGGTTCGGTTTTGTTGGCCGGTGAGGTTTTGCGATTAATGGATATTCGCCCCTGAACACCTTATTTGACTACTCGAGTGCCCTAGTATTTTCAGGATGTACGCGGGTATTATGAAGGAAAGGGCCTGATCAGGGGGTAGATACGGTTGACTGAATCGCAAGTTGTGATCACCGTCCGCTCAGATTCACACCCTGCCCTCGCGTTCATTTCCGGTGGCGGTGGCGGACATGAGCCGCTTGACTCCGGATTTGTTGCTCCTGGGATGCTTCACGCCTGCGTGACGGGACCTCGTTTTACATCGCCCTCTGCACCTGACATCGCCCAATTGATGGAAAAAGTAGCGACCGAGCTGGGCGTGAATACGATTGTCGCATTGGTGAAGAACTACACCGGTGATGTATTGAATTTTGAGTTGGCCGCGGAGCTAACAGCAGATTCTGGGATTGAATGCACGCTCATTCGTGTCTGCGACGATAGCGCGACTCGAGAGGTGTCTCAAGGCGCTCGCGGAATTGCGGGGACCCTGCTGTATGAGAAAATCCTGGGCGCTGCAGCCTGGCTGGGGCAAACCAGTGAAGAACTCGTCTCTTATGCCAATCAAATCGGCGAATCCATTGTCAGCTACGGCGTTGCCTTCCGTGCTCCCTCAGATGAGCAAGGAATTCCCGTTTACGATATCCCCGCGGGGCAGGCCGAGCTGGGAGTGGGAATTCATGGCGAGAGGGGAGTAGATCGCCGCGTCTTTTCACAGCGCCACGAAGTGATTGAACACTGCGTCGATGAAGTTTTTTCTCAACTTGTCCCTGGAAATGATCCTTTGATCGTTCTGGTCAACGATCTTGGACAGGCAGACCCCAATGACATTGAAAGCGCCCTTTTGGGCGTCAATGAACGCGCAGAAAACGCAGGTATAAATATTGCGCGCACCAAAGTTGGGCGATTCGTCACCAGTGCAGACATGGACGGGCTGTCAATCACACTTATGCGTGCAAATCCCGATATCCTTAACCTCTACGATGCTCCGACACTTGCCCCCTCATGGAGTGAATAATGACCACCATCAACACACAATGGCTCGAGCAATGGATGGACCTTTGCGCCACCGCTTTGCTTCGAGATGAAGAACGACTGACCGAACTTGACCGACAGATCGGTGACGGTGACCACGGCATCAATATCACGCGTGGCTTCACTGAGGTTCGTCAACTCCTTGGACAGCAGGCTCCCGCCTCCCTCTGCGAAGGTCTCACCCTGGTCGCAAAGACCTTGCTTGCACACGTTGGCGGGGCCTCGGGTCCACTGTATGGAACAGGTTTCCTGCGCGGAGGGCGCGCCATTGCAGAGCATCCCGACCTCGGTGCCAGTGAAACGATTGTCCTCCTGTACGAGGCCATCGCGGAAGGTATTGCCCACCGAGGGAATGCCGAGGCCGGGGATAAGACCATGCTTGACGCGTGGCTTCCCGCCGCTCATGCCGCTCGCGATGCGTGTGAGAAAGGTGCCTCTGTTGATGAGGTTCTCTCTTGCGCTGCCCAAGCTGCGCAGCGCGGCGCTACCCTCACCGAAGGAATGAAGGCTCTGAAGGGGCGCGCGTCCTACCTGGGTGAACGTTCCGTTGGACATCTAGACCCGGGCGCCGTTTCATCAGCAATCATCATCATGCAGGCAGCGCGTGCTGCCGCTGAAGAATAGGACACCCCCAATGGCGCGTGTTTCTTTTGTGATCATTTCTCACAGCCACGAACTGGCAAAAGGAGTCGTTGACCTCGCGACGCAGATGGCCCCCGACGTTCACTTTGAGATCGCAGCTGGAGATGACACTGGTGCTTTGGGTACATCCATGCACAAAGTTGAAAACGCGCTTGACCGCGCATTAGCGCAGGTTCACAAACCGGGCGATGAAGAATGTTGCAGGGGCGTTCTTTTGATGAGTGACCTTGGCTCAGCAACCATGGTGGCGCAGACTGTGCTCGAACTCCGAGGCGATCCAAAAGACTGCATGTGCATCAATGTGCCTCTTGTCGAAGGCACAATTGCCGCCGCGGTTGCTGCACGGGGCGGAATGGGACTTCGCCAAGTTGCTGCAGCTGCCTATCAGAGCGTGATCGATATGGCGGGCAGAGCACGCAGTGAACTTGGGCAGATCACTAGCGTGAGCCTTGACGCGAATTCGAATGTTCTTTCATCCCTTGATGCGTCGAAGAAGTTTCGCGAAGCCGATATGGTTGTCACTGATCCTGCAGGCTTACATGCACGTCCGGCCGCTCTTCTTGTCCGTGCACTCGCATCCTTGGACGTCCAGGTCTGGATCAACGATGTCGATGCCTCGTCTGTCCTCGAAATTATGTCCCTGGGTGTGCGCCATGGTGAGCACGTCCATGTTCGCGCTCAGGGACCTGATTGCGACAAAGCGCTGGAACTTGCCCGCGATATGCTCGAGGGCGGCACGCATTGATTAATAATCCACTGAAAACCTTCAGGAAGCTTTAGGCTGGGTCTCGTGCACCTGAAAACCCTGTCCCTGAGAGGATTCAAATCCTTCGCCAGCGCAACGACTCTTCGCCTTGAACCGGGGATTACCTGTGTCGTCGGTCCGAATGGTTCTGGCAAATCTAATGTTGTTGATGCTCTTGCTTGGGTGATGGGGGAGCAGGGGGCAAAAACTCTTCGCGGCGCCAATATGGCGGACGTGATCTTCGCCGGCACATCTGGCCGGGCCGCATTAGGACGTGCTCAAGTCGATCTCACCATTGACAATTCAGATGGCCTTCTCCCCATTGACTATTCCGAGGTCACTATTTCGCGCACCCTCTTTCGAGGGGGTGGAAGCGAATATGCCATTAATGGAACTCCCGCTAGGCTCTTAGATATTCAAGAGCTCCTTTCGGATACCGGCATGGGGCGACAGATGCATGTCATTGTCGGCCAAGGCCAACTGGATACGATTTTGTCCTCGACTCCCGAGGAACGGCGTGGCTTCATTGAAGAAGCGGCAGGAGTGTTGAAGCACCGCAGGCGGAAAGAGCGCGCGCTTCGAAAGCTCTCAGATATGGATCAGAACCTGGTTCGAGTTCTTGATCTAACCAGTGAGATTGAACGTCAATTACGTCCGCTTGCCCGTCAGGCAAAGATTGCCCGGCGTGCGTCGATCATTCAAGCGCGGGTACGTGATGCGAAGGCACGATTGCTTGCTGATGATTTGGTCATTGCTCGCGATAAGCTTCGTCGAGGTTCCGAGGATGCAGGCACACAGCATGAACGCTTGACCTCCCTTCAAGAAGAAGAGGCACGTGCACAAGCGCGTATCCGTGAGTTAGAAGCAGAGGAAGCCGAGCGCCATCCGCATGCCGCGCAAGCGATGGAGGAATGGCAGGCTCTCACCGCAATCGCTGAACGCCTCAACGCGACCATGACGATTGCTCGCGAACGAGTATTGACACATTCTCAGCCAGAGTTAGCACCTCAAAGTGAGGACCCAGCTTCTTTGGATGAACGTGCGCAGGCAGCAAGCCATGAGGATGCGCAGATTCTTCAGCGTGTGCAAAGTGCTTCAGAACGCGTTGATCAGGCACTGAGGCAACGTGGTGAGGCTGAAAAACGTGATGACGAGGCCCAGCGTGCCCTTGCACAAGCAAATCGTCTGCTTGCCGATTATCGCGAGGCAAGCGCGCGTCTGAGTGCTGGGGTGGCCTCGGCTGCGTCACGTCTGGATGCTGCGCAATCGGAAGCGCAACGCGCGGCGCATCAACTGGATGCGGCACGAGAGCGTGAGGCTCAAGCTGCGCGCGAGGCCGAAGCATATTCGGAAAGCGATCCCCAAAACGATTCAACTGCCGCTAAAGCCCTGAATATCGCGCAAGCGAAGCGGGAGGAAGCGCGCGAAAAGGTCGATGAACTTCTGGCGCGAGAACGTGATGCCCGGGCAGAACGCGCACGCTGGGAAGCGCGCCGTGACGCGCTTGCCCAGACGCTTACTCCCAGTGACGGCACCGCCTCGTATATGAATGCTCCCGGTGCGAAGGGCGATCTACCCAGCGCACTTCACATTCGTGCGGGCTATGAAAACGCAATTGCGCAATTGCTTTCTCCTTTTGCTGATGCCCTAGTTATCGATACCCCAGAACATGCGTGGAAGACCGCTGCCGATGCGCGACAAAAGGCTCAAGGACAAGTGCGTCTTCTTGTCGACGATGCATCGAATTCTCAACAAGCGCCGAAACTGAATGGTCTTGCAGGTGCATGGGCAAAGGATCTCGTCACTTCGACAGCATTCGATGGGCTTGTCGATGCTCTTCTCGCGGGTTCATGGGTGTGTGAGACTCTGGAGGAAGCTCGTCAGGCACTTACACACACGGAAATCGAACGTGTTGCTACGACTCAGGGAGATGTTCTCTCACGCACGTCCATGTTGGTCGCAGGCGAAGAAAGCGCCTCACCACTTGCCCTTCGCGCGCAATATGAGGAAGCAGCGGCAGCCGCAAGCGCAGCTATGGAGGAAGAGCGACGCGCCCAAGAAGAATTGACACGTGCTAACGCAGCTCTTGACCTGGCAGTTCGCGGCGCGAATCAGGCTCTGAAGACACTTCGTGAAGAAGATGCGCGTCAAGCAAAGATTGCGCAGGAAGCTGCGCGTGTTCACAGCGCGCTTCGTGCTGCCCGCGCTGAGACTACTCGTGCCGAGGAAACCCTCAAACGTGCGCAAGAGCAGTTGGAACAGGCGCGCGAATCTCATGAAAATGCTCAGCAGCGTCTGAAAAACGCAGCCTTGGAAGCACCCGATGTTGATCTCGAGGCCGCCAGCCGTCACGCAGAAGAATGTGCGGCAGCCGCACGTGCAGCCCGTGACGAAGAAACCCAGGCCCGCTTGGCTTTACGAGCTGCAGAAGAAGAGTCACGAAGCGCCGCGTCCAGAGCGCGAAACCTTCGCCAAGCCGCCGCGCGAAGTCGTGAAGAACGCATTGCTTATCAGCGGAGGGAAGAACGTCGTCGGCGTGAACTGGCGCGCGCTCAAGGAGTTTTGGAAGAAGCGCAGAAAGGTTATGCTCGCGCTCAGAGCGCGGTTGCCTCAGCAAAAGCGCGCCGTGATGCGATTGAAGAATCACGAAAGGCTGATTCGGAGAAACTGACTTCCGTACGTCGAGAACTTGATGACGTTCGTGCGCAAATCTCGCAGCTTACTTTAGCCTCGCAGCAAGCTGAGATTCTGCGTGCCGAATTGCGGATGCGGGTTGAACAATTAGAGACGCGTGCCATGGAGGAGCTCTCTTTAGAAAGCGATGAACTGATTGAGCACTACGGTCCGCACAATCTTGTTCCCGTTTTGAGCGAAGAATCCGCAGAATCAGATATCGAGGCAGGAGAAGATGCTGAAAACCCCGCTCGTCCCTATGTGCGTGAAGAGCAGGTTCGCACCCTTGATCAGGCACTGAAAGAGCTTGAAAAACTTGGACGCGTAAATCCACTGGCATTGGAAGAACACGCAGCACTTGCCAAACGCCATGAGTTTTTAGTTGCCCAGGTACAGGACCTGAAGAAATCCAAGTCAGATCTGCTGACGATCATCGAGGATGTTGATCGCTTGGTCCAGGAAGCATTCGAGGAGGCATGGGCGGATACCGCGCGCCACTTTGAGCATGTTTTTAGTGTTCTTTTCCCCGGGGGAGAGGGACGTCTGGTTTTGACCGATCCGGATTCCATGCTTGATACGGGGATTGAGATTGAGGCGCGACCTGCTGGGAAGAAAGTCAAGCGACTATCTTTGCTTTCTGGTGGAGAGCGTTCCTTGGCAGCTTTGGCATTCTTGGTTGCAATCTTTAAAGCTCGTCCTTCCCCCTTCTACGTGATGGATGAGGTCGAAGCGGCTTTGGATGACATCAATTTGTCGCGTCTGCTGGAAATATTTAAAGAACTTCGCGCGACTTCGCAGCTGATTGTCATCACTCACCAAAAACGCACGATGGAGATTGCGGATGCACTCTATGGCGTGACGATGAGAGATGGCGTGACGCGTGTGGTTTCTCAGCGCCTCAATGATTGAAACGAATAAACCGTGTCCACTTGGCACAGCTGCGTGTGGGATGGGAAAGTTAAGGCATGATTGAAGGAATTGCGGTCTACATCGTCACGATGATCGTCATGCTTGCCATCGCTTCGGCCGTCATTTTAGGTTTTGCATTGCACCGGCGAAGCGCTGATCAGTGGAGAGACCATCTGCGCAATCAGTCCGGGCAAGAGATCCCCACCCAGATCCCGCAAATTAGTGTTCGTGAAGAAAACATGAACGCTGTCCTTGAGTCCTCAAAAGGTTCTCGTGGGTACATGGTGGCGGATGGCCTTCCAGGTTTCGAAGCCGTGGAAGCAATGACTGAGCGCATTGAAGATATCGCCACCAGGCGTGGGGCACACGCGAAGCCCGCCCCAACTGAGGCCGATACCTCGAAAGATGCATAAGAGAAGCGCACTAAGGGAAGATTGACCTATGCAGGCTGTCATGGACTTTATTCATAACCCCGTGGCCCCCATCATTTTGGCGGGCGTCATTGTCGTTCTTGTCGCGGCTGTTTCGTTTGTTGTGCGTTCGCTCAAGTCGTCACGCACACAAAGTGAAGTGCCCCCATCGACCTCCGTTGTCCCTGAGGCTTCACTTCCGCAAGCTCAGGAAAGCGAGGTTGAAGGAGCCCAGCGTTCCCGAGATGGTGCTGCAGCGCAGACTGCTGACCGCTCTGAGGCTGCTGCGCCTCATGCCGAGCACATGTTCTCGCAAGAGGAAACCTCGGCCTCGGGAATTGGAGAGGAACACCCGGAAAGCACTTCTGTTGAGCTCCCCGAATCCATTCCTTCACGAATGGGACGTCTTCGTGCGCGCTTGGCGCGTTCGGGAGCCTTGGGTAAATCCCTTCTTTCTTTGCTGTCGCGCGGCGATCTATCAGCTGCGGATTGGGAAGAGATGGAAGATTCTCTTCTGGTCGCAGATTTGGGCTTGGAAGCAACCGATGAATTGATGGAAGCCCTTCGCACGCGAGTGAAGGTTGAGAACACTTCGGATCCGCAGGTTGTGCGTGCTCTTTTGCGCGAAGAACTGCTCAAGCTTGTTGATCCCGATATGGACCGCTCTGTGAACTTAGCGCTTCGAGACGTTGACGGTGTTCAGGTCCCTGCAACTATCTTGATGGTTGGTGTTAACGGAACCGGCAAGACGACAACCACTGGAAAAATGGCACGCATTTTCCGCGCCGAAGGACATGAGGTCTTGCTGGGGGCTGCCGATACCTTCCGCGCTGCTGCAGCTGAACAGCTTGAGACCTGGGGAAGTCGCGTTGGCGTTGATGTTGTCCGTTCTGATCGTGAAGGTGCTGACCCGGCGTCCGTTGCATTTGAATCGGTTGAAGAAGGCATTCGACGGGGCTGCGATGTCGTCATGGTTGATACCGCGGGCCGACTTCAGACGAAGTCTGCGCTCATGGACGAGCTGGGTAAGGTCAAGCGCGTGATGGAAAAGCACGCTCCAGTCAGTGAAGTCCTTCTGGTTCTGGACGCGACGACCGGTCAAAACGGTCTTCGACAGGCTGAAGTTTTTGCTGAGGTTGCTGGAGTAACAGGTATTGTGCTCTCCAAGCTGGATGGCTCAGCTAAGGGCGGAATTGTGGTTTCAGTCCAGCGAGCATTGGGTGTCCCCGTCAAGTTTGTGGGACTTGGAGAGGGCCCGGACGACCTTGCTCCCTTCGATCCGCAGTCCTTTGTTGATGCAATCGTGGGCTAAAACCCACTACTCTTAACATTTAGTTATTTAGAAGTTGTGCTCGTGAGGAGTAGTCACAGTGGCTTTCTCGGATCTTTCTGATCGTTTGACCGCGTCCTTTAAGAGGCTCCGTTCGCGTGGAGTTTTGACGGAATCTGATGTCGATCAGACTATTAGCGAGATTCGTCGTGCCCTGATCGATGCTGACGTTGCCCTTCCTGTCGTTCGTCAGTTCACCACTCAGGTTCGCGAGAAGGCCTATGGAGCAGCTCGTTCCCGCGCGCTTAACCCCGGTCAACAGGTTGTCCGCATTGTTCATGATGAACTTGTTGAGATCCTGGGTGGCGAAACCCGAGAGCTGCATTTTGCCCAGCGAGGCCCGACAGTTTTCATGCTCGCAGGTCTGCAGGGTGCAGGTAAGACGACTTTGGCCGGAAAACTTGGTAAGTGGCTGCGTGAAGAGGAAAAGAGCGTCCTGCTTGTCGCCTCTGACCTTCAGCGTCCCAATGCTGTCGGCCAGCTTCAAATTGTCGGTGAGCGCGCGGGCGTTCAGGTGTGGGCACCCGAACCGGGTAACGGTGTTGGTGATCCGGTTCAAGTGGCACGTTCCGGTTTGGATTATGCGATCACTCACGGCATCGATGTTGTGATTGTCGATACCGCGGGCCGTTTGGGTGTCGATCAAGAGATGATGGATCAGGCGATTGCTATTCGCCAGGCTGTCAATCCGCACGAAGTGATGTTTGTCCTTGACGCCATGATCGGTCAGGATGCGGTCAATACCGCGACCGCATTCCGTGACGGTGTTGGCTTCACCGGTGTCGTGCTCTCCAAGCTTGATGGCGATTCCCGAGGCGGTGCCGCCCTTTCCGTGCGCGGCGTAACGGGAGCTCCCATCCTCTTCGCCTCGACGGGCGAAGGTTTGGACGACTTCGAACGTTTCCATGCCGACCGCATGGCGTCTCGAATCCTCGATATGGGCGATATCATGACGCTCATCGAGCAAGCTGAAAAGCGCTTGGATGCTGAAGAAGCTGAGAAGATGGCCAAGAAGGCCATGTCCGGTGAACTTACGCTTGATGACTTCCTCAGCCAGCTTCAGCAGGTCCGCAAGCTTGGGTCTATGAAGAAGGTTCTGGGGATGATCCCCGGAATGGCTCAGATGCGTGATCAGCTTGAGAATTTCGATGAACGCGAGGTTAATCGCGTTGAAGCGATCGTCCGTTCAATGACTCCCGCCGAGCGGGCCGATGTCTCGATTCTCAATGGCTCTCGTCGCTCGCGCATCGCCCGCGGCTCAGGCGTGACGGTCGCTGAGGTCAATAACCTAGTCAAGCGTTTTGAAGCCGCAAAGACCATGATGGGGCAGATGGGACAGATGGGCCCGGGAGGAATGCCCGGATTTGGTTCGATGCCTGGCAGCGGTGGTAAGGCCAAGCAAAAGGCGCAGGCGCGTAAGGATCGTGCCCAGCGCGCTCGCGTTGCAAAGAAGGCGCGAAGTGGTAACCCTGCAAAGCGTCGTCAGCAGGAATTAGAGGCGATGCTTCCTCGTGAACAGCGTCCTTCAGCTCCGGCGGGATCCGCATTCGGCGTGACTGAAACACCCGCGCAGGCACCCAACGCGCCGCGCCCGACCTTGGATGATCTGCCCGAAGATATCCGACGCATGCTCGGCCGAGGCTGATGTATTTCGACGGGCACCTTTTTACTGATTCGGGATGGGTCAGTGGTCAGTGGAAATTAACTCCAGTAATCTCGCCCGTCGATGAGATTCCTGCCTATTCGCGAGTTCTGAGTGGGTGGGCTGCACCCGCTTTTGCAGATGTGCACTGTCACATCGGTGTCGGTGCAGCTGCGACGTCTCTTGAGCGCGCTCAACAACGCGAGCAACTTGATGCCATGCTTCGCGCCGGGGTGACTCTTCTGCGAGATTGTGGCTCGCCAGTTGACACTTCGTGGGTAAATGATGAGCCCCGATATCCGACTCTTATCCGGTGCGGTCGTCATATCGCTCGGCCAATGAGGTATATCCGGGGTCTTGCGCGTGAGATCAGCGATGTTCGTGAGCTGCCAGATATCGCGCGTGAAGAGTGTGCGCGCGGCGATGGGTGGGTGAAGATCGTTGGCGACTGGATTGACCGCAGCGGGGGAGTGGAGGCTGACCTCGAGCCCCTGTGGCCTCGTGAAATCCTTATCGAGGCTGTCGCCGGGGTCCACGAGGCCGGAGGGCGTGTGGCGGTCCATGCCTTTTCCTCGCGCGTCATCGATGACCTCATTGAAGCAGGTGTTGATGATATCGAACATGCCAGTGGTATGGATAAAGATCAGATCTGCGAAGCGAAAAAACGTGGGATCGCTGTGTCTGTCACCATGCTTCAGCGTGAATTGTTCAAGGAATTTTCTGAGCAGGCGGCACGCAAATATCCGCGATATTCAGCAACAATGAATACGCTTTGGCAAGGCAGATACGAGCAGGCTCAAGAGCTCTTCGACTCTGGAATTACGCTCTTACCTGCAAGCGATACGGGCGGCTACCAAGAACCCGGAAGTATCCTTGCTGAACTGCGCGCGTGGGGCGGACTTGGGGTGAGGCCTCGTGAAATTCTTCAAAGGGCAACTTTGGAAACGCGCCGCTATCTGGGGGTTGACGAAGGGCTCGTTGGAGGAAGTGCTGATCTTGTCGGATACTCTGCTTGTCCCGACGACATTGATGCACTTCTCGCACCTCTTTGGCTGTGTCGAGGCGGAGAGCTTGTCGCGCTTTCTTCAACCTCTTCGCATGAGCGGTGACCAAGACCACCGTGAATTGGCTGAGTCTGACGCCGATTGGCTTGGAAAGACCAGCTAAAACTGGCATAATTAATCGCTGTACTCGACGTGCGAAGAGCCCTCTCATCTGAGTTCGTCGCGTCCCGGGATAATCATCGTCTGTGTTTCCCTACCTGACGTATGTCTATCCCACACCGATTTGAAACAGGAGTGACCACAACAGTGGCAGTTCGCATTCGTTTGAAGCGCATGGGCAAGATCCATGCACCCGTTTACCGTGTCGTTGTCGTTGACTCGCGCAAGAAGCGTGATGGACGCGTCATCGAAGAGGTCGGTCTGTACGATCCGACCCCGAACCCCTCGACCATCGAGATCAAGTCTGACCGCGTTCAGTACTGGCTCGGCGTTGGCGCACAGCCCTCGGACCAGGTTCGTAACCTGCTGGTCCTGACCGGTGACATCGCTCGCTTCAATGGCAAGGCAGACGCAGTGTCCCGCGTGCAGTACGCAGATGCCGACAAGGCAGCCGCTGCTGCTCAGGCGATCAAGGACGCCGAAGCCGCTGCTGAGAAGCGCAAGGCAGACGCCTCCGCCAAGAAGGCTGAGGAAGAAGCTGCTCGCAAGGCTGAAGAGGAAGCCGCACAGGCCGCTGCCGCTGAAGAAGCTGCAGAAGAGCCCAAGGCTGAAGAAGCCGGCGAGGAAGCCTGATCATGCTTGCTGATGCACTCGAACACCTGGTCAGCGGAATCGTTGATCACCCCGAAGACGTGCGGGTTTCTTCTCGCAACATGCGTCGCGGGCAGATGCTTGAGGTTCGTGTGAACCCTGAGGATCTGGGGCGTGTCATCGGCCGCGGAGGTCGTACGGCCCGTGCGCTGCGCACGGTAATGAACGCGCTTTCTCCCCGGGGAAATGTCCGCGTTGATGTCGTTGACACCGACCGCGAGTGACAACTTAGTGATCTCAAACGGGGACCTGGCTTAAACAGGTCCCCGTTTGGCATACCCCCGAAAAGGATTCATCCCATGCTCATGACGGCAGCACAGATCGGACCCGCACACGGACTGCGTGGGGAAGTCATTGTCGATATTCGAAGCGACGATCCGCAGCTTTTTACCCCTGGAGAAAGCTTCTCGACCTCGAATGCGGCGTTTCCCAAGCTCACGCTTTCTTCAATTCGTCAGCAAAAAGATCGCATGATCGCCCTTTTTGATGAGGTTTCAAGCCGCGAGGACGCCGAAGCATTGCGCGGCGCTCGTCTGCTTGTCGATGAGAGGGAAGAAGAAGATGCGTGGTATCCGCATCAGCTCAAGGGCCTGCGCGCAGTTGATCCTCAGGGGAATGAGCTGGGCGTGGTTCAAGGGCTCCAAATGGGAGCCGCTCAGGATCTCCTATTAGTAAAGACCTTCGCAAGCACTGTTATGGTTCCCTTTGTCCATCAACTTGTCCCCACAGTTGACATCCCAAACGGTACTGTGACGATCGAGCCGCTGCCCGGGCTTTTTGACGATCAAGCCATTGAGGCCCGCTGAGGAAGAGGAAGCCTATGCGTATCGATCTGCTGAGCATTTTCCCGCAGTACTTTGCCGCTCTCGATCTTTCTCTCATGGGGAAGGCCCGTCAAAGCGGTCAGCTGGACATTCACGTCCATGACCTGCGTTCATGGACTCATGATCGTCATCGAACGGTTGATGACACCCCGTATGGTGGGGGTGCGGGTATGGTCATGAGGCCTGATGTCTGGGGAGAGGCACTGGATACCGTCATCGGTGCAGAGGCCGGAAAGTGCGTTCTAGCAATCCCCACACCTTCGGGAATCCCTTTTAACCAGAGAAAAGCAGAGGAACTTTCGCATTTCGATCGAATCATCATTGCCTGCGGACGATACGAAGGCATTGATCAGCGCGTTGCTGATCACTACCGTAGCCGTGGCGTGGTGGTTGAAGAATTCTCTATCGGGGATTACGTCCTCAACGGTGGGGAAGTGGCAGCCTTGGTCTTGGTTGAAGCTGTTGGTCGCTTGATCGACGGAGTGATTGGGAACCCCGATTCTCTGGTTGAAGAATCCCATAGCGGTATTGGCCTCTTGGAATACCCGGTTTACACGAAGCCGCAAGAATGGCGCGGGCACCAGGTTCCCGATGTATTAATGTCCGGTGACCACGCAAAGATCGATCGTTGGCGTCTAGATCGTAGTCTTGAGCGTACAGCGCAACGACGCCCGGATATCATTGCGCGTATTGCATGCTCGTCGGCTGACCAGCTGAGTACCCAAGACAGGGAAATTTTGGCGGAGAACGGTGTGCTGATGCGTGAGGATCACGTTGTGCCCATTGAGATTCGTGCTGCGCGCCCTGACGAGGCCGAGCGCATCAGTGAGCTTGCCAGCCTCACTTTCCCCATGGCACCCCCGGACTTTATTCCTGAGGAAGATGTCCAGGCTTTTATTTCCGATGGATTGAATCCTCAGGTTTTCGAGGAATACCTTGCTGATCCCAATGCGCGTTGTTTCCTTGCAGAGAGTGAAGGCCAGCTGCTTGCCTACACCTTGATTTTCTTACGCAGTCCGAAAGATATGCCGCGAGGAAATGGCAAGTACCCCTTGGATGATCGTGCTGCCTATCTGTCGAAGTGCTATGCGTGCGAAGAGGTTCACGGCAGCGGCATTGCTGGAGCGATTCTGGAGCATACGATTCGTATTGCCAGAGAAGAAGGCGCAAGCCAAATCGTTTTAGGAACACACATCTATAACGAACGCGCACAGCGTTTCTATCGCAAGCACGGTTTTAAAAAGGCAGGAAGGCGTCATTTCCGTTTGAGTGCCAATACCGAGGCCACCGACGTCGTCATGATTCGTCCCGCGCAGAGTTAGCGAAATCACCGCTGCGTGCTCACACTTCTGGGCTTTCGGGGTGTTCTTTAGTACCTGAGCTGTGGCAAAATTAAACGGTCTGTGTGTGGCGTTACCTGCCGTGGGGGGCCGCCGGATCATACAGATACATGAAGAAACGCAGGCTTGACCTGCCGAAAAGACGTGACTGACCTGCGGCAGAAGCGTCAAGGAGTGAAAATGCAAAAGCTGGACGCCGTCGATGCAGCATCGCTGCGCGAAGACATCCCTGCTTTCCGTGCAGGCGATACCGTTAAGGTTCACGTGAAGGTTATCGAAGGTAACCGCTCGCGTATCCAGGTTTTCCAGGGCGTTGTTATCGCACGTCGTGGCCACGGTGTTTCCGAAACTTTCACCGTCCGCAAGGTTTCCTTCGGTGTCGGTGTTGAGCGTACCTTCCCCCTGCACGCACCCACGATCGACAAGATCGAGGTCGTGACCAAGGGCGACGTGCGCCGCGCAAAGCTCTACTACCTGCGTGAGCGCCACGGTAAGGCCGCAAAGATCAAGGAGCACCGCTCCGGATCTGCCGAGTGACACTCGCTCGCGATATAAGCCCGGTATCCTTAAGGATGCCGGGCTTTCGCATACGTGTGAGAATTTACGGTAGACATAGGAAAGGGATCTGTTTATGAGTCGATCAGGCGCACGCGGGAGAGCCGTCCGAATGCCGGTCGCTCACGGCCCTTCGATTAAGGATATTGAACGCGAAGAACGTCGGGCACGGAAGAACCCCTTCAATTGGCTGCGTGAGCTTGCCGTAATCGTCGTCTGTGCCCTGGTGATTTCCTCGCTTCTACGCGCCTTCCTTGTGCAGGTCTTTTGGATTCCCTCTGCGTCGATGCGTAATACTCTGGTCGAAAAAGACCGCATCGCTGTATCTCGCGTTTCCCACTTCACGGGAGACATTAAGCGTGGAGACGTTGTCGTTTTTGATGACACTTTGGGATGGCTTGCCAAGAGCGAAACAGATACCTCTTCGCCTTTGCGAAAAGTGGCTGAATTTACCGGATTGCTTCCAGCGGGCGGAGAACAAACCCTAGTGAAGCGAGTCATTGGTCTAGGCGGCGATCACGTGACTTGCTGTACGGCAGATGGCAAGCTTCAGGTCAACGGCGTCACGATCACCGAGCCCTACATCGCCAACCACGGTGCGGCCTCGTCAATTACTTTCGACGTCACTGTTCCTGAAGGCTCTCTGTGGGTTATGGGAGATAACCGTTCAAATTCTGCGGATTCTCGTTATCACATGGGGAACGGGCAAACCCCATATGTGCCCGAAAGTGCCGTTGTCGGCCGTGCATTCGCGGTAATTTGGCCAACCAATCGCGTCAGCTGGTTGGGGGACCGCTCGGTCTTCGCTGACGTCCCCGCTGCCAAATGAACGCCTCCAAGCAGACTTTTTCGAGCCGCGGAGAAGCACCGAAGCGCTCGTCCAAAATTACTCCCACCCGAGAGTGGGAAGAGGAGCTCCAACACAGTTTCGGTGTGGTTGCTGGCATGGACGAGGTTGGACGCGGATCTCTTGCCGGTCCGGTATGCGTTGGCTTGGCTTTCGCTCCTCCTGCTGGGATTCCAGTTCTTCTGGGGCTCGCTGATTCAAAGATGCTCAGTCTTCGCGCTCGCGAGGCCTTATTTGAGCCTGTTTTTCAGTGGAGTCCCTGCATTGAAATTGGCCAGGCAAGCAACGATGAGATCGATCGTTATGGAATTATTGCCGCACTTCGACTTGCTGGACGGCGTGCTTTAAAGGCCGCATCTGATCGTGGCTTTCAAGCAGATATCGTCATTTTGGATGGAAGCCACGATTGGCTGAGCGATTCTCCGGATCTTTTTGATGATTTTGATGGTCCTCTTTATCCCACGGTCTCTACCCCAAAGGTTGTCACTCGTGTTAAGGCGGATGCATCGTGTGCGACGGTTTCTGCTGCTTCAGTTGCTGCGAAAGTCTTTCGCGATCGCTTGATGGAAGAATACGAGGACCCGGGATATGGATGGGCATCGAACAAAGGCTATTCTTCGGCTGCGCATATCGATGCTTTGAAGCGTTTGGGTCCTTCGGAGCTTCACCGGCGCTCATGGCGGCTTCCGGGTGTCGAAAGCTGAATTACTCGGTCGCGCTCTAAGATACTGGGAGCAACACAGGAGGCGATCATGGCTGGCGATATCGAATCGTATGAAAACAACCTCGAACTTGAACTGTTTCGCGAATATCGCGATGTCATCGGCTTGTTCAAGTATGTCGTCGAAACTGAACGTCGCTTCTATCTGTGTAACCACGTCGATGTGCAGGCTCGTCCAGTTGGCGGGGATATCTTTTTTGAATTGACCCTGACCGATGCATGGGTCTGGGATATTTACCGTTCCTCGCGATTCGTACACTCAGTGCGCGTCGTTACCTACAAGGATGTCAACGTCGAGGAACTCAATAAGCCTGAGCTCCCTCTCGCTTAAGTTGGTGCTTCTATTGGAAAGCACGTATCGACTAATCCGATGCGTGCTTCATTGTCTGCTGAGCATCTCATTATTGCGGCAGGCGCATTGTCCACAGGGATGACACTTCATCGGTGTTTTCCACAGAATTTCGTGTGGACACTTTCCTGCAATCCCTGTTTTGTCATCCTTCCTTCAACGGGAAGGAGCTGTGGTGGACTACAGAAAATACCTCGGTCAAGCGGGCGAAGAATATGCGTGTCGTTTCATTGAAGAACAAGGACTAGAAGTTCTTGAACGGAATTGGCGCGACTCGAACCGCGGAGAGCTCGACATTCTTGCTCGCGAAGGAAATACCGCAGTCGTTGTCGAGGTGCGCACTCGCGTCGGAATTGGTTACGGCAGCGCGCTCGAATCAATTGATACTCGGAAGGTACTGAAACTTCGACGGCTTGCAGCCCAGTGGGCTCGTCAGCGCAGGCTCCATTCAAAACTGCGTATCGACATCGTTGCGTTGACGGTGCCTCGCGCCTGCGGACAAGAACTGCGAGAAGGCGGAAGTGTAGATTTCTTGCGGTATCCCCCGAAGATCGAATGGCTCAGGGGGATCGCGTGACTTCTTCGCTTGCACGTACTCGCGCAATTGCTCTGGTGGGCCTAGATGGAAATATCGTCGACGTTGAAACGCATGTTGGCCGCGGGCTGGTGAATTTCACCCTCGTCGGGCTTCCGGATGCATCCCTAAGAGAGGCTCGCGATCGTGTTCGCTCAGCCCTCCAAGCCTGTGAGTTGGAGGTTCTCGACCGGCACGTTACGGTCGGACTTTCTCCCGCTGGGCTTCCAAAATCGGGCTCGGGATTTGATTTCTCCATTGCCGCCTCGATACTTCTGGCAACTTCGAAGATCCAAAGCACAGGAGTTGCAGGTGAAGTCTTCATTGGTGAACTTGCTTTGGACGGCAGTCTGCATACTCTTCCGGGAATTTTGCCCGCGGTAATTTCGGCGCGACGATCGGGTATTACCCGAGTATTCGTTCCTCTTGAGGCGCGCAGCGAAGCCCAACTCGTTCCAGGGATAGAAGTGTGCGCATTCGCGCACCTCGCGGACTTCGTCCAGGCATTCGGCGGGCAGGCAAAACGAGCACGAGTACTTGGGCTAGCCGCTCAAGAATCGGTGCTTAAAAATGCTGGGGAAGAAGCAATGCAAAGCGGGGGAGTAGGAGACTTTTCTCAAGTACGTGGGCATAACTCGGCAATCGAGGCGGTCGCCATCGCGGCCTCGGGCGGCCATCATCTGATGATGATCGGCGAACCCGGAAGCGGGAAGACGATGATGGCTTCCAGACTTCCTTCAATCCTTCCAGAACTTGAACAAAGCGATGCCTTAACTGCTAGCGCTATTCATTCGATTGCCGGAGACTTGAGCAGCGGACAATTGCTTACAGAACCTCCATTTCAAGCTCCGCATCACTCGATGTCGATCCCTGCAATGGTTGGTGGAGGCAGCGGTGTGATCCGCCCGGGTGCCGCTTCATTGGCGCATGCAGGAATTCTGTTTCTTGATGAAGCGACAGAATTTGCGCCGGCAGTTCTGGATTCTCTTCGGCAACCGCTTGAGTCAGGGTGGGTGCGTATCCAGCGTTCAGGCCATACGGCACGTTACCCGGCTTCTTTCCAATTGGTGATGGCAACAAATCCCTGTCCGTGTGGGCACCTGGGTGGACGAATTCGTTCGTGTTCCTGCTCCTCCATCCAAAGGAGGCGTTACCTGGCACGTCTTTCAGGACCTCTGATTGATCGCATTGACATCACACTGTCGATGCGTGTTCCCAGCCAGGCGGATCTTGCTTGTGAATCTCACTTCAACTCGCATTCACTCAAAGACAAGGTCTGCGAGGCGCGTGAACGAGCTGCTCATCGACTTAAAGGTACTCAATGGCGTCTGAATCGGGATGTCGCGGGTTCGTGGATTCGATCGCATCACCCACCTTCGGATCAGATCCTGAGCATGATCGATCACTCAGTTGATCAAGGTCGGCTCTCAATGAGGGGAGCGGATCGCTTACTGCGACTTATGTGGACCTGCGCGGATTATTCAGGAAAAAACTCGATTGGACTGGATGAGTTCTCTGCAGCTCTCCAGCTCAGGCAAGGAGGCGAGAACTATGGCATTGGATGAGACCCCCGAACTACTCGACGAAATCTGGTGGAATAGCGTGAGCGAACCATCGGATGCGCACCTTGATCTTTTGCGACTGCGTTTGGGAGACGAAGAAGCGAAATCTTGGATTTTAGCCTCGACGCTGGTAATCCCTCAGTGCTTGAGAAGTGAGGAAGAAGTATTTCGTTCCTGCTGGAAGCGCTGGCGACCGCGCGCTTTGTCTGCGAATCCACACGTTGAATTGGAAATCTTGAATAAAATCGGTGGGCGTCTTGTTCTTCCGAGCGATCCTGACTGGCCTGGTGGCTTTGAAAAACTAGGGGAAGGGCAGCCTCGGTTGCTCTGGGTCATCGGGGAAATGCCGAAGTCGCCAGCTATCGCAATCGTTGGCGCTCGAGCCTCATCGCACTATGGGAACGAAGTAGCAAGTGAACTGGCATCAGAGCTGTCGCATCGTGGTTATGGGACAATCTCGGGCGGGGCGATAGGCATAGATACCGCGGTGCACCAGGGAAGCGTTAATGTTCGAGGCCAGACCTGTGCCTACATGGCTGGTGGATTGGGAAACCTCTACCCAGCCAGCAATAGCGATCTATTTCGTGCGATTCTGAGGTGTGGAGGGGCCTTAGTATCCGAAGTTCCCTGCACTTTCCGTCCCGCTAAGTGGCGCTTCTTAGGAAGGAACCGCCTGATCGCCGCAGCTGCCGCTGGGGTTGTCGTCGTCGAGGCTTCGCCACGCTCTGGTGCGCTGGCAACTGCGCGTTGGGCACTAGAGATGGGGACCCCCGTTGGCGGAGTTCCCGGCTCGGTCTATTCAGAGGCTTCACGAGGCGTCCACGAACTGTTACGTAACGGAGGAATACTCGTTCGTGATTGGGCAGATATCGTCGACATGATCGGGGAGAAGCTCCCTGAAGAAAACCAAATGCCACTATTTGGAGACCCAGTAGCTTCCGATCATGGGATTGATGCGCTTCAGCCACTGATGCGCAGAGTATTTGAGGCGCTTCCGCAGAGGCGTTCAATGACAATTGAAAGAGCGGCGGTTGCTGCTGGTCTGGATGAAGAGAGCGTGAAGATCGCGCTTGTTCGACTTCAATTAGAGGGTTATGTCGCAAACGATGAGCGCGGCTGGCACCGAAGTAAATCCCCACATCACTAAACTGCTCGGTATGGATGAGAGACTGCTGGAAGCGTGGGAGACCTACCTGCGCGCTAATGCTGTAGTTTCTCCGCATACTCTGCGTGCCTACATCGGAGACTTGCATTCATTTCTCGAAAATACCGATACCGATGAGCTCACAGTAGATAACGTCAATAACGTCGTTACCTTGCGCGCAATTCGCATGTGGCTTGCGGATGAACTTCGCAAGGGGAACTCACGCTCAACTGTCTCACGGAAGACTGCCTCGATACGCTCATTCACCGCGTGGGCTCACCGTCGGGGCTATCTCACAACTGATCCCGGGCTGCTTGTGACCAGCGCTCGCGGTGATCAAAAGCTTCCGCAGGTCCAAACAGTTTCTGACACTGAACGTCTCCTTGCATGTGCTGAGCTCCAAGCCAGTGATGATCCCTCGCCAGCAGCAGTACGAGATTGGGCAATTCTAGAAACCATTTACGCGACTGGAATGCGTGTGAGCGAAGTCTGCTCCTTGGATACGACCTCGATTGATCAACAGGGAATGACCCTTCGTGTGATTGGTAAAGGAAACAAGGAACGCATTGTTCCCTTTACCCGAACTTGTCTCAACGCCCTTCAGCGTTGGCTTAATGGGCCAAGACAAGAGTTGGCCCATCCGGAAGCAGGGAAGGCGCTCTTTGTCGGTGACAAAGGTAAACGTATCGATCCGCGCGTAATCCGAGGAATGCTCCACCGGATGTGTGCACGTGCAGGGGTTCGAGATATTGCACCTCACGCCCTTCGGCATACCGCAGCAACGCATATTTTGGGTGGGGGAGCCGATCTTCGGGCAGTGCAAGAAATGCTTGGGCATTCCTCGCTTCAAACAACGCAAAGGTATACGCATGTTGATGCCCAGCGCCTAAGTGCAATCTATCGACAAGCACACCCGCGTGCCTAGCGTGTTCAAAGGGTTTTAAGCCTGGGGTGCCCAGTGAGCATTCGCAATGGGTTGATATATCGAGTGCGCGATACTTTTGCACCCCAATGAATCTGTGCTTCTCGAATAGATGTGCTTGTCCATTCGCTCCCTAGGGGAGGAACTGACGCAATTTGCTCTCCTCGCCTCACACTTTGGCCCGTGCGCAGTGTGGTCACCACAGGTTCGAAAGTCGAATGGATTCCGCCGCAGTCAATTGAAAGAACCTTTCGACCAGCGAGATCGGCGCTGTAGATCACCCTGCCATCGCATGGCGATTCGATTGTGCCTTGGGGGTTATAGAGGTTGAGCCATACTCCTCGAGATCCACTCAGCCAGGGTCTGTCCGGTGGGTTAAAAGTTTTAACCAGGGTGAAGCCGCCTCTGAAAGGTTGGTGCCACTGCGAAGCGAAATGTGGCTGAGTGACGCCGTATGCCGGTAGACCTAGAAATGCAAAGGCAACGAGTGTTGCCAGTCCTATGTGTGTCAGCTTCTTTCGAAGATTAGGAAATATCGCCATAGACGACGATCTCTTTAAAAGCCATCTGTATGCATGAGCATGCTTGAATCTGTGGACAACACGGAGAGGGCGTACACCCTGTGGATAAAAAGTGAGCAATCACAAGCTGAATTTCGTCGTCGCGCACCTTCTGAAGGCCGAATCTCCGTAACGAATACGGTAGGATTGAACAGCATTCGCTATGCGGATGACTTCGCGTGCCATTTTCCGAGCACCTCACGGAAGTGAAAGTGCCGGGGCAGTTGCGTCACGGTCCAATGGGTCGCAACGTCATGGCACCAGGGCCGAAAGGCACATTAACCGAGAAAACCGGGGGAAACCCCATGATCCCGCTCAGCGGGGAAAGGACGATGCAATGGCAATCGTCACCATGCGCCAGCTTCTGGAATCTGGCGTTCACTTCGGGCACCAGACCCGTCGTTGGAACCCGAAGATGAAGCGCTTCATCCTCACCGAACGTAACGGCATCTACATCATCGACCTCGAGCAGACCATTGCCGATATCGATATTGCCTTCGACTTCGTCAAGGAAACCGTTGCACACGGCGGAACCATCCTCTTCGTCGGCACCAAGAAGCAGGCACAGGAAGCTGTCGCCGAGCAGGCACAGCGCGTTGGCATGCCCTACGTGAACCACCGCTGGCTCGGTGGTATGCTCACCAACTTCTCCACCGTTTCCAAGCGCCTCCAGCGCCTGAAGGAACTTGAGCAGATCGACTTCGACGATGTGGCGTCTTCTGGTCGCACCAAGAAGGAACTGCTCATGATGCGTCGCGAGAAGGACAAGCTTGCTCGCACCCTCGGCGGTATCCGCGATATGGTCAAGGTGCCTTCCGCAGTGTGGATCGTTGACCCCAAGAAGGAACACCTCGCTGTTTCTGAAGCTCGCAAGCTCAACATCCCGATCGTTGCCATCCTGGACACCAATGCTGATCCGGATGAGGTCGACTACCGTATTCCCGGCAACGACGACGCAATTCGCGCAGTTGCACTGCTGACCCGCGTGATTGCAGACGCAGTTGCTGAAGGCCTGCTTGCGCGCAGCGCCGGCCGTAAGAATGCTTCTGAGGATTCCTCCGCAGTTGAGCCTCTGGCTGAGTGGGAACGCGAACTCCTCGAAGGTGAAGTTGCGGCTGACGAGTCCGCAGCAGAAGCTGTTGCCGAAGAGTCCGAAAAGCCCGCACAGGACTGAGCTGAGAAAGGAATTCAGTAATGGCTAATTTCACTGCCGCTGATGTGAAGGCTCTGCGCGAGAAGACCGGCGCAGGCATGATGGACGTCAAGAAGGCGCTCCAGGAAGCCGATGGCGATGCCGAGAAGGCTCTCGAGATCATTCGCCTCAAGGGTCTGAAGTCTCTGTCCAAGCGTGAGGGTCGTCAGGCTTCTGCAGGCCTGCTTGCCGCTTCGGTTCAAGATGGCGTGGGCGTTATGGTTGAGGTCAACTCCGAGACCGACTTCGTCGCAAAGAATGAGAAGTTCATTGACTTCGCTAAGTCAGTACTCGAAGCCGCAGTTGCTTCCGGTGCTTCTGATGTTGACTCGCTGCTTGCAGCCCCCATGGGCGACTCCACCGTTAAGGATCAGCTTGATGCTATGGCCGCTGTCATCGGCGAAAAGCTTGAGATCCGCCGCGTGATCCGCGTTGAGGGCGAGAACGTTGATCTCTACCTGCACCAGACCAGCCCTGACCTGCCTCCGCAGGTTGGTGTCTTCGTCGTTACCGACGCAGCAGGTGCAGGCGTTGCCCACGATATCGCGATGCACGTCGCCGCATACATGCCCGCCTACCTCGATCGTGACTCGGTTCCTGCCGATGTCCTTGACAAGGAGCGCGCAACCCTCGAGAAGATCACCCTTGAGGAAGGCAAGCCCGAGCACATCGTTCCGAAGATCGTTCAGGGACGCCTTGAAGCGTTCTACAAGGACAACTGCTTGGTCGATCAGGCATTTGCCCGCGATCCTTCAAAGTCCGTCGGACAGGTCCTGCGCGAGGCTGGTGCAAAGGTCACCCAGTTCGTGCGCGTCCACGTCGGCGCCTGATTTCGTGTGATGGCCCCGCTTCTGGCGGGGCCATCGCCCTATCTCTTTCGACTCAGCACATATTCAAAGGAGAAGAATTCATGCCAGCTGCTCGTCGTGTCCTGCTCAAACTCTCAGGTGAGGCTTTCGGCGGAGGTTCCGTCGGCCTCGATCCCACGGTAGTCCGTTCAATCGCAGAACAGATCGCAGATGCCGTTCATGCAGGGATCCAGGTTGCAGTCGTCGTTGGTGGAGGTAACTTTTTCCGTGGTGCTGAGCTCTCTCGGCAGGGGCTTGACCGCTCCCGCGCTGACTACATGGGAATGCTCGGAACTGTCATGAATGCACTGGCGCTTCAAGACTTTATTGAACAATCCGGTGTTCCCGCGCGCGTCCAGAGTGCTATTGCCATGCAGCAGGTTGCAGAACCTTACATCCCTCTGCGCGCAATCCGTCACTTGGAGAAAGGCCGCGTCGTTCTTTTTGGTGCTGGCGCGGGCCTTCCATATTTCTCCACCGATACCGTTTCTGCGCAGCGAGCCTTGGAAACTCATTGCGATGAACTGCTTGTCGCAAAGAATGGTGTGGACGGCGTCTATGATGACGATCCCCGAATTAACCCCGATGCGAAGAAACTTGACTTTGTCACCTACCAAGATGCCTTGAGCCGAGGCCTGAAGGTTGTCGATGCGGCAGCGTTTGCTCTTGGGCAGGAAAACGGTCTCACAATGCGCGTCTTTGGCATGTCCGAAGCTGGTAACGTTACTGCAGCGCTACGAGGCGAAAAAATCGGTACGCTTGTGCTCAGCGAATCACACTGAAAGGAACACTTCCGTGATTGATGACATCCTGCTCGAAGCAGAAGACAAGATGGATAAGACGGTCGAGGCTGCCCGCCATGAGTTCGGAAATATCCGTACTGGCCGCGCAAATGCCGGAATGTTTGAACAGCTCTTGGTGGACTACTACGGTGCCCCGACTCCCATGCAGCAACTCGCCTCTTTCCAGATTCCCGAGGCCCGCACGGTTCTGATTTCGCCTTTCGACCGCACTGCGACTCAAGAAATCATTAAGACTCTGCGTGAGTCGGATCTGGGCGTCAACCCGACCGATGACGGCAATGTTGTCCGCGTGGTTTTGCCTGCACTGACTGAAGAACGCCGTAAGGAATACGTGAAGCAGGCAAAGAACAAAGCCGAAGACGCTCGCGTTTCTGTTCGCTCTATCCGTCGTAAGGCCAAGGAAGCTCTTGATCGCCTGAAGAAGGACGGCGATGCAGGTGAGGATGAGGTCGAACGCGCAGAAAAAGCCCTCGAATCCGCTACAAAGGCACGTGTTGAGTTGATCGACAAGCTTTTGGCTACGAAGGAAAGCGAACTCCTGACAATCTGATGTCGGCTTCATCCCATCAACCGCGTCCCTCAGTGTTTTCGCGCGTCTTCTCTCCGGAGCCGCGCGAAAACACTCAGCCGCTTGCACCTACCGGGCGAGCGGGAAGGAACCTTCCGGCAGCGGTTTCCTCTGCTGTCGTACTGATTGCCCTTCTTGTTGCTTCACTGCTTGTTGTTCAAGGTATTTTTGTTGCCTTTGTATGCTGCATTGCACTCCTCGGTTTATGGGAGCTGGGTGGAGCCTTTGCTCGCGTGGGGACGCGTCTTGCCATGGCGCCGCTGTATCTTGGCGCAATCGGGATGATGGTGTGCGCGTGGTTCTTGGGTCCCGAGGCCGTCACAATGGCGCTGTACTTGACGGTTTTTGCTGTTGTCGCATGGAGATTGGTGGATGCGCCGACTCCTTCCAGAATCACTGACATCATTGCGAGTGTCTTCAGCGCCGTCTACGTTCCTTTCTTAGCCTGCTTTGTTGTTCTCTTGTTGCGAGATTTTCGCTCGCCAGCGGTGATCGGTGTTTATGTCCTTGTCACCTGCTTCAATGACATCGGTGGGTGGCTTGCAGGGATTATGTTTGGTAAACACCCCATGGCACCGCGGCTCTCTCCGAAGAAGTCCTGGGAAGGCTTCATCGGTTCTTTGCTTTTCTGCATCCTTACTGGAATCGGTGGCTTTATGCTGCTGGGTGCAACGTGGTGGTGGGGTGTCATTGCCGGTGTCTGTGGCTGCGTGTGCGCGACGATTGGGGACCTCACCGAATCTTTGATTAAGCGTGAGGTTGGGCTCAAAGACATGTCAGGATTGATCCCAGGACACGGCGGTGTGCTTGATCGTGTTGATTCGCTGGTGATGACCGCCCCTGTTTTCTATGTGATCTTTATTTTCGCTTTGCGTTAAGTTCGCATCTGAATGAAAGCACTTGAGGGTGCATGCGACTAGGCTATGCACGGGGAGAGGAGGAGCAACGAATGAGCACAACCAATCGAGCAAGACGAGAAGTTCGCCCAACCGACCAGTTACCAGAGGGTGCGACCTCGCCTGATGCGAAGCCTCGAGTTACTTTTGCAGCGCGTCGGCGCGGTAAGGCTCCTCGCCACCTTGCAGATTTTGATCAGAAGGAACGCAAGGAGTTTGTCTCCGAGGCCGGACTTCCTTCCTTCCGCGCTGATCAGTTGTCGCGCCACTACTTTGAGCGTCATATCAGCGATCCTGCTTTCATGACGGACGTGCCAAAGAGCGCCCACGATCTTATTGCATCGACTCTCCTTCCATCTCTTGTCCGTGAGGTTGCTGTTCTGGAAGCTGATGGCGGGGAAACGCTCAAGCACCTATGGGAACTTTATGATGGTGCCCGCGTCGAATCTGTTTTGATGCGCTATACCGACCGTACGACGCTCTGCATCTCTTCCCAAGCTGGATGCGGCATGGGTTGTCCTTTCTGCGCTACGGGGCAGATGGGGCTCACCCGAAATCTTTCAACCGCAGAGATTATTGACCAAGTGCGTGCTGCCCACCAAGCATGTGAAGAAGGGCTGGTTGGGGGCTCTCCAACACACCTGTCAAATGTGGTCTTCATGGGAATGGGGGAGCCTTTAGCCAACTACAAGGCAGTAGTCGCAGCTCTTCACCGCATTATCGATCCCGCACCTGCCGGTTTTGGGATGTCTGCACGGAACGTGACGGTTTCAACGGTTGGCTTGGTTCCCGCAATTGATCGTCTCTCTCAAGAAGGTCTTCCGGTGACTCTTGCGGTCTCACTGCACACACCGGATGATGACCTTCGCGATGAGCTCATTCCTATTAATTCCAGATGGAAAGTCGGGGAGCTTCTGGACGCGGCGCGTAGGTACTTTGTGGCTACTGGTCGGCGCGTTTCTATCGAGTATGCGCTGATTAAAGACATGAACGATCAGGTTTGGCGTGCTCAGTTGCTAGCAGATGAACTCAACAAGAGAGGCAAGGGATGGGCACACGTCAATCCCATTCCGTTGAATCCCACTCCTGGTTCGATCTGGACTGCATCCACCCGTCGGGCGCAGGATGCATTTGTGAAGACGCTGCGAGACAATGGAATCTCGACAACGATTCGAGACACACGTGGTTCCGATATCGACGGGGCTTGCGGTCAGCTCGCAACGGCTGTTAATAACCGTGAGCGTGCACGTCAGAGTGCACGTGAAAATAGTGCACACGAAGAGGAGAAGTGATGAGCGACGCTTTCCCGACTACGGGAATTTTCCGGCGCGGTTACGGTAAGGATGCCGTAGATGAGTTCTTCATCGATGCTCGTCATGCATATGAAGGAGGGCTTCCGGCTGAACAGTTCAGTGCTGAACAGGTTCGTCAAGCGTCCTTCCCGAGGCAACGTAATGGCTATGACACCCAAGCGGTAGATGCGGCAATGAGCCGACTTGAAGCTGCTTTTGTCCAGCGCGACCGTGCCGATCACATCGCTGTTAATGGCGAAGGCGCTTGGTACGAAAAGGTAGCCGATCGTGCGACGACACTGTATCCGCGTCTGCTCCGCCCCTATGGACAGCGTTTTTCACATCCCCGTTCGGGAATCGGCTATAACGCTGAACAGGTCGATGACCTTTTGGACCAGATTGCAGCTTTCTTTGACGATCGTGAGGATCTGGCTGCTGATGATGTGCGGCATGCGCTTTTCAAGTCCGCGCGCGGTAAAAAAGCCTATGCAATGGGTCCGGTCGATGCCTATCTTGGGCGCGCCGTTGAAATCCTTCTTTCAGTGAACTGACACATGAGTACACAGGTTGTTCTGCTTGGTTCTACGGGATCAATCGGCACACAGGCGCTTGAGGTTATTGACCAGCACCACGACGATTTCGAGGTTGTCGCGCTGAGCGCTGGCGGCCGCTCTCTTGAGCTTTTGGCGGAGCAATGTGTTCGTTATCGACCTCGGGTCGTTGGCATCCACGATGGTGATGCGCACAGCCTTGAGCGCCTGATTGCTGCAGCTGCTGGTGAAATTCCAGAGATTTTGGTTGGGCCGGATGCCTCAACACAGATTGCGGGGTCCTTCCCTCATGCAGTCGTCCTCAACGGTATTACCGGCGGTGTTGGCCTTGGTCCCACCCTTGCCGCCCTCGGGGCCGGATCGACCCTTGCCTTGGCAAATAAAGAATCCTTGGTTGTTGGTGGCCCCCTAGTTCGGCGTGCAATGAAGCGCGATGGGCAAATCGTCCCCGTCGATTCAGAACACTCGGCCATTGCCCAATGTCTTGCCAGCGGAGTTCACGAAAGAGGTTTGACCGCACAGCGAGTCACCGGCAAGAGTGAGCTTGCGCAATTGGTTCTCACGGCCTCGGGAGGGCCTTTTAGGGGAAAGAAACGCGCTGATCTAGCGGAAGTAACCCCGCAGCAGGCGCTGGCGCACCCAACGTGGAATATGGGACCTGTTGTCACCATTAACTCATCCACTCTGGTCAATAAAGGCCTAGAACTCATCGAGGCGCATCTTCTGTTCGATGTTCCCGCCTCGGATATTGTCCCAGTTGTCCATCCTCAGTCCATCGTTCACTCCATGGTGACCTGGAAGGACGGGGCGACGATTGCACAAGCCTCGCCCCCCGATATGAAGCTTCCTATTGCATTGGGATTGACATGGCCCAAGCGACTTCCAGATATCGAAAAACCGGTGGATTTCCTTCAGCGACAAGAATGGACTTTTGAGCCGGTTGATTCGCAGACTTTCCCAGCGATAAATTTGGCACGTGCGGCTGTTAGTGAATCGCCGACCCATCCCGCTGTGTACAACGCCGCAAACGAAGTTTTCGTTGATGCATTTCTACGCGGACAGCTTGCGTATCTGTCAATCGTGGATCTTCTTGAGGAAGTTCTGGCCGAGCACCAAGGCATCGATGAGCCTACGCTGGACGATATTCTTGGCGCCCAAGAGTGGGCGAAGGCTTCTGCTCGTTCTCACATCATGTGAGAGGAAAGAAAAAGGATTTTCGTGGGAATTATCGGTGTTCTAGTCATCGTCGTGGGGTTGTTAATTTCTGTCGCACTTCACGAATGTGGCCATATGATTCCTGCAAAGAAATTTGGCGTTTACGTTCCTGAATTTGCTGTTGGTTTTGGGCCTCAGATTTTTGGCGTCAAAAAAGGGGAGACGACCTATTCTCTTCGAGCGATTCTTCTGGGTGGCTACGTTCGTTTGGTAGGGATGTTTGCACCGGCTCGTGACGGGGTGAAAACGACGAATCGACGCGGAAAGCCGACCCTTGCCCAGGAGGCTCGTGAGGCCAGCATGGAAGAAATTCCTGAAGGCTTCGGCTCTCGCGCATTTTATCTTCTTCATCCCGCACAGAAGATCATCGTCATGATCAGTGGTCCGCTGGTCAATCTGTTCCTTTCAATTCTCTTCCTATCGATTGCTCTGGTCGGAATTGGAATTCCCAAAGCTTCTTTGACGCTGAGTGAGGTTCCGCAGCAGCTGACTACTCAGGGAGCCACTGTCGATGCGCCGGCATACGCCGCAGGTATTCGAGCGGGGGATACGATCACAGGAGTCAACGGTAGTGCCGTGACCTCGTGGGAGCAGATGCGTCAAAACGTTGCAGGCTCACAGGGCAGTATCGATATTGACTACCTGCGAAATGGCCAACTTTTTCATGTGAAAGTTGATCCGTTGCGATCGGGAGATAGCGTCAGCATTGGTGTCATTGCGGGGACTGAATATCAAGCTGCCAGCGTAGGAACTGTCGCCTCCGCCGTAGGGGAGACCTTTACCGGCACAGTGAGCGTTGTTGCCCGCCTGCCAATTGCCCTGTGGGATGTTGGCCGTTCGATTTTCACGGGTGCACCCCGTGATTCGGGTGGCGTCATGTCGGTCGTCGGTATCGGCAGGATTGCTGCAGATGCAACGTCGTCTGATGCTACGGCAAGCAGCGGCGGCTGGATGCGATCGGCGGCGCTATTACTGTCGATTCTGGCTTCTCTCAACATGGCGCTCTTCGTGTTTAATCTTCTTCCTTTCCCGCCGCTCGATGGTGGACATATCGTTCCGGCAATCTACGAATGGATTCGGCGAGGCCTTGCTCGGGTATGTGGAAGAGAAGTGCCGCCACCGGTCGATACTGCGCGGCTTATGCCACTGACATACACGATGGGCACTATTTTGGTAGCGATGACGGTCCTGCTGATGATTGCAGACATCGTCGTGCCAATCAGCCTGCAATAGGCCGCTCACAGCACTGCGAGCTTTCATCGGTTTTCATCAGCCTCTGGCTGGCCCGGGTGCCAGCTGCATACAAGTGGGAGATAATGACAAGGTGACTGAAATAAACTTAGGGATGCCCAGCGTCCACGAAGCTCCTTTTCCGCGCCGCAAGACTCGTCAAATCATGGTGGGGGATGTGCCTGTTGGCGGGGGTGCTCCCGTTTCTGTTCAGTCGATGACCACAACGAAGACCCACGATATCGGCGCAACGCTGCAGCAGATTGCAGAGCTCACCGCAGCGGGCTGCGACATTGTTCGTGTCGCCTGCCCGACCGATAAGGATGCTGAAGCGCTGCCGATCATTGTCAAGCAATCGCGTATTCCTGTCATTGCTGATATTCACTTCAACCCGAAGTATGTTTTTGCAGCGATTGAGGCCGGTTGCGGTGCGGTTCGTGTGAACCCCGGAAATATTCGTAAGTTCGATGATCAGGTGAAGGAAATTTGCCGCGCTGCTTCCGATCATGGAACCTCGCTACGTATTGGTGTGAATGCGGGTTCTTTGGATCCGCGTCTTCTCAAGAAGTACGGTCGTGCAACCCCCGAAGCACTTGTCGAATCAGCGGTCTGGGAAGCATCGCTCTTTGAAGAAAACGACTTCCACGATTTCAAGATTTCGGTGAAGCACCACGATGTTTTGACCATGATTCAGGCCTACCGTTTGCTCTCTGAAAAGGGCGATTGGCCGCTTCACCTCGGCGTGACCGAGGCTGGGCCAGCCTTTCAGGGAACCATTAAGTCCTGCGCAGCTTTCGGCGTGCTCTTGGCTGATGGTATTGGCGATACGATCCGTGTCTCTCTTTCGGCACCTCCTGTTGAAGAGGTCAAGGTCGGTACGAAGCTCTTGGAATTCATGGGCCTGCGTGAGAAGACCCTCGAGATTGTTTCCTGTCCTTCCTGTGGGCGTGCGCAGGTTGATGTTTGGACGCTGGCAGAAAATGTCACCGAAGGCCTCAAGGATCTGACTGTTCCCCTTCGCGTTGCCGTCATGGGCTGCGTCGTGAATGGGCCAGGCGAGGCTCGTGAGGCTGACCTCGGTGTGGCCTCAGGCAATGGCAAGGGACAGATCTTCATCCGGGGGGAGGTTGTTGAAACCGTTCCCGAAGATGACATTGTCCCAACCCTTATTAAGCATGCGAACCTGCTTGCTGAAGAAATGGGACTTGAAGAAGGCGAAGGATCTGTCGAAGTTCTGCCGGTTGTCCGATAAGGGTCACAACCGCGAATATTTCACGTATCCTTCCGTATAAGAACATTGAGTGTAACAGCCTGATCAAAGGGGATTTGTTATGAAGATTCGTACCGTAGCTGCTCTGGGAATCCTGGGCTGTGCTGGCGCAATTTACGCGACGGGTTTTCCGCGCCGTATTGGCCTGACTCGTTCTGAGGCCTCGGTCTCGCTTCCCGGCGATCTTGAGCTTCCGAATGCTGATGTCGTCGTTGATCGTGCGGTAGAGATTGACGCACTGCCGACTCGCGTGTGGGAAGTCATCGATGCTGCTTTTGAAGAGGATGAGGACGGGCGTGTCCTGATCCGCCAGGAGGGTGATTGCCTGGTGATTCGCGTTCCCGCTCCGGGACGCAATCTGGAGTGGGAAGACGAAGTGGATGAGTACACCGGTACCTGCACTTTTGCTCTACTTCCCGAGGCCAATGGGCGCACCCGCCTTCACCTGCGTGAGCGTCACCAGGCCACCGAGTCGACTCCCATCTGGCGCCTCTGGGCCGGCGTGTGTGCCGAGTCCTACTCGACCATGTCGATGCTGCGTGATTTGAAGGAAGCCGCAGAGGCTTTGTGAGCTGAACAATACTCCACGGCGGGTGCAGGCTTCGTGCCTGTGCCCGCTGTGCTTTAGGATTGAGGTGTGTTAAGAACTCTTTCCTCTTTCTTCCTGCGCACGCTGCGCGAAGATCCGGCTGATGCCGAAGTTGTTTCCCATAAGCTCCTTGTCCGTGCGGGCTACATTCGTCGTACTGCCCCCGGTATCTACACGTGGCTTCCTCTTGGCCTGCGCCTGTTGCGCAAGGTAGAGGCAATTGTTCGTGAGGAGATGGACCGTATCGGCGCTCAGGAAGTCCACCTTCCTGCGCTTCTTCCTGCAGAGCCTTACAAGGCTACGGATCGTTGGGATGAATACGGTCCGACCCTGTTCAAGCTGCAAGACCGTAAGGGCGGGGACTACCTCTTGGCTCCTACCCATGAAGAGATGTTCACCCTCTTGGTGAAGGATCAGTACTCTTCGTACAAGGACCTGCCTCTGACGATCTACCAGATTCAGACGAAGTACCGCGATGAGGCCCGTCCGCGCGCGGGTTTGATCCGAGGCCGTGAGTTCGTCATGAAGGATGCATATTCCTTCGATATTGATGATGCTGGTCTGGATGTTGCCTACCAGAATGAACGCGATGCCTACGAGCGCATCTTTAAGCGTCTGGGCTTGGAGTACGTCATCGTTTCCGCGATGTCGGGTGCCATGGGTGGTTCTCGTTCCGAGGAATTCCTTCACCCCAGCCCGATTGGTGAGGATACTTTTGTGCGTTCTCCGGGAGGCTACGCTGCCAACGCCGAGGCCGTGGTGACGCCTGCTCCGCAGCCGCTTCCTTTCGATGGGATTCCCGAATTTGAGATGCGCGAAACTCCCAATGCTCCGTCTATCGAGGCCTTGGTTGAACGCTCCAATGAGCTTTACCCCCGCGATGACCGCCCCTGGCAGGCCTCGGATACGTTGAAGAGCTTCGTCGTCACGCTCACGCATCCCGACGGTGAGCGTGAGGTCGTCCTCTTGGGCGTGCCTGGTGATCGTGATGTCGATATGAAGCGTCTTGAGGCTTCGGTCGCACCAGCGGAAGTTGAAATGGCCGGTCCGGAAGATCTGGCAAAGCACCCCGAGCTGGTTCCCGGTTACATCGGTCCCATGGCTGCAGGACCGAATTCGCCTGCTCGCCACCTCGATGAGGATGGTAATTCTGTGGGCGGGATTCGCTTCTTGGTTGATCCTCGCGTGGTTGATGGAACCACGTGGATTGCTGGTGCAAATACTCCCGGGAAGCACGTGTACTGGCTGACGATGGGGCGTGATTTTACCGCCGACGGTACCATCGAGGCTGCCGAAGTTCGCGAGGGAGATCAGGCTCCAGATGGCTCTGGTCCGCTTCACTTGGAGCGCGGCATCGAAGTTGGTCATATCTTCCAGCTGGGCCGCAAGTATGCAAAGTCCCTGGGCCTGACTGTTCTGGACCAAAACGGCAAGAGCCAGGTTGTCACCATGGGCTCTTACGGCATTGGTGTTTCGCGTGTTCTGGCTGCACTTGCTGAGTCCAACAGTGACGAGCGCGGTTTGGCGTGGCCTGCGAATATTGCACCATTTGATGTTCACGTTCTTGCTACGGGTAAGACGGATGAGATTTTCGAGGCTGCTGAGTCGATCTCATCAGCACTGGACCGCGATGGCTTCGATGTTCTCTTTGATGATCGTCGCAAGGTATCTGCCGGCGTGAAGTTTGCTGATGCGGAACTGGTAGGTCTTCCGATTGCGGTTGTTATTGGCCGCGGATTGGCAGATGGAAAGGTCGAGATTCGTCTTCGTGCAAGCGGTGAGTCTTTCGAGGTTCCGGTTGAATCTGCGGTTGAGCGTATCGAGCAGCTTCATCGTGAGCTGATGGGGGAGGGTAAGTAAATGGCTCTGCGTGAGATCCGTGTGATCGGTGATCCGGTCCTTCGAACCCCCTGTGATCCCATTACTGATATCGATGCTTCTGTGAAGGCACTGGTCGAAGACTTGCTTGAGACCGTTGATATGGATGGACGTGCAGGTCTTGCCGCCAACCAAATTGGTGTGGGGCTGCGTGCATTCTCGTACAACATTGACGGGGAGATCGGCTACGTTTTGAACCCGAAGATCGTTGAGCTCAGCAAAGACGAGTATCAGGACGGTGACGAAGGCTGTTTGTCTGTTCCCCAGCTTTGGTTCCCCACGGAGCGCGCGTGGTATGCCCGCTGCGAAGGTATTGACTTGGATGGAAAGTCGGTAGTGATCGAGGGTGAAGAACTGATGGCTCGTTGCATTCAGCACGAGTGTGATCACCTTGACGGCATGCTCTATATTGATCGACTGGATCGCAAGACGCGTAAACGCGCTCTGCGTGAAATTCGCGAGGCAAACTATTAAAAGACAGATGTCGAACTGATCTTTGCGCAACTGCGGCGGATCCCACGCGATCCGCCGCAGTTTTTGCGTTAGAATGAATGCACACCGTTTGCTGTGGCATTGGATTGAGGGCGTAGGGGAAGACGATCCTCAAACACAGGAGGCCACAATGCGAGGGTCCTATACCCGCGGTGTACTTTTTGTACACTCAACGCCGCCCGCTCTATGTCCGCACATCGAGTGGGCTGTCGGTGCTGCCTTGGGAAGTGAAGTTCACCTTCAGTGGACCCCCCAAGAGGCTGCCCCGGGAATGCTCCGTTGCGAATACTCCTGGGTGGGAAGCGCCGGTACGGGAGCTCGCTTGGCCTCGGCACTACGCGGCTGGGAGCACCTGCGCTACGAGGTCACCGAAGAAGCCAGCCCCTCGTGCGATGCAGGACGCTGGTCGCATACGCCGTCATTGGGTATTTTCCATGCGCAGATGGACAGCGTTGGCAATGTCGTCGTTCCCGAAGACCGCGTGCGTGCAGCTATCGAAAAGGCAAGTTCTTATGAAGAACTGCGTGAAGGCCTCGATCTGGCTTTGGGCCAGGCTTGGGATGATGAGCTCGAGCCCTTCCGTCATGCAGGAGCAGGAGCGCCTGTTCGCTGGCTTAACCGCGTAGGTTAATAATCTATGGGTACTATCGGTGACCTTTTAGGCGATGCGCTGGGACAGGCTTTAGCCTCGAATTCTGATGCTGCCCCTGTTGAGGCAATTGAAGGGGCACGTGAGCAGGCTGCAGAAGAACGCGCTGAGCACGTGCGTCAGGTTGTGCAGGATGCGCTTGTTTCAAACGCTTCAGTAGTTCCAGAGAATATCGATGATTCGTCCTTATTGAGCGAGCTTGATCTGGACAAGTTATCTCTTTATGCCGCTGTTTCGGCCATCGAACGTGAACTGGCAATCACTATCCCGGATGCCGCGGTATCCCAATGGGTGACCATCGGAGATATTGCGAGCAGTGCCGGTGAGCTGGTGAGGTAGTCTCAAACTTCTGACCTAGAATGGTGTTATTGTCTGCGACCACACCAACTCAAGGAGAATCACAGGTGGCACGAATCGAAGAAGATCTGCTTGGTACGCGAGAAGTTCCTGATGAGGCATACTGGGGAATCCATACGCTTCGCGCCCTTGAGAACTATCAAATCAGTGGTCGGACAATCAACCAAGTTCCTGAGATGATCCGCGCAATCATCCAGGTGAAAAAGGCTTGCGCTCTGGCAAATCGTGAACTCCATGTAATCAGCGCTAAGACCGCAGAGGCTATTGTTGCGGCTTGTGACGATATTTTGACTCATGGAACCTGCATGGATCAATTTCCGATTGATCAATTCCAGGGTGGCGCGGGTACCAGCGTCAATATGAATGCCAATGAGGTTATTGCGAATCGCGCGTTGGAGATGCTTGGGCTACCTCGTGGGGATTATGACGTGATCAACCCCAATGACCACGTGAATCATTCGCAGTCGACGAACGATGCCTATCCGACCGCATTTCGCTTGGCACTTCACGGAAAGATCGAGAGGCTTCGCAGTGCTGTAGAGGATCTTGCCGATGCTTTCGCCGCGAAGGGCGATGAGTTCCGTGATGTGCTGACCATGGGGCGTACTCAGCTGCAGGATGCGGTGCCGATGACGCTTGGACAGGAAATGACGGCCTTTGCAGTTACGCTTCGTGAGGAAGATCCGCGTCTTGAAGTGAATGCAGAGCTTCTCCTGGAAACAAACTTGGGTGCAACGGCAATCGGTACGGGGTTAAATACTCCTACTGGTTACCAGGACGTGGTTGTTCGTCACTTGCGCCGTATTACCGGCTCTCGAGTTAAGGCTGCAACCCACTTGGTTGAGGCAACTTCCGACACCGGTGCGTATGTGTCAATGCATGCGGCAATTAAGCGCACAGCCGTGAAACTGTCGAAGATTTGTAATGACCTTCGTTTGCTTGCTTCGGGACCACGCGCTGGTTTGAACGAAATTAATCTTCCTGAGATGGCTGCAGGTTCGTCGATCATGCCTGCGAAGGTGAACCCGATTATTCCCGAGGTCGTCAACCAGGTCTGCTTTAAGGTCATTGGAAATGATCAGACTGTTACTATGGCCGCTGAAGCTGGACAGCTTCAGTTGAACGTCATGGAGCCAGTTATTGCGCAGGCAACCTTCGAATCGATCGATCTTCTAGTTAATGCGTGCGACACTCTTCGTGAGCGCTGCGTCAACGGAATCACGGCGAATGTCGAGGTTTGCCGTTCCTACGTTGAGAACTCTATTGGTATTGTCACGTACTTCAATGACGTTATCGGGCACCACCTCGGAGATGTTGTGGGTAAGCGTGCTGCTGCGGAGGGGAAGACTGTTCGCGAAGTGATTGCCGAGATGGGATTGCTTTCGGATGAAGAGGTCGAGGCGATTCTTTCGCCGGAAAACCTCGCGAACCCTCATTACCGAGGCGCGCAGGTTGACTGATTTCTTTACTTAACGGGTGTCGGGCCGGTGCAAGCTGCCCGACACCCGTCTTTTAATGCGTTGATGGGTGATGCTTGTATGTCGGGATTTCGGTATTACTTGCCTTTGTTGTGACCGTAAATCTTATCTGTTTCTAACGCATGGCGGTTCTGTTCTTCTGTTTCCTGGAAGGCTTGATTGACCGCTGTTGTTGCTTGTGAGACTCCAGCGCATGCAAGTGTGAGCCCCGCGATAAGCCCGTTAATATCTTGAATAAGTTCGTCAAGATCTTCTTGGTGTTGAGCGCCGGTAGAAATTGAGGTGAGCTTGCTTTTTGAGAAGATCTCACCTGCAGCATCACACTTTTTTGCGCACTCGGCTACCTGTTCAGGGTTCCATTCGATGAAGTCATACATTTAACGGCTCCTAGTATTTAAGCGTGTGTGGCGTGAAGTTAAAGTAGGCCGCCAGTTCGCACCAGAGCAGTGTTTCGTAGCACGCCTCTAGGGGAGCGTACGGTCTGTTCTTTGCCTTTGATGGTAATGAGGTAGTAGCGGATAGATAGCTCTCAGGAACTAAAGGTGTTTCAAAGCGATAACTTGACGCTGGCGTGGAGAGTGTAGTAACGCTTGAAGTAGGAGCATAGGTCGTGGCTGTTCGCCTCCATCGTGTCCACGCTGCGTATTCCCAGAGCCCGTTTTGTATATATGACGCGAAATTGCGGTACTTATCTTGAGTGATGGAATCAGCAAGGAGCCTTTGTACTTGCTCGAAATTTGCGTGACTCATTGCGCGAATTGCTTCATCGAAAATATAGTGCGGAGCGTCATTGTCCCCTTCGCGGGTGTGTAAAGGGCTATTTGCTAGGACCACATGAGGAACTTCCTCGGTATCAACGAGATATACGTGAGTTGTGTCGCCAACGCTACGAAGGACTGTCGAGTGGTCCTTTGCTTGGAATACACATAACTTGCGTGTGGCATCGGTTGTATATGCGGGGGAGCACGAATAGACGGTAATTGGTCCGGTGCATGCGGCAATTGGCGCGAGCAGCGCCTGCGCAGTGGGTGTTAGGGAGCTTCCCGTCGATACTTCCGATAAGTGGCGCCCGGCGCGTGTTTCCACGTGTTTCCATTCTTCAAAACCATTATGGGGGTTGATGGCCACACTGATGAAAGAGGGAGCGAAGGTTGTGGGGATGACGATCGCGGGGCGATTGGGATTTGGTGTATTGGTGTTCATTGTGTGATTTCTAGGCTACTGATCATGTCTGGTAGGTCGTCGGCGATGTGGTTGATGTGGGTTGTTGTAGATGTCGCTGTGGCATAAATGCGGATATTATGTTCTGCAATTCTTTGTGTCCACGTCCATTGGATAGCGGTGTAGGACTGCTGGTCATCTATGTAGATTCCGCTTGACATGGTTGCGTCTGGACTGTGGATGGGGAATGGAACTTCTTCGATTGTTAGCCATCCTGGGATTGCGTCTTCCAGGGGAATGGGATTTTGGCCGGTCGGATCCATTGTGATGATGAGGTTAGGTCGGAACCCTGTGGTTCTTTCGGGGATGCTGACAGCGATGAAGAGTGAGTTTTTGAGGTTGTTGAGTGTCGTCGATGTATGGGGGAGATGAGGGATGAGGGGGGAATTGGGGTTATTGAGATCGAGTGCTCGCCATGTCTCGGGTAGTTCCATGCTTGTTTGGATGGTCACGGTTTCACCTCCAAGGGTGTACGAGCAATAAATGGTTTGGTGAGGGGTCGGGGGGATGATCTTTCCGTTTTCGTCAATAAAGCCGTGGCGTTTATGCCACTGCCATTGTTGGTCCACTAGGTGTGGAATTGGAATCGGCAATAAAAAGACGATGCTGAGCATGAGGAAGAAAGGAATACTTCCAGCAAAAACCGATTGGATGGGCTGTGGCAGAGCGATCTTTATAGAAAACAGCAAGAGAGAACCTGAGATCATGCAAAGCATCCACAACGGAATGGCAATTTCGTTGACGCGCCGTGGTACATTCTCCTTGCTGTATGCCCGCCAAAACTGGGCCAATGGGGTGTCCGTATATGTCTCGATGTACCAGACGTACAGTCCCAAACAGCCAAAAGGAAAACCTAAAGCAGTAAAAAGAATGCTTGAATCCATAATTTTCCCTAAGAGGACGCGCGTGACTGTTGAAAAATGTTGCGCTACCGTTGCCTATGTTGCCTCCTAGCCACCCGCCTAGAAGACCACCAACTATACTTCCTGCAACAATTCCGAGAGGACCTAGCGAGGCTCCGACTGCAGCCCCAACTTTTGCGCCTAGCACTGCGCCGCCCCAGCCGCCACCAGCACTTAACGCACCTTTGATGCCGGCACGCGCGATTTTTGTCCCTTCGCCCATTCCGGGATGGTGGTAGGTATCGGATTGATAGGACTCGTAAGCAGTAATTCCGCCGCCAAGGATCGCGATTGCACCACCTCCGATCTTGCCCCCTTTTTCGATAAGAGTGACAGACTTTGGGAGTGTACTAGTGGTCACGGCTGCTTCTGCTGTGCCTGTAGCTCCAGAGCGAGGCAGGGGTTCAAGTGGAGTTTCGATGGTGATTTTTGCGTGTTTACCACGTTGCGGCTTCCAATTCTCAAATTTTCCGCGTGCAAGAAAGCGTTTTAATTTTGGCGAGTTTTTAAACTGCTCACCGGGTGAGAAGGAAGCGTGTTCAGCGTACAAATAGATGCCATGTACAGTCTTTGCGCCCTCGGAGAGTAAGCCTTGAAGATACTTTGGCATGTTGAAGGCTGCGTTATGTCCCGTTGGGGGGATGAACTTATCTTTAAAACGTTTAACCAGATCCAAGAGTAATTGTTCAATGAAGCTTGTGTCGATTTTGGCAAGGTCAGCACTAAATTCATAGTTTGCTCGCTCCATTGCAGTTTTTGCCCATGAGCATCGCTGAGCTAAAGAATCGAACAAAGACTGTAGAGATGCACGCTGGGAATCCTCTAGATGAATAAACGCGCTTTCTCCACATGTACTGACGGCTAGAGATGCCTTTTGTGCGTCAGCGGTTATCGATCGGAAGTCGTCACGGATTTTTTTCATACTCCACGCATAGGTAGATAGTGTGCTCCGCAAGGTCTTAACGAGTGTTGCGATGTCTAATGCCGAGTTTTCGATACGGCTTAAATCTCCTCGCGCCAGTGGAACGCACGCTGCTGCCTGACCTTCCATGATACGTCTAGCGGCATAAGCGTGGTTCGCTGCATTGGTAAGGTTATCAATCAAAGTTTGGAATAGGGTGTCGGCAGCAAACATTGCATCAACATTTGTTGTGAAATCCCATGAGATTGTTTCAATCCCGTTGTAGCTTGATTGGGGAGTTCCGACACAGTGTTGCTGAGGGGGGGTAATTACTGCAGATTCAGGTAACACTCTACTTACCTCCACATCGCCACTGACACGTTGCATCGCTGCTTGTACAACAGACACTACGCCAGAGACTGAAAGAGCACAAGCAGTTTCAACTTTCAGACTCTTGCTATTAATCTGTGTTGTTTTGATAGCAGAACGAAAAGTGGGTGGTGAGGTTTCGAGAACCTCACCACCCAGCACTTTGCCTGCGCTTGTTGTTACGCAGGCTTAGGAGTGTTTACTCTTCGCCAGCGTGATCTGCTCCGGAAATCGCGTAGTTGAAGAGCTGGTAGCGGTCAATTGCCTGCTGGACAACCGAAGGATCAATCTGACCACGGTCAGCCAGGGCCTTCAGAACACGAACCGTCATCGACTCGGCATCAATGTGGAACCAACGGCGAGCCGCGCGACGAGTATCAGAGAAGCCAAAGCCATCAGCACCCAAGACGTAGTAGTCACCGGGCACCCACTGACGAATCTGGTCGGGCAGAAGACGGTCAAAGTCAGAAGACGCCACGAAGGGGCCTTCGGTTCCCTGCAGCTGGCTGGAGACGAAGGGCGTGCGCTGAGGCTCGTTCGGGTGGAGGAAGTTGAACTCTTCTACGTCCAGTGCCTCGCGACGAAGCTCGGTCCACGAGGTGACCGACCAAACTGCTGCGTCGACACCCCAATCACGTGCAAGCAGCTCTCGTGCCTCGCGTGCCCACGGAACGCCGACACCGGATGCGAGCAGCTGAGCCTTCGGGCCTCCGAAGTTCGCGTGATCGTCGACCTTGTAGATGCCCTTAATAAGTCCGTTGACATCAAGGTTTTCGGGCTCTGCGGGCTGGTGAATGGGCTCGTTGTACACCGTCAGGTAGTACATGACATTCGGATCGCGTCCACCTGCGTCGCCGTACATGCGCTCAAGGCCGTCGGCCATGATGTACCGCAGCTCATAGGCATAAGCAGGATCGTACGTGATGAAGGCATGGTTGGTGGATGCCAGAACGGGGGAGTTACCATCCATGTGCTGCAGGCCTTCACCGGTGAGGGTTGTACGGCCAGCAGTTGCGCCGATAACGAAGCCCTTTGAAAGCTGATCGCCGGCAGCCCAGAACTGGTCGCCCGTGCGCTGGAACCCGAACATCGAATAGAAGATGTAGAAGGGAACCATCGGCAGGTTGTGCGTGGCGTAGGCCGTACCGACCGCCTGGAATGCCGCCGCACTACCGGCCTCGGTAATACCGGTGTGCAGAACCTGACCTTGCTCGGACTCGCGGTAGGACAGCATCATATCTGCGTCAACCGGGGTGTAGGCCTGACCCGTCGTATTGAAGATCTTCGCCGAGGGGAAGATCGCATCCAGGCCGAAGGTACGCGCCTCGTCGGGGATGATCGGAACGAAGTACTTGCCGACGTTCTTGTCCTTGATGAGGTCCTTGATCAGGCGCACCAAAGCCATGGTGGTCGCGACTTCGAGCTTGCCGGATCCCTTGGAAAGGGCCTCGAAAGGCTTCGAGGGAAGCTCAGGAAGCTTCGGCTGGTGATCGCGGCGCTCGGGAACCCAACCGCCCAGCTTCTCACGCAGTTCCTTCATGTACAGCAGAGCCGGGTGATCTGCCGGCGGCATGTAGTAAGGAGGCATGTAGGGATCGCGTTCCAGCTCTTCATCGGTGATGGGAAGCTGCAGACGATCGCGCAGAAGCTTCGCGTCTTCCACGGTGAGCTTCTTCATCTGGTGCGTCGAGTTACGACCAGCGAAGTGGCTACCCAGCGCATAGCCCTTAATGGTGTGAGCCAAGATCACGGTCGGTTGACCGGTGTGCTCGGTTGCAGCCTTGTATGCGGCGTACACCTTTCGGTAGTCGTGGCCGCCGCGCTGCAACGCCCAAATCTGATCGTCGGTCCAGTTCTGAACCATTGCCTTGGTCCGAGGATCGCGACCAAAGAAGTGCTCACGAATGTATGCGCCATCATTTGCGCCGAAGGTCTGGTAGTCGCCATCCAGAGTTTCGTTCATCAGGTGAACAAGCGCGTCATCCTTATCCGAGGCCAAGAGCTGGTCCCAACCGCGACCCCAGATGACCTTAATAACGTTCCAACCCGCACCCTTGAAGAAGGCTTCGAGTTCCTGGATGATCTTGCCATTGCCGCGAACAGGGCCATCAAGGCGCTGCAGGTTGCAGTTCACGACGAAAGTCAGGTTGTCCAGGCCCTGCTGCGCGGCAAGCTGAAGCATGCCACGAGATTCGGGCTCGTCCATTTCACCATCGCCCAAGAAGGCCCATGTGCGCTGCAATGAGGTGTCTTTAATGCCACGCAGGTGCAGGTACTTATCAAACCAAGCCTGGTAGATCGCCTCTGCTGGCCCGAGGCCAAGGGAGACGGTCGGGAACTCCCAGAAGTTGGGGAGTTGACGGGGGTGGGGGTAAGAGGGGAGTCCGTGAGGAGTGGAAACCTGCTGGCGGAATCCGTCCATCTCTTCTTCAGAGAGGCGCCCTTCAATGAATGCGCGTGCGTAGGGTCCGGGAGAGGCGTGGCCTTGGAAGAATACGTGATCACCGCCGCCCGGGTGATCCTTACCGCGGAAGAAGTGGTTGAGGCCAACCTCGTAAAGCGTTGAAACCGAGGCGTAGGAGGAGATGTGTCCACCGACCTTGATGCCCGGGCGCTGAGCCCTGGTTACCTGGACTGCTGCGTTCCAGCGGATCCAACGGCGGTACTGGCGTTCCATGGCCTCGTCGCCGGGGAAGTAAGGTTCTTGATCGACAGGAATCGTGTTGACGTAGGGGGTCGTGTATTCCTGAGGAAGTTGGATTCCCTTGCGGCGTGCCTCATCGAGCATGTGCAGCAAGATGTAGCGTGCACGTGGGCCGCCCTTTTCTTCGATCAGGCCACTCAGTGACTCGACCCATTCTGAGGTTTCTGCGGGGTCATTGTCGGGTACCTGGCTGAGTAACCCGTTGACGACGGGGTGGTTCTCGCTCACTGGATCTCGAACTCCTCTGATTAACTTAGCGGAAGCGCCTGGTGGGGCACGCCCTCGTGCTTACAGGTCTATTTTGGTACCTGCGCGTGGAAAATGCGAGTGAAAATGGGACTTCAGACCCATGATTCACGCCTCATTTGTCAAGGACAAAGATGGTGCTTTGCTGAGAAAATCACAGGAATCGAGAGAAACAAAAAATAATTGCGCTGCGTGCATTACGATTGAAGCCGTGAAAAGCGATGTAACACTGTCTGTGTCGTGGCTCGAAGGGGAACTCCGGTGAGTGTCAAGCTAGGGTTCACGAAGGGCCAGATTATTCAAGAGTTCTACGTTGACGATGATGCGGATCAAGCGCTGCGCCAACTTGCTGAAGAAGAGAGCGGTAATCAGCTTGTCGATCCCGACTACGAAGATGTCGTCGATGGAGCGATCGTTTGGTGGCGCGCGGATGATGCCGAAGAGGAAGATCTGGCGGATCTGTTGGTCGATGCCATGTCAAACCTTGATGATGGTGGCCTGATCTGGGTCTTGATTCCCAAGCCCGGACGTCCCGGAACTGTCCCGGTTTCTGATGTTGAAGAGGCTGCTCATACTGCCGGGCTCCACGCGACTTCGGCAAGTGCGCTGGCTCCTGAATGGGCCGGAATCCGTCTAACCGCACGTTCGAGAAAGCACTGAGCTTTCGCGCAATTTATTCTTGCGTAACGGTGTTGCGCTCGCTCTTTTGTAGCGTGCGCAATGCATCTCACAGCGTCTGATTCCAAGTAAATGCTGCTTGTACTCTATGCTGTACTGGTGCGTTCATTACAGAACGTGCTTTGGGCCTTTAGCTCAGTTGGCTAGAGCATCTGGTTTACACCCAGAAGGTCATCGGTTCGAGCCCGGTAGGGCCCACAGAATTGGGGTCGGAAGCCTTAAGCTTCCGACCCCAATCTTTTTGCAGAACTACGCGGCGTCTACTCAGCGTTATCTGGCTGCGAATCCTCGGCCTCGTGAACTTCTTCTTGAGCTGCCTGAACGATCTCTTCAACGACGTCTTCTCCGGCGACAAGCTTGCCGGAAACTCCGCTACCCAGCTGCTCCATCGCTAGACGCGCAACCAATTGCTGGTTTGTGGTCGTACGCTGGGGGCGTGCGCCGGACAGAAAGCTGAAGAACCAGCTCACCAGCGTGCCCACCTGCGACTTGAAGCCGACGATGTAGAGCAGGTGCAGGAAACACCAGGCCACCCACGCGACGAAGCCGGTGAGCTTCTTGTTACCCATCTTCACGACGGCCTTAAAACGCGCGATCGTCGCCATCGAGCCCTTGTCGAAGTAGGAGAACTCGGTGGCCTTGGGTGCGCGGCCCGACAGGCGGGCGGCGATCGTGTCGGCGGCGAAGCGCGCGGACTGGATCGCGCCCTGAGCGACGCCCGGCACGCCCGGGAATGCCATCATGTCACCAAGCACGAAGATCTCGGGGTGGCCTGGCAGGGTGAGATCCTTGTCGACGGTGACGCGCCCTGCGCGGTCCACCTCGGCACCCGTTGCCTCGCCCAGCGCGCGGCCCAGCGGGCTTGCGGCGACGCCGGCGGCCCATACCTTGCACACGGACTCGATCCGCTCTTCCTCGCCGGACTTGTACTTCAGTGTCACGCCCTCGGAGTCCACGTCGGTGACGAAGGCGTTCATCTTCATCTCGACGCCGAGCTTGGCCAGGGCCTCTTCGGTCTTAATACCGAGCTCCTCGCCGAACGGGGGGAGCGGATGCTCGGCGCCGTCCACCAGGATGACGCGCGCCTTGGTCGGGTCGATGTTGCGGAACTCGCCCTTGAGAGTGCGAGAGGCGAGCTCGCGGATCTGTCCGGCCATCTCAACGCCGGTCGGGCCTGCGCCCACGACGACGAAGGTCAGGAGCTTCTCGACCGCAGCCGGGTCGGTCTCGATCTCGGCCAGCTCGAAGGCGCCGAAAATACGCGCGCGCAGCTCCAGGGCGTCGTCGATCGTCTTCATGCCCGGCGCGAACACCGCGAAGTGATCGTTACCGAAGTAGGACTGGCCCGCGCCCGCCGCCACGATCAGCGTGTCATATTCGGTGCGCTCATGCTTGTTGTGGTTGCGCCACTTGACGACGCGAGCCTCGACGTCGATCTCCTCGACGAGCGCCTGCAGAACGGTCACGTTCTTCTGCTTGCGTAAGATTTCGCGCGTAGTTGGTGCGATATCACCCTCAGAGAGAATTCCGGTCGCAACCTGGTAGAGGAGAGGCTGGAAAAGATGGTGTGATGTACGGGCAAGAATGGTGATGTCGGCGTTTGCATGCTTGAGGCGACGTGCGGCAGTCAATCCTGCAAAGCCGGAACCAATGATGACAATACGATGACGAGGCATATACCTTCCTTAATTAGATAAGGGAAAGCTTACTAAAATCCCTATTGTCATCAAAGGCAGGCGTATGTGTTTTCACTCATCTCCAATTAGAGGATGAGTAGCTTATTGGGTTGACGTAGTTGAAGATCGAGCGATAAGCGTGGGTTCTTGATCGGAAACTGTGCGTGGGCTTTCGCCGTGTAGTTGCTCCAGAAGGAGTTGTGCACCCGCAAACCCAAGCGTTGCGGGATTTCGAGATATAGCAGTTACAGCGGGAGAGAACATTCCTAACATGGGGGAGTCTTCGCAGGAGCAGACCTTAATATCCTTACCGGTTTTCAGTCCCGCGTGAGTGATTGCCTGCAGGCCGCCTAAGGTCAGGATTTCGTTAGCAAAGATGATCCCGTCAGGAAGGTTGGTTGTAGCTAATAGTGCTCGTGTCGCATGAAGGGCCGAGGCCTCGGAAAACTCGTTATTCGCCGCGATAGTAATTGAGATTCCGCACTCCTGACCAAAATCGTGCAGGGTGGCAATGCGTTGCTGGATGTGTGTGAAGGATGAAGAGCCGCAGACGAATGCGATGTGTCGGCACCCTTGCTCGGCCAAGTGAAGTGCAAGAAGGCGCACCATCTGTTCATCGTCACCAATAACTGCGCCGCATTCATCAAACTTTTGCCCAATAACGACGGTCGGAAGCCCGTATTCGTTGAGTTTTGCTGGACGGGGATCGTCATCACGAGGGTCAACCACAATCGTTCCGTCGACGCGTCCTTGGGCCCACCAGTTTTCGTATGCCTTGAGTTCTTCTTCCATTGAGTGGGAAAGGTGAAGGAGAAGATCAATGCCGCTGTTGTCTAAAGCGTCTTGGATACCGGTAATGAATTCGAAGAAGAAGCGTTCTGAAGAATTATTGACACGCGGGCGTTGTAAGACCAAGCCAATTGCGTTGGAACGTGAGGAGGAAAGTGCACGTGCTGTCGCATTTGGGCGCCATCCCATCTTGGCCGCGATATCGATTATTCTTGCCCGTGTGGTAGGCGAAACGCCGGGACGATCGTTGAGGGCGAATGATACGGCTGCGCGGGAGACGCCTGCTTCTCGCGCAATATCACGGATTGTTGGACGCGCCATCGCGACACCTTCTCTGGTCGTAATCGGATTGTTACAAGTTTACCTCGTACTAAACCGGATTAGTTGTTATTCTGAACGCAGTGCCTCGAAGTAGAGGTGCTGCAGAAGACGGAGACGTGATGCACGATAATAAAGAAATCCTCATGCAGCGTGTGACACGCACATTGAAGGAACGAATCCTTCCGCGTGAGTACACGAAGATTTCTTCACTGCATGTCACTCAGTGGCGCCAGCCTTTAGAAGATGGTGTCATCTCGGAGCCAGTTCGTTTTGCACAGGCCATGAAAGCTGACTTCACTCCTTTTGAATTAGGGCAGACATGGGGCGGAGCGTGGCAGACAACGTGGTTCAAGCTCCACGGGCAAGTTCCCAGCGACTTGGAACTTTCGCAAGGTCAGCGTCTTGAGCTTCGAATCGATCTGGGATTCGAAGAACACTCTGTAGGTTTCCACGCCGAAGCACTGGTAAGGGATCCGTCGGGAAAGACTGTCAAGGCCCTGAACCCTCGAAGCCGATGGCTTCCTGTCGCACAAGAAGCCGGAAGCGACATCGACTACGTCATTGAGGCAGCGGCTAATCCCTTGCTTTTGGGCATTCCTCCCTTCCAGCCCACTCACGATGGCGACAAGCTCACGGCTTCGCACGAGGAGCTGTACCACTTCCGCCAAGCAGACCTTGTCGTCGTGAACGAAGATGTCTACGGACTGGCACTTGATATTCAAGTTCTGCACGAGATGATCGAGGCGACGCCTCACTTTGGCGATCATGAATGGGATGTCCTGCTGGGACTCAATCGTGCGCTCGATTGCCTTGATCTTGACGATGTGGTTGCAACTGCCGGCGCAGCACGTGAAGTTCTTAAGCCTTTTATGGAGGCTGCTGCTTACCCCGGAGCGCACCGAATCAGCGCTGTTGGCCATGCACACATTGACTCTGCATGGCTGTGGCCGCTGCGCGAAACACGTCGCAAGGTCAACAGGACTCTTGCCAACGTTGTCCGTCTTATCGAGGATGGTTCTTCCTTAATCTTCGCTCTCCCCGCTGCTCAGCATGTGGCTTGGCTTAAGGAAGACGACCCCGAACTTTTCGAACGCGTCCGCGAGCTCGTCGCAAAGGGCCGAATCGTTCCCGTAGGCGGAATGTGGGTCGAACCGGATGCTGTTCTTCCCGGCGGCGAGGCAATGTGCCGTCAGTTGGTTGAGGGCTTGGACTTCTTTGAAAATGAACTTGGCGCCTCGTGCCAAGAAATCTGGCTTCCTGACTCCTTCGGCTATTCTGCCGCACTTCCTCAAATCGCCCGAGAAGCCGGAATTGAACGCTTCCTGACGCAAAAGATTTCATGGAACCAGGTCAATACCTTCCCGCACCACACTCTGTTGTGGGAAGGCATTGATGGATCGCGAATCTTTACGCACTTCCCGCCGATGGACACCTACGGTGCGGAAGTTACCGGCCAAAACCTCACTCACGCCGTCGAAAACTTCAAGGACAAGGGACACGCAAGTGTTTCCCTCATGCCCTTCGGCTATGGTGACGGCGGTGGCGGCCCCACCCGTGAAATGCTTGAACGCATTGACCGCTTCCGCTCTCTCCGCGGCGCGCCTGAAGTCGTGATGGAAACTCCCAAGCAGTTCTTTGATCGGGCGCTGGAAGACGCTGACCAGATCCCGGTGTGGGTCGGTGAACTCTACCTTGAGCTGCACCGCGGTACCTTCACCTCGCAGATTGATGCGAAGCAAGGGAACCGCCGAGGCGAATCAATCCTGCGCGAGACCGAACTGTGGTGTTCCTACGCGGCGATTCAAGGCTTGATGGATTACCCCTACGAGGAGCTTCGTTCCTACTGGCGTACCCTCTTGCTCTGCCAGTTCCACGACATCCTTCCCGGAACATCTATCGCTTGGGTCTACCGCGAAGTCCGTGAGCTTCATAAGCAGATTCGTGAAGGCTGTGAAGCGCTCATTCAGAAGGCGCTCACGGTTCTTACCGCATCAAGTAAGGACGGTCAGAGCGGGGAACTGCTTGCCAATGCCTCCTCCTTCTCGCTTCATGGAACTGCACCCCTGTCGGTTGCTGCTCCTGTGGAAGAAAAGGACTCCCAGGGTGTTCACCTGCTCCAGGTTGACGATGGCTACGAAATTACGAACGCCTTCTTCAAGGCGCGTGTTTCTACAAGTGGCGAACTGACCTCGCTGCGAGAAATTGAATCTGATCGTGAATGGATCCCCGCTGGTCAAAAGGCAGGAGAATTCCATATTCATCAGGACTTCCCGAATATGTGGGACGCTTGGGATTTGGATCCCTTCTACCGCAACTCCCTGCGTGTTGTCACTGACCGTTCAGTGTCCAATGTCGTCGTTGAACATGATCGGGTAGAGATTCATTCCACCGCGCGTATTGATTCTTCCAGCATGGAGCTGGTCTGGATTTTCACCTCGGGAAGCAAAGCAATTGACTTCCATGTTGAGGCCGATTGGCACGAGCACGAAAAGCTTCTCAAGCTTTCGATCCCGGTTGAACTCCACACCGATCATGCCCAGTACGAAACGCAGATGGGCTACATTACCCGTCCGACCCATGAGAATACCTCGTGGGATGCCTACCGCTTTGAGGTTTCTGCTCACCGCTGGGTCCGCTTGGAAAATGCCTCGCGTTCGTGGGCGATCGCAAACGATGCCACCTATGGGTGGGATGTCACGCGTCACCAAAACGACAGGCGCGGTACATGGTCGCAGGTGCGCGCAACCTTGGTGAAGTCGGCTCGATTCCCCGATCCCGATCAGGATCAGGGACACCACCAGTGGAATTTCAGGATCGTTCCCGACGCCTCGGTTCTCGAGGCAGTCGCTGCCGGTCAGCAGATTAACCTGGGTGAGCGAGAGATCAACGGCGCCCCCGTCGATGCTCCTTTCAGTGTCGATGGTGCGGTCGTTGAATCTGTTGCCTTGGCTCCTGACCGCAGTGGTGACCTTGTGATCCGCCTGTACGAGGCCGAAGGTGGGCCCTCTCGCGTCACCTTCCGTGCCCCCAAGGCTGGCTCTGTTACCGCTTGCGATCTGCGTTACCGTCCGAGCGAAAGCGAACCCGAGCTCCGCGGTGGCCAGGGGGAGTGGAGCTTCGATCTGTCTGCCTTCCAGATCACTACGCTGCGGGTTTCCTTCGCGAAGTGAATAGGTGAGTCGTCATGAAGTTCGGTGTGAACTACACCCCGCGGCAGGGATGGTTCCATTCGTGGTTGGATTTTGATTCCGAGGCCGTGCGGGATGATTTCCACGCGATCCGTGCTATCGGTGCTGACCACGTGAGGATCTTCCCGCTGTGGCCGCTACTTCAACCCAATCGCAGTCTCATTCGCCCAAAGGCAATTGAAGATGTTGCAACCGTGGTTGAAATTGCGGGGGAGTGCGGTCTTGAGGTGACTGTGGACGTCCTTCAGGGACACCTCTCATCTTTTGACTTCCTGCCTTCATGGGTCACCTCTTGGCATCGACGCAATCTCTTCACTGACCCGGATGTCGTTCAAGCAGAACGCAATCTGGTCAGCGAGATGGCTCAGGCTCTGCGTGGTATCCCCGCCGCTAGTGGCTTGTCGATTGGCAATGAGTTCTTCCAATTTGCCGCATCGCGTCATCCTTTTCCTCACAAAGTAACTGAGGAAAAGGCAGGACGCTGGTTGGAGCAAATGCTCGGTACGGCCCGTGAAGAATGGCCCGAAGGTGTTCACACCCACAGTCATGATGACGATCTATGGTTTGAAAACGACCAGCCTTTTTCTCCCCAAATGGCCACGTCATTGGGAGATCTGACCACTGTCCATTCATGGATTTTTGGTCGGGTTGGTCCGCGTCTTGGTGCTCGTGCCCCGCAGCTCGTGTGGTTTGCCCGTTACCTGTGCGAACTCGCAGCTGCGTGGGCCGAGGACCCCGCGCGTGGAGTATGGCTTCAAGAAATCGGTGCGCCTGAGAACTACGTGGATCCCGAAGAGGCTCCGCAGTTCCTCACTGACACCGTAGACATTCTCATGGGAGAACGAGGCGGCGGAGTATCGCCAGGCCTCGAAGGAGTCACCTGGTGGTGCTCCCACGATGTCTCCCGTGAGCTTTCGGATTTCCCGGCACTCGAGCATTCCTTGGGACTGTTGGGACAGGATGGCAATCCAAAACCCATTGGAGAGGCCTTCCATCGTGCTGCTCAGCGTTGGGCGGATGTGCGAGCTCGCGGTGAGCAACGTTCGTCCCTCCCCCTGACTGCACAGGAGTGGACGCGCGTCGATACCGACGCTCGGCACGAATATTTCGATCGCTGGATGGAACTCGCATTAGCGGGCGATGTCCGGCGTATCGAATTGAATCGTTCTTGTTATCGCTCTTTGGGTGAGAGCAAGAACGAGGAGAAGAATATTTTCCTCTCAACGTGGGATTCCTAATTCCACAGCGTTCAACGAAAAAACCTTCGAAGGAGAAGACCATGCGTAAGACGCGCACTATCGTGACTGGTGTCGCACTTGCTGCGGCGTTCAGCCTCGCCGCTTGCACCGGCGGATCCGGTGCAAGCTCCACCTCCAGTGCTTCTAGCTCAGCAGGCGGCACTACTGAGATTTCCTTCCAGACTTGGTCACTGAAGAACGATCGTTTCACCCCCTACTTCGAACAGTTGGTGAAGGACTTCGAGGCTGAGAACCCCGACATCAAGGTCAAGTGGATTGATCAGCCCGGTGATGGCTACGAGGACAAGATCCTCCAGCAAGCTAACTCCGGTGAGCTCCCCGACGTCCTGAATCTGCCCCCGGGATTTGCATACAAGCTTGCCGACACCGGACTTCTTGTCGACCTCGACAAGGTTGAAGGTGCGAAGGTCTCCGAGTATGTCGAAAGTGCTGCGAAGTCCTACCAGTTCCCGGGCATCGAGGGCCACTATGGATACCCCTGGTACTTGGGTACCGATCTGAACTGGTACAACGTCGGCAAGATGAAGGAAGTGGGCATCGACACCTCTAAGCTTCCGACCACCCTCGAGGAACTCTTCTCGATGGCCTCAGATGTCGCTAAGGCCAGCAACGGCGAGGTCAAGATGATCTCCTCCGTTCCCGATATTGGTACCTTCTCGGCTGCTGGTATTGATATCTACAAGGACGGCAAGTTCGTCTTCAACACCGATGAAGCTGCCAAGATCATCGACCAGTTCCAGAAGGCCTACAAGGATGGCGCAATGCCCGCCGAGGCGCTGAACGCTGACTACCAGGGCAATGCAGCACTCTACAAGCAGGGCAAGAGCACCTGGACCACCGGTTCAGCTGGCTTCGCATCCGCGCTTAAGGCAGATGCTCCTTCTCTGATCGATCAGACCGAGGTTACCCCGCGCATCGGCCACGCACCGGTGTTCATCCAAGGTATCTCGGTTGCGAAGAACTCTAAGAACCAGGCCGCTGCCGTGAAGTTCGCGCAGTACGTGACCAATACGAAGAACCAGGTTGAGTTCGTCAAGATCGCTCAGGGCTTCTTCCCCGGAACCAAGGCCGGTAACGAGAAGCCCGAGGCTTTCACCTCTGTTGTCTCTCTTGACCTGCAGAAGAAGGCTACTGAGCTGGCCGCAAAGGAACTGCCCAACACCGTTGAACAGTCTCCGCTGCAGTTCACCGACGAGATGGGTACCTACGTCAAGCAGCAGCTTGCTCTTGCTGTGAAGGGTGAAATCTCCTCGAAGGACGCCCTTGAAAAGGCAGTCAAGTACTGCAACGACAACCTGGCAAAGTGATTCTCTGATCACTTGGTGGTGTTGGGAGCTAGCTTCTCCCAACACCACCGTCCCCGCCGCTCTTGTTATCAGTGGCGGCACTGTGTACCGACTTCCTTTGGGATAAGGAGGAACAACACATGAAATCCCATTCGAGGCTAACTCCCTATCTTCTGCTTGCGCCGGCAGTCATTTGGGTCTTGGTATTTTCCATCTGGCCCTTCTTGAACACCGTTGTTCTTGCATTTACTGATGCGCGCCCGCTCAAGCCTGCCAAATTTATTGGGCTGACGAATTTTGTCACTCTCTTTAGTGATGAGCGCTTTGGTTACGCTCTGACGACTTCACTGGTTTACGTTCTGGTCTGTGTCCCCCTACTGACTTTCCTGCCCCTTCTTCTTGCGCTACTGGTTGAGAAGAAGGTTCCCGGAATTTCTATTTTCCGGACGAGCTATTACTTCCCGGTCATCGCCTCGGTCGTGGTGGTCGGTATCATCTGGTCCTGGCTGTTTGACTCGAAGGGTCTTATTAACCAATCGCTTCAATTCGTCGGAATGACGGACCACTCGATTAACTTCCTCGTTGATCGCTGGCTCATTCTTCTGTCGTCAACGTCGCTGACAGTGTGGAAGGGCCTCGGCTACTACATGGTCGTGTATCTTGCGGCTCTTGCCGGCGTGAATAAGGAACTACACGAGGCTGCCGCACTGGATGGTGCGGGTGCATGGCGTCGTTTCTGGACCGTGACCGTCCCTGCCGTCAAGCCAGCAATGTTGCTGATCTCAGCGCTCATTACGGTCTCGGCAATGCGAATCTTCTCTGAGATTTACGTGCTGACCAATGGATCTGGTGGGCCAGGCGGTCAAGCTCAGTCAATTGTGATGTTGATTCAAGCAACCGGAAAGGGACTCCGCGGAAATCTTGGCTATGCTTCCGCACTGTCGGTAGCTCTCTTCTTCCTGACTATTGGTCCTCTCTTGCTGGTTGCGTGGATTAATCAGGGACCTGAAATCCGTGCTGCTCTTCGCCTGCGAAAGAAGTCCAAGGCGGCACAGAAGGCTCATGAATTAAGGCTTAAGGAACAATCATCTCTGAAGGAGACGAATGTTCACGTTGGACGCGAAGAACTTGCCGAGGCATGCGCATCAAACACGGAGGGGATCAGGCAATGAGTACCGCAACCGTGAATACTCGAAGTGAAACCCCCAGACGTGAGCTTCCGTGGAGGCGACGTGGAGAAGCAGGTTTTGACAAGCCAACGCTTCCCGGTTTTATCGGTCGTTATCTGCTGTTACTTTTCTGTTTCGTTATCACTGTTGGCCCCTTCCTTTGGGAACTTTCAACCTCCCTCAAAGGGCCTGGGGATGATATTTATGCGTTCCCTCCCAGCCTGATCCCCAGTAACCCAACGCTGGATAATTACTCAGAGGTTTTACGCACTGTCCCCGTTATTAGCTACGCGTGGCACTCGCTTCTTGTTGGTATTGGAACAGTGCTGACAAATGTCGTCTTCTCGACCTTTGCTGGTTATGCCTTTGCACAGATGAAGTTCAGGGGCAAGGGGCTGTTCATGGCAATCATGCTGTCAACCCTGCTGCTTCCCGGTGAAGTGACGCTGACTTCTCAGTATCTCACCATTAAGTCTTTGGGCGCTGCGAACAGCCTCGTCGGGGTCTTCCTTCCGGGGGCAATTTCGGCGATGAATGTGTTGTTGATGTACACCGCAGCACGCGCCATCCCAAATTCGATTCTGGATGCAGCAGCAATTGACGGCGCAACCACATACCAGCGTCTACGCCACATCGTGTGGCCAAATGTCAAAGGTATGGCATCGGTTGTGGCGCTCATGTCCTTTATCGGTGCGTGGGATGACTTCCTGTGGCCATTGGTTGTTTTGAACGAGCCCGAAAAGTACACCTTGACGGTTGGTATGCAGTATCTTCAGTCATCATTTGGTACAGACCAACGCGTCGTTGCGGCTGGAACAATGATTGCTTTGATCCCCTTGATCATTCTCTTTGCCTTTGCACAGAAGTACTTCTTCAAGGGAGTTGAGGCAGGAGGCGTCAAGGGCTAAGTATCGGCCAGTGAGTGATCGCTTTATGGGCTCTTCAGAGTTGAGTGTGGGTGCCAAACAAGAAGGGAACGCAGCTACCGAGTTCGAGGATAATACGACATGGAGTGACGCAATATTTCGTGATCCGCTTGCATCTGAAGCTCCGGATTCAGACGTGATAACCGCCTGCTGCAAAGCGCTAGCTAGCTTCATCTTTAGCCGCTAACTACTGCACCTTTGTTGTGGCGACTTTAATCTTTATTAAGGTCGCCAATCTTTGTTAAGGTCGCCACAACAGTCACAACAAAAGGAACTACAGTTACAATAATGGCCGAAAAAGTGAAATACTGGTTCTCCCAAAAGGCGAAGTACGCTAATCGGCTGATTGGAATACATAAAAACAGTATCACGCCAGCTACAATCAAGGCAGGAAGGTTCCGCCTTGATAAGTCTTCTTGTCTGATGCTCATTGCTGCCAGTACCGGGGCTAGGATGAAATACATAAGTATAGGAAACCCGAGCTGAATCATCCTTTCTGTCGATCCAGCAGGGAAATGTAGCAGCCGCAGCGGAATCGTTGACACCAGTACAAGAATTATATAAACCAGGCTGGGCCTTAAAGCGATAGGCACCCTTCCGAGGGTTGCTTTGATGCCAATGATGCTGCTTTTAATTAATAAAATCACGTTTTTCTTCCTTCACCTGGCTCCCTTGTCTTTCATTACGAAAGTTTATTGCTTACGGTAGTAGATTTCCGGCTCTTCAGAGTTGAGTGTGGGTGGAGGCGTCTAAGCCTCCTGCGATGAGGAGCATTCGGAGTTTGTAGTTGGTGGGGTTGCGGTAGCCTCTGGCGGTGCGTCTGCCTAGTTCGATAATGTCCGTTGATGGCTTCGGTGGGGCCGTTGCTGGCTCCGCCTGTGTCGAGGTAGGCCAAGAAGGCGTCCTTCCACTTGCGTAGGGTCCGGCCCAGGCGAGTGATTTCGGGGATGGGCCACGTTGGTAGGTGTTCAATGAGGTGTGTGGCCAGGCGTTGGCCTTGGACGGGTGTGGCTTGGTGGAAGACCTCGCGCACTTGCCCGGTGAAGGTAGGCGACTTCGACACTGATATGCGCTTCATCTGCCGTGAAGGCTGCGCGGAGTCGTTCTTGTTGACGCTTCGTGAGCCGATCATGCGAGGCGCGCAGGAGAAGCCGGATCTGATAGAGGGGATCACCCTTGCGCCCGCGGTGACCGGTCGTGTCTTCCTGGACGCGGCGACGCACCTCACCTGGGGCGTCGCCAGCGAGCTTGAGGATGTGAAAGGCATCGAGCACGCTGGTTGCGTCTTGGAGTTGATCGTCGATGGCGTTCTTATATCCCTGGAAGGGATCCAGCGTCGCGATCTGGATACCGGAGCGAAACTGTTCGCCGCGCTCGGCCAGCCAGTTCTTGTACACGGTGCCAGACCTTCCTGGGATCAGGTCCAACAGGCGGGCCGTGGGATGATCCTTCCCGCGTGTCAGGTCCACGATACCGGTGAGTTCACGTGGGCCCCGGCGGCTTCGGTCCTGGTGGTGCCACACGTGCTCATCGACTCCCAGTACCTGCACACCCCTGTGAAACGGGTGGGGTCATCAGATGCGGATTGCAGACACGGCTTGATATGGGACCACACGGTGTTCCACGTAGTTGCCAGTTGTCGAGCCAATCCTGCAATGGCGGCTCCCTCGAAACGTAACTGACGGATCGCCCAGCGAATCGCCCGCAACCCCCGACCAACACCCGGTCACCCACACTCAACTCTGAAGAGCCGCTTTATGCGTTGTGGGGTGCAGACATCCGTCTGCACCCCACATTTTCTCTACACGTAGCTTTTATTCAAATAACCGCGATACCTTGGAAATATCGACTTTCCCAGTTGTCGTTTGGGGGAGCACATCAACCCAGACAATGCTCCGGGGATGCTGCCAAGGCGCCAAGGCCTCGTTTAACTCTTGACGTAATTCGCGCAATGACGGGCGCTGATCAGAAGCGGGGATTAAGGCTGCTGCAACGATCTGTCCCCAGATTTCATTCTTCAGTCCGAGCACGCAGCAGTCAGCAACTGATTCAAGAGTGCGAAGAGCTTCTTCAACGCGAATGGGGGAGACGAGCTCACCGCCGGTGTTAATAACTCGTGATGCGCGACCAAGGATGTGGAGGCACATGTCTGAATCAAAAACACCAATATCTGAGGTTGAAAACCACTCATCCGGGTGGCGTGGCTCGTCACCCCAGTAGCATGCTGCCACCCCGGGACCGCGCACTTCAATGGAGCCGCTGTGCCCGGCCTCGTCAATGGGGTTTCCTTGAGGATCAACCAGACGCAACTCAATGTAGGGGAAGGAATAGCCGATGGCTCCGGGATGATGCTGCCAGGCCTCGGGGCTAAGAAAAGTTCCAGCTCCGCCAAGCTCTGTCATCCCCCAAACATGAATAGGGGAAAGCGCGGCCTCGCGCATCTTCGAATACAGTGATTCGCCCATTGCATCGCCGCCTACTAGGGGGTGTGTCCATGAGCTTAAATCCACGTTATTTTCATAAGCTGCGTTCAGCAGCATGTGGCACATAGCGGGTACGACAAACATGATCGAAATCCGCCATTTCTCAATACCTCGTACCACTGAGAGCGGCTGGAAAGAGGAAAAAACAACTACGGTTCCACCGTGAGTGAAGATATCCATTGAGGTTCCGTTGAAACCCCCGATATGTGACAGCGGTGCGACGACTCCGCAGATTGCAGAGCCAGGTGAGTACTCGAAACCATCCCTAAAGCACTGAGATGCCCACCATAGATTTGCGTGGCTGAGCTGAGCTGCGCGCATTTTCCCTGAGGTGCCGGAGGTGAAAACCAAAGCGGCAGTCTGCTCGTAGCATGTCAAAGGCTCCCATCCGGCGGGGATTTGATTGGCGGTCTCTGATGCACGTTCTTCAATGAGGGAGAGAGGAAGCGCCGAAACGCCATCAACGGGATGCCCGTCGGTGCTGATGATCAGTGCGGGGGAGACGAGCTCGTAAATTTCTTGCCGTTGCTTGTCGGGAAGCAACGGTGAGAGGGGAACAGTGACCGCATGGATCCACGATGCTGCTGCGTGAACAATGAAGTGCCAGATGCTATTTGGAGCGCACACAACAATGCGGTCTTCGCTCCGAATTCCTAGGGAATGGAAATACCATGCGAGTCCGCGGGTTAGCCTCGCGCTTTCTTCAACCGACAGGCTGCGTCCGCTTGAAGCGTCGATCAGACTTGGGCGATCTGGACGTTGATACGCGGCAGCAAGCAATGCATGAGCGGGGGAGAGATTGGGCGTCTTCACGTCGCTCGTTTCTTGCTCTGTCATTGTGCAGATTGCGCGGCAGCCATTGAACGATGGAGTTCCTGTCGCTTCTTCAAACGGTCGAGCACCGATCCAGCTTCCTGCAGGGTCGATCCCGAGTTTTCAATATGTGCCAGATGTGCGGGGATCTCGAAGCCTCGGGCGCGCATTCCCTTTGCCCACAACAATCCCGCGCGGTACGAGGAACGCACGAGTGGGCCTGCCATGACTCCGGCAAAGCCCATAGCCTCAGCTTCAGCAGAAAGCTCGATGAATTCTTCCGGGTGCACCCAACGGTCGATCGGGTGATGCAGGGGTGAGGGGCGCAGATACTGCGTGAGCGTGAGAAGATCACAGCCGGATTCATGAAGGTCACGCATGGCCTCGATAATTTCTTCTCGAGTTTCACCCATACCAAGAATCAGATTCGATTTGGTGACCATTCCGCCATCGTGGGCGCGCTGGATCATCGCGAGGGAACGCTCGTAACGGAAAGCTGGGCGAATTTTCTTAAAGATTCGCGGGACAGTTTCAAGATTGTGGGCAAAAACTTGGGGTGCAGCTTCAATGACCATGTCGATGGCCTCGTTCGAGCCGCGGAAGTCGTCGACGAGTAACTCAATACCAGTACCTGGGCTCTTGGCACGGATTTGGCGCGTTGTCTCTGCGTAGAGCCATGCTGCGCCATCGGGAAGGTCATCTCGGGTGACGCCGGTGATGGTTGCATAGCGAAGTCCCATCTGTGCGACCGATTCAGCGATACGTCGTGGCTCATCGCGGTCGTATTCTGTGGGGCGACCGGTGGCGATATCGCAAAAATCGCAGCGGCGTGTGCAGATTGCTCCGCCGAGTAGGAAGGTTGCCTCGCGGTCTTCCCAGCATTCGTAAATATTGGGGCAGCCGGCCTCTGCGCACACTGTATGCAGCCCTGCGCCGCGTGCAAGAGAACGCATGTCCTGGTAGTTCTCACCAGCGCGAGCAGTTGTGCGAATCCATTCAGGCTTGTGCTCGATCGGGGTTTGTGCGTTGCGAACTTCAACGCGCAGCAGCTTGCGTCCTTCGGGATCAGGCAGGGTGCTCATTGCGTGGGTCCTTCCGACTGTGATTCCGACGAGGCCGTCGGTGCGAATGCGCCAGCGGGGGCTTCTTCCCAGTGAATTGGCTCTGGGTGCGTGGCTAATTGAGGGGTAATGGACTGGATCAAATGGGGGACAAGCAGATGAGCAGCATGAGGCACATCTGAGTAGATCCCTTCCCATGAGAGTGAAGCAACGTCGGCATCAGTTAAGCCGCAAGGGATGATTCCGCTAAATGCATGTGCAGGATCGATCGCCACGTTCAGGGCGATTCCGTGCATGGTGGCGCCGCGTGCAACTTTGAGGCCGATCGCGCAGATCTTTCGATCTCTACCTTGAGATCCGCGCAGCCAGACTCCGGCTCTTCCTTCGATTCGTTCGACGGGAAGTCCCCACTCTTTTCGTAGGGTTTGCAGAACGCCATTTTCTACGCTTCGGATCCAAGCGTAGAGGTCCACTGGTTCTCGCAAGCGAACAATCGGGTAGATAACAACTTGTCCGGGGCCATGCCAGGTGGCGGATCCTGCCCTGTCGACGTGGATGATGGGCACAGTTGAGTCCGGGATATCTTCAGGTTTTGTGTGACGTCCCGCAGTCCACGCGGGTGCGAACTCGGCGACGATCAGAGTGTCTTCGGCCTGTCCTGAGGCCACTTGGTCGTGAAGAGTATGTTGGAAGTCATTCACGGCCGAATAATCGGTGAGTCCGCTAGGGATGAGGTTTAAAATCCGCACCCCTCAATTTTAGTTGTGGGTAATTCCTGTGTCTTGGTTAGTGAGTGGGACATTCGTCCTATCGGTGTGACCTGTCAGTCACCCGGCTACACTAAAGCTATGACGAAGTGGAATGTTGGTGACGTTCGTTCGCTGATGAATCAGTGGTATCCGCCTGAAAGTGCCCATGGATGGGACAAGGTCGGATTAATTACCGGAGCGCCACAGGCTCAGGTTGATCGAATTCTTCTTGCGCTAGATCCCACCCAGGCAGTGGTCGAGGAAGCTCTGCAGTGGGGTGCAAATATGATCATCACTCACCACCCCCTACTGCTGAGAGGGGCATCCTTCCTTAATCACGAAAGTGCGAAGGGACGAATCATCTCCGCGCTGAATCGCCATGAGATTGCGCTTTTTAATGCTCATACCAATGGTGACGTCGCACAAGATGGCGTTGCGCAGGCCTGTGCGCAGGCACTAGAGCTCAGCGATATCGAAGTACTTTCACCCGAAGGCGTGAATGCTGATGGTCAAGCGATCGGTTTGGGAAGGATTGGCTCCATCAAGCCAACACCTTTGCGTGAGTTCGCTTATACGGTTGCGCGGGTGATGCCGAAAGGACCAACGGGCCTCTTGGTCGGAGGAGATCTCGACGGTGTGGTTCGACGTGTAGCGGTTAGTCCCGGTGCTGGAGACTCGATGTTTGATGCTGTACGTGCCAGTAACGCTGACGTTTTTATCACCGCTGATCTACGTCATCATCCGGCCAGCGAATTCCTTGAGGATGGTGGCTGCAGTCTGATTTGTGCCAGTCATTGGGCAACGGAAAGCCTGTGGCTTCCTGTCCTCGCACAGAAACTGAGGGAAGAAGCACGCCGCTTGGCTATCACCTGTGAGGTGAAAGTCTCTACCATTGTCACAGAACCTTGGAGCCTACATTTGGATACGGAGGGAAGTTACCTGTGAAAGCGCCTCATCCTCAGCAACTTGTCCTGCTTGAGCTACAAAAGCTAGACCAGAAAGAATCTGCCCTGCGCCACCGTCGCCAGGCTCATCCGGCACATGAGACAGTTCGAGAGCTTGCTGGACGTCTTGCTGACCTGCAGCGTGCTGCGGTTACGCAAGGAGCCGTTATTTCAGACTGCGAACGTGAGGTGGCCCGGATCGAGGATGAGATCCAACGTGTTAAGGCTCGCCGGGATCGCCAGAACGAACGTATCGAAAAGAACCAGGTTCCCCTGCGTGATATTAATTCGATGCAACATGAAATCGCTCAGATGGATTCGCGTATTGCCCGCTTAGAAGAAGAGCAACTCGCTGCTGAAGAGCGCACGGAATCAGCACGTGCCGCCCGTGAGCAGATGAATGCGGAAGCTCAGGCTATTGAGGCGGATATCGAAGCAACTAAGGCCCGCTTCCTTGAAGAGGTCGCTCAGCTTGATGATGAGCTTCGTGGCGTGATTGCCCAGCGTCGTGAACGTGCTGGCCAGATTGATCCCGAGCTTCTTGACGAATATGAGAGCGCACGTTCAAAGAATGGAGCGCTCGCGGTGATCGAAGTTCGTGATGGGAACCCAATGGGCTTTGCAGAGCTCTCTCCCATGGAACTTGAGCGTATTCGCCTGACTCCCGCCGATGAACTCTACTTTGCCGAGGAAACCGGTCAGATCGTTGTGAGGACCCGGGCCTAGATCTTTTAGTGAATCTAGATCCCTCAGTCCTCGACTGTTACCAGCGTGAGAGTACGCGCACTGCCGCCCTGGAAAGTCGTTTTTGCGGGGGAGACTTCGATTTCTTTCACATGGCTTATGGTGCCTCGTGCATCGTGAGATCGTAGCGTTGGTGTCACTTCGGCTAAGGCATCTTCCAAATCGCTAGTGTCTTCAATCCCGCTGCATCGCAAAGCTAATGCCCCGCTGAGCATTCCGCGCCATTTTTTCGCGTTGTGAGAGACAACGGAACGTTTGCCGTTTCGCAGGCGTTCAACGCGAACTTCCCACAGGTGTGCCCACGGCGCCAGACAGGCCTGCTTGTAGTCACTTGAGCGGCAATCAAGAACGAGCTTTCCAGAATAATCTTCTGCGAGCGCGCTGCCCAAGACTGACTTCCACAAGGAGGTGACGTTTCCAAGCGCGGGGAGCTTTGTTCCCATCGCAAGGCGGTGTAAAGGAATGAGGTCAGTTGGCTTCAGCGCACCAAATAGTCCTGAGAAGATCGTGATGTGTTGGCTTCCTTCCCCTGTCCATGCACGGGGTTCTTGGGCGGTAAGGGCGTCGAATAGTACGCCGTTAAAAACTGCCGAGGCCGGTGCGCAGCTTTGGGACATCAGCACTTGGTTGGCCTCAATTTCTGCTGAGTGACGAAGACTGGCATTGAAGATCTGATGCGCCTGTTCTTCATCAGTGATTTGTGCACAGGCGTCGATGATCTTTTTACGCGTATCTGTCAAAGACGGGAAAGAGAGTGCTGAGAGGCTAAGAGATGGACCTTCTCCAGGCGGGTTCTTTCCTTCAGATGGGGGCAGCCAAATTTCCACGCCTCCACACTAGTGGGAAACGCGCTAAAATTCCCTGTGCATGCCAGTCGACTGGGCGGCCGCGCGGCTTTTGTCTCGAGGAACGTCCGGGCTCCACAGGGCAGGATGGTGGCTAACAGCCACCCGAGGTGACTCGCGGGCTAGTGCCACAGAAAACAAACCGCTGCATAGAGCAGTAAGGGTGAAACGGTGAGGCAAGAGCTCACCAGCGATACGGGTGACCGTATCGGCTAGGTAAACCCCATCCGGAGCAAGACCGAGCAGCAGACGTTAAGAGGTGCCCCTTCGCTGTCTGCGGGTAGGTTGCTTGAGACCATCGGCAACGGTGGTCCTAGATAGATGGTCGCCACTACGAATACGTAGAACAGAACCCGGCGTACAGGTTGGCTGTCATGCAAGTGTGGCCGCTCGTTAACCCGAGCGGCCACACCTTTTAGTTTATTTGCCAGTCGATGAGTGCCCGTTTACTTATGAGCTGCGCGCGCGGCCTCGTAAGCCGCACCAACAATACCGGCGGTATTACGTAGCTTTGCGGGGACAACGGGGGTACGGAGGTTCAGCAGGGGGAGGAACTTCTCGTGATTAGCACTCACTCCGCCACCGATAACGAAAAGGTCGGGGGAGAAGAGCATCTCAACGTGCGAGTAGTAGCGCTGGAGGCGCCCTGCCCATGTGACCCAATCCAGTTTCTGCGCGGTCTTCTGACCTGCAGAAGCTTGAGTTTCGGCATCGTGGCCGTCAATCTCAAGGTGACCAAGTTCTGAATTTGGAATTAAGACACCATCATTGATGATGGCCGATCCGATTCCTGTTCCAAGAGTGGTGACAATGACAACTCCGGGAACATCTTTAGCGGCACCGTAGATCGCTTCGCCTAATCCGGCGGCATCGGCATCATTTAGAGCAACGATGGTTCGCCCCAAGTGGCGATCCATGAGCTCGACAACATCGATTCCTGCCCATGATGGATCAAGATTCGCCATAAAGGGAACTCGTCCATGAATAATTGGCGCGGGGAAGGTGATCCCGACGGGAATATCATCGGTGACGCCGAGCTGGTGCAGAAGCTCACCGCAGACCTGTGCAACTGAATCTGGAGTCGCCGGGGCCGGGGTTTCGATCACTACGCTTTCGCAGGAGTAGGTCCCTGTTTCAAGATCAACAAGGGCACCCTTGACACCTGAACCGCCAATATCAATTCCACATGCAAGTGTCATGTTGTTCTCCTTCGAAGGCCTTTTCTCTAAGGATAACCGTCTTTATCGGATCGTTAAAATTCACGCCAGAATTATGGAAGCGTCAGGATTTCAGCGCCGTTTTCTGTGACAACGATTGTGTGCTCGAACTGTGCAGAGCGGCCGCGATCTTTTGTCACGACTGTCCACTGATCATCCCATTGTTCCCATTCAACTCCGCCCAGATTCAGCATGGGCTCAATGGTGAAAACCATGCCTTCTTCCATGATTTCGCTGTGTGCGGGGGCAGTGTCGTAGTGGGGGACAATCAAACCTGAGTGAAAGGCCTCGCCGACACCGTGTCCGGTGTAGTCACGAACAACACCGTAGTTGAAACGATGTGCGTAGGATTCAATAACCCTGCCAATTACATTGATCTCTCGACCAGGGCGAACAGCCTTGATGCCGCGCATCATCGCTTCACGTGTACGCTCGATCAGAAGATGGGACTCTTCATCAACGGTCCCGACTTCGAACATCGCGCATGTATCTCCATGCACGCCGTCGTAATAAGCGGTGATGTCGACATTGATAATGTCGCCATCTTCAAGGGGACGATCATCGGGGATACCGTGGCAGATTACTTCGTTGATTGAGGTGCACAGGGACTTCGGAAATCCCATGTACCCCAAGCATGAGGGGTAGGCATCGCGCGAAATAATGAAATCGTGGCCGATACGATCCAATTCGTCAGTGGTTACCCCAGGACGAATTGCTTCCCCCACTGCTTGGAGAGCCTGTGCTGCGATTTGGCCGGCTTTGCGGATTTTCTCAATGGTTTCCGGTGTCTTGATATCAGAGGCAGTGATTACTTCTGGACCCGAGTGGTACATGTATTCCGGACGATCAATGTGTGCCGGGACAGGACGACGCGGAGAAATTATCCCAGGTTTGAGATTGCCAAGCGGGGCGCGCTCGGCACCAGTTGAGTGCGACATTGCGGTGTAGTCCTTAGTTTGTTCGGTAATTCTCGGTTGAGGGGAATGAGCCGTCGCGAACACAGGAGATATAGCTTTGTGTCGCGGAGTGGAGTTCTTGACCGATCTGCGCGAAACGGCGTGCAAAGGAAGGCGACCACGAGGTCATACCGGCCATATCCGACCAGACCAAAACCTGCCCGTCGGTGTGTGGGCCCGCACCGATTCCAATCGTAATGATCGAAAGTTCCTGACTCAGTTGAGTGGCTATCGGTTCAGGGACCATTTCAAAGACGACTGCGAAAGCGCCTGCGTTAGCTAATGCATGGGCATCGCGCGCAAGGATCTGTGCACCTTCGCCGCGTCCTTGAACGCGAGGCCCACCCAAAGCGTTTTCAGATTGAGGGGTGTAGCCCAGGTGTGCCACGACCGGAATACCCGCCTCGGTCAAGAGCTTGACGGTCTCGGCGCGCTGCGCACCGCCTTCGAGCTTGACAGCGTGTGCACCTGCCTTCATCAGGCGGACTGCGTTTGTAAGGGCGTGGGCGGGGGAGGCCTCGTAACTGCCAAAGGGGAGGTCCGCGACGATGAAAGCACGTTTACTTGCCCGTGCAACGGAGGAAGTGGCGCGTTCCATGTCCTCAATAGTGACCGGTAGCGTCGAGGAATATCCCAGAACAACGTTGCCCAGTGAATCTCCCACCAAGATCATATCGATCCCGGCCTGATCAAAAATCGAGGCAGTGAGTGCGTCATAGGCCGTTAACATCGAAATCTTAACGCCCTGCTCTTTTGCTGCCTGAAGGTGCTGAATACGGATCCGTTTCTTGTCTAGAGGGCCTTGGGAAGCCTGAGAAGGGGAGGGCGAAGCATCCGTGCGAGGCGCTGAATCGTCAGCGAGGTAACCCGTCATTCTTTTCCTTTCGTTGCCCTATGAGCCTAGTCCGCACTACGGCTTCGTTCCAGCCAGAAGAAGCTGTTGACCTACAATGAAGAAAACCCTCGTATTTTGACGAGGAAAAATGCTGACACCAATCATAGGAGAGTAGGACATGACCGGCACCGCTGGTGGCCTCAATCCCTTGGATGAGCAGGCAATTGAAGAGCTCGTTACTCAAGCAACTTCAGCTATTGCTCATACCGAAACCCTCGATGAATTGAAAGCAGTTCGCCTGGAATTTATGGGAGACTCAGCTGCTCTTGTCCAGGCAAACCGTGGAATCGGGCAATTGGATCCGAAAGATCGAGGCGTTGCTGGTCGTCTTTTGGGAGGTGCCCGCTCGCGCATTACCCAGGCATTGGAGGAGCGTCAGGAGCTCCTTCAGGAACGCCATGACGCGCAGGTCTTGGTGAGCGAAGCTGTAGACGTCACCATTCCTACCGCGCGCGAGCGTCAAGGTGCACGTCATCCCCTGGAAACGATCATGGAAGAGATTTCGGATTTCTTCGTCGGAATGGGATGGCAGATTGCAGAGGGACCGGAAATTGAACACGAGTGGTTCAACTTCGATTCTTTGAATTTCGATATCGATCACCCCGCGCGCCAAATGCAGGACACGCTCTACATTGATGGTCGCAGCGTCGGTGGTGAAAATGAAGAAGATGGCCACTTGGTGATGCGAACACACACATCGCCCGTGCAATCGCGTTCGATTCTTTCTCGAGGCGTTCCTCTGTACATGGCTTGCCCCGGCAAGGTCTTTCGCTCCGATGCGCTGGATGCGACACACACCCCTGTCTTCCACCAAGTTGAAGGACTAGCGATCGATCGCGGTCTGACAATGGCGCATCTTAAGGGCGTGCTCGATCACTTTGCTCGTCACATGTTCGGCCCCGATGCGAAGACGCGTTTGCGTCCGTCGTTCTTCCCCTTCACCGAACCCAGCGCGGAAATGGATTTGTGGTTCCCCCAAAAGAAGGGCGGAGCCGGCTGGATTGAATGGGGCGGTTGTGGAATGGTCAACCCGAATGTTCTTCGAGCAACGGGTATCGATCCTGAGGTTTACACAGGTATTGCCTTCGGTGTTGGTGTCGAACGAACCCTGATGCTGCGAGACGGCATCGCAGACATGCATGACATTGTCGAGGGCGATGTGCGTTTCTCTGAGCAATTCGGCGTTAATGGACTGGGAAGGGGCAACTGACATGCCAATGGTTCCAATGAGCTGGCTGCGTGACTATGTCGATGCAGATCCGGCAATGACCACCGAGGAGCTCGCAGCTGCCCTGGTTCGCGTCGGGCTTGAGGAAGAGACTATTCACCCGGCTCGTGTCAGCGGTCCGCTTGTCGTCGGGCGTGTTCTGACGCGCGATGAGTTTGAAGCGTCCAATGGCAAGCTCGTGAATTATTGCCGTGTTGATGTTGGAGAGCACAATGACGCTCCCGGCACGGGTAAAGAACCTAGTGATCTCCCATCACGAGGCATTATTTGTGGCGCACACAATTTCGAGGTTGGCGACTATGTCGTTGTCTCACTTCCGGGTGCGGTTCTTCCCGGTCCCTTTGAAATTGCTGCCCGAAAGACCTATGGCCATGTTTCTGATGGCATGATGTGCTCGGCGCGCGAACTCGGCTTGGGTGAAGACCATAACGGCATCATCATCTTGCAGAAGGACTTCCCCGATGCAGAGCTGCCCGCTGTTGGCCACAGCGTGATTTCCTTCCTTGGCTTGGGCGAAGAGGTTTTGGAAATTAACGTCACTCCGGACCGTGGCTACTGCTTCTCTATGCGAGGCGTCGCTCGTGAGTTCTCACATTCGACGGGCGCGGCCTTCCGCGATCCTGGAATGGTTGGCACTCTTGTGTCTTCGGTTCCCGAGGCGAACGAGGCCGGTTTCCCCGTTGTGGTTGCTGACAGTGCTCCCATCCATGGGCGCGTGGGTGCTGACCGTTTTGTGACTCGTATTGTTCGCGGTGTCAACCCCAAGGCTCCTACTCCTCGTTGGATGGTTGAGCGTTTGGAGATGGCAGGGATGCGTTCGCTGTCTCTGGCAGTTGATATTACGAACTACGTCATGCTGGATCTGGGGCAGCCTATGCACGCCTATGATCTATCCGCACTTGCTGCACCGATCGTGGTTCGCCGTGCTCGCGCAGGTGAAGAATTGACAACTTTGGACGAGGTCACTCGTTCTTTGGATCCCGAAGATTTGGTGATTTCTGATTCGCCCAGTGGTGAAGAAGGCTCGCGGCTCTTGGGCATCGCCGGCGTGATGGGTGGTGCTTATTCCGAGGTCGAGGATTCGACCACTGATATTCTCCTCGAGGCTGCGCACTTCGATGCGGTTTCTGTTGCTCGTTCTTCGCGCCGTCACAAGCTGCACTCTGAGGCAGCGAAGCGTTTCGAACGTGGAACTGACCCGCTCCTTCCTGCGGTTGCAGCGCAGCGCGCTGTTGATCTGCTTGTTCAATACGGTGGCGGTCAGGCTGACCCTGCAGTTTTTGATCTCAACACTTTGCCAGTGCCGACGAGCTATGAGTTTGCGTTGAGCGATGCTGAGCGTCTGACTGGCGTTTCCTACGCTCCCGAGCGTGTTTGTGAGTTGCTTGAGCAGGTCGGATGTGTCCTTGAGGATATTGATGGGCAGCGCGTTCGCGTGACTCCTCCTTCATGGCGGCCTGATCTCACGGGTTCTGCACACTTTGTGGAAGAGATTGCGCGTTTGGATGGCTATGACCGTATTCCCTCGGTTTTGCCGACAGCCCCTGCAGGTACTGGTTTGACTACTGCCCAGCGCGCACGTCGTTTGGTGGCCCAGGGACTGGCCCACGCTGGGCTTACCGAGGTGGAAAGTTATCCCTTCGTTTCAGACTCTTTCGATAAGCAGGGCCTGAGTGCGAATGACCCTCGCCGTCGTGCTGTCAAGCTGCGTAATCCGCTTGCCGATGATGCGCCACTGCTTCGTACTTCGGTTCTGGACACCTTGCTGGATACCGCCGCACGCAACTGGGCTCGCGGTATCCCTTCGGTTGCGATTTTCGAAATCGCAAAGGTTGTTCATCCCGAGGGTGTGGTCCCCACCGGGTTGATTTCTGCAGAGCACCGTCCCAGTGACGCGCAACTTGCAGCACTTGAAGCAGGGACTCCTTCCCAGCCGTGGCATGTTGGCGCAGTACTGGCTGGTAATGCCCGACCCGCGGGAATTCTTGATTCGCAACGTAATTTCGATTGGGCAGATGCAGTCGAGGTTGCGCGCTCAATCTGCGATCAATTGGGGGTGCGCGTCGAGGTCACGCGTGCTTGGCTTGCTGAACCCTCAACGCTTAAGGGGCCTCGAGTTCCCGAGGCTGCAACGGATCCCGCTGAGGTCGCTCCTTGGCACCCGGGGCGGGTTGCTCGTATTTTCGCCCGTCAGGGTAAAGATTGTGTTGAACTCGCCCTTGCTGGTGAGCTCTCGCCGAAGGCGTGTAAGGCTTTTGGATTGCCTGCACGAGCCTGCGCCCTCGAGCTTGACGTCGATGCATTGATCTCTGTGATGAGCGATGAACCCATGCAGGTTAAGCCTGTCTCGACATATCCTGCAGCGAAAGAAGACCTTGCACTGGTTGTTCCGACGAATGTTCCTGTAGCACGTGTTGAACAGGTCATTCGCCAGGCTGCGGGTGCATTGATCGAAGATCTGGTCCTCTTTGACATTTACGAGGGCGACCAGGTTCCTGAGGGTTGCCGTTCTCTTGCCTTCTCTGTGCGCCTTCGCGCCAGCGATCACACCTTGACTCCGGATGAGGTGCAAAAAGTTCGTGCTGACATCGTTAGCAAGACAGGAAAGGTTCTTGGAGCAACGCTGCGCGGATGATCAAGTTTCCTCTTGCTAGGATTAATGTGGTTATTGGCGCGAAGGAGTAGTTAATGAAGGTTTTAGTAACAGCGGCTTCACATCACGGTGCAACCATTGAAGTTGCGGATGCGATTGCACGCCGTCTGACCAGCGATGGTTTTGAGGTTGTCCGCAAGTCGCCCGAAGAGGTTGACTCACTTGATGGCTTTGATGCAGTGATCTGCGGATCTGCTGTGTACATGACCCAGTGGCTGCCTGAAGCTCACGACTTTATGGAACGTTTTGCTCAGCAGCTTCATAAGCTACCCGTGTGGGCTTTCTCCGTCGGTATGAATGGTGTTCCCAAGCATGTTCCGCAAGATCCCAGCAGGATCGGTCCTGTGCTGACCCGTGTCGATGCAAAGGAACTGCGTTCCTTTGCTGGACGGTACGATCCTTCGATCTTGTCGCTGCGTGAGCGTGCGATTGTTCGACTTGCAGGCGCTGTTGAAGGCGATTTCCGTGATTGGAATGCAATTGACCAGTGGGCAGACTCCATTGCAGAGCAACTGAAGTAGGAGTGAGGTATCACTAACTTCTGCATCGCTTAGAAAACGGGCCGTGTGCGCGAAGATTTTCGCACACGGCCCGTTTCTCGCTTACACTGGTGCAACGGGAGTGGAGTCAATGTCGATTCACGGACGTAGTTAAGGGGTTTTGATGTCATCTGAAGCGACACCTCAAACGAAGGCTGGCCGCCACGCGGCGATTCGAAATCTTTTGGTCTCCCAAACCATTAGTTCGCAAGAGCAGCTTCGCAGTGCATTGGGAAGCCAAGGAATTGAAGTCACTCAGGCCACCCTTTCTCGCGATCTCATGGAAATGCGCGCAACAAAGATGCGCGATCGAAGTGGTGCGCTGATTTACTCGGTTCCCAATGCTGATGGTTCGCAGTCCCATGAGGCTGAAGCCAGTGTTGAACGCCTTCAGCGGTGGCTTCAAACTCTCCTTGTCACTTCAACATGCGTGGGAAATCAATTGGTTTTGCGCACTCTTGTTGGAGCAGCGAACCTTCTTGGTTCTGCTCTTGACGTTGCACGCATTGACGACGTTGTGGGAACGATCGCGGGTGACGACACCGTCTTGATTATCTGCACCAGTGCTCAAGGCGCCCTTAACGCTCAGGACTACCTGACATCCTTGGCTGGGGGAGGATCCCAACCGAGCGCACTCTAAGGACGATCGATTCTTAGGTTTTCATCAAACACAGCCGTGCCCGCTAGCCTGTCGCTAGCGGGCACGGCTTCTTGCGGCTATTCTCCCTACTAGAATTTCTTTCTGTCTTGAGGACATGCGTGAATACAACAGTTAGCTCTCGAGCCGAGTCGCTGCTGCCCATTGCGGGGGTCGCGATTTTCTTCTTGGCCTTTGCGGGCCAAGGAGTTCGCAACACATTCGGTTGGCTCGGATTTGGCATCATCACCGTTTTGGTTTTGGTCGCATGCTGGGTCGTGTTTTTTGCTGCCGGACGACGTGTGACCTTACGAAGGATTTCGCTGTCTGTTTCTTCCTACATCGTGCTCTGCTGTCTGTCGGTGATTTGGAGCCAGTACCGTCTTGAAACTTTCGCCTCAGCTCTGATTACTCTTGCCACGAGCTCCGCTGGGATACTTGTGGCAATTGCTTTTCCGCTTCGACAGATGCTGAAAGTATTTATGGATGCGATGAAGATCGTTGTTGTTTTGTCGTATCTTCTTGAGTTGTGGGTCGCGCTCTTCGTTGGCCATCGAATTCCTCCCATGTATATGCGCCATTGGAAAGAAGTCCCAGAGCTCTATTACTGGATCAATGACTCCCTGTTTAAGGGAGGGCCGATTCAAGGTTTCGTGGGAAACCGCAATCCTTTAGCGTTTATTGCGCTCTTACTGCTTCTGTGCGTGCTTGTTTTCTGGATCCAGGATCGAAATCAGCATGTTCGCAATTTACTGTGGGTGTGTGCCTGCGTTGGCATTCTTATTCTCACCGGTTCGGCAACAGTGTTCGTTGCCATGCTGGTTTCCGTCAGCGCACTCGTCTTCCTTTTGATCATCCGTCATCTCGGGTTCTATGAGCGGCGTTTCGCTGTTCGTGTGGCTTTGACCGCTGCGGCCAGTTTCCTGCTGGTGGCTGTTGTGATGAAGGATCAGGTAACTGAGATACTGGGACGCAGTTCTGACATGACTGGGCGCGGTGTTATTTGGGCGAAGCTTTTGGAATTGTGGACCGAGCATCCCCTTCTCGGCTGGGGATGGGTTGTGATGTGGCCCCCGTGGTTGCCTCTGTTCAAGAACCTTGTCGTTCGTCCGGATGGTACTCCAACAATGCAGGCGCATAACGCTTACATCGAGGCACTATTCCAAACTGGCATTGTCGGGCTTATGCTCTTGGCCTTCGCGGTGTTGTGGGTCATGATTCGTGTCTTCCGTGTTGCCCTTCGCGATCTTGAGAGTGATCTGATTCCCGTCCTCGCCGCTGTTCTTATGCTGGCGATGTTCGTCCAGTCATTCACCGAGTCTCGTTTGCTCACTGAGGGTAACTGGGTTCTCTTCGTGGCTTTTGCTACCTGGCTGAAGGTTCGAGCAGAATCAATTGATTTTCACCCGCCTCGACGTGGGGATGAGGCCTCGCGTCGGCTAGGTGCTGCCGGCTACGCAGACCGATCTGCGGCCTCGTAAGACTAAGACGCGTCCTTTAAGGCGAGTCTTTTCCCGTACACTGTATTGCGCACGTATTCCAACAAGAAGAAGGTATTTCCGTGACCGATATTATTGACGACCTCCAATGGCGTGGTCTGATTGCTCAGCACACTGATCTTGATGCACTTCGTGCTCACTTTGCGCAGGGCCCGGTCACTTTCTATTGCGGTTATGATCCGACAGCTCCTTCACTTCACCACGGTCACCTTGTTCAGCTGATCGTTATGCGTCACCTGCAACTCGCGGGACACCGTCCGCTTGCACTCGTGGGTGGCGCAACGGGCCAGATTGGCGACCCGCGTCAAAGTGGCGAGCGCCAACTCCAGCCCACTGAAGTTGTCCAGGGGTGGGCGGATCGCTTGCGTGCGCAGATTTCTCGTTTTCTTGACTTCGAGGGTCCTGCAGCAGCGCGAATGGTGAACAACCTCGATTGGACGCAAGAGATGAGCGCTATTGATCTCTTGCGTGGGATCGGTAAGTACTTCCGTGTTGGCACCATGCTCAACAAGGATATTGTTGCGCGCCGTATTGCCTCTGACGAGGGTATTTCCTACACGGAATTCTCGTACCAGATCCTTCAGGCAAATGACTACCTTGAACTTTTCCGTCGCTATGGTTGCACCCTTGAGACCGGCGGGAATGATCAGTGGGGCAATATGGTTGGTGGCGTCGATCTGATCCATAAGATCGAAGGCGCCGATACCCATGTGATGACGACACCCATTATTACTAAGGCCGATGGAACCAAGTTTGGCAAGTCCGAGGGCGGTGCCATCTGGCTCGATCCTGAGATGATGAGCCCCTACGCCTTCTACCAGTTCTGGTTGCAGGTTGCCGATGACGATGTGGTTCGTTTTCTGAAGATCTTTACTTTCCTCTCGCGCGAAGAGATCGAGGCTCTTGAGGTTGAGGTCGCAGAGCGTCCGCATCAGCGCGCTGCACAGAAAGCATTGGCTGCCAGCGTCACTGCGTTGGTTCACGGTCAAGAGGAGCTTGAGCGTGTGCAGGCTGCGACCGAGGCCTTGTGGGGGACCGGTGATCTTTCGTCGATTGACGAGGCCACCCTGGCTGCTGCGACAAGTGACCTCCCGCGCGCGGAACTTCCGTTGGGGGCGACTCTTGTTGACGCTCTTGTAGAGACCGGCCTTGAAAAGGGGCGCAGTGCTGCGCGTCGTACCCTCGCGGGTGGTGGAGCATACGTCAATAAGGTCAAAGTGGAAGACGAAGAGGCAGTGCTGAGTGCGGATGATCTGCTGGCTGGCGGGCTGGTTTTGATCCGTAAGGGCCGCAGGAATCTGGCTGTAGTTGCTGTCCGATGAGCCGTTTTTAAAGGTGTGCTCGTCGTCATAGTGTTTTGATTTGACGGCGAGCCTCTAAACGGCCTAATCTATAACTCGTTGCGCTGAGGGCGACGGAAACGTTGCAAGGCGCTAAAGCCCCTTTGAGATTCATCCTCGGGTGAATTGCAAATGTGGGGGTGTTGTTTGTGAACTCGATAGTGTGTTTGTTTTTTGTTTTTATGCC
>NZ_JVLH01000003.1 GCF_001070855.1 Trueperella pyogenes | reverse complement strand
CGTTTCAGAGTCCTTGCGTTTCAGAGTCCTTGCGTTTCAGAGTCCTTGCGTTTCCAGGGCACTTGCGGCGAATTTTTATGACACCCTATGGAGCCAAGAGATCGCCCGAGCGTCAGTAATTCTTAAATCCGCCCTTACTGGGTGGCGGCGGGAAAGCACCGGGCGCCGGCGTAGGTGGAGTGGTTGGCGGTGCATACGATATCGCGGGCGGTGTATAGGGCGAGGTATAGGGCGGCGTGGGCGTGGAGCTGCTGCTCTCCACCACCATCACATTGCCGTTGGTCAGCACGATATTGGTAGGGGAGTGCAGCTGAGCCATAGTTGTTTGTCGCTTGCGCCATGCATAAACGGCAATGATCAGGGCAAGCACAATATAAATAGCGTGTTTGATGGTTGGATTATCTGCAAGATTGGGTGCGAATTCTTCCAAGAACATCAGAACAACAGTCAGCATGAGGATCAGGCTAGATATAACCACGATCGGGAAACTGACAATCGCATAGATGCGTCGAGAGGCCGCGTACAGCAGGTTATTGAGCTTGTGATAGGCGACTCCGACAATAACCATTGCAACAACAGCCCAAATGAAGTGGGCCGTTTCTGAGGATGTCAGCCATGCCATATGGTCCATCGTGAAAATGCCGGTAAGCCCTATGGCAAGTACGTAGTCGGGGGAGAAGAGCATCCACAGCAGTAATCGCATGTAGAAAAAGAGGAAGGCGATGATGATCGCGAAAATGAGCAGTATGAACAGCAAGGCCATGCCTTCATCCTAACAATGTGAAATTTGTGCTAGCTGATACCTTGCTGAGCGCGGAAATTGGTGCTTGAACAGTATTTGTTCTGCTGGATTTAGGGTGCTATCACCGCACCTGTTCCAAACTTTTAATTGAAAAAATAGGACCTGACGAGTTGTCTGCTTCGCTAAAGTGGGCGAATGGTACAACTATGCATCCGCACATAGGTGCATATGCCACTGCACATAAGTGCACAAAGCTGGATAGGTGCTGCGCAATTTCTTTGTAATAGCTTCTGAACTGCGAAAATGGCGTTTAGTTGTTGATGTTCGCCTTTGGCAAATATGCAAATCTGTGTGCTGGAACACATTTATAAGCATGAAACTCGAACATACCAGTCACATAATTAACAGCGGAGATCGGAGACTATTAGTCCCTGATCTTTAGGTTTTGTCCATCCTCGACAAGGAAGTCAGTGAACTTCTATGGAACGTCGCATTTTTGCACACCGCGGTTTGAACCGTGTCGCACCCGAGAACACTCTTGCAGCTTTTGAAAAGACTGCAGATGCTGGTCTCACCTGGATTGAGACTGACGTCGACATCCTTGGTGACGGTACTCCAATCGTCATCCACGACACGTCGCTTGATCGTACGACCAATCGCAGCGGGTCGTACTACGGCCTCGAGAAGGCAGATCTGGCATCGATTGATGCTGGTTCATGGTTCTCTCCGGAATTCGCCGGACAGCCCCTGCCCACCCTTGAGCAGCTGATCGAGCTCCTCAACCGCCGTGGACTGAATGCCAACATTGAGATCAAGTCGAATGAGGCCGGTGGCGCCATGTCCATGCGTCTCATTGATTCGATTCTTGATGCGCTGACTGGACTCGACCCCGAACGAGAGGTTTTCTTCTCCTCCTTTAATCACGTGTTGCTGGCGAAGATTAAGGAACGCGCACCTCAGTACGAAGTGGGCTGCCTGTACGAGACTTGTGCTCTCTACGACGACTGGAAGTCCATGCTCGAGCTGGTTGGCGCGTCATACATTCACCCCGAGGACCGCGGTCTGACCAAGTCCAAGGTTGAGGCCTTCCGTGAGGCAGGCTTCGGTGTCAACGTGTGGACCGTGAACTCGATTGACCGAGCACATGAGCTCTTCAATTGGGGCGCAACCGGTGTCTTCACCGATGTTGCGGACTCTTTTGCCCATCTTCAGTGAGTGAATCTCGAAAGGTAAATTCAACAACATGTCTGAAACCTCAGTAGGCACAAAGTCGCGCCTTCCTAAGTTCTTGCAGAAGGGCCGCATCGGCGGCTTCCTCACTGTCGTGCTGACCGGCCAGCTGGTCTACGTCTCCTTCGAGGCGTTCAAGGGATCTCTGCTGATCCCCGTGACCAATGCTCTTGGCATCACGGTCGCCGACTTCGGTACCATCATGGGCTGGCTCGGTATTGCCATGTTCATGTACGTGCCCGCCGGCTGGGTGAACAACCGTTTCCCCATCCGTAACATTCTGATCTGCTTCGCCTCGTGGCGACTGCTGACCTTCCTGTTCCTGTGGCTCTCCCCGGTCTTGGGCTACCACCTGAACATCAAGATGCTTGTTGGCATTGCAATTACGTGGGCAATTTGGGACGCCATCGGTTGGCCCGCCGTCGTCAACGGCGTTGCCTTCATGGCATCTGACTCTGACTCCAAGGGCCGTGGCCTTGCAATGGGCCTCCTCGAGTCCATCCGTCGTGGCGTTGAGTTCTGCATGAACCTCATCATCATCGGCTGCATGGCCATTTTCCCGACCCACGCAAACGGCATCATGATTGGTTTCGGCCTGGGCTACTCCCTGCTGCTGATCCCGAACATCATCGCCATCCTGCGCTTCGTTCCCGCCAACGCTGTTGCCGAGTCCGAAGGCCACACCAAGAACACCGCAGCTCTCATGGGTCTGCTCAAGGTTCTGGCACAGCCCGGTGTTTGGTTCGCAGGTATCGCCGGCATGTGTGTTTACTGGTGCTACGTCAACCTGATCTACTCCTCGGCTCCTTACCTGAAGCTGGTCTTCCACGCATCTGACGCTGCCTCCGGTGCATTCGGTATCTTCTCGACCGGTTTCGTTGGCATCATCGCCGGCCTCGTTGCAGGTATGCTCGCTGACTACGTCTTCAAGTCCTCGACCACCATGGTTGCAGTCGCTCTGACCGTTATCGCCATCGGCGTTGGCCTGGTCTACCTGCTGCCCGCATCCGACTCGATGATGTGGCCTGCAATGATCCTGCTGGTTGTCATGGCATTCGGTGTCTTCCTTGGTAAGTCCGTGCTGCTTGCTCCTATCGCCGAGCTGCACCTGCCCGAGGAAATCAACGGCTCCGCAATGTCGGTCGGTTCCTTCCTGGTCTACGCTTCCATCCTTTGGGGCAACCCGACCACCGCTGGAATCATCACCGCCCACGAGGCCAACCCCTACGATGGCTACCGCATCATCTTCCTGATCACGCTCTGCGTGGCAGTCGTTGGTGCTGCTTGCGCCTACGCACTGGTGTTCTCGAACCGTCGCAAGAAGGCTCTGAGCGCCGAGGCTGAGTGATCCTTTCACGGATACTCTCCACTGAATCCAATTCAGTTGGCCTCTCGAGGCTGAACTGACTGAGGCGGGTCCTCATCGTCCCAGGTACTTCGGTACCGGACCTAGACGATGAGGACCCGCCTTTTACATGTCCTCAAGCCCTTGCTTCCCCGTCATCACTCTCAACTTCTCCGGCCCGTCTTCGTCCACGCCTCGGCGTGATTGTGGAACAATAAGACCAGATCGCATCTACCATTCATCAACACATCTAGCATCAGCGCGAGGGGTTGGAAGCTTCATGGCTCTCTTTGAATTCGACGAGGGGCGTTTGATCCCTGCCCAATTCGGCCGCTCAGTATCCGACGGTTTGACCCCCGAAATCGTTGATGCCGTGTGTAATCAGGTGCTCGAGATCGTTTCGCGCCCACTTTTCCCCATCACGTGGCGAGATATTTCCCCCTTTGAAGGTTCGGCCTTTGTTGATGGCTCCGCAGAAGACGAGGCTCCTCGGCTGACTGCCCTTGATCCTTCTGGCCAAGTTGTTTCGGTCGAGATTCTTGACTTCCTGGACTCAGATACGCTGATTCAGTCCCTTTCGCGCCTCGCTGGAACCGCCGCACTGTCGTGGTCGGATCTGGCCCGTGAATATCCCGGAGGCGTCGCAGCTTTCAAATCCGGCTGGATTCATTTCCGCGATTCAATGCCTCCCTCGCCCGGTGCAGGTCCGCGTCTGGTCATGGTGGTTGGCCGCATTGATCCCGCGGTTCGTCCGGCGCTTGAGGTTCTCGCTGCCTCCGGCGTTGAAGTTCATGAAATGAGCCTGCGCGAGATGAGCAATGGGCGTTCTTTCCTTGAAGTTCACGCTGTTGGTCCGCGTACCTACGCGCACGCCCCCCACCTGCTTGCTGGGCGCTCTGACGATGTTCCCGCGATCGCCTCGTCATTTCGCGAGGTGGCCGCTCCCGTGACCATCGAGTCCTCCGTGGGCGTTGACTTAGTTTCCCCCGAACCGGCTACCGAGGCCGAGGCCTCGGCGCCCGAAGACGACGACTACCTTCCCGAGGATGAAGAGTTCGTTCAACAGGCCGCCGACGCTGAGGCCTTAGAGCCGCAAGCTCCTGAAGTGGAAGCCGAGCACGCGCACGAAGGAAGCGATTTGCATCATCATGCTGCGCCAGTCATTGGTGAAGATGGTGACGACGACTTAGAAGAGGAAAGCGAAGAGCTCCGCGCTGCGCGCGAGGCGGGGATCCCCGTCCTCTCGCGTGATGCGGCTGCCCTGCGTGTCCTTGGGCAGATTATTGCCGAGGATGTTCCCGCAATTATCGTTGACGTTCCTCAGGCAGAGTGTGAATTCACGGCCGATGGCCTGTTCCGCTCGGGCGAAGAGAGCTGGGATAACCCGCAGGACGCGCTTTCCTACTTTGGCGTTTCCGGTAACGGCTGGACGCTGTGGCACCTGGGTGGGGAAGAAGGCCCGACCTTGGGTGAGTCCCTGGCAGAGGTCAACCGAGAGATCATTCGCGAGTACTCACGCGATTAGATAAACGCCTTAATCCAGCGATCCATTGTTTCGTAGACCTGCGCGCGCACCTGAGGGTCAGAGAGCAGCAGGTCGTGCTTGCCCGGGAAACTGGCGATGGTGACCAGCGGCCCTAAGCGCGATGAGCGTTCCAAGATGACCTCGCGATCTAAGACGACATCACTTGAAAAAGTTTGTGGCGTGAATTCTTCGCTGAAGAAGCTAGACGTCGACATCATCGAAAGCACGGGGATATCCAACTTCACCGAAGTTGCAACGGAGTCGTGGCCTTCAAGGATCGCCTCGAGCCAGGCCGCGTAAACGGGGTAGGAGCCTGGCCGCTTCCACTCCAGCGCGTAATCCCATCCCTGAACAGCAGGGTCGTCGGCGTAGGCCTCGAGAGATTCCGGTAGGGGAGCCTCCAGTGAATTCCACCCCTCGTGAAGCGAACGCGCATAGTTATCTGGACCGCCGCCGCCTCCCGGAACTGCCCACATCGGATTTCGAGAGGCGATGCGTTCAAGAATCGGAGCCATGGTTGAACGCATGGAAGCCATCGTCTGCATTTCAAGCCACGCAGAATTCAAAATCAGGCCGTCGATTGCACCGGGATGGCGGTTCGCCCACAGCGTTGCAAGCAGCCCGCCCGTTGAGTGACCCATCAGAACAAGTGGAAGATCGGGGTAATCATCGCGGATTAGATCCAGAGCTTCTCCGAGTTCCTCATCGTACAAACTGAGGTTCGAAATGAATCCCATGCGTTGGCCGGGGCGTAGCGAACGACCATACCTGCGTAAATCGATCGCGTAGAAGGCCCCTGCACAATCGGCGATATTTTGGGCCAGCTCGCGCTGGAAGAAGTAGTCGTTGCGGCCGTGAATGTACAGGGCAATAAAACGCGGGGCTGGGGAAGAGGCTGCGTGTCCTTGGTAGCGAACCAAGGTTGCAACAACAGGCCCTGCGTCATCATCCATGAGGGGGATGGTGCGCGATTCGTAGCCCTCACCCAGGACGTCGCGCTGCCACTGGCCAACGGGGGCTGGGCCTTCTTCTCCCCAGGGGGCCAGCACAGCCTCGTCGACGAGGCCATTGAAGCCATCGGCACTGCTTGGGGATTCGGGGAGCTCGGTTTCGTCCACTGTACTCACTCCTGTGTTTGGGATCTGCATTGATTTTATGTGGATTTTCGCGTGAAAGATATCGTTATTTGGGGCAAATGTTACAAATGTTGCGATCGTGATTTATGTGGCTTCGGTTAAACGTTGTTGCGAATGTTGCCTAAGTGAACTACTCTCGAATGCTGTATATGACGACGCACGCCCTTATCCCGGCGTACAACGACAGGTGGACCAGTGAGACGTGAGACAAAGCGCCGCGGTATTCGCGCAATCAGCGTGACCGCGCTATTTGCATCACTCGCTGCAGCAACTCCCGGTATCGCTCTTGCAGCTCCCAGTGACGAAGAGATCGCACGAGCCCGCGAAGCCGAAAATGCGGCAAAGATGTCGGTCGCTCAGATCGAAGTAGAACTTGCAAGCGTGAAGAGCGAAGCTGAAGTCGCACTTCAGAAGGCCATGAGTGCTGCGGAAGAACTGAACGGTGCCCGCTACTCGCTTGAACAGGCGACCCAGACCGCGCGTCAAGCGCAGGCGGATGCTGATAAAGCGAAGGCTGATTACGAGGCAGGCAAGCAAGAGATCGCCTCGATCGCACAGACGGCATACCGCGATGGCGGTTCATCCCTTGACTCCATCGCCCCCTACCTTTCCGCCGACGGACTGCGCACGGTTGAAACCAAGCAGGCCACACTCAACTCCTTCTCGGCCTCGGCGAACGTCAAAATGCAAAAGGTTGCCGCGCTTGAGCAGGTCGCAAACGTCATGAACGACGCTGCGATCCAGGCACAGGCCAAGCAGGCGGAAGCAACCGCACAGGTTGAAACTCGTTCCGCTGCGGCTCAGAGCGCTGCGAACAACGCACGTAACGCGCAGGCCATGACTGCTGCTCGCCGTGATGCTCTGGTTGCGGAGCTCGCACGCAAGCAGAACACAACTGTTGAGCTGATTAATCAGCGCGAGGCCGAGCTTGAGGCGCAGCGTCAGGCGGCAGCCGCTGAAGCTGCACGCCAGGCTGCTGCAGCAGAGGCTGCGCGCCAGCAGGCAGCTGCCGAAGCCGCACGTCGCGCACGTGAACAGCAGAACTCCTACACGCCAGCTCCTGCCCCCGCAGCCAGCTATGACGATGACGATGACACTCCATCGTCGGGCGGCGGTGGCGGCGGTAATTCTGATGCCGCTGCAGGTGCCATCGCTTGGGCAAAGAGCAAGCTCGGCGCACAATACGTGTGGGCGGGCGAAGGCCCCGGCTATGACTGCTCCGGTTTGGTCACCATGGCGTACCGTTCACAGGGGATCTACCTGACCCACTGGTCGCAGGCACAGTACTCGGAAGGCACTCGCGTGCCGGTCAGCCAAGCTCAACCCGGCGATCTGATTTTCTGGAACTGGGATGGTGGCAACATCGACCACGTTGCGATCTACCTGGGCAACAATCAGATCATCGAGGCACCGACCTTTGGTGTTCCGGTTCGAATCACCTCGATCTACGGATGGAGCGCGGTTCTGCCCTACGCAGTGCGCGTGGCGTGACGGCGTGAGTCGCGGGGGCATTTACCTCTGCTTTTGTCACACGAAGTCGCTGAATGTCATGCGTTATAGCCTGTGACATTTGGCAACAACGTGTGGAGGTGGCTGTGCAACAGGCCCGGGCGTTTGGGGAAGACGCCCGGGCCTCGTTTTATCTGCGTGGGATAACTAGTTCTGAGTCGCAGCGTTGAGATGTTGATCTTGAAGGCGACATATCCGTTTGTGAGTTGGCTCAACTTAGAGCAAAAGAGAAATAAGTTCCCGTGATTGGTCGTTTTCTTTGGTGACGCCACAAATTAGCACCGACGCACAAGCGTTTCGTCATTACAAAGAGGAATGCGATGATCACCTTCGACCACGTGTCGAAAACATATTCACCCGATACGAAAGCGGTTGAGGATTTTTCTTTAACGATTGCCCCGCACACAACAACGGTCTTCCTCGGGACTTCAGGATGTGGCAAGACCACACTGATGCGGATGGTGAACCGCATGGTGACTCCCAGCTCAGGGACAGTCACAGTTCGTGGCCGCGATGTCGCGCATGAAGATCCTGTCGCCCTTCGTCGATCCATCGGCTATGTCCTTCAAGACGGCGGTCTTTTCCCGCACCGAACTATCGTTGACAATATTGCAACCGTTCCAGTTCTCGAAGGGGTTTCAAAGGCAAGCGCGCGAGCAGATGCGCTCAAACTCATGGAGCTGGTCGGCCTCGACCCTTCAATGGCGAAGCGCTACCCCGCCCAGCTTTCCGGAGGTCAGCGCCAACGTGTCGGTGTTGCACGAGCCTTGGCAAACCGTGCAGACATTCTCTTGATGGACGAACCCTTCGGAGCCCTCGACCCTCTGGTACGCGCCGACCTCCAGCGCCAACTTCGTCGCATTCAAAAGTCCCTGGGCACCACGATCCTCTTCGTTACACACGACATTGACGAGGCCATCGTGCTGGGTGATCGCATTGCCCTCCTTCGTGAGGGAGCACAGATTGCACAGGAAGGGACCCCGCGCGATCTTCTCTTAAATCCAGCCAATGACTTTGTACGCGAGTTCCTCGGAACCTCCGCAATCAGCGAGCGCGAACGAATCTTGGAAGGTGCAACCGGCGAAGACCAAGCGAACAAACCCGGTACGGCCTCGGAAAACCGTGCGCAGGGGGAACGCGCGTGAATTGGCTCTCCGGTTCCTGGGCACTCATTGGTGAACTCACCCTCACCCATCTCACCATCGCACTGCCCGCGATTATTGCTTCGGTGCTGATTGCAGTTCCTGTAGGAGCGTGGGCGCAGCGTTCGAAAGGGGTTGGGGGTGCCGTTCTCTCTTTCCTGACAGTTCTCTACGCGGTGCCTTCGTTGCCACTCCTGATTGTTATTCCGGTTCTGTCAGGGATTGCTCTTCGCTCGCGGGTCAACATGGTTGTTGTGCTAACGATTTATGGAATCGCCGTGCTGATTCGTCAGTGCGCCGAGGCCTTCGCCGCTGTTCCTACTGACGTCCTCGAGTCCGCCGATGCACTGGGATTGTCACGTTTCCGCCGATTCTGTACGGTTGAGCTTCCTTTGGCTATTCCCGTGATCGTTTCTGGGACACGAGTGGTCATTACCTCGACGGTTTCTTTGGTAACGATTGGTGCGTTCATTGGTGTGCGCTCGCTGGGAACTCTGTTTACCGATGGCTTCCAGCGTGGATTAACCGTTGAAGTCTTGGCCGGGCTGGTGATGACGATTGCCTTGGCTCTGCTTTTGGACGCACTTGCAGTCGGCCTGGGGGCGCTAATGACACCGTGGAGGCGAAAGCGATGAATCTTCTCCTTGAAGCTGCTGACTGGTTAAAGGACGGGCAGAATTGGCTGGGTCCATCAGGAATCCTGGTTCGGACTGGTCAACACCTGTTTTTCGTTGCCGCCGTTGTCCTGATCTCCTCTTTGATCGCCCTACCGATTGGTTTGTATATCGGGCATACAGGACGCTGGAAAAACCTTGTTTTAACCGCAACTGGAGCCGCTAGGGCGGTGCCTACTCTTGGCCTTCTGACCCTGATTGGATTGTGGTTAGGCATCGGTTGGCAAGCGCCTCTTATTGCTCTTGTTGCGTTGGCAATGCCACCGATTCTCGCAGGTGCCTATTCCGGTGTGATCTCTTCTCAAGGATCATCCGATGCGGCGCGAGCGATCGGTCTGACTGAAGGTCAGATCCTCACACAGCTTGAGATTCCAGCGGGTGCACCACTGATTCTTGCGGGTGTGCGCTCAGCGGTACTCCAGGTGATCGCGACGGCCACACTGGCTGCATACACAGCGAACCTTGGATTGGGACGTTTTCTCTACACGGGGCTGAAGACGCGTGATTATGGGCAGATGATCGGAGGCGCAATCGTTGTCGTTGCGCTGGCACTCGTCACCGACGCCATACTTGCAGGGCTCATACGTCTCCTGCGCTCCAGAACCCATTCGGATTCACAAGCTTTATAACTTCATCACATTCGCTTACAGACTTTTCTGCACTCAGAAGACAAAACCAAAGGAGAGATAATGAAACGCTCTGCTCTCGCCGCCGTTGTAGCGGCATTTACTGCCGTTGTGCTCACCGCATGCAGCACAGGGAAGTCCCTAGAAGGTGGTGAAAAAGCAGAGGAAGGTGCGGCCTCGTCAAAGATCGTGGTTGGCTCCCAAGACTACTACTCGAATGAAATCCTGGCCGAGGTCTATGCCCAGGCGCTCGAAGGATCAGGTTTCACGGTCGAGCGTCAGCTGCGCATTGGTCAGCGCGAGGTCTACATGCCCGAGCTGGAATCCGGTTCGATCGATGTTTTCCCCGAGTACACGGGCAACTTGCTCCAGTACTTCGATAAAGATGCGAGTGCTCGTACGGATGCTGAGGTTTACCAAGCACTGGGCGCAGCCCTGCCCAAGGGGTTGCGCGTATTGGACGAAGCCCCCGCAACCGACCAAGACTCCTATGTTGTCACCACTTCTTTCGCTTCCGAGCACTCTCTAAGCTCAATTGGTGACCTGGCGAACGCTGGACAGATCACTCTTGGCGGCAACTCTGAGCTTGCCACGCGTCCGTATGGGCCGAAGGGACTGGAATCGGAATACGGTGTGAAGGTTGGTTTCACGCCGATTGAAGACTCGGGCGGGCCGCTGACGGTAAAGGCGCTGAATGATGGTTCGATTCAGCTGGCGAACATCTACTCTTCGGACCCCGCTCTTGCAGACGGAAGTCTGACGGTCCTCAAAGATCCGAAGGGCCTCTTCTTGGCATCGCACGTGGTGCCAGTTGTTTCCACGAAGATCAACCAGGATGCAGCCGCTGTTATCAACAAGGTCAGTGGGGCTATGGATGCCAAGGACTTGATTGAGATGAACCGCCAGTCGACTGTTGAGGCACAGTCTGCGTCCGCGATCGCGTCGAAGTGGCTTGAATCAAAGGGCTTGCCGCACAAGTAAAAGGCTTGATGCGCAAGTAAGGCACTTGCTGCACAAGTGAAGCGGGCACTTCGCGCTTGCTGTGGTTGTTCGGGGGGGCGCTTGTGTGGTGTCAGGTGCCGCCAGCTCATCCCTAAATGCCACACGAAGTTGGTGAATGTCATGCGTTATAACCTGTGACATTTGGCGACAACGTGTGGAGGTTGGGTGAGTGCAGAGCTTTCGTGTGGAGGTAGTTGGGGTGCTGCTCGTGATACTCTCGCCGCTTTCTCAACAGGGAGTTCGTTCTCCGCCGCCACACGAAGTTGGTGAAAGACGCTGGATACTCAATCGATATACCCCTTGTCCCACAGCTGGCTAGAAGTCGTTGGTATGGCCTCGAGCAAGTCGAGCCGTTGGGCAAGATCGATCTGAAGACGAGGCAGGTTCTTTAGCTGCTCCCACGAGTATCGAATGACATTCCATCCGCAGTCGCGCAGGTCCTGTTCTCGACGAACCCACCGTTGTTTTGCGCGGTAGAGGTCTTCATTCGTACTTCCCAGTTTGCTCATCCCATCGAATTCAATCGCGATGTCTTTCTCTGGAAGAGTGAAATCAATGAAGTGTCTTCCTGTACTGCCATTAATCTCGAACTGTGTCTGTACAGGACCGCTATAGATGCTGCGGATTGCGAAGAGCATTGCCGCTTCGGCGGGGTTATCGCATCCTGCATCTGCGTTCTCCACAATGAGTTTCGCAGTGGATACTCCATACTTCCAGCCGTTTTCCTGGGCAATAGACAATCGTCGAGTAAGTTCCTTGCGCAGGTCCTTCTCGCGGATACGTGAATCCCCTATGCGCTGTAGCGAAAAATCAGATTCGGTGTGCAGCGTCATGCACATGGCAATAAAAGCCTCAAAGTGTTGCGACCCCATTGCAAGACGAAGAGCCGCATCTAATTTGTCTTCTACTTGAACGCCATTCTCTGTTAACCGGTGATCTGTCAGCGGAGGTCTGCGCAGTTTCCTGACCTTCACACGTGGAATGGTGAAACCTGAGTAGCGCACCGATGGGAGAGTGGAATTTGGATAGGGCTGAGGACACCAAAAGGTGATGTCGTGGTTCGATGACCACAGTGGAACTCCCTGGACACAAAGCGAGCTGGTTCCAACGAATACAATCCGCGGATCTCGTGATTGTGCGAGAGAAACAATACGTGCACGATCAATGTATTGATTAACTTCCCACCGAGCTAATCCCGCCGAAATGGTCAGCATAAATCCGCGTTTCACCCTGATTTGTGAGTGAGAGCTTCCGTCTATTGGTGCTAAATGAACTTCTCGTGTCGATCGGGAGAGCACGCTCCCTTCTGTCTTTTCTTCATCCATGTACCCAGTGTCTGTAGCACAGTTCAACCAGGGGGAGGCTCGCATTAATCTGTGGAAAACGCCGATTGTATGTACACCCTATGGATCGCTCTTGGGTGAATCGTATGAGTGGCGCTTATGGCTCAGCTGCACCCGTTCGTTATCTCAGAAAAGTTACATGAAGTCGCTAAACGTCATGGGTTATGGCCTGTGTCATTTACCGACTTCCAGTGTCATTTTGAGAGTAGAGGAAGAGTAGAGGAAGCGTGCCTCGGCGGTAAGTAAGGACGGACTCATGCATGAATGGTGCTCCACGAGTTGTTGGCAAATGTCACGCGTTATAGCCTGTGCCATTTGCCGACTTCGTGTGTTTGTTTTGCAAACAGAAAAAGGGCTGGTGTTCGTGAGAACACCAGCCCGATCCTGTTAATAAGTGTTTGAGCGATCAGTGCGCGTTGAAACCGTGCTCTTCCGCGCGCTGGTAGGAACGACGAATTTCTTCCTCGGCCTCTTCGCGTCCAACCCAGTGTGCGCCCTCAACGCTCTTGCCGGGCTCCAGGTCCTTGTAGACCTCGAAGAAGTGCTGGATTTCAAGACGGTGGAATTCAGAGACGTCTTCAATCTCGGTACGCCATGCTGCACGCTGGTCGGATGCGGGAACGCACAGGACTTTATCGTCACCGCCCTTTTCGTCGCGCATACGGAACATGCCCAGTGCGCGGCAGCGGATTACGCAGCCCGGGAAGGTCGGTTCTTCAAGCAGAACCAGCGCATCCAAGGGGTCGCCGTCTTCGCCCAAGGTATCGTCGATGAAGCCGTAGTCATCGGGATAGCGAGTCGAGGTGAAGAGCATGCGATCCAAACGGATGCGTCCCGTTTCGTGGTCGATCTCGTACTTGTTTCGGTTTCCCTTAGGAATCTCGATGGTCACGTCGAATTCCATTAGAGCCTCTCCTGACTGGTTGAGCCGTTGATCCACCACGTGGATGTCGATTACGTATTACTACCCCTCGAAGCATTAGGGTTGTTCCTAGACCATTGATGGAAGGACAATCCCCACATGCGACGCGGGACTACTGCTGCGATTGTAGGCGCTACTAGCGCCGCGGTGCTGATCGCAGCCTATTTTGTGGCAGATGTGCATGATATCGCACCTGGCATCTTCACACTTTCTCAAGCATCTGCGCCATCTGCAGTCCCCACAGCTTCTGCTGTGCCCGCTCCTACATTGAATGTTTCACAGTCGCAGAGCGATAGTCAAGCTCCCACCGCCCAACAACTCCAAGAAGCGTGGGCTCCCGCGGCCTCGGCAGCCGAAGAAGGCGGTTGGAACGCATGGGCGCTCGTCGTTGATGCGAACAACGGTCAGACGCTCTTCCAAAGTAATGCGGAAAGTGCCCACACTCCGGCTTCAATCACCAAGATCCTCACGGCCTATACCGCTCTCAGCCACCTGGACCCCAATGCGCACCTGACGACCTCGGTTGCCCAAAGTGATGACGACATCTACCTCGAAGGAGAAGGCGACCTTCTCTTGGGTGAGGGAACCAACTCCCTTGAGGTCAGTGGGCGCGCAGGCCTTGAAACCCTTGCGAAAGACACGGCGAATGCCTTGGTCTCTAAGGGAATTTCTCACGTCGAGCTTCACGCGGCTCCCGCGCTCTTTGCCGACACCAAGCGTCCCGCCTCGTGGAGCGAACAGCAGGTTGCCGGCTACGAAGGCCAGCTTGCTCCCTATGCGATCGATGCAGGTCGCACCTACCCGAAGTCCAATGAGTTCTACCCCGACTCAATCTCCAATGTTGCGGAGGTTTTCGCGCAAAAACTCAGTGAACAGGGGATCTCCGTTGATTTTGGCGTCCGAGGCGCAGCCCCGCAGGGTGCGAACCGGATCGCATCTGTTCAGTCCGCAAGCCTTGATGAGCAGATTCGCTGGATGCTCTACCACACAGATAACACCCTTGCAGACCAGTATTGTCACTTTGCGGCGCGTCAGGCAGGCTCTGAAGTGACATTCGATGGTGCGGTCAAGAATCTTGAAAAAACCTTGGCGGATCGCGGAATTCCCACGGATCAGCTCTCGCTGGACGACTGCTCGGGCCTGTCCTCGAATGACCGGATTGCGCCAAAGACCTTGGCGGCAATTCTTTCCCAGGGTTTCGAGGCCTCGCAGCCCGCTGCGCCACGAGTGGTCCGAAACCTGCCCTGGGCGGGCGTACAGGGAACCCTCGCACACCGCTTGAATGACGAGGTTGTGGCTGGTAATGCGCAAGCGAAGACGGGCTCTCTTTCGGCGGTCTCTTCACTTGCCGGCGTGGTGTCGACCTCGAAGGGGCACCAGGTGATTTTCATCGTTGGTTTCGACAAAGTTCCCGATGATGGCGCATATTCAACTCGCAGCTATCTGGATGATTTTGTCACTGCCATTGCAAAGATGTAAATGCTACCAAGTATTCGCTGAGCGGTGCCGGTGAAGCTGTGGCTTCAGTCGACAGGCTGCATACAAGCGCAGAGCAATTCGATAGCATAGAGACATGCCGTTGTATCCCTCACTCACACAGATCGCGCGCCTGAGCGCGATGGGCATGTTTTCTGGACCGCAGGCTTCAGCCTCATCGGCGCAGGCAATTGTCTCGCGTCTTCGGCGCGGGCAAGAATGGGCTTCTAGGCGTCTGCCTTCCCTGATCACTCGCTTTGCTGAGTTTTCCTCTTCTGATCTGCAGGACAGAGTGCACGTGGATTTGCCGATCATTGAGCGTCGCAGCGCAATGCTCCAGTGGGCAGATTTTGCCGATGAATGGGGAGTGCGCGCACGCAGTCTTCCCAGCGCAGCCACCCTGTGCACGGCTTTAGGAGTGCTGGCAAAACATTCTCTGAGTGTGAGCGGACCTAGCGGTGCTGCTGCCTATCTTGTCGCCCCGAATGTTTTAGAAGTGGGTGTGTGCGCCAAGTTTGATTTGGGAGATTGGGCAAAGTGGGTGTCTTTGCGCGCGGGGGTTGACACGTGGCTGTCCATGCGGACGCCTTTTTATCGGGAGTACTGTCACGAACTTGTCACTGCCGCGCCGATTGATGCAATTGATGCTGAAGAGCTTGCGCGTCAGCTGCTTCTTCGCGAGTGTCTCATCGATGTTTTTATGGATTCATTGACTCCGAAAGATCTGTCTTCGATCAATTGGATTACTGCGCATCGGCCTGCAGATTTTATGGTCGATGGGGCTTTGATTAGCCTGCTTGGGGGAGTGGCTCCCGGAGGGATTACTCAGCTTCGCCGTGAGATGGCGAATGAAGTCCATCAGATCTTGATCGGCCCCGGTCTTGAATCGATTTTCAACAACCGTATGTGGCCGAGCTTCCAGTGATCACAATCCCCGCTAATCCCAAGGGAGATGTACGTACACTCTCGCTGGAAGTGCGCCCGCACGTTCAGTGGGCCATTCAGCACTGCGATGCCTTACTTATTGCCGTATCCGGGGGCGCAGACTCAACTGCGCTCGCGGCAGTGACTATTGATCACTGCATGCGCGCCGGCTCTACTCCCCACACCTTGACTGTCGATCACGGGATCCGAGCTGGATCAGATATCGAAGCGCGTGAGGTGAGTGAGCGCATGGCTTCGCTCGGCGCTTGTGCCGAATGGGTGAGCGTCAGGCTTGCGGCAGAGGGGGGGCCCGAGGCCTCGGCTCGCGATGCGCGTCGGCGTGCTCTTGTGGACCATGCCAGATCTTTGGGAGGGCGCGTTGCGATCTTCCTTGGACACACGATGGATGATCAGGCTGAAACTGTGCTTTTGCGTTTGGCGCGCGGCTCTGGAGTTGGGTCATTGAAAGCGATGAGCTCATGTGATGACACGGGAGAGATCGTCTGGATTCGACCAATTATAAAATGTCGACGTATTGAGACTATTGGTGTATGTCGCGAACTTGGTCTTCCCTGGGTTGATGATCCTTCGAACGCTATGGATGGTCCTTGGAGGGCCGCTGATGGAAGTGCACTCCGCCGAAGCGCGATCCGAGAATGCGCACTTCCCAGTTTGCGCGACAGCTTGGGGATCGACCCCGTTCCCGCCCTTGCACGCACTGCGGAGCTGTCCGCAGCGGATGACGAGGCCTTGGATCAGTGGGCGAACCAGGTGTGGACATGCGCATGGGAAGCGATGCCGCCACAGGAGGATACGGCCTCGGGAATGGGAATCCTCAAAATTGAGCATCTGCAGCAGATTCCCGAGGCGGTGCAGATGCGCGTCCTTCACCGCTACCTGAGCGCGCTTGGCGCACCGAGCTACGTGCATCTTCAAGAGGCGCGCGCACTAATCAACCACTGGACGGGACAAGGGCCCATCTCGGTTCCAGGGGGAACGCTCTTACGCAGAGGGAAAGGAAAGCAGGCGTACCTCATTGCCATGACGCCTGCTGACTCTTCCTTGTTGCGCCAAGAGCGAGAAACTCCGCCATGCTGAGCGCCTCTTCGCGCACATGTGGCACTCTTATAAAGTTGGGACCCGCACAGGAAAGGACATGGGACTGTGGACGCACAGGACATGGGAAACGCACTCGAACGCATTCTGGTTACGGAAGACGAGCTGGCACGCCGAATGGCTGAGCTCGCCGCTGAAATTGATGCCGATTACCAGGGCAAAGAAATTCTTCTTGTGGGTGTCCTCAAGGGCGCGGTCATGGTCGTCGCCGACCTTTCACGCCACCTCCACACTCCTCTCTCGATGGACTGGATGGCCGTTTCCTCCTACGGTGCGGGCACTAAGTCGACCGGCGTTGTCCGTATCCTCAAAGACCTCGATACAGACGTCACCGGTCGTGATGTCCTGATTGTCGAAGACATTATTGACTCTGGACTGACTCTGTCCTGGCTTCGCGAAAACCTTCTGGCTCGAGGAGCAGCCTCTGTCGAAATTGCTGCTGCCCTGCGCAAGCCCGAAGCCCTCAAGGTCCCGGTCGAGGTCAAGTACGTTGGTTTTGATATCCCGAATGAATTCGTTGTGGGCTACGGACTGGACTACGCAGAGCACTACCGTCAACTTCCCTTCGTTGGGACCCTGGCACCGCACGTATACGGCGGCTGAAAGGTAAATCCATGGCAGATAACACTCAGAACAAGAAGAAGAGGAATACCTGGGGGCTTGTTGCAATCCCATTGCTTCCCCTGGTGATCGCCCTGTTCTTCCTGTGGACGTGGTTCCAGCCGCAATCGGTGGATACTTCCGAAGGTCTTCAGATCCTGAAGGAAGCCCAGATTGAACGCGTCGTCGTTAACGATGGAACTCAGCAGGTCAACCTGGTGTTGAAGGACCCGTGGACCCACAAGTCCACCGGTGTCAATGACCGCGAACGTAGCTTGGGGCGAAACATCAGCTTCACCTATGCACGCACGCAATCGCAGTCAATTGTTGAGTCGGTTGAGAAAGCCAATCCCGGTAAAGGCTGGGATGCGTACTACCCGCAGTCCTCGTTCCTGAGTTCAACTCTTGCCGCAATCCTTCCCTTGGCGCTGGTCATGGGGCTCTTCTGGTTCTTCATGAGCCGCATGGGCGGATCCCAGATGATGGGTCCCTTTGGCCAGAGCCGCACCAAGGACTTTAACCAGGAGCGCCCGAACGTTACCTTTGCTGACGTGGCCGGTGAAGACGAGGCCGTTGAGGAACTTGAAGAAGTTCGCGAGTTCCTGATTGCCCCCGAGAAGTTCCGCAAGGTCGGTGCACGCATTCCTCGAGGTGTGCTCCTCTACGGTCCTCCTGGAACGGGTAAGACCCTGCTGGCGAAGGCAGTGGCGGGTGAAGCTGAAGCTCCCTTCTTCTCTATCGCAGGTTCGGAATTCCTTGAGATGTATGTCGGTGTTGGCGCTTCGCGTGTGCGTGATCTTGTATCTCGCGCAAAGAAGGTTGCTCCCGCGATTATCTTCGTCGATGAAATCGATTCGATCGGTCGTCACCGCGGTTCTGGTTATGGTGGCGGTTCTGATGAACGCGATCAGACCCTCAACCAGCTGCTGGTTGAGATGGACGGCTTTGATGATTCCTCGAATCTGATCTTCATCGCTGCGACTAACCGTCCCGATATTCTTGATCCCGCCCTGCTGCGTCCGGGCCGTTTTGACCGACAGATTGCGGTTGAAGCTCCCGATCTGAAGGGGCGCGAGGCAATCCTGCGCGTGCACTCTCAGGGCAAGCCCCTGACCGATGATGTCGATCTGCATATGATCGCAAAGCGCACCCCGGGCTTCACCGGTGCGGATCTGGCAAATGTCTTGAATGAGGCCGCATTGCTGACGGCTCGTTCAAATGCTGACTTGATCGATAACCGCGCGATTGATGAGGCGATTGACCGTGTGATCGCCGGCCCGCAGAAGCGCACTCGTGTCATGAATGACCACGACAAGCTGGTGACTGCTTATCACGAAGGCGGCCACGCCCTGTGTGCAGCGGCATTGCGCTACACGGATCCGGTCACGAAGGTCACCATTCTTCCGCGTGGACGCGCGCTGGGTTACACCATGGTGCTGCCCACCGAAGACCGCTACTCCAAGACCAGGAATCAGATTCTTGATGATCTGGTCTATGCAATGGGTGGCCGCGTTGCCGAAGAAATCGTCTTCCGTGATCCTTCAACCGGTGCGTCGAACGACATCCAGAAGGCCAGCTCTCAGGCCCGTGCGCTCGTTACTGAATACGGCATGTCCGATCGTGTGGGTAACGTTCGTTTGAGCGCGGATGATTCGGATCCGATGACCGGTTACGGTACCGGCCGAGGCGCTGAGCGCGCCTATTCTGATGAGCTTGCTTCCGTCGTTGACCAGGAAGTGCGTGCGCTCTTGGATAACGCAACCCGTGAGGCTTGGGAGATTTTGACCAAGAACCGCGCGGTTCTGGATCGCTTGGCACAGCGTCTTTTGGAAGAGGAAACTCTGGACGAAGCGCAGCTTGCCGAGATCTTCAAGGATGTCATTAAGCAAGATGAGCGTCCCGTGTGGAATTACGGTGCGGAAGGCGCGGTTCAGGGCGCAGTTATGGGAAATCCCATCGCCATGCCTCTGAGTGATCGTGCGCAGTCTAAATCTGCTGATGATCCATCGGCTGACCCGGCTGCTCCCGCAGAAGTTCTGGATGACCCCGATGGTGGTATCGCGCCCGAGGAGAATGCCCAGTGAGCTACGATCAACAAGGCGTTGAAGACGCCTCGCGCGCGCTTCTTGAAGCCGTCGGCGAAGACATTAACCGCGAGGGACTTCGCAATACCCCCGCGCGGATGGGTCGTGCGTGGCGCGAACTTCTCAGCGGCCTCGAAGAAGATCCTCGTGAACACCTCAAGACCACCTTCGAAGTGGGGACCGATGAGATCGTTATGGTCCGTGATATTCCCTTCTACTCCGTGTGCGAGCATCACCTGCTGCCTTTCTACGGGCATGCGCACGTGGGGTACATCCCCAAGGGCGGTCGCGTTACGGGGCTGTCAAAGCTTGCGCGTGTCGTCGAAGGGTATGCGCGTCGCCCGCAGGTTCAGGAACGTCTGACAGCTCAGATCGCCGATGCCATCGATGAGGTTCTTGCACCTCAGGGTGTCATTGTCGTTGTTGAGGCCGAGCACATGTGCATGACGATGCGAGGTATTTCCAAGCCGGGGTCCTCGACCGTGACCTCTGCTCTTCGTGGAATTGTCAAGCGCGACGCCACTCGAGCGGAAATGATGTCCCTGGCATTGGGTGGGGTCCGCCGATGACTTCTGTTGAGGCCTCTTCCTCTTGGGCGCTCGCGGGAGGTGCACAACCGCCTCGTCTTCCCGAAGGCGTCGATCTGCCACGGGATCGAATGCTCGTCATGGGCATTTTGAATGTCACCCCAGATTCCTTCTCGGATGGGGGCCGTTTTCTGGATCCGGGAGCGGCGCTCGACCACGCTCAGGAAATGCTCGACGAAGGTGCGGACCTGGTCGACTTGGGCGGTGAATCAACACGTCCGAACTCCACGCGAATCAGCGAGGACGAAGAATGGGAGCGAATTGGCTCGATCATTCAGCGCCTTGGAGCATCGGGGGTTGTTGTTTCTGTTGATACCCTGCATGCGCTAACAGCGCGTCGTGCGGCAGATGCGGGTGCTGCCATCATCAATGATGTCAGTGGAGGACGCTGGGATCCGCAGATGAATGCGGCCGTTGCATCGACCTCCTGTGCCTATGTTATTCAGCACTATCGTGCGCTTCCGGGGATGCCCGAAGAGTCTTTCGACTACGGCGATCAGCCCATCGCAGTTGCCTTGAGAGAGCGGGTTTCCCAACAGGTTCGTGATGCTCTCGAGGCCGGGGTTGAGCCCGAGCGCATCATTGTTGACCCGGGATTGGGTTTTTCACTGAATAACGAACAATGCTGGTCTCTCGTCGCGTCGCTGCCGATTTTTGCTGAGCTTGGGTACCCTGTTCTTATAGGTGCGTCCCGGAAACGCTTCCTCGGTCAGTCCCCCCTTTCGGACCGAGATGAAGCAACTCTCGATATATCTCGGCGCGCGCTTTCAGACGGAATATGGGCCGTCAGGGTCCATGCCATAAGCCAACAAGCAAAGCTTGTTCGTGCAGGGAGGTGAGGGCACGGTGGGACAACTCGATGTGATCGCGTTACGCGGTATTACAGCTGAGGCTGTCCACGGAGTTCTCGAAAAGGAGTGGAACGCTCCTCAAACCTTCACTGTTGACCTGATTCTGTGGGTTGATACCGATCGCGCTGCACTCAGTGATGACATTGCCGATACGGTTTCTTACGCCGAGATTGCAGAGAAAGCTCACGCGATCCTTGCGGGCCCCTCGGTTCGTCTGATTGAAACACTTGGCCACAAGATCGCTGATGCGGCCCTTGAAGATTCGCGTGTTCGTGGCGTTGAGGTTATTGTCCATAAGCCTGAAGCGCCCATCGACGTTCCCTTTACCGATGTTTCGGTCACCATTCGCAAGGGCGATATCCCGCTTCCTTTCGTCGCGGCATCGAATGTTGTTCCCCCCAGTGCTCCCGATGCTGATGAGGATGTACCCCCTGCTCCCTCTGCGCCCAGCGCACCATCAGATGCCGTAGCTTCCCAGGAAGAAGAATCCCCGCCCTCTGATTCAGATAAGCCCGTTCAGCTGCACTCTCCCGCGGCACCGCAGCAGCCCGCGACGGCCTCGGAGCTTGTGATGGACGCGGCTGAGGAAAGCGAAGCAGCACAGGTCGATGAGCCTGCCCAGGACGAACTTAACGCACCTTTGGCTCCGCGCGCAGTAGTGCTCGCACTTGGTGGAAATCTGGGCAATGTTCCCGTCACCCTCAAGCGAGCAATTGACGAAATGTCCAGCTGGGATGGCTTGGAAATTACGCAAGTTTCGCCCCTGGTTCGTACGCGCGCTGTATTGCGTCCCGACCAAAAGCCTCAGCCTGATTATTGGAATGCCGTCGTTTTGGGAACGCTGTCCATGGCACCCCTCGACCTCTTGGATCGGATCCACGAGCTTGAAGCACGCTTGGGTCGTGTACGTCATGAAGTCTGGGGCTCGCGCACCATCGATATCGACATCATTCAAATTGACGGCGTGAGCTCGGATGACCCGCGTCTGACGCTGCCACATCCGCGTGCACATCAGCGTGCTTTTGTGCTCTCTCCGTGGCTGATGGCCCAGCCCAAGGCTGAGCTTTCCGGCTTCGGCGCCGCATCGGAGCTTATCGCACAGGCTCCGGATCGTGGTGGAATTCTTGACGCAGTGGGGGACTGGCTCGAAGATCCCGAATCGGTGATCGCTGATTCGGATGAACTTCTTCACCGGATGCGCCTTCCTCGCCTCGATCATGCTGAGCAGCTGCGTCCTCTCAAGCTTGAGACAAATTCCCAATCCTCGCGTCCGAGTCGCCTGGACATGCTTCCCGAAGCATCGCGTTCTGGCCTCGCTCCCAGCGATGAAGGCACCGATGTGACCTGGCATCGCCTGTGGGATCGCTGGGGAGCTCCGGTTGAATCCGTTGAATCGCGCCATGTTGAGCTTTCGAAGCCTTCGGCCTCAGCAGTTTCTGCCGCTCAACCTACGCCTGCGCCCAAAGAAACTTCCGTGTCCTCTCCTGCGGAGACTTCCGGTGAGGTACCCGCGCAGCTAGCGAGCCGCCAGGTTCCTGCACCTTCTCCGGTGAGCGCACCTCCGCTTCGTCGTCTGCACCTGTCGGCCACCCCGTCTCCAGCAGATACGACTGCGGCTTCCGCCAACCTTGCTCAGGGCATGGTCTCTTTGGAGCCTCGTCGCCCTGTCCCTTCTGCTGAACCCGAGCAGCCCGTCGTCGAGCGGCACTCGCTCCTCGAACGTCTGCAGGGCAGCGCTCTTCCTCACGCCATTCCCGAGGCCGCGGCGCAGTCCTCCGACATCCAGAGCGCGCAAGAGCCGGCGCAGAATTCTCCCTCGACTTCACCGATTACCGCCGAGGTTCCCCTTGGACGTCGAACTCGTCGCCCGCGTTGGCGTCCGGTAACCGAAGAAGGAACGGGTATCTCGACGGCTGATTCGCCGCGTCCATTCCGTGCACGTACCGATCGTCTTGCCGCACAATCTCACCGTGCAAAGCTTTCGCACCGCGCACCTGCTCCTCAAGAGCAACAGAAGCCCGCAACGGACGCTACCCAGCCAAGGCGTAGTTCGCTCTTTGCTCGCCGCCCCGAGCCGGCCTCGTCAGCGGGAAGCCAGGCCTCGGTTCCCACGCAGGGACGTACGTATTCAGAGGGTGCTGCACCTACGCAAAACGCTTCGGGGGCGAAGCCTTCGGCTGCTTCTGCCCAGCGGAAGTCCGCCTCGCAAGCTCGCACCTCGCGCGCTCTGCCGGGCTGGAACTTCTCTGAGGACGTCCGCGTTGTGGATGATTCCAGTGTGCTGAGCCCGCGTGAGGACGTGCGTCGTCCTTCTCCTAGCTTGCCGCCTCGCTACAGTCATGTTCTTGATCCCAAGCTCGATGATTCCATTGATCAGGGGCCAATGACTCCCGGCTCGCAGACCCCTTCCTCTGTCAACCGCGACGTGACAATCCGTCCAAGCATTACCGGCCAGATTCCAGTCTTCCGTCGTCGTCCTGAGGATTCATGAAGCCGCTGAGTATTGTGCTGTTAATTGCCGAGGCAGCCGCTGCTTCGGCGCTTGCCGCAGCCGTAACCGCCTTTGCGATTCGTCAGGGTGCAGGGCCGTGGATTATTCATCCTGCCCTGGCCCTGGTTTTTGTTGTTGTCGCTGGTGTGCTTCTTTGGATGGGAATCCAGGTTCGACGCTTTCGAGCGCATAAAGCAACCTGGGTTGACGCCGTATCAGCTTTTCGAATTGCGATGTTCGCTCGTGCGAGTGCGCTTGGTGGCGTGATCAGCGCTGGGCTACTGGCAGGTATGTCCTTGGCCTTCCTCGCTCGCTGGGAAGCGCAGACCAGTGTTTACGCTGGAATTTGCGGACTGATGTGTGCGCTCGGTGCTGGTTTGTGGGGCATTGCCGGAGTGGTCGTTGAACGCTGGTGCGTCATTGACCCAAAGGATGATGACACTGAAGTGACGAAGGCGCGCGCCCGGCGTGACAAGGGCACTCTTGGGGCGCAACGTGTGAATGCTCGTAAGAGCGATGTATCTGAGGGGAGAAGGTAGTCTCATGCCCAATAGACCACGGTCTTCTTCGGCCTCTTCATCTCCTTCAAGGGCTCCTCGTGCAGGGCGTCCAGGCGCTCGTCCCACAGTTCGTTTGGGTGGGACTTCTCCAAGAAAACCGGCTGGGGGACAGGTGCCTCCTTCCCTGTGGGTCAGGCGTATCGTCACCGGACTCGGATTACTTGTGATCATCGCACTTATTGTGTGGGGGATTGCAAAAGCCGTTTCAGCGGTCACGAAGTCTTCCGCTCCCGAGGCCACTCCAAGCGCCTCTGCAACTCCTACTCCGACGCCCACCGCGACAGTGACGCGCTCTGGAACCGCAGCACTTCAAGATGGTGAACAGGCCACAGCCGATGGAATTGTCGATGCAGAAGGGCGAGTTCGTATTCCCGCCTGTGCTTCAGCGGATCTGACGGTTCGCCCGACCATTTCTGGTGGCGAGGTTGGCCAAGCCCAGAACATTTCGGTCGCCATTGAAAACCGTGCGGGAGTCGCCTGTTCGTTTGAGTTCGGGCACATCGATTTCAAGATTTCCACCGGCGACGAAACGGTATATGACGGCTCGAAGTGCCAGCGTGATCGCGAGAGTGCGACGCTGCTCTTGATTCCCGGGGATACCTGGAATGGCGGCCTGACGTGGGATGGTGGGCTCTACTCTGGGTGTGATGCGAAGGACCGGAATTCGGATGGTGCGACCGATCCTGCTCCAGCTGGAACCTATCGTTTACAGCTGCTGTTGAATGGCCAGACGGTCGGAGATGAAAGGGTATTCACTCTGACTCAGCCGGTTCAACCAACAACTGAAGCAACGCTGGAGCCCTCGCAATCAAGCACTTCTGAAGCGACTAACGCTCCACAGGGTGAAGAAGGCCATTAGAATTCTTCTCCACTGAGAGTAGGGGTCGCGAGGGGCCCAATTCTGGGCTAGTTGAGGTGTTGCTTTAGCCTGACCAGCCGATTACCAGCCGACAATTCCTGTGGCAGCCATTGAGAATTGGTTCTCAAGCGTTTCGCGGATGAGCTTTGCGCGGTAGGGGCCGATGCCTTCGATTTGCTGCAGATCCTCAACTGTCGCTTCACGCAGGTCCGCAAGGTTCTCCCAATGACTGGTGATGTCCTTGATGACATTCCAGGGAAGGCGAGGAACCAAGGAAAGAGCTCGCACGCCACGCGGTTGAATGGTGCGGTCCAGATCGGTGGGATCATAAACGCCCAAGCCCAGTACGTTAGCGATAGCTGCGAGATCGACCAGACGATCGCTGGCAAGCTCCGAGAGGGCAGCTTCTGCGGTTGAAACCGCGGAGGCATCTCGGGTGTAATCGCGAAGAACCAATGCGCGTTCGGAGCCTGAACCACGAACCAGATCATCGACCTGCAGGGCCAAAAGGCGTCCTTCTGAACCGAGCTCTTCAAGGTATTCGTTGATCTCAGAGGTGATGCGCCGGATCATCTCCATGCGCTGCATGACGGTTGCGACATCACGAACCGTTGCAGAATCACGCATTTCCAAGATCGTGAGAGTTTGAAGGACCTCATCCAGACGCTGGCTGTAGCGGTCCAAGGTGTCGACGGCCAGATTAGCGCGAGACAGCAGTGCTTCGGGTTCTTCAACGATGTGATGGTACTTGCCGACGTAGATGGAAATAAGACGCATCGAGGCCGAAACTGAGAGCACCGGAAGGTGGGTTTGGTAGGCAGTGCGTTGTGCAGTGCGGTGACGCATACCCGATTCATCGGTAGGGATGCTCTGATCGGGGAAAAGCTGGACATTTGCCTTGCGGATTCGCCAGTCGGTGGGGTCGATGATGACCGCGCCGTCCATTTTGCACAATTCGCGCAGACGCGAGGCCGTGAATTCGATGTCGAGATCGAAACCGCCCGAGCACATCTCTTCGAGCTCAGGAGAGACACCAAGAACAATCAAGCCGCCGGTATGGGAGCGCTGGATGCGTTCCAATCCTTCGCGAAGGGGCGTGCCCGGTGCGATATCTTGAAGTGCGCTGCGCAGAAGAGCGGCATCTGATGTCATGAATCCTGCCTTTCGATGCGTGATTCCTGCTCTAAGTGTATTCGAGTATCCGCACAATGAAGGAAGAGACTCAGTGAATAGCGGCACGTAGTGCGCCGGCAAGGTCTGAGATTGGCAGAACCGTAATCCCGTCGATCCCCATGGCCTCTTCACTTCCCTGTGCAGGAATGATGGCGACCTTGAATCCAAGGCGTGCAGCCTCTTGAATTCTGCGACGTACGCCAGTACATGCCCGGACTTCCCCCGTGAGCCCGACTTCGCCGAAAGCAATTAGAGCGCTGCGTGTTGGGGTTCCCCGAATGGCCGAGACAATTCCGATTGCCGTTGCTAAATCGGCAGCCGGCTCACTGATACGGGCACCTCCGACAGTTGAGGCATAGACATCACAATCTGAGGTATCGATACCGAGGCGTGCCTGGAGGACTGCCAAAATCATCGCTACGCGTGAGTGGTCAACTCCGACGGTGGTTCGACGAGGGGAACCAGCAGAGGTGTGTGCAACAAGAGCCTGGATCTCAGTTGGAAGTGGACGGCGTCCTTCAAGAGTGACGGTGACGCACGAGCCTGGAACCGCAGACTGGGACTGGGAAAGGAACAAACCCGAAGGGTCCGTCAAACCAACAATTCCAGTGTCACTCAGTTCAAAGCAGCCCACTTCATCGGTGGGTCCATAACGATTCTTGACAGCTCTGAGCAAGCGAAGTCGCGTGTGCCGATCGCCTTCGAATTGGCAGACGACATCCACCAAGTGTTCAAGTAGGCGAGGTCCAGCAATCCCGCCATCTTTAGTCACATGGCCTACAAGGAGAATGGGGATTGAGCGTTCCTTCGCAACGCGAATGAGAGCTGTTGCAACAGCGCGAACCTGAGCAACGCTACCGGCACTGCCATCGAGCTGGTCGGATTGAAGAGTCTGAACCGAGTCAATGATGACCAAAGAGGGGTTGGTCGCATCAATTTGGCCAAGAGCCGTGGAAAGTGATGTCTCATCCGCAAGGAAAAGCTGTGGGTGTAGGGCACCAATACGTTCTGCGCGGCCCCTGACCTGCGAGGCAGACTCTTCGCCGGTGATGTACAAAACCGGTGCGTCCGCGGCGCAGGTCGAAGCAACGTCCAGAAGAAGAGTGGACTTTCCAACCCCGGGTTCACCGGCAAGAAGGATGACAGCTCCGGGAACAATGCCCCCACCGAGAACGCGGTCAAACTCACCGATTCCGGTTGGCTTAGACCGCGCGCGTTCAGCACTGATGTCGTTGATGGGCTGAGCAGGCTGACGAGGCGTGAGCGCGACAGCGGCACCCGGAACGGAAGCAGAGGGGCCGGACTCTTCCATGGAGTTCCATTGGTGGCACTCTCTACACTGGCCAACCCATTTGGGTGAGGTCCAACCGCATTCGCTGCAGCGGTACACGCTTTTTTCTTTCGCCATATCCCTACGCTAAACCACGCCACCTGCATCTGCGTCCAGTTTGGACTGGTGCGCACATAGAATTCCCATCATGCAAATCCACAACACAGTGCATGCGCAGAATAGGAAAAGTGAAGCCACCACTTAGGGACGGTTTGCGAAATACTCCAAAAGTCGCGTATCGCCTGAAACCACAATGGTGTCTTCGCGGTTAATTCGAGTCGTCGCGTCGGCGTATTCAAAGGGCGCCCCAGGACGAAGGATCCCCAACACGTTCACGCCGTAACGGCCTCGAAGATCGAGCTCACTGAGGGTAAAACCGCACACTTCTTTCGGCGGACGGAGCTTCATGATGGCAAAGCCGTCCTTGTCCATTTCGATGTAGTCGATCATGCGTCCACCAACGAGGTGGGCCGTACGCTGACCGGCATCGAATTCGGGAGCAACAACGTGCTGGGCGCCGATGCGTCGAAGAATACGACTGTGTTCGCGCGAGATGGCCTTCGCCCAAATATTTGTCATTCCAATATCGACAAGGTTTGCAGTGATCAGCACCGAGGCCTCCAAGGAGGAACCAATCCCCACGACCGCGGAGTAGAAATCCCTGGCCCCCAACTGGTTCAGTGCTTCCAAGGAGGAGGCGTCGGCCTCGACAACGGGAATGCGACCCGAGAATTGCTGGACGCGGCGGCTATCTTTTTCAACTGCCAGCACTTCGTAGCCGAGCTTGTCCAGAGTGAGGGCAACGGCGGAACCGAAACGTCCTAATCCGATGACCAAGGTTCCCGATGCAAGGGTCTTTTCTTCTGCCATAGTCGTATTCTCCCACGAGTGCGGGCTTTTGCTGGTGGGGCGACGCGGCTCTTAGCCGATCAGCGGAGACTCGGCTGGTTGGCGAATTGCTCGAGGCCGATCGCGCAGAGCGAGCGCAGCTGCGAGGGTCATGGTTCCAGTACGTCCCGCAAACATCAGGGCTGCAAGAACGTATTTTGCAAGAGCTGGAAGATCGGGAGTAATACCCGTTGAAAGCCCAACGGTCGCGAATGCGGAAATCGATTCAAAGAGAACAACATCGAGACTGTAGCCGGTCAAAGTCAGCAAAACGACGGTCGAAAGAGCAACCAAAAGCGATCCCAAAAGGGTCACTGCAACGGCCAGGCGAAGCACCGAGTGGGGGATGCGTCGACTGAAGATTTCGATGTCGCGGTCGCCTCGGGCTTCGGCAGCGGCAGCCAACAGAAGAACGGCGAAGGTCGTGACCTTGATACCACCTGCGGTTGATACCGAACCGCCACCGATCATCATCATGATGTCTTGAATGAAGTGGGTCTGGGGGCGCATATTCGCCACGTCCAAAGAGGACAGACCCGAGGAGCGGGTGTTGACCCCTGCCAGGAGGGAGTTCAAAAGTCGTGAGGAAATATCAAGATCACCTAGGGTTGCCGAATTCGTCCATTCGGTGAAAGCAAAAGCGATGGTGCCAAAGAAAACCAGAAGAATGTATGTCGAAAGCGTGAGCTTCGTATGCAGGGCCCATCTAGCGGGAGTGCGCCAGTGTTGTGAGAGGTCGGAGATGACAGGAAAACCGATTGCTCCGACAAAGGTTCCCAGAATAATGGGACTGAGCATCCACCAGTCGGTGTGGTAAGGGACCAAGCCGCCGCTCAAAATGACAAAACCGGCATTATTGAACACCGAGATTGCCATGAAGGCCGCATGGAAGAGCGATTCCCATACTGTCTCATGGCCCAGGGTGAGGAAGCGGGGAACGAAGGCGATGGTGAGCAAAATCTGAGCGGTCAATGAGGTTCCGATGACCGCCTTCAGTAGCGCGGTCAGCCGCCCCATGCCGCTGGATTTCGTCTCAACAGTTGCCAGCATTCGCTGTGTCAGCCCAAGCTGCCGAGAAACGGCGTAGCTCAAAATGGTTGCCAGGGTAACAACACCTAGGCCACCGATAAAGATGCCCATAGCAATGACGGTTTGGCCAAAAACTGACCAATATGTCGCGGTATCAACAACGGTCAGGCCGGTCACGCAGACCGCGGAAATTGCAGTAAAGAGGATGTCGACGAAAGGCGCGCGTTCATCAGCTGCTGTTGAGATGGGGAGTGCAAGAAGACAAGTGATGAATGCAATAAGCATGATGAAGACGATAAGCACCAGTCGCGCGGGTGAAAAACGAGCTATGTGTGCAAACCAGATGCGGAAGCGAGTCCACAATCCGGAATCTTCAAGGTTGTAGGGCTTGACTCCGGCGGGATAGACAACGGCAGGTGACGGTCGATCTTCCGAGATAGCTGTTTGTCCGTAGCCTCGGCTTGAGTGAGCGAGTGCGCGACGATGCGACGCAGAGGAATGCTGATCGGATGCCCGACCTGGCGTGCTAGAACGCCGATTTCTACGAGCCATGTCACCTCCAGAATCACTCGCAAGCTTCATCCTAATGCCCTGAAAGTCTATTGGCTGAAACGTATGTGAATAACGTGACACAGGGGACAGCAGTGATTGAAGAAAATTGAAGTGGAGAAAGTTGCCAAATGGGGGGATCTTTCCAGTATCATGAGACGGAATTAATCTTTGCACGTCTGGGAGTCATCAATGGATCAGCACTCTGCCCCGCGTTTTATGACGGTATCTGAGGTGGCGGACATTATGCGCGTCTCGAAGATGACTGTTTATCGTTTGATTCACAGTGGAGAGATGCCGGCGATTCGCGTTGGTAAGAGCTTCCGAGTTCCCGAGTCTGCGGTCGGCCAGCTGATCCGCGCCGGTCTGACTGATCACATCGATGAACGCGTTGCGGGGATTAACGGGTAATATAAACCTGCTGTGCCTTTTGGCACCTGACGTCAGGCGGTAGTCACCTCTGCCGCACCTACACACTCGAGGGAGGAACCCCATGGGCTCCGTCATTAAGAAGCGCCGCAAGCGCATGGCGAAGAAGAAGCACCGCAAGCTGCTGCGCAAGACGCGTCACCAGCGTCGCAACAAGAAGTGATCTTCTTGAAGGGTCCCTCCAATGGTGGGGCCCTTCGGCATATCTCTCGCAACGCATGCGCTGAATACATCGCAGTAGTGCCTCAGCGCAGTGGTACCTCCAGAAAGGCACTGTCATGAAGACTGTTATTCACGTGATGCGCCACGGTGAAGTTGATAATCCCGATGGTATTTTGTACGGCCGCCTACCCGGTTATGGCTTAACGGACCTTGGAATTGAGATGGCCGAGGCCGTCGCTGAGTATTTTGTCGACAGCGGCGCTGATATTACCCACGTCGTTGCCTCGCCCCTGTTGCGTGCCCAGATGAGTGCAGCGCCGACCGCGCTTGCCTACGAGCTTGAGATTGAACATGATCACAACCTCATTGAGGCTGAATCGGTTTTTGAAGGTGTTGCGGTCAATGCGAATCCGTGGGTTCTTGCACGCCCCGAATACTGGCGTTACTACGTGAATCCTTTGCGCCCCTCTTGGGGAGAGTCCTACGCCCATGCTGCTCAGCGCATGACCCGTGCGGTTGCTCGCGCATTGCGTGAGGCGCGAGGACATGAAGCGCTGCTGGTTTCGCACCAAATGCCCATCGTTTCACTTCAGCGTTTGGTCCGTCACCAGCCCCTGGGACACTCACCGCTGTCAAGGCAGTGCTCTCTTGCTTCGCTGACCTCACTCATTTTTGATGATGACGTGCTGGTTGGAATGACCTATAACGAGCCGGCTGCGCACCTGCTGTCTAAGGCCTCGGATATGGTTCCTGGGGTTTCTGAAGCCCAGCTCAAGCGCTAGTTCTTCGTTTGGCCTTCTTCGGGCCCATCCCCTTCATCCTCAGTGGTGGAGGGGTTTTCTTTATTCTTCCGTTCTTCTTCGCGCTTACGCTTCATCTGAAGATCGCGCTCTAAACGGAAAAGGAATTCGGGATCATCGTCTGGGGCGGTTGGGGCTTTGGGAGCGGATTGTGCCTGATGGTCCTCGGCATTTGCGACCATCTTGAGGACGATCCACGCAATTGCTCCAAGAGAAACGAATGGGACTGTCACGACCAAGATGATCAGCCAGGTCATTCGAGAAAGCTTCATAGGCATTCTGTCGGCCGGCGTTGTTGCCCAATCTGAAATTGCATAAATCGATGCGGCGAACCATGCGACGATGAACAGAATACGTACCATGATTTGAGTTTAGAGCAGTTGCTCAGGCAAATGTACTTGAGACCAAGAGAGCGCTAACGAAGAGCGCCCACCCCAAGGTTAAAAAGCCGGTGTGCTTGAGGACAATGATGAGGTCCTTTCCCTTCACTCCGCTCAACACCAAGTAGACCGGCTGGAAGATTGCCAGAATCCACGCAAGCGACGCCAAAATGCAGATGATGACATGGGTGCCGATTGCCGCGGGAAGCGCAAAGAAGACGGAGAGTGGGGCCAATAGGCACAGGGAAAAGAGGATTCGAGAAGCTCGCTGCCCCAAGCGAACAGCCACGGTCTTTTTCCCGGTAGCGCTATCGGTAGGGATGTCGCGGATGTTGTTGACCATGAGCATCGCCACCGACATCAGACCCAAGCATGAGGCCATAAGCCACAGCCACCAAGGTGCTGAAGGGATATGTGTCCATGTCGTTCCAACGGTCGCCATCAGTCCGAAGAAAACGAAGACAAAGACTTCAGATAGGCCGATTCCCATATAGCCGTAGGGGTGTTTCCCGCCCGTGTAGAACCAGGCTGCTGCAACCGCAGCAATACCCGCGGCGATCAGAGGCCAGGTTCCACTGATTGCAACAAGGATCAACCCAAGGACGCCGGCTGCGGCGAAGCAGCCCAGTGCCGCCTTTAAAACAGTACGAGGCCGTGCGAGTCCAGAACCCGTCAAACGTTGGGGACCGCTTCGCTGGTCATCCGTCCCACGGATACCATCGGAGTAGTCGTTGGAGTAGTTCACGCCGACTTGAAGCAATAGAGCGACAAGAAGCGCCAGGACTGAGCGTGCAGGATGAACAGCTCCCAAGGCGAAAGCCGCGGAGGCGCCGACGAAGACTGGAGCCGCAGCAGCAGGAAGGGTGCGCAGCCTAGCGCCTTCAATCCAATCGCCCAGGCTTGCTTGTCGCCTATTTTCAGTGCTCATCGGCGCCACTCAGACTCTGTCCCGGTGAGAGATTCAGCGAGCTGGCGTGCGGCAATGCGATCGACCTTGCCGGAAGAAAGCTGCGGAATCGAAGAAACGAAGATCACGCGACGCGGTGCCTGTGGGCGACCGATCTGGGAAGAAACGGCCTCGCGAATGCGATGCCCCTGTTCCTCAACAAACTCAGGCGGGGGAGGGAAGGAAGGAGCATCCTCGGGGACAACAAGGCAGGACAATGCCTGTCCCCACTTTTCGTCGTCCAAGCCCAGCGCCCACGCGTCCTTGATGCCCGTGACGTTCTTCAGAGCATCCTCGACTCGGATCGGCGGAATGTTGAGCCCTCCGGAAATGATCATGTCGTCGGCGCGCCCCAGAACTTTCAAACGACCACCGGCGTCGATTACACCGGTATCCCCGCTGATAAACCAACGGGTACCGGCCTCGTCGTGGAATGGGGTGTCGCCGACAAGGTAGCGCGTCAGCAAAACGGGGCCGGCGATAGCGATACGGGTGGCGCCCTCCCAATCGAGGGTACGGACCATAACTCCGGGAAGCGGGACTCCGTCATATACGCAGCCGCCGCAGGTTTCGGTCATTCCAAAAGACTCGACGATGGTGAGTCCTGCATCCTCGGCACGTTGGCGCAGCGCGGGATCAAGACGAGTGCCGCCGATCAAGATGGTGTGGAGGCGCGCCAAGGCGCTCACGACTTCCTCGCCGGCGTTCAGGCAATCAACCAATTGGGTGGGGACTAGAGAGAGGTAGCCCGGCAGAGAAGGATCGGAGGTTGCCCCCGCAATCGCGGGAAGCAGATCCTTTGGATTGAAACCATGGGAACAATCAACGATCTGGGGCGAAATTTCGGTCGCGGCAGCGCGCATGAGTACTTGAGCACCTGCGATGTGGTGGGAACTCAGCGCCAAGATCCAGCGCCCCGGTCCTCCTAGAACGGAATGCGTCGCCTTGACCGAGGCCATCAGAGCGTCGATGGAGAGGCCAACTAGCCGCGGTTCGCCAGATGAACCAGAGGAGGCCAAAACCAGATCGACGTCGTCGAAAAGAGCCGGGTCGTCGATGCGCTCGGCAAGCTCTGGGTAGAGCTCGGGTGGGAAGGCTTCACGTGGTGTGGTCGCGGCTGTGCGCAAACTCGATGGGGGAACAAGCTCGGGGTCGCGAATAACAACAACGGTGTGCGGCGCGGGGTGATCGGGGTCTGCCTGACGCTCTTCATACAGCTCTGCGAGCTTGTGTAGCGAGGCATGAGCCATCGCTACAGATGCCGGGGAAGTGCCCCCCGGAACGACAAGAAGACGAAGGTCACTCACGTTTATCCCTCCTGGGGTCCGCCTGCTTTAACGGTACCCCCGACCAGTTGGAATAGGGTAACAGGAAACAATCTTGGCTGTCTGAAGATATGCGGGTCACATAGGTGCGTGCAATCTGTGAATTTCAAGCAAAAATGATGTGAAATCAGTAGGATGGAGGGGATGTCTGAACATAAATCTTCACGGTCACGTAAGCCGCTTGTGATTGGCGTAACGCTTGGATGCGTCCTGATTGCTCTGTGTGCGGCTGGGGTTGCTTATGCCCTGCACTATTCTGCGCGCGCGCTGCCCAATGTCAGTGTGGCTGGCCAGTCGGTATCGGGAATGACCCGGGATGAAATCGCGCAGATGGTTGATCAGCGCGCGAAGGCGATGCAGGTCAATGTTGTAGTCGAGGGGCATTCGACGCCCCTGACGCTTTCCGATATGGGAATAACCGTTGATCCGCAGGGGAGCGCAGACCAAGCGCTCGCCGCGAATTCGAACCTGTTTAATCGGTTCAAGGCGATTTTTGTTCACAATGACGTACCAGCTGCGATCAGTGTCGATGATCTGAAGATGAAGGATGTATCGAACTCGATCGCATCCTCGCTGGGAACTCCGGTTGTTGACGCTACTGTTCGTCCAGCCGAGGATCAAGAGTCCTTTGTTTCAACCAAGTCTCAGGCTGGGCGTGGCGTTCCCTATGACGCCCTTCGCAATTCCTTGGACGAGGCCGCGCGGATGCTCCGCGGGGGAGAAGTGCAGTTGAGCGCAACTAACCTTCTTCCCGTGGTTGATGATGCGAGCGCGCAGACCATCGCCGAGGCCGCAAATAAGCTTGCGCAGATTCCCGTTGAGATTTCCGACGGTGAAGACACGATCGAGGCCAGCTCGAAGGATCGGGTTGGATGGGTGAAGATTGCTCTGGCCGACGATGGTTCCTTGAAGCAGCCTGCGATTGATGAAGAGCGCGTCCGTGAGTGGGTGCGTTCTCAGGGCGAAGAAACCAATCGTGATCCTGTGAATGGTCGCCACAACGTCAACTCTGCTGGCGATATCGTTCAGACTCCGAAGAAGGCTGTTGATGGCCGAAAGGTCAAGGACCTTGATGCGCTCGCGGCCTCGGTGATTACCTCACTCAAGGACAACAAGAAGTTTGAGGGGAACTTCAGCTACGACGTCACTCCGGCTACCTATGAACGCAAGCTCATTGCTGACGGTGCTGAAAATTTGGTTTATCAGGCCGCTCCGGGTGAGAAGTGGCTTGAGATCAATCTGGGAAACAACTCTGTCACCGCCTATGAGGGCGCCACAGTTGTCCACGGTCCGGTCGCGATTGTCCCCGGTTCACCTGGTCATGAGACTGTCACGGGACTCTACAACGTTTACCTCAAGTATCAGGCCCAGGATATGGGGTGCACTCCAGATTGGCCTTACTGTGCGAAGGGAGTGCCGTGGGTGACCTACTGGACTGGCTCCTACGCATTCCATGGTGCCCCTTGGCAGGATTCATTCGGCTGGAGTGGACCCGGTGGTTCACACGGCTGCATCAATATGCCAGTTGAAGAGGCGCATTGGGTGTATCAGTGGTCGGAGATTGGCACTCCGGTCATGTCGCACTACTAAATCGCTGGAGTTTTTAGTTTAGAGTCCAGCCTCGGCAAGGAGCGCAGAGACGCTCATGCCGAGCGCTTGTGCAATGCCGCTGAGTGTTGTCATGCGTGGGTTGGAAGCGCGGGTTTCGCCTTTGCGTCCCGAAGCGCGTCCTGATTCCAGTAGTTGAATTTGGTTTTTCGTTACGCCAGAACGGTAGGCCAGGGTTTCTTGTGAGAGTTCGTGCTCCTCACGAAGTCTGCGGAGAGTGAAGCCAAATTCGCGCGCGTTTGAATCGTTCCAAAAAACCACCCACCTATATTGAGAAAAGGGACAAGAAGAGTACACCCTATATAAAAGGCGTATTTTAGTAGGTCTAAAATTGCTCCCTGATCAGCGTTGAGCAGGGGCAATGATGGGTTCTTCAAAGGACTTTGATCTGAGGGCCAATAGTCCAGTGATGTTCTTCTGCAAATGTGGGACAATATGAAGCGACAAATGTTGTCATCAATTAGGAGGCTCCTGTGCCCATCGCAACCCCTGAGGTTTACAACGAAATGCTCAACCGTGCGCGTGACGGAAAGTTCGCGTACCCGGCAATTAACGTGACCTCTTCTCAGACTCTGAGCGCTGCACTGCGCGGTTTCGCCGATGCCGAATCTGACGGCATCATCCAGGTTTCCGTGGGTGGCGCTGAATACTGGTCAGGTTCCACCGTCAAGGACCGTATCGCCGGCTCGTTGGCAATGGCTGCCTACGCCCGTGAGGTCGCAAAGAACTACGACGTCACCATTGCTCTGCACACCGACCACTGCGCAAAGCAGAACCTGGATTCCTGGACCGAGCAGCTCATGCACATGGAGGCCGAGGAAGTTAAGGCTGGTCGTCTTCCCTGGTTCCAGTCCCACATGTGGGATGGCTCCGCCATTCCGTTGGATGAGAACCTTGAGATCGCAAAGCGCCTGCTGCAGCTTGCCGTTGACTCTCACACCGTCCTCGAGATCGAGGTTGGCGCTGTGGGTGGCGAAGAAGACGGTGTCGTTGGTGAAATCAACGAGAAGCTGTACACCTCGACCGCAGATGCCATCAAGACCGTTGAGGCCCTGGGCCTCGGCGAAAAGGGCCGTTACATCACCGCTCTGACCTTCGGTAACGTGCACGGTGCGTACAAGCCCGGTCACGTCAAGCTGCGTCCTGAGCTCCTGGGCACCATCCAGGAAGAGGTTGCTGCTCACTACGGTCTGGATCACCGCCCCTTCGACCTGGTCATGCACGGCGGCTCCGGCTCCACCGACGAAGAGATCGCACTGGCAGTTGCCAACGGCGTCATCAAGATGAACGTTGACACCGACACCCAGTACGCCTTCACCCGCCCCGTGGTCAACTGGATGATGACCAACTACGAGGGTGTCCTCAAGATCGACGGCGAGGTCGGCAACAAGAAGAAGTACGATCCTCGCGCTTGGGGCAAGGAAGCTGAAGCCGGTATGGCTGCACGCGTTGTTGAGGCTGCTGAGCGTCTGGGCTCGGTCGGCACCAAGATGCGCTGATCGCTTCTGAAACTACTTCAGTAGCACTGAAAGGTGAGGGCACCCAAATGGGTGCCCTCACCTTTTCTGTTGTGATGTGCCTATCGATCGGAAGGACAGGCTAAACTTGTAGCTAGTCGAAGGACGATTCTCAGGGTCTTCGGAAGGATGACAATGATGACTGATACGACATGGACCCGCGTTGAGGGAATGATGATTGCCTCCCAGCTTGATCCCGATCAAGTTGCGCACGTGCTCCGTGAGAGTTCCGTTTTGGCCCAATTGGAGTGGTTTGAGGCAACTCCTCAGCTTCTGGGCCTCAATATTGCGGTCGAGAACGGGCGAGTCGCGACCCTTGCTGAAGGTGCTCAGGATGCGCAAGCAGGAATTACGGTCAGCGAGCTTGCTTCTCAGTTAGCGTCGCACTTCAAAGCAGAGGTGCGTCTGGGCGGAGAACATATCGATGCTCTTCCTCAGGGTGATAGCCCCCTGGCAGATTTCCTTCCCGAAGAGGTCGAAGAGTCAGAGTCGGGAGTTCGCGTCGTCGAGATTGGTCGTACCCCCGCATCTTCGGTTCCTCTCTTGGCCGCACTTGAGGGCGTCGATGTCGCAGATGTCGAGCTGAACAATGGGTATCGCGCACTCTTGGCTGAAATTCCCGAAGACAAGTCAGGATGGAACTTCGGTGATCTTCCGCTGGTTTCCTTGGCGATGACCGATGGTGATTTGCATCTGTACTTGGTGACCGATGATCATCTCGAGCATGTGCTGACCCATAACTGGGGAATGACAACGCGTATCGTGACCGGTTCCGCTTCTGCTGAGTCCGTAGATCCTTCGGTCGTCGACTTAGTGGGAGATCGCCCTGCCCTGCGTGAAATCGCGGCACACGTCCCGGGTGCTGATGTTGAGGCATTGTTGGCCGCTCAGGACCTTAACGGAGTTCATGCGATTACAGCCGTCGTGAAGGCTCTTGCGCTGCCTCACGGTGTTGCAGAGTTCCTCCAGGGTTCGATTGAAGCCGGGGATGTTGAAGGCGCGGTTCTTCACAATGCGCGCGGCATCTCGAACGCCATCGGTCGTAGCGTTGACATCATGATGACCGGGAACAAGGAAGAAGATCCCAGCGCTATTCAGAAGGCCTACATGGCGGTTGTCTCAGACCGTCCGTGGATTCTTTCAGCTCTCGCTTCTATCGAAGCAGCGGCCGGTGCGGCACTGCTGGTTTCTGCGGTGAAGGCTGCGAAGCCGCGTTCGGGATGGAAGATTTTCTCGGGTGTTTTCGGCGGCGCTCTTCTGGTGGATGCCTTCGCTGAACTTGCCTTGGCGCGTGTGATGCGTGCGAAGTTTGGACGCCGCTAAGGTCATTTGAAACGACACAAGCGCTGGGCTGCATCGTCAGCCCAGCGCTTCTTTATCGTCTTGCTCCGGCGCTATTTGCAAGGACACCGTGAAAGAGCGTGCAGAGCTCTTTCGAATGCAAAAGGAAAACTGGCACCTATCAAGTGATAGGCACCAGCGAAAATCAGAGAAAGTATTTCACTTGCCCTTGTGGAAGGTTGCCAGTGCGCCGGCACCGGCAGTGACGAGCAGTGCAGCAACCGCAACCGCGCTATTGGCTTCGACGTCACTCATCAAGCCGCCACGGCGACCGTTCGCGTTGAAACCATAGCTGGAATCAGCCAGCTGCGGGTTGTCTTGGTTCTCTGCAGGAGCCTGTGAAACAACAGGAGTGGCATCGCTGTTCGAGTGAGTGGGAGCGGCGGGTGCGGCATTATTGCGTTGGGCCGCAGCGTTTGCGTTCTGCTGTTGGCGAGCAGCTGCCTGAGCCTGTCGAGCAGCAGCACTGCGACGCGCTGCTTCCTGAGCCGTGGGACGGTTTGGTGAACCGGGAGCGAAGACTTGTACTCGACGAGCCGGGGCAGGCGCAGGACGAGCCTCGTTTTGCCTGCGCCGAGGCTGAACATTCGACTGGCTTTGGTTGATATGCCGGGTCGGAGTTGCCGTCGGTAGGGGCTTTGCCGTCGCAGAACGCGTCTGATCATCACTTGAAGGCGCGGTAGATGTAGGAGTAGGGGACGGAGTTACTGAAGGCGTTGCCGTGGGCGTGGGAGCTGCGCTTGCGCAGGCGATCTTCCCTGTTAGCTCAAGATCAGTCTGCTTTGATTTGTCCGCACCCAAGCGTTTCCAGCTGAAACGGGTAGTTGTCTCGCTGACGGCATCGGGGGTGCACTGAGCGATTGTTTGGCGAAGCTGAGCGGTGATCGTGATCGTGGAGCCCTTTGGCATGTTGATCACGGAATGGAAGGGCGAGAACTCGGGCTTGTCCTGAGTGAGAGTAACGGATTCTGCATACCCATCGGCGCGCTCGGGGCAGGTAGCTCCGCCCTTAACGGAACACTGGAGGCTCCAAATGACCGTACTACTACCGGGGACCTTGCTGGAGAAAACGCCCTCGATCTCGATGTCCTTCGCATCCTTGCCGACATTGGTCAGCTCGAATGTCATGGTACGAATTTGTCCGTTTTGGACCAGGATCTCAGGGGTCGCAAGCGAAGAATCGATGGCGGGAATGCCCTTTTCCTGCAACTCATCGAGAGTTTTAACATCCTGCTCATCGCCTTGCAATTGAGCAATTGAGGTGGCGTTGGCGGAAGGTGTTGCGTTGCTCTCAACCCACACCGCACCTTCGTGACCCTTTAGGTCATTCAAAGAAGGCGTATCGTCGTTGGATGCGGGCTCGGGTTCAAGCTGCTCGAAGGTGACCGCCGGAGTCTGATTGGACAGTGTCGTTTCAGGTGCGAATTCAGCACCTTCAACAATGACCTCTGCCTTTTCATAAGGCGTGTGGACAAACTTCTTTGCCAGCGGGGAACCGCTTTCAAGTACAAGGCGGTCGGGAGTCGACTGCAGATCCTTGACACTGTGAGTTGGGTCCGCGCTGGGAGCTTCAGCCGTAGCGTGTACATCTAGGCTGCCACCGACGTCGTCTAGATGATCAAGGGGATCAGTGGAAACGGTTGTAACGGGCGTTGTGTCTGGATGCGCAGATGCGGATGACCAGGGCAGAGCCAAGAGCGTAAAAGACCCGCCAATCGCGGCAGTTGTGAGAAGAATTAGGGCGCGCGAAACCTTGGAGCCCTGTCGATACGACAGCACCCTTTGGGAGCTTTGCGATCCTAAGCGAATTCTCACATAGGCCCTTTCTTTGAACGCAATTCGTGTGATGGGAGCACGTATTGCTGGAGAGTTCCTGCAGCTGATGGCACTTATAGTTTATAGGTTTTGTCAAGCTAATGGGATACAGAAGTGTATCTTATGGACACTTTTCCCTGATATTTCTGCAGAAATGTCATACAAAGTAACCATGGGTCGAGCTGTGACAAAGCTGATCGACTCCTGAAAGCCAAATTAATAGTTAGAAATAATACGGGAAAGAAGACCAATCTGGCGAGCGGTGTTCAATGAATGCGTCGCGACCTTCCTGAGCCTCATCCGTCATGTATGCCATGCGCGTTGCCTCCCCGGCAAAAACCTGTTGGCCAGCCAAGCCGTCATCGGCCAAGTTGAAAGCAAATTTCAGCATACGGATAGCCTGTGGAGACTTCGTTGCAATGATCCGAGCCCACTCCAACGCGGTTTCCTCCAGCTGAGCATGGGGAACGGCCTCGTTAATGACGCCCCAGCGCTCCGCGGTATCAGCGTCATAGCGCCTGGCAAGGAAGAAAATCTCACGTGCACGCTTATCGCCTGCTTGGCGTGCGAGCAGCGCAGAGCCATAACCGGCATCAAAAGAACCAACATTTGCATCGGTCTGCATGAACGCGGCATGCTCACGAGAAGCAATCGAGAGATCGCACACAACATTCAAGCTGTGGCCGCCACCAGCTGCCCAACCGGGAACCGCTGCAATAACGACCTTCGGCATGGTGCGGATCAGGCGCTGGACCTCCAAAATATGAAGGCGTCCCGCGCGTGCGGGGTCAATTTGCTCGCGTCGCTGTTCCACTCCCGCCGAGGCCTCGCTGCCCTCCACCTCGTAGTGGTAGCCGTCTTTTCCTCGGATCCTCTGGTCGCCACCCGAACAGAAGGAATAACCACCGTCGCGAGGGGATGGCCCGTTTCCCGTCAAAATAACCGCAGCGACATCGCTGGTCATTCGCGCGTGGTCCAGGCAGCGATAGAGCTCATCAACGGTATGTGGACGGAACGCATTGCGAATTTCTGGACGATCAAAAGCAATACGGACCACGGGCAGGTCCGCGCCCTTCTCGGCTCCGTCGCCGGGGCCTCGGGAAATCCCGCGGTGGTAGGTCATATCGGTTAGCTCGAAACCTTCAACCTCACGCCATCGCGAAGGATCAAAGGTATCGGAAACGAAATTCAGTGCGCTCATAGTCCCAACAATAGCGGCCGATGACCACTTGTTGCCCAGAGGGCTAGGATAGGGATGTTCATACAGTTGATGACTAAGCAAAGGAGCTCATCGATGTCCTCCTCTCTGTCCACGATTCCCGGACTTCTTCCACTTCCGGTCTTCATTGAAGAGGCCGATGCGCATCCCGAAGAAGCCACTTGGGCAGAAATTAGCCCCTCTGTTGTACTGAAGACTCCTGAGGAATTTTCGGCGGCAATTGCACCCCTAGCAATCCCCGAGGAATGGCAGTTCGCAGAGGCCTACATCTTGACTATTTCCGCTGGAAGCGCGCAGGTAACTGCTGCTAGCGAATTAGGGCTGTCTCGAGGCCTGCGTCGCCTCAACACATTGGCCATCGCGAATCACAGCCGGGCTCCCATTGCAGTGAAGATCATCGACTACCCCGCTTATAGGCACCGCGGCTTGCATATCGATGTTGCCCGCCATTTCTTCGCCGTTCCCACAATCCTTCGCGTTATGGATGCGATGAGCGAAGTGGGTTTGAATATCTTGCACCTGCACCTGAGTGATGATCAGGGATGGCGCATTGAAATCCCGCAATTCCCCGAACTCATTGAACGCTCATCCGATTGCGCAGTCGGCGGAGAAGAAGGCGGGTACTACACTCTTGATGACTATCAGACCCTGGTCGAGGGAGCGCGCTCGCGGATGATTGCGATCATCCCCGAAATTGATATCCCCGGACACGTCAATGCTGCGCTCCATGCGATTGAAGGACTCAACCCCGATGGGGTCTGTCCGCCCCTTTACGAAGGAACTGAAGTCGGCTTCTCGACCCTCTCAACCAAGGCGCCTGCAACCCAGGCCTTCCTCGAGGCCGTCGTCGAGACCCTTGCTCCCTTCTCTCCGGCCGGTATCCACATCGGTGGCGATGAATCCTTCTCAACAGCCGAAGGTGATTACCCCGCGATTGTCGGAAGCCAAATTGAGCGTATTCATGCCCGTGGGACGCGCGCTGTGGCGTGGGAAGAAGCTGCAGATCTGCTTGGGGATGGCGATCTTGTTCAGGTCTGGCATGACGATCTTGAAGGAGACTCGATCGCTCGTGCCGTCGGACGCGGAGTGAAAGCGATCATGTCGCCCGGTCCGAAGGCCTACTTCGATATGAAGGAATACCCAGAACAAAAGCTCGGCATCACCTGGGCCGGAATCCTTCCTTTGAAGAAAGCCTGGGATTGGGATCCCGAGAGCATCTGTGAGGGCGTGGACCGTAAGGGGATTGAAGGCGTCGAGGCCTGCTTGTGGAGTGAAACCCTGCGCCGAGAGAAGGACGTCTGGGAGATGCTGCTGCCGCGCCTAGCGGGTCTTGCAGAAGTTGCCTGGGCGGGAGGCCCTCGCGGAAGCTGGGAAGACTTCCAAGAACGTTTGGCGGGTCTCGAAGGCCTGTGGCGAGGCCGAGGCTGGTACGTCAAATAAATAGCTGCAGATGAAAAGCCCTCCCACGCGGAAGCGGGGGAGGGCTGCGTGCTACCTCATCGCATTAAAACAAATTGGCAGCGAATGGAGTTCGTTGAGCATTAAGCCTGGGCGTAGAGGCGCATCAGGCGTTCAACTTCTTCCTGGACCAAATGAGTTGCAGGGCCGACATACTTTCGCGGATCAACGATCTTCGGGTTTTCATCAAGAATCTGACGAACGCCCTGGGTGAAGACGACATTCAAGTGCGTCGATACGTTGATCTTGGTCATTCCGGCTTGAATTGCCGCGACCATACCCTCGTCGGGAACGCCGGAAGAGCCGTGCAAAACCAGCGGGACAGGGACGAGCTCATGGATTGCAGCAATCAGCTGATTGTCCAAAACTGCCTCGCGAGTTGCCATCGCGTGAGAAGAACCCACAGCAACGGCAAGCAGATCAACGCCAGTATCTGCGACAAACTGGGCCGCATCTTCAGGATTGGTGCGTGCTGAGGGGTCGTGGACCCCGTTCTTTCCGCCAACTTCACCCAGTTCAGCCTCGACGCTGACACCGTGCTCATGAGCGAAAGCGGTGATCTTAGCGGTAGTCTCACGGTTCTGCGCATCTGGAAGCTTTGAACCGTCGTACATGATCGAGGTAAAACCGAGCTCGACAGCCTCACGGCACAAATCGGTGGATTCAGCGTGATCAAGGTGAACAGAAACGGGAACGGTGGAGGCCTCGGCAAGCTCGATAAGCGCGCGCCCCAGGGGACGCAGACGGCCACCGTGGTACTTCACAGCGTTTTGGGATAGCTGGAGGACCAAGGGTAAACCGGTGTTTTCGGCGGCATCGATAAACGCTTCAGCGTGATCAAGGAGGACCACGTTAAAAGCCGCAAGACCAACCTTGCGGGCGGCGCAATCGCGTGCAAGCACAGCGGTGTCAGCAAGCATAGCGACCTACTTTCTTGACAAATTAGGACAGGCGAACAGGAGAAATACGGGAAAGAAGCTCCTCGCGTAGGGGAAGGTCAATCTCCCCGGCGACGGGCATCGTCACCGCGGCCGCAGAGGTTGCGACGGCCTCGGCAATGGCAGTAGGAATCTCTGACTCAAGGTCATCCCCAGCCTGAGCAAGTGAGCGAGCAAGGGAGGCAACGCAGGCATCGCCGGCACCGGTGGGATTGCCCTGAAGGACAACTCCGGCCTCGGCGTGCCAATGGCTCTCGCGAGAAAAGAGGTCCATTCCCTCTTCGCCTCGCGATACGCACACCCAGCTTGGTCCCTGCTCGATAAGGGCACGCGCGCCCTCTTCGATGGAGGATGCACCCGTAGCGTCGAGAAGCTCCAAGTGATTGGGCTTGAGGACATCGGCCCACGCTGCGCACTCAACCAAGGAGGGACCTGAGGTATCCAGAATGATGCGGCAACCGATCTGACGGACACGGCGCAACACCGGCTCGAGAACCTCAAAAGTGCTACTTCCGGGAAGAGAACCCGAAACCACCAAGAGGTCATCCGCATTCAGGTGGCTTCCCAAAAGATCAGCCATCTGCTTCCAGGAATCAGGATCCAGGGCATGACCGGACTCGTTGTATACCGTGGCGGTATCGTCAATCATTGCGATTGAGCGTCGCGTTTGGAAGGGAACCTCAACCCACTCTGGCGTCACCAGAGAAGTCATTTCCTTCATCAGCGAGGCGATCACACTGCCGGTTGCACCCCCCAAGAAACCTGTTGCATGGCTTGGGACTCCGAGCTGGTCCAAGACGCGAGAGACATTCAGTCCCTTTCCTCCCGGACGCTGGGAATACTCCGTGATGCGGTGAACCTGACCGCGGGTTTGGTCAGGTGCCTGCCACGTAATATCCAGAGCCGGATTGGGAGTGAAGGTCCAGATCATGATTCAACCTCGATTCCGTGGCTCTGGAATGCCAAAGCTGCGGCGCCCAGTGCCTGAGACGAGGAACCCAAAGCAGCGGAGAACAGTGCAGGCGCGGGCATGACTGTGCAGCCTGATTCCAAGCCTTTACGCAGGGGATCGTAAACAAGCGAGCCACCTTTACAGAGGCCACCTCCCAGAACGACGGGAAGCGAGCCAACCTGGTGGCACACCGTTGCAAGAATCCCGCCCAGGAGACTCATCGAGGTCTCAAGGATCTCGCGTGCCTTTCGAGCGTTCTCGCTGGATGAAAGGGCAAGTTCCTCAACTTCGCGGGCCCCGGATCCTTCGGGGATGATTCCGGCCTCGATTGCCCGGCGTGCAATACCGCTGGCCGAGGCAACCTGCTCCACCGGAACAACCTCATAGGGGCGATCGGGGTGCGGAACGGGAACCTGTCCGATCTCACCAGCCCACGGCGGTGCCGGCGCGAGGCGCGAATTGATCACAACACCCGAGGCGATCCCGGTCCCTACTGCCACATACAGGCAGGAGGGACGGCGAACGCCCCACAGGGCCTCGGCAAGAGCGCCCGAGCGGACATCGTGTCCCAGGGGGACGAAGGAACCCAGGGCTTCGGAAAGCTTTTCGCTTAGAGGAGCGTCTTTCCAGCCCAGATTGGCGGAGAAAATGCCAATTCCATGTTCTTCGTCAATAATTCCAGGAACGCACACGCCGACGGGCGCATCGACCGAAGCCTCGCGAAGAGTTCGGGCCAGACGCACGACCGCAGAAACGACATCATCAGCGCCGGTCTGGGGGGTGGCGACGGCCTCGGAAGAGGTAATCACAGTGCCGCGGGTGTCAGCGAGCACCCCCTTGATGGTGGTGCCGCCGACATCGATCCCGATAGCGAGCTTCTGGTCCGAGTTGCTCACTTGAGGATCACCGAGCGGGTCAGGTGGCGCGGGGTATCGGGGTTGAGACCGCGAGCCTCAGCGCGGGCAACGGCGAGGCGCTGTGCGACGACGAGGTGAGCCATGGGGTCACCGTCGAAAGTCACCAATTCGGCGCCAGTTGCGGCAACCTGATCGGCCATGCCCTCGGGAACCGGGCCGAAAACCCAGGTCAGGCGGCCGGGCTGAGCGATAGAGATCGGGCCGTGGCGGTATTCCATTGCAGGGTAGACCTCAGTCCACGACTGGGATGCTTCACGCAGCTTCAGGCCAGCTTCGTTAGCCAGACCAATGGTCCATGCGGTGCCCAGGAAGGTGATCTGGTCGGCATCAACCCAACGCTGGGGGATTTCGAGCTCGAGGGCGCGCTGTGCGTCATCCGCGGCTGCAGCGATATCGTCGCCCAAGCTGTGACGGAAGTATGCAAGAGCAGTGGTTGCAAAACGGGTCTGGACAACGGATTCTTCATCGGCGAAGTCCAGAACAACCTCAACATCTGCGTAGGGGGTTGCGGGACCATTGCCCACAGCGGTGATCAAGACGTTGGGGATGCCGCGATCCTTCAGGCCGTGCAGGATGTCAATAATTTCAGTTGTCGTGCCCGAACGGGAAAGGCACACGACGCGGTCGTAGTGGCGATCCCAGGGGAATTCGGTGGCGGTGAAGGCATCAGAGAGACCCTTGCCCTGGCGCTCGCGGGCAACGGTGTATGCCTGCGCGATAAACCATGATGTTCCACACCCGATGACGGCAATTGCCTCACCATCTTTGGGAAGTGCATCAGTGGGAACGTCAAGAACTCGACGCCACAGCTCAGGTTGGCTGTTAATTTCTTCAGAAGTAAGGGACATCGGTGTCTCCATTGTTATCGGGAATGCATCACCACCTCGGTGTGCTTGTACTATCGTACCAAGAAGGAAATAACTTAGGACTAGCTGGATAAGTGCCCGAAGTTGTCTACCTCTTTGCAATGACGCTGAAATCAACACATCGGAGTGACAATGACTGACAAATCGACCAAGCCAGGTCGTCTTACCCTTCCCATTGAGCGTGGAATTGATGCCGAAGTGCGCGCTCTTGTTGAGCGCCTTGGTGCGGACGCAGTGCGAAATTCCGATGGAACAGAACTTCCCGAATGGGTCGACCGAGCATTTGCCAAGGTGTACTCCACGTATTTTCCTGCGCGTGGTGATGAAGATTGGGCCGACCAGAGCGAAGGCGAGCGCATCCACCAATACCTTTCGTCAAACCCTCATACGGCGCCAGAAAGTGGGCCTTTGAGTATCAATGTCATGGAGGGATGGTTCCAAGCTCAATTCCGTCCTGATACCCAATGCGATACCTCCCGCTGGTGGCAGGTTATTGATCGGACCAGCGGGCAGGCTTTGGATCCCTCGGAGTGGAACGTTCAGGAGGTTGAGCCCTCACCCGTCGTTGATCCCGTGCCGATCGTTGGAGAGCTACCTCCCACCGCGTCGAGCGCGGTGGTGACAATTCACAAGCCGATTCCCTTCCACGTGTACACCGTGAACTTCTTTGCCGTGCAGATGTGGGATTCCACCCAGATGTACAACTACCTGACGAACGACTGGGCGCTTGAAGAAGGCCGCGTGAAGGAGCGCCCCTTCGATGTGGCATTCCCGCGGACCTGGGAGCACGTCAAGGATGCCTTGGCGATCTGGCTTCAGGCCAACCCTCAAGTGGACGTGGTTCGTTTTACGACCTTCTTCTACCACTTCACCTTGGCCTTTGATTCCCGAGGCCGCGAACGCTACGTTGACTGGTTTGGATACTCGGCCTCGGTGTCGATCCCGGCGATGGAAGAGTTCGAAAAGGAATACGGCTATGCGCTGACTCCCGAGGACTTTGTGGATGGCGGCTGGTACAACTGCCCCTTCCGTACACCCACTCCGGTCTTCAGAGACTGGATCGATTTCACCTCCAAGCGAGTTGCCCAAAAGGCGGGAGAACTGGTTCGCAAGGTCCACGAGGAGGGTCGCGAGGCCATGATGTTCCTCGGCGATAACTGGATCGGTATGGAACCCTACGGACCCTACTTCCCTTCGATCAAGATGGATGCGGTTGTTGGATCCGTCGGTTCGGCAGCTACCTGCCGCATGATCTCCGATATTCCCGGTGTGCGCTACACCGAGGGGCGCTTCCTTCCCTACTTCTTCCCAGATGTCTTCCGTGAGGGTGGAGATCCCCTGGGTGAGGCCAACGAATCGTGGCGCACCGCTCGTCGTGCAATCGTCCGTAGTCCCTTGGATCGTATGGGCTATGGCGGCTACCTTTCCTTGGCTTTGCAATTCCCGGAATTTATTGACCGCGTGGAGGAAATCCTTGCAGAATTCCGTTCCCTTCACGAGGCCACGGGCGGGGAAAAGCCCGCGTGTGCACCAGTACGCGTTGCCGTTTTGAATGCATGGGGAAAGCTGCGCACGTGGCAGACCCATATGGTTGCCCATGCCCTGTGGTACAAGCAGATTCATACCTACTTGGGGGTTATCGAAGCCCTTGCAGGACTTCCTTTTGACGTGCGTTTCATGTCTTTCGATGAGGTCATCAATGGGGGAGATTCCTCTTTGGGTGATGTTGACGTGGTCATCAACGCCGGCGCCGCGAATACTGCCTTCTCCGGAGGGGAAGTGTGGGAGGACCTACGACTGCAAGACACTCTGCGTCGCTTTGTCGCCCGCGGTGGAGGTTTCATTGGGGTTGGCCAGCCCACGGCCTCGTTGGGAACTCAAGGACAAGCGGATAGAGGCGGCATCTGCCGCGGAAGCATTTTTGCGCTCGCGGACGTCTTGGGTGTGGATCAAGAAATCTCTTGGTCGCTGTCCAAGGATCGCTATGACGAGGTTGTGCCAGAGCATTTCATTACTGCTGACCTTGATGGAGACTACGTTTTCGGTGAAGACCCCGGAGATGTCGTAGTTACGGATCCTGACACTTCTGTGCTTGTCATGGAGCGGGGGAGTGTGCGAGCCTCGGCGCATGATTTCTGCTCGGGTAGGGGCGTTTACCTTGCTGGACTGACCTGGTCGACTGCCAATAGCAGGCTTTTGCACCGCGCGATTATGTGGGCGGCGCACCGAGAAGATCAATGGGATTGTGTCCTTGCGTCATCCAATCCTGATGTTGAGGTCGCTTGGTATCCCAAGTCGCAACTTGCCTTTATTTACAATGATTCTGATGCTCCATCTTCGAGCGTCATCACTGGTTTTGGACTGGAATGCACCGTGGATCTAGCTCCCGGAGAAGGGCGTTGGACCCAGTGGAAGAAGGAAGATTAAGGCTAGTTATCAAATCGTGACCAAATAGTTGCATTCTCACAGGCCAAAATGTCATCAGACATCTTCTCTGTGAGATAGCATAAAAGAGCAATGAATAAAGCTGACAAAAGGTGTCAACTTTGTAAACGTCCCACAACGGAGAGGGAATAACATGCACATGTCACGCCGCTCCATGAGCGTTGTTGCGCTCATGTCAGTTGCTGCGATGGGTCTGACTGCGTGCTCGGGTTCGGGCGCGAAGACTGACAGCACCGCAAGCTCTTCGGCATCTGCCGATAAGGGCGCAACCATCACGTACCTGCACCGTCTGCCCGACGGTGAGGGAATGACCAAGATCTCGGCTCTCGCTGAGCAGTGGAACAAGGAGCACCCTGATACTCAGGTTCAGGCGGTCAAGTTCGATGGCAAGGCCAACGAAATGATCAAGAAGCTTGAGACCGACGTTAAGGCCGGTTCCGGACCTTGCTTGGCACAGCTGGGCTATGCAGAAATCCCTGAGATGTTCACCAAGGGCCTGCTGGAGGACGTGACACAGTACGCGACCCAGTACAAGGCCAACTACTCCGCTGGCGCCTTCTCGCAGGTTGGCGTGGGTGGAAAGTACTACGGCCTGCCCCAGGACACCGGCCCGCTTGTCTACTACTACAACAAGGCTGAGTTCGAGAAGCTGGGAATCAAGGTTCCCACCAACCTCGAAGAGTTCAAGGCCGCTGCCAAGACCGCAGCAGCTCAGGGCAAGTACATCTCTGCTTTCCAGGCTGACGAGTCGCGCTACAGCCTGTCCGCTCAGGCAGCTGCAGCAGGCGGTGTTTGGTACAAGGCTGAAAACGATAAGTGGACCGTCAAGATCGACGATGCGTCCGCCAAGACCGTGGCAGACTTCTGGCAGTCGATGCTCGATGACAAGACCACTCTCGTCGCCGAGCGCTGGGGAGATTCCTTCACTAAGGCTCTGACCGACAAGACCCTGATCGGCACCATCGGTGCCGCATGGGAAGCACCGCTTATCTCCGGTGATCTGGAGAAGACCGACAACAAGGGTGAATGGGCAGTTGCTCAGCTTCCCGACTTCGGCAAGGGCGCGCTGACCGGCCCCGACGGCGGTTCCGGCGTTGCAGTCATGAAGGGCTGCGCGAACCCCAAGGGCGCCATGGAGTTCAACAACTGGCTGAACACCCAGGTTGACGCTCTGGTCTCCCAGGGCCTGGTCGTTGCAACCACGACCGGCACCATGAAGACCCCGGATTCGGTCAAGGAATTCTACGGTGGACAGGATGTCTTCGCTGAACTGTCGAAGGCAAACGCCAACCTGGCCCCCGACTTCCCCTACATCCCCTTCTTCTCGACCCTCGGCGATCCCATGGCCAAGGCTGCAACCGCAGCTGGTGATGGCTCCGGCAAGGTGATCGACATCTTCAAGGCTGCTCAGACGCAGTCCGTAAAGGCGCTCAAGGATGGAAACCTTCCCGTCGCTGAGTAAGCGCTAATCGCGGAGGGGGTGTGGTTTCTCCGCTGAGGAACCACACCCCTACCGTGTTTAAAGTCCACAATCTGCCAGCAATCGAGGGTGATTGATACATGCAGTCAGACATTCAAAACCGGCGTATCAGAGAGCGGCACGATGCGCGTACCGGATGGGCCTTCATGGCCCCCTTCTTCATCATGTTTCTTCTGGTTTTTGCCGTTCCGATCTGCGTGGCAATCTACCAGTCCTTCTTCCGTCAGGTCGCAAGTGGCGGAGGCCTGTACGGCGGCGGCGAACTTAAAAATCAATTCGTCGGCCTCGAAAACTTCACCATGGTGATCACATCCGGACAATTCTGGTCCGGCATGGGGCGAGTCGTTGTTTATGCGGCCTTCCAGATCCCGATCATGATCATCTCGGCTCTTGTTCTGGCTCTTGTTTTGGACTCATTCCTGATCCGTCGCGTTGGTTTCTTCCGACTGAGCTACTTCCTGCCATTTGCAATCCCCGGCATTGTTGCCGCAATGGTCTGGCTCTACATCTACACCCCTGAGCTTTCCCCGATCGTTAAGTTCTTTGATTCCCTTGGAATCCACATTGACTTCATGGCCGCAGGCGCCCCAATCCTCGCCTCGATGGCAAATATGACGACGTGGACCTACACCGGTTACAACATGCTGATCTTCCTGGCAGCGCTGCAAGCAGTGCCCCATGAGCTGTACGAGGCCGCACGTCTCGACGGCGCTTCCTCGTGGCAGATTGTGCGCCAAATTAAGATCCCCATGGTCTCCGGAGCTGCCCTCCTGGCAGTCTTGCTCTCCATCATCGGCACAATTCAGCTCTTCAATGAACCCGCAGTTATGCAGTCTGCAAATGGGTGGATGGGCAATGCCTACACGCCGATGATGATGGCTTACAACACCATGTTCGGAACTATCTCGCCCGGTGGCGATGGCCCGGCCTCGGCAATCTCAATCGTGATGGCATTGGTTGCTGGTGGACTTGCCGTGATCTACGCGCTCTTGCAAAGGAAGACTCTGCGATGACAACTCCCACTCGCACACTGCCTGACGGACGCGAATACCGCGTTTCGATTGAAGGAATGCCCCCGCGCACCCTTGCTCCCAAGAAACTTGCTCGGATCGTCACCATCGTTGCGCTGACGATCACCATGGTTTACTTCATTCTGCCGATCATCTGGGTGATGTTCTCGGCAACGAAGTCGAACGCAGATCTCGTCTCTACTAATGGCTTCTGGTTTGGTCACTTTGAGCTGGCGGAAAACTACACGAAGCTCATGGGATGGACCCAAGGTCTGTTCTGGCGCTGGGTGCTCAACTCCCTCTTCTATTCAACAGCAGCAGGGATCATCGGAACTTTGATTTCGGTCGCAGCGGGTTATGCAATGGCGAAATTCGTTTTCCCGGGGCGAAATGTCTCCATGGCCATGATCATGGCAGGCCTGCTCATGCCGGTCGCCCTGCTCACGATTCCCCTGTACGTGGTCTTCCATAACTTGGGTCTGACCGATACGGTCTGGGCGATCCTCATTCCCAGCTGCGTGTCTCCCTTCGGTGTGTTCCTTGGCCGGGTCTATGCGGATTCTTCGGTTCCGACAGAGCTCATCGAGGCCGCGCGCATCGATGGGGCCTCAGAAGCTCGAGTCTTTTTCACGATTGTCTTGCGTCTACTGGCGCCGGCAATGGTGACGATCTTCCTCTTCATCTTCGTGGCAACCTGGAACAACTTCCTCTTGCCCTTGATGATGGTATCCACTGCCGAACTCAAGCCCGTCACTCTGGGCTTGTACGGAATGATGAGTTACTTTACTCCTCAAAAGGGCGCAGTCATGCTGGGCGCGCTCTTGGGTGTTTTGCCACTCATCGTGCTATTCCTTGGCTTGCAGAAGTACTGGCAATCGGGCCTGGCTGCTGGCTCTGTGAAGGGATAGTCAGCCCGCTGTTGAGCAACCTTGAGGTGCTGGGAAGGATACGGATATGGACGCGATTGCCTACGGGGGCGATTGGAACCCTGAACAGTGGGACCGCGACACCAACCTGCGCGACATTGAACGCATGGTCGAGGCCGGAGTCAATCTGATATCTCTAGGAATCTTTTCCTGGGCATCCCTGGAACCCGAAGAAGGGCACTACGATCTGGAGTGGTTGGCGGATCTCATTGATCAGCTCCACAGCGCTGGAATTGGCGTGGATCTGGCCAATGGGACCGCTTCCCCTCCGGTGTGGATGGCTCAGCGCTACCCCCAAACCCTTCCCGTTGATTCTCGAGGCGTGCGTTTAGGATTCGGCTCGCGCCAGCAGTACAACCCCTCAAGCGAGCTTTTTTGCCGCAAAGCTTGCGAGTTGACCGAGGCCATGGCGCGCCGTTTTGGCGACCATCCCGGCGTCGTCATGTGGCATATTTCGAACGAATACGCCTGTCACACGGCAGAGAGCTTCGATGATGAGTCCGCTGCGGCATTTCGACGCTGGCTCGTGGAGAAATACGGGGATCTTCAGGCGATCAATCGGGCCTGGGGAACTGCATTTTGGTCCCAAACCTATAGGGATATCCAAGAAATTCAGCCTCCCCGTGCAATGCCCACCTTCTACAACCCCGGGCAAATGCTGGATTGGCGTCGCTTTAGTGACTACGCTCTGCGTTCACAGATGGAACGTGAACGAGAAGTGATTCGTCGCTATTCGGACCGACCAATCACGACGAATTTTATGGGGACCTTCCCGCTTCTCGACTACCGCAAGTGGGCACCACTGTGTGACATCATCGCTGATGATTCCTACCCGGACCCCGCAGATCCTCAGGCTGCACACGACATCGCATGGCAGGGTGACGTCATGCGCGGCCTCGGCGATGGTGCTCCCTGGCTGCTGATGGAACAGAGCCCCGGCGCGGTGCAGTGGCGACCCCAAAACTCTCCCAAGCGCCCCGGACAGTTCCTTTTGTGGACCATCGCAAGGCTCGCTCACGGAGCGGATGGAATCCTCCAATTCCAATGGCGCCAATCCGCCAAGGGGTCGGAAACCTTCCACTCTGGAATGGTCCCGCATTCGGGTGAGGACTCGCCGATCTGGACGGATGTTGTGAGCACCGGTCAAGCTCTAAAGTCTTTGGCGCCTATTACGGGGACTCGCATGAGTGCCCGCGCTGCAGTTGTCATTGACTGGGAGAGCGAGTGGGCACGCCACTATGCGATCGGTCCGATTAGTTCTGAAAATCCCACAGATTCGTGGGGGAACTTCGCGCCCGCTAAGTCCTGGCACCAAAGCCTGTGGGAAGCGGGAATCGCGACCGATGTCGTGGGTGTCGATAACGACTTCACCTCCTACGATCTCATCGTTGTGCCGGCAGTCTTCATCGACTACGCCAACATGGCGCACTCTTTGCGCATTGCCGCCGAGCGCGGCGCGCAGGTAGTGATCACCGCCCCAAGCGCCGTTGTGGACAGCCAGTGCGGTGCGATCTTGGGCGGATACCTGGGCTCTCTTGCAGACCTTGCCGGAGTGAAGGTTGTCGAACACTCGACCTTGACCGGGCCCGCTCAGGGGCGCACTTACGATGCTCGCGAGAGTAGTGCTTACAGGATTTCCGGTGCCGTAGAAACTCCCGCTGCCCTGAACTGGTGCGGAATCGATACCGACAACGAGGCTCTCAAGCGAACCATTGAGCTGGTTGGAGACGCTGCCAAAGACCTGCGCTCGGGACGCTGGGCCGAAAAGATCGTTCCCGCCGGCGAACATGAGTGGCGAGGCCTCGGTGAAGGATATTCCTCGGCCGGCGTTGAGTGCGTGGCCTACTTTGATGGCCGAGGTGGTGGCCTCGACCTTGCCGGTCTTCCTGCGCTTACCCGTAGGAAAGTTGGCCGCGGAAGTGTCTGGTATGCAGCTGCGGACTTTGACGCGCTGACTCGTTCGGTCCTGCTGCGCTTGTGGACAACCTACACGCGAATTCGCCCTGTGGTCCCAGACCTTCCCGAAGGTGTGGAAGCTCAAGAACGTGAAGGCTTCCTCTTCATTCTCAACCACTCTGATCGTGCGGTTGAACTCGCTGGAATTGTGGGCCAAGATCTTCTCAGCGGAGCTGAGTGTACGGGACACGTTCTTCTTGCCCCGCGATCAGCGATGGTTATTGAACGATAGGAGAAAGCCCGTGGGGGATACTGGCAGCGCGTCTTCAGCTGTTCACCTCCACGAACTTTCTGTGGATTCGCTTCCCACCAAGACTCGAACGGTCTTAGAAGGCATCGATCGTCTGCTGGTCTACTCAATTCCGATGCGCGTGCGGTTTCGCAATATTGACGTCCGCGAAGGTCTTCTTTTGCACGGCGGATACGGGTGGGGAGAATGCGCACCTTTCTGGGATTACGACCCACGCGAATCCTCGACGTGGCTTGCTAGCGCATTGGAAGCTGCTCGAGTAGCGCCACCCTGGCCTCGGCGCGAAAAAGTGCCGCTCAACGTGACAATTCCGGTGGTTTCGGCCGAAGATGCGCGCAAGCGAGTATTCGATAATCCGGGTTGTGCGACTGCAAAAGTTAAGGTTGCCGATACACGTTCTGACCTTGAGCGCGATTGCCAGCGTGTCGAGGCCGTCGCTGAGGCTCTGGTTGAATTGCACGCCTCGTCTGCGAAGGTGCGTGTTGATGCCAATGGTGCTTGGGACAGAGAAACTGCTCTGACATGGATTGCGCGTCTGAATCGCGCAGCCCAAGCCGCGGGTGGCCTGGAGTACGTTGAACAGCCCTGCATGGCCGTTGAAGACCTTGCGTGGCTGCGGCGCAAACAAGATGTTCCTCTTGCAGCCGATGAATCGATTCGCCGCGCGGAAGACCCACTCAAGGTTGCTCGCCTTGAGGCGGCTGACGTTGCCGTCATCAAAGTTGAACCTCTGGGAGGAGCGCGCGCCGTTCTCCAGTTGGCAGAGGAACTGCCCATGCCTTTGGTGATCTCTTCGGCCTTGGAAACCAGTTTTGGTTTGGATTACGCGGCTCGGGTGGCCTGCGCTTTAGATCAGGAACCACGTGCATGCGGTCTGGGCACGGCCTCGCTATTGAACGGCGATACCGCGCTCTCACCTGTGCGCGTAGTTGGTGGCAATATGATTCCCACCGATCTTGCTGTGAACGAAAGTCTGATCACGCCCTCAGCCCCCGATTCTCAGCTCTGTGAATCCTGGGTGAATCGACTAAATGCAATGGCATCCCACCGTTAAAGATCACGAATAGAAGTAGAAGTATGTACCCCTCACAAGCTTTGGCTGAGTGCATCATTGATTCCCTGATTGCCGGTGGAGTTCGCGATTTTGTGTACTGCCCCGGATCGCGAAATGCGCCCTTCGCCTATGCGCTTGCGCGGTATGACTCTTTGAGTGAGAGCCCAATCCGCGTGCACGTTCGCCTAGATGAACGCGCGGCTGCGTTTTTTGCCCTCGGACTCACGCTGGGGGAAGGCAGTGGCTCCCTGGCCGCGCGTGCCTGCGTGATTACGACCTCGGGAAGTGCCGTTACGCATCTTTATCCTGCGATTAGCGAGGCGTTTTACTCTCGTCTTCCTCTTGTGGCTATTAGCGCGGATCGTCCCGCTGAATTGCATGGCGTCGGGGCATCCCAAACCATGAGTCAGAAGGGAATTTTTTCCGATCACATCGTGGAAGAATGGGATTTTTCATCGGACAGTGCTGAACTGGCTAGTGTTCCCGGCCGTATTGCGCGTGCGCTTGCAGCTGCCGCTGGTCATCCCTCCGGAACTCCAGGTCCAATCCACTTCAACTGTGCCTTCCGTGATCCGCTTACTCCCAGCGACGAGGCCGAGGCTCCTGAAAGCCTTCAACTTATGGAAAATCGCGGAGGGGGAGTCGAGGTCTATCCGTCCCAGATTGTGCGTGAACCAAGTGCAGAGGGGGTGCTCAAACCCGATCTTGCAACGGTTGTGATTGCCGGTCACGGTGCACAGGACACGGTGTTGCGCTGGGCTGAGCGCTCGCGGGTACCGGTTTTTGCCGAGCCTATGGTTACCGGCGTGAGCAGTGAAGTCCTCGTTCCCTTCCAGCAGACTCTGTGTGCGGATCCTGATGTTGTCGCACGAATCGGTCAAATTGTTGTCACTGGGCGTCCAACATTGTCGCGTCCGATCCAGAAACTTCTGGCTTCTGATAAGCGCGTCATTGTTGTCTCTCCCTATGCAGCGTGGACGGATCTGCATGGCATGGCAAGCTGCGTTGTTTCGTCGCTCACCCAATCCGATCGCGTGGATGCAGCCATCCAAAGTTCTTTGTGTGAAGACTTGTCTGCGCGTGCTCAATCGGTGGCTCGCGGGGTTGATGAACTGATCAATTCCTATGGTGATGAGCTCAGCGAAATTGGTGTTCTTGATGCCCTATGGCAAGACTGCTCCCATATTTTCCTTGGCGCGTCTAATCCCGTCAGGGTTGCGGATCTCATTGCCGGACGCCAAGGCTATGATCCGAAGGGGAATTCTGAGTGCGGTCCGCGGGGTCCCCTGCGGGTGTGGTCGAGCCGAGGCCTTGCGGGAATTGATGGAAATGTGTCGACCGCTCTTGGCTGGGCGCGCGCATTGGAAGAATCATATGAATGCCCGCCAACGGTTCATGCCGTAATGGGGGACTTAACTTTCTTGCATGATGCCTCTGGGATGGGAATGCCTCTCGGAGAGGAATTCCCCCGATGTCGGGTCATTGTCCTGGATGACCGGGGAGGCTCGATTTTTAAGAGTTTGGAGCATGGTCAGCGCGCTTCGAAGGCTGTGTATGAACGCTATTTCGGAGTCGCTCAGCGCGTGGATATCACTGCGCTTGCTCAGGCGTATGGGGCGAAGATTCGCCGCGTGAGTTCAATGCTGGAGCTTCGAGCGATTTTGAATACAGAAGCTGATGGGCTGGAAGTGCTGTACCTCTCCATTTCACGGCCAACGGAAGATATTGCATTTTTGCGATCGTTGTAGGATGCTAATGTAACGATTTGATAACGAAATGAGATGGGTTGGTCATGAATCCAGAAGAAACCACTCCTCAAGGTGATGCGCGCTTTCAACCTGGCGCGCAAGAACCCGCCCAGCAACCGGCCGCGCAAGAGGTCGGCGCGTCTGTGCCGATGCAGCACGAAACTGCGCCGCTCCCTGCAGTAACTCCCGTCACTTCTGAAAGTGGAGCAGCATATACTCCTGGTTCTGCTCAGCCCCCTTTATCCGAGGCCTCGGCAGAGGGAGAAACTCTAGCTGGAGTTCCCGCAGGTCCGACCCCCACTCTTCTTGAGACGCATAACCCCCGCCGCGGGCCCGGCTGGGGAGCGCTTGTCCTGGCGATGGCCTGTACCGCAGGCTTGGCCATCGGAGGAACCTTGGTCATCGGGCAAAACCTGCATTCTTCAGTGACAACCCCGCTGGTCAGTCAGACCTCCGCACCCGCTCAGAGTAGTTCCGCTGGAACCGCAGTTGATTGGGAGAACGTCGCACAAACCGTATCTCCCGCTGTCGTCACTATTTCTGTTTCGGCTCAGAATTCCTCGGGAATTGGTTCGGGTGCGATCGTTGACTCCTCTGGAAACATCGTCACCAACTACCACGTCATTTCCTCGGTTGTTGATGGAAGTGGACGGATTCAAGTCACCCTAACTGATGGCAGAATCTACGAAGCAAAGATTGTTGGTACAGATAAGAGCACTGACCTCGCGGTAATTCGCTTGGTGAATCCGCCCTCAGATCTCGTTGCTGCCCAGTTTGGGCAATCCTCTGATCTCAAGGTTGGTCAGCCCGTCATGGCCATTGGTTCGCCTCTTGGCCTCTCGAATACGGTGACAACGGGTATTGTCTCTGCTCTCAATCGTCCTGTTCAGGTGCAAGCCTCGGAATCGCAAAACCAGGACAACTCTAAGGACCCCTTCGGTCAGCTTCAGCAACAGGGAAATCAGAGCCAATCGATCACAACGAATGCCATCCAGGTTGATGCCTCGATCAACCCGGGCAACTCCGGTGGTCCGCTATTTAATGAACATGGCCAAGTGATCGGTATTAACTCCTCAATTGCATCGCTCTCCTCATCGTCGAACTCTGAGGCGGGATCGATCGGTCTGGGATTTGCGATTCCTTCTGACCTGGTTGTTTCGGTTGTCAATCAGCTCATTCAAAACGGAACAGTTGACCATGCTCGGTTGGGCGTCACTGTCAGTACCGGTGCCGCGCGAGTAGGAAATGACACCCGTGCGGGCGCGCAGATTTCTGGTGTGAGCCAGGGGTCTGGAGCTGAAGCTGCAGGTTTGAAGGCCGGGGACGTGATTACCAAGATTGATGGGAACACTGTCACCTCGGCGCAGTCCTTGGTCGGTTATGTCCGTCGCTACACGGGCGGCCAAGAAGTGAGCGTCACTTACGTGCGTGATGGCGTTGAGAACACTGCAAAGGTCACGCTTCAGTCAGAGCACTGAGCTAAAGGTTTAATACCTCGAGCAACGGCCGCATCTTGGTCTGGGTCTCCTCCAATTCGCTGCGGGATAATGAATCTGGCATGATTCCGCAGCCGGCGAAGATCCTCAAGGTGCGGTCGTTGTTCTCTAGTTGACCGCAGCGCAGAGCAATGCCGAATTCCCCATTTCCCGCACCGTCAATCCAGCCAACCGGGCCTGAATAACGTTCGCGTTCCGTGCGTTCGTAGGCGTGGATGAGCTCCAGCGCGTCATCAGTTGGAGTTCCGCACACCGCGGCAGTGGGATGCAGTTGTGCCACCGCATCAAGAACGCTTCCCTGGGGGAAAGTTGCGTATACATCAGAACTGAGGTGGGCAATATTGGGAAGAATCAGTACATCGGGACGTGCGGGCGCTTGAACATCCTGCGCTACAGAAAGAAGTGCAGCCACGACGGACTCGACTGCAAAGAGATGTTCGGAACGATCCTTTAAAGATAGTGGGAGCGAACCTGCATCCTCGGGTTTGCTGCTTCCTGCAAGGACGCGCGAATGGAGCTTTCCCTGGTGAAGGGAGACCAGCATTTCTGGGGTCGCACCAATTAAGCCTGCAACGGCGAAGGTCCAGGTTTGGGGGTAACGCTGATGCAGATGCTCAATCAAAGCAGCCTGATCAAAGGGAGAGTCAGAAATGATCGTCATGTCGCGGGCCATGACAACTTTTCCTGCCTCTTCATTACGAAGGGCATCGATGATTTCATCAAGCGCGCCACACCATGCCTTCTCACTCATGGCACCTGGGCCAATACTCAGCGTTTCGGCAGCTGGGAGTTGGTGATCGACAATTTTGGCATCAAAAACAGGCTTGTCACGCGAATCGATTGAGCTCGTCACCAAGAAACGTGTCGAACCTCGAGTGATGATGAGAAAAGTCGGTACAACCAGAACACGTTCCCCGTCGTCCTCAAAAGCGCAAGATGCAAAAGCAATCGGAAGAGCGGGTAAATCAGGGCCCCATGCATCGCGCGTGCCTTCAGCCCAGTGGATCAGCGCTTTCTCGCGAACTAAATCCCACACTCGCGCAGCTTCGGTAATCGCTGCGTTCTCCCCGGCCTCGACAAGGGGAGGACGGTCCTTCCCGCGCTGCCAACGCCACGCTTGCCCCCAGCCGACCATGGCCTCGTCGCGAATCCATGCGCAAAGTTCAGAGGTGGGAAGGAAAGAAGTCAATGGAAGATGCCCGTGAGGGGAGGAAGGATCGATGCGCTCAACCCAGCAGTACAGGGTAGGGATCGGCGAAAAGTGTCCGGAGGGCATGGTTCAATGCTAGTGCTTTGCGTGTGCTTCCACTTAAGTGTGCCGATGTGGCGCGTAAATGGGAAAATGTATGCATGAGTGAACAGACTGCCTCCCAGCAGCGTCGAGCAGATCTTGGAAAGTCTCAAGATCAAGTGGCCGCAATGTTTGATGATGTCTCTTCGCGTTACGACGTGATGAATGCACTGCTGAGCGGCGGAATGAATTTTGTCTGGCTGAAGGCTTTGACCAATGCGCTGGCGCCGAAGCCCTCGGATCGGATTTTGGACCTAGCAGCTGGAACGGGTGCCTCCTCTGCAGAGATTGCGCGCAGCGGTGCGCGCGTTGTTGCCTGCGATCTTTCCGCCGGCATGATCGAGGTAGGACGCAATCGTCACCCCGACATTGAATTCGTCCAAGGCGACGCGATGGATCTTCCTTTTGAAGATCAGTCTTTCGATGCTGTCACCATTTCCTACGGTCTGCGAAATGTTCCAGATCCCAAGCGTGCACTGGAGGAAATGGCTCGCGTTGTGCGCCCCGGCGGGCGACTGGTCGTCTGCGAATTTTCGACGCCGACCTCTGTGCCTCTGCGTGCGGGGTATTCCTTGCACCTCCAGTATGTGATGCCGCTGGTTGCTCGCCTAGCTTCTTCAGATGACGTCGCCTATGACTACTTGGCGGAGTCGATTCGCGAGTGGCCCGATGCTCCCGAAGTTGCACACTTGATTGCCGAGGCCGGGTGGAGTGACGTCCAATACCGTTACCTGACGGGTGGGATCGTTGCTCTTCATCGCGCTGTGAAGCACTGAAGTTCCGCAGGTTTTTGCTCAAGTGAGGAGTTGGAGCTTCTCGCTTGGGGACTTTGTCAAGACCTTTGCATAAGTGGGGTAGAGGGCGCATAATAGGGGTGTCAAAGATGACCCCTGAATGGAGCTAAAAATGTCTGCACCCCTACGTGTTGGCGTGATTGGTTTGGGCGCACGGTGCGTCATTGCCGAGAATTGCCACAAAGCCACGATTCCTGCAGAACTGGTTGGAGGATGCGATCCCAATCCCGCGATGCGCCAGCGCGCGACAGAAGTTTTGGGTGATTACCCGTGGTTTGAAACCCTCGATGAGCTGCTGGAACTGGGCATTGACTGCGCAATTGTTACCAGCCCTGATGACACTCACGAAGACATCACCTGCGCGCTTTTGGAAGCGGGGGTTGCGGTCTATCTGGAAAAGCCGATTGCGATCACTATTGAGGGTTCTGATCGTGTTCTTGAAACCGCGTACAGGACCAAGACTCCGCTCTATGTGGGCCACAACATGCGACACATGGCGGTTGTGCGCATTCTGCGTCAAGTCGTCCAAGATGGTCTGATTGGTGAGGTCCGAGCAATTTGGTGCCGTCACTTTGTGGGCAATGGCGGTGACTATTACTTCAAGGATTGGCATGCAGATCGCAGTCGAACGACTGGGCTGCTGCTTCAGAAAGCTGCGCACGACATTGATGTCATGAACTGGCTGTCTGATTCCGTCCCCGAGCGTGTCGTTGGCATGGGAGATCTCATGCTCTACGGAAAGCTCACTGATCGCAGCGGGCAGAAGTCTGATGCGGTCATGAGTGACTGGTTCTCTTTCGATAACTGGCCGCCCGCGTCTCTCACCGGTCTTAATCCCGTGATTGATGTCGAGGACGTCTCCATGCTCATGATGAGGCAGGCTTCTGGCACTCTGATTTCCTACGAACAGTGTCACTTCACTCCCGATTACTGGCGTAACTACACCGTGATTGGAACCGAGGGGCGAGCGGAAAACTTCGGCGATGGTGAAGGCGGGGTTGTTCGCGTATGGAAGCACCGCAGTGGATGGGAGCCCACTGGCGATATCGAGATCCCCATTAAGGGTGATGCTGGCGGACACGATGATGCCGATGTCGCAACGATGGACGAGTTCTTGCGCTTTGTTGCCAAGGGTGATCGGACCGATACGACGCCGCTGGGGGCTCGCGAGGCCGTTGCTGCGGGAGTGCTGGCCACCAAGTCACTGCGTGAGGGTTCTCTTCCCTTTGATGTCCCGCGTGTCAGTCCTGAATTGACGAGGTACTTCGAGAATAACCAGGATCGAGGAGCCTGAGATTCAGGTGAAAAGTGGGGGGTGGCTGCGGCCACCCCCCAATCTTTTAGGACGCGATCAATTTAGGAGACGATCTGAATAACTTCCGATGCGGGGAGCAATTGCTCTCCGCACGCGTGGGCTGTAATTTGGTCGATTCCGCGGCATACAGCACCTTGGACCACCCCGCGTCCGCCGAGCTGAGAGACGCGGATTTCGGGCATGTGGATCGTGAGTTCTTCGAGGCGTGAAGAAAATTCATCCTTCCACAGATCTGCGGATGCCGAGATGCCTCCGCCAAGGATGAGAACTTCTGGGTCAATCGTCAGAATCAACGCCGCTGCTCCAAGGGCAAGGTCTCGCGCGAATTCTTTGACAATTCGCGTTGCTTCTGCGTCGCCATCCCTCATCCGGTCGCACACCCACCGTGCTGCTGCGCGATGAGAGAGGTCAGCAGGAAACTGCGAGTGTGTGAAGAAATGTGCGGGCGTTTTGTACCAATTGAGATGGGGGAGTGCACCGATTTCTCCGGCTGCACCGGCTGAACCCCGACAGACCTTTCCGTCGATCATGAAGGATGCGCCAATTCGTGCGCCGGCCATGATGTAGACGGCAGAAGAAACATCTTGCGCCTGACCGAGGTGTGACTCTGCATCCAGAGCGCATTTACAGTCATTCTCAACGGTAACTGGGCGTTTGTAACATGCCTGAAGCTCTTGGACCATTGGCACGCTCTCCCAACCGGGAAGAGGACCGCCGAAAGGCATTCTGCCGGCCTCGTCAACGGGGCCGGTAACTGCGACAGAAATCAGTGCCAGGCCGTCACGGTAGGACGGGTTTTTCTCAAGAGTGTGGGAAATGGTGTGCTGAACAGCTTCCATTCGCCTTGGCGCAGCCGACGAAGGAGCCAGTTCGGTTTCTTCTGAGCACTTTTCTTCACCGCATAGATCGGTCAAGGAGGTTGCGATTCGGTTTGCCCCGATATCGATACCCAAGACGAAACCCGACTCTGAGCGGAAACGGTAGCGCTTTGCGGGGCGCCCGGTAGGAGGTGAGGTCGGTGGTAGGGATTGGACCCATCCCAAACGCTCAAGATCAGTGATCGTTGCATTGACCGAAGTGCGTGAGAGGCCCGTTGCGGCAGCAATTTGAGAGGAGGTTGTGTCCTCAATAGCGCGCAGGTACGCGAGCACCGCGAGGGAATTCATTTCCCTGATGCGGTCGGGGCCGTAGGTCTGAGTCATGGCTCTCTCTTCGTTGGGATGAGACCAATTCAGCGTAGGCCCAGGAAGGAAATCCTGAGCCTACGCTGATAGGCGAGTCGAATAATTCTGAATATTCGACAGATGCGACGCCTATCAGGCGCGCGTGCGGCGAATCAGAAGGGCTCCAAGCCCAAGTGTGCCCGCTGCGATTGCAAGGACAGTGCCACCGACGGTGCCGGTACGTGCCAGCTTTGTCTTGGGAGCTTCTGCACTCTTCTTTTCAGAAGAGGTGCTAGCTGCCTTGACTTCAGTGGAAGCGCCGGGTGTGTTCGAGTCATTGCCCTTCGGTGTGGAAGGCTGAGCCGGAAGCGAGCTTCCCAAAGACACCGTTCCCAAGCTCAGGTAGCCGGGAAGGGTTGTGCCCATTGCTTCGTTTGCAAAGGCTACAGGTGCACCATTGGGCAGCGGATTGACAACACGTAGGACTGCGCTGAGATCTCCGCTTACTGGGGCGGTAGCTGCCTGGGCGGAGCGTTCTCCAGCACCACTGCTCAGGTCAAGCGTGGCCTCGACAATCGTTGAGGATCCGGGCTCAACGGAGGGAAGCGGGGACTCAATGGTCTTGGAAACGACCTTCTCTCCCTTGCTGTTCACCAGCGCGATCTCAATCGGCCAATTTGCGTAGAAGGGGGCGAGGCCGGTGTTGGCGATCTCTGCTTCGACGGTGACGGAGGAATCCTTCACGGTTGTCCGGGCTTTCTTCGCGCTCAGGGTGTAACCCATGAGAGCATTTGCTTCCTTTGCTCGCTCTAGGTCTGCGCCCTTGTATCCGACGAGGAAAGCCTTGTGGTTGATGAGCCAGGTGGCATGGGTGGCCTTGATGGACTCAATCATGTCGAAATTACGGCCCTGTGCCTTTTCTGCTTCTGCGCCCGGGCAGTTCAAAGGCTGAGAGAAGATGCAGGTCTGCAATGGCGGGTAGACCTCGCCACCGATCGGAACGTTCTGCCATGCCTTGTCCTCGCCCTGATTCTTCATGTGTGCCATGAAGTGCCAGTCAACATTGTCAAGGGTTGAGTAGGCGAAAGAGTCATCGTGGTAGCCCATGTGGTGGGCCTTCGTTGCCTCGGTGGGAAGGCGGTACAGAATGTGGGTGTCGTTGAACGCGCTGTCCCATGCGGCCACCAGCTTGGCGCGGAATTCGTCGCTGGGCATCCAGTTTTCACCCTTGGGGTTGTCGGCGCTCACTTCGCCGTTCATGGGCCACGTGTGGTCTTCTCCCCAGAAACCGATGAGTCCGGCGGTCAGATAACCCACGCGCGCATCGCCGTCATACTTTTCGCCCAGTGCCTTGACGAAGTCAAGCATCATTTCCTGAACACGGGGGTCGTTGTAGTCGGGCGAGAATGATACGCGATTGTTATCAAAGACCGTGTAGGTACGGGAAGTGTTGATTCCTTCATCGATGAGATACTGCGGAACTCCGGACTTCCTGGTGGGGTAGTCAAGGTAGAAACGGAACACTGCTTGGTGGCCGCGGGAGGCAATAGCATCGAGCATCTTGTCGACCTTGCTCCAGTCGTAGACGCCCTTTGCAGTGACAACGTCACTGACGGGGAAGTAAGTCCATTCCATCGTGTAGGGGAGCGCGCCTTCTGCGGCAGGCAACTCGCTTCCATCGTCGGGCGCGAAGGGGAAGAAACCCTTGAGAGGGTTGGAAACGGGGGCCGGGGCGCTCTTGAGTTGCGTCCATTCCCCATTTCCTGCGTCCGAGGCCGTGGCCGGCAGGGCGGCAATCGTCAGTGCCGTCGCGAGTGCGCCTGAGAGAAGAAAAGCTGGTGTTTTTCTCATCGTCGAGAGTCCTTTCGGGCGATTGAGCTCTGTCATTGAGCTCGTGACAAGTAGTGAAGCAGAGCGGGATCAGCTTTGTCAATGGTCTTGACAAACTTTGTTCAAGGTGTTTAATTAGTGCCTGTCACAGCAATGGAGGTGTACTCAATGAAGAGCCCCACACTTGCGGAAGATCGGTCAGGGACCGGTTCTGATTCGCAGAAAACCAGTGCGCAACAGGGAGCGCAGCTGGCAGGCAATAAGCAGGGTCTGCGCTCGAGCGCAGATGCGGCTGGAACTCGCACGCTCAAGCGTCGCGATGATCGCCGGGCAGCAGCTATCTTCCTCATTCCAACCTTCATCGGTTTCTTCATCTTCTACGTCTACCCCGCACTTCGGGGCCTGTGGTACTCATTCACAGACTTCAACCTGATCGGCGAGGCCAACTGGGTTGGCCTGGACAACTACAGCAAGGCAATTGCGGATAAGGAAGTCTGGAACGCCTTCAAAGTCACCATTGCTTACGCGCTGTACAACATCGTGGGACAGACTTTCCTCGGATTGCTTCTTGCAGCACTCATGCAGCGATTTGCTCGCGCAACCTGGGTTCGCTCGCTCTTGCTCTTGCCGTGGCTGGTTCCCAATGTCGCCATCGCGCTGATCTGGGGATGGCTCCTCGATTCAAATATCGGTTTTGTTACTCACCTACTTTCAATGGTTGGTGTTGATGGCGTGACTTTCTACAACGCCAACGCAGCAATGCCGATCGTCGCCGGAATTAATATCTGGGCCTACACCGGATACACCGCACTGCTTTTATACGCAGGCATGCTGCAGATCCCCGGTGAACTCTATGAAAGTGCGTCGCTAGATGGCGCTGGTGAGACGCGAATGTTCTTCGGAATTACGCTTCCGCTTCTGCGTCCTGTTTTGGTTCTGGTCCTCGTCATGGGTCTGATTGGATCCTTCCAGATCTTCGATACGGTTCAGATCGGTTACGCCGGACACCCAATTCCCGCAGTTCGCGTCATTTACTACTACATCTACCAGCAGGGCTTCACCTTCCTGAAGATGGGCTACGCCTCCGCCGTCGCAATGCTCTTGGTTGTCGTCTTGGCAATCTTCACCGCAATTCAATTGCGCCTCATGCGCGCCGGCTCATCGGATCTGGCCTAAGGGGACCAATCATGCTCAAGAAATTCCAACCTTCCAAAGTTGTCGCGTGGGCAATCATCGCGATCGCAGTTCTTGTCACGGTTTTCCCCTTCTATTGGATGATCCGCACGGCGATCACTCCGCAGGCCGATCTCATTGCCGAATCAACGAGGCTGTGGCCATCACACCCGACGATGATCAATTTCAAGCGAATTCTTGGACTGGTTTCTGTTGAAGAGGCCATGGCAGCCGGTGGTAGTGGAGCAACGATTAACTTCGCTATTGCAACAACAAACTCGCTGATTTACGCGGGCGGTATTGCTATCATTCAGACCTTCTTCGCTTCATGCGCGGCCTACGCTTTTGCCCGTTTGAAGTTCCCCTTCAAAAACGCGCTCTTTGCGTGCGTCATTGGTGCGCTCATGATCCCCGGGATCTTCTCGCTTCTGCCGAACTACGTGTTGATTAAGCAGCTTGGTTGGCTGAACACGATGCAGGGCATGATGCTTCCCGCACTTTTCATGGCACCCTTCTCGATCTTCTTCCTGCGGCAGTTCTTCCTCTCCCTGCCTCGGGAAGTGGAGGAAGCGGCAATGCTTGACGGATTGGGACCCGTCCGCCGTTTCTTCAAAGTAACCATCCCCATGTCTGCAGGACCAATCATGACGATGACCCTCATTACGATCATCGGCATGTGGAAAGACTTCCTCTGGCCGCTGCTGACCGGGCGCGAAGGCGCTCAGCTCCTCACCGTTGCTCTGGGAATTTTCCAGCAGCAATCGCCCAATAGGGCACCCGACTGGACCGGACTCATGGCAGGGTCAACGCTCAGCGTCATCCCGGTCCTGATCCTCCTGATTCTCATGGGACGCAAGCTGGTTGAGTCCCTGAACTTCTCTGGAATCAAATAGCACGAAAGTGCCTGAAGAGAAAGAACCACACATGAAAACTCGTACCGTAGTCTCAGCGGGGATTGTCGCAGCAATGGCGCTGTCCCTGGGCGCGTGCAACGCCAACTCCTCGAGCACCTCGAGTTCCTCGGCATCGGGCGACGGTGTGACCGTCAGCTACTGGCTGTGGGATGACCGTCAAGCTCCTCTGTACCAGAAGTGCGCTGACGACTTCCATGCAGAAAACCCGAACATCACCGTCAAGATCACCCAGACCGCATGGGGCCAGTACTGGGATACGCTGACCACTCAGCTGGCAGCATCGAACGCGCCCGACACCTTTGTCGATCACTCCACGCGTCTTCTCCAGTTCATTGATTCCAAGCAGATTTTGGATATCACTGACAAGGCAAAGGAAGCTGGAATCGATGATTCCATCTACCAGCCTGGACTTGCTGATCTGTCGAAGTTCGAGGGCAAGCGTTACGGCCTGCCCAAGGATTGGGACACCATGGGTCTGCTCTACGACACAGAGGTCGCAAAGGAAGCTGGCTACACCAAGGAAGACATGGCCAAGCTGACCTGGAACCCCACCGATGGCGGTACCTTCCAGGAATTCGTTGCAAAGACCACTGTTGACGCCAATGGCCACAACGGACTTGACCCGGCCTTCGATAAGAACAACGTCAAGCGTTACGGCTACTACCCCGAGTGGGCAGACGGCGCAATCGGCCAGAACGGTTGGGGCGAATTCGCCGCTTCCAACGGCTTCACCTACGGCGATAAGACCGTGAATCCCACCAAGTTCAACTTCGCCGATAAGAGCCTGGTCGACACCCTCGCTTGGGAACGTCAGCTCATCGAGAAGGGCTATGCCCCCAAGTTCGATAAGCAGTCCTCGCTGGGCACCGACGCAACGATGAACGCCGGTATCGCCACATCCACCATCGCAGGTTCGTTCACCACCTCCTCCTACCTGGGTGCAGATGCGCAGAAGAAGTTCGCCTACGCACCTCTTCCGATCGGCCCCGTTGGACGTCGTAGCGCCATGAATGGCCTGCACGATGTCGTGTGGAGCGGCTCGAAGCACCCCGATGAGGCATTCAAGTGGATCGCCTACATGGCTTCGGACAAGTGCCAGATCAAGGTCGGCGAGTCCGGCGTCATCTTCCCCGCCAGCATCAAGGGCACCGAAGCGTCCCTGAAGGCACGCGAGGCAAAGGGCCAGGACAACTCGGCATTCACCACCGTCGTTGAGAACAAGGAGACCTTCTCGGTTCCCGTCTTCTCACACGGTGACGAGGTCAACGCTCTGATCCAGGACGCTATCCAGGAGGTCGCCGGTGGCGCTGATCCTCAGGCGACCATGACCGCGGCCAACGAGAAGGCAAACGCCCTGCTCAAGTAAGCCACTGAGCGGGTCCCGCCTCCGTCGATTACCCAATCGCAGGTCAGCGGGACCCGCTTTCCACACCCAAACCCATAACTTTCCTTTCCTTCTGCGCCGCTTCCCACGGCCTCGTCAATGAAAGAACGATCATGCAACGTCTGGTACTTTCCCTTCCTAACGCCACTTTGAGCGCGTCAGCTGATGCTCAGCTCATCGAGCAGGGTGACAACTTCGCAATCATTGACGCTAGCCGTGTCGCGCTGCTCCACGGAATGGAAAGTGGCCAGTACTACCGCAGTGGGCACAATTCTTGGTCGCCCTCTGGGTGGAATTTGCTGAGTGAAGCACCCCTGCGAGTTCCCTCTGATGAACGTCGGACAACCGCCGATGACCCTGGGGCAGATGACACCGTCCGTCATCACGGTTCGTGGATGGGCGCGGTTGTTGAAGAAGAGGGCGGCGCAGGTTTCCTCATTGGTGCGCTCGCGGGTGGACACCCGAAGGTGCGCGCTGATGAAGATGTTTTTGTTGGCTTCGATGAGATTCGTCCGGCTCGCTGGTTTGTGAGCTGGGGCAGTGAAGCGGAGATTTTTGAGGCCTATGTTGAGCAGCTGCGCCCTCGACGTCGCAGCCCCGGTCAGGCACCGCGTGTGTGGTGTTCTTGGTATTCCTACTACGAAAATGTTTCCTGGGATGTTCTTGCCGGACAGCTTCCCGGGCTTGCAAAACTTGGTTTCACTGCCTTGCAGATCGATGATGGATGGCAGCTAAATGTAGGCGATTGGCGTCCGAATGCGAAGTTTGGACACGATCTTGCTGCCTGTGCTCGCTACATTTCCGATCTCGGTGTGACTCCCGGTTTGTGGATTGCACCCTTCATTGCCCGAGAAGGGACACCTTTCCTTCAGGCGCACCCCGAAGCTTTCGTCCATGCGGAGGATGGAAAGCTCGCTATCGCCGGATACAACTGGGGTGGTCCCTACTATGCGCTGGATACAACGCATCCCCTGGCGCAGGAATATCTGCGCGACACCATCGAATACCTGCTTGACGCGGGAATCCGCTATATCAAGACTGACTTTATTAACGCAGCGGCCATTGAAGGCGTGCGTTTTAATCGCGAAGCAAGTCCCGATGATGCGTTTATTTTGGGTTCGCAGATTTTGCGAGAGGCGGCAGGGGAGGATACCTACCTTCTGGGTTCTGGTGCCCTGATCATCCCCGCGATCGGCCTCTACGACGGAATTCGAGTGGGCTGCGATGTCGCTCCCATTTGGAAGAACTACGCGACTGATGATCGTTCTGACGCAGAAGCGCGCAATGCTTTTATGGGTTCTGTATCGCGTCTGTGGCTGCGTGAGCTCATTGATGTTGATCCCGATGTCATCTTCTTCCGTCACATGAAGAATCTGCTGAATGATCAGCAGATCGGGTGGCTCCAGGATGTTGCCGCGGTCGCTGGTTTTAAGTCATCTTCCGATCCCTTGGTATGGCTAACGGAGCAGGAACAGGCAGAGCTGAGCCAGTGGCTTGCTCGCCACGAGGACGTCCAACAGATCTCGCGAAATGTCTGGTCTTTGGACGGTCGCGAGGTTGACTTTGGCCCCGGTTTGAAGGAGCCGGAGCACTGCTACCCGGTTTCCTAAGGATTTCCGCGCGGATTAACGCAACAAACATATGTGCAAATTGAATACGGGTGTGTGCTCGCTCACGCCCCTAAAGTGTTGTTCTCACGGACTTTTTGGCGTGCTTTCGCGGCTTCGTATACCGGTGACTATGGTCTGAACTGGACCCCGATATGGGTTCATCGTTGCGTGGAGCGTGAAGGAGGCATGGTGAGCCAACAGGCCCAAGACATGAACGCTGATGTCGTTATTGTCGGCGCTGGCCCAGGTGGTGCATCTACCGCCTATCATTTGGCAACCCTTGGTATTGACGTCCTTCTTGTCGATAAGGCACGTTTCCCGCGCGACAAGATCTGCGGTGATGGCCTGACTCCCGCCGCCGTTCAAGAGCTCATCCTCATGGGTGTTGATACTTCTGGTTGGGCACGAAACCGCGGTCTGACTGTCATTGGCGGTGGCCATACCATTCACATGGAGTGGCCAGATCAGGCTTCGCTTCCGGGATACGGAATGACTCGCGCGCGTATGGACCTTGACCACGCATTGGTTCAGCGTGCACAGAGTGCGGGAGCTCGCCTCGAAGAAGAACTCACCGTAACCGAGGCACTCCAAGACTCCACACATCGAGTCTGCGGTGTTCGCGCGCGCCGAGGCCGTGGCAAGAATGCCCAAGACGTGACGATTCACTCCAAGCTGGTTGTGGATGCCGGTGGCGTCTCTGCAAAGGTTTCCACCCGCCTCGGAATTGAAAAGAATCCCAAGCGTCCCATGGGCGTTGCGGCACGCACCTACTTCCGTTCCCCTCGTGGCAACGAAGAATGGATGGAATCGCACCTGGAACTCTGGGCGGGCGAACCCGGGCACTCGGATCTACTTCCTGGATACGGTTGGATCTTCCCCATGGGGGATGGCGTCGTCAATGTCGGACTGGGCTCTGTGGCCTCGACGGCAAGTGCGACGAACCTGCCCTATCGTCAGGTTTTCGAACAGTGGATGGCCAACCTTCCCGAGGAATGGGGATTTACCCCAGAGAATCAAATCGGTGAGCTCCGCAGTGCAGCTTTGCCGATGAGCCTTAACCGTCAGCCCCACTACACCAATGGATTCGTCATTGTCGGCGATGCCGGCGGAATGGTTTCTCCTTTTAACGGAGAAGGAATCGCACCCGCGATGAAGGCTGGACGCTACGCGGCCGAGGCCATGGCTCAGGCTCTTGCCCGCACACACCGCGCTGGCGTTGACCGAGCGATGAGCGCCTATCCCCAACGGATCCGCGACGAATACGGCGGCTACTACCAGTTGGGACGCATCTTTGTTCGTCTCATTGAAAATCCGCGAATCATGCGCCTGTGCACGACCTACGGTCTGCCCATCCCGCGCCTGATGACCCTGGTTCACAAACTTCTGTCGGATGGCTTCGAACGCCAAGGCGGCGACTTCGACGACCGACTGATTACGACCCTATCCAAGATGGTGCCATCAGCATGATGGCTACGAAGGTACACCCGATGTGGGAGGAACGATGACAAATCCCTATGTTCCACTGCTGATCATGGCTGCAGCCGCCATGGTCTTGGCGCTGGGCGGGCTGGGCGCATCCGCAATTCTGGGACCAACGCGCAAGAATCGCACGAAGGCCGATAACTATGAATGCGGAATCGACCCCACGGAGCAGCATCTGGAGCATGGACGCTTTCCTGTGCGCTACTACCTGGTAGCCATGACCTTCATTGTCTTCGACATTGAAGTCGTGTTCATGTACCCGTGGGCCGTGAGCTTCAACCAGCTGGGACTTTTCGGATTGATTGCCATGCTGACCTTCATCGCGGTGATCACCGTCCCCTATATCTACGAATGGCGCCGCGGCGGACTGGACTACTGAGGTAAGAGGAAAACAATGGGAATTGAAGAAAGCCTGCCTGCAGGCATTGCCCTGGCAAGCATGGAGAAGATCCTCGGTCTTGCTCGAAAGCACAGTCAGTGGCCAGTCACCATGGGCTTGGCGTGCTGCGCAATTGAAATGATGGCAGCCGGAACTCCCCGTTTCGACATGTCGCGTTTCGGTTTGGAAGTCTTCCGCGCATCGCCGCGTCACTCCGACCTCATGATTGTCTCCGGACGTGTTTCCCACAAGATGGCTCCCATCGTGCGCCGCGTCTATGACTCAATGGCCGACCCCAAGTGGGTCATCTCCATGGGGGCCTGCGCATCTTCGGGCGGTATGTTCAACAACTACGCCGTCGTCCAGGGATGCGACCACATTGTTCCCGTCGATGTGTACCTTCCCGGCTGCCCGCCTCGTCCCGAGGCCTTGATTCACGCAATCCTTACACTGCGTGAGCAGATCGGAAGTGAACCGCTGGGCGCACACCGTCGCGAAATTGCTCGCAAGGCTGAAGCAGCAGCACTTGCTGCGACCCCGACTCACGATTTGAAGGGATTGCTGGCATGAGCGAAGAAATTAATCGTTTCGGTGCCGAGCAGCCCGAGGTCATCAAAACCCGTCAGGGTCTGTTCGGAGCTCCGGATCAAGGTGATACCACGGGCTTCTCGCAGCAAGTAACTGTTGCGCGCACTGCGCCCGCAGCGCTGCGCCCCTATGGTTCGTACTTCGATCAGATCGTTGACATCCTCGAGGAATTGATTGCCGCCGATGGACTGGCAGTTGCGGATGTCATTGAGAAGGTCGTCGTTGAACACGGCGAACTCAGCATCTTCATCCCGCGTGAGCACATCCGCCGCGTCGCGCGCTACCTGCGTGATGATCAGGATCTGCGTTTCGAGATGTGCCTGGGAACTAACGGCGTGAACTACCCCGAAGATCAAGGCCGCGAGCTCCACGCGATCTACCCCTTCATGTCGATCACGCACAATCGCATGATCCGTCTGGAAGTAACCTGCCCGGATTCGGATCCGCACATTCCCTCGATCGTCGATATTTACCCGGCGAACGACTGGCAGGAACGCGAAACATGGGACCTCATGGGAATTGTTTTTGATGGGCATCACTCGCTGACACGAACCGCTATGCCTGATGACTGGGTAGGTCACCCGCAGCGTAAGGACTACCCCCTGGGTGGTATTCCCGTGGAATTCAAGGGTGCAGTCAACGCCCCTGCCGACACTCGGAGGTCGTACAACTAATGACTACTCCTTCACTTCACGCTGCAGCATCAAGTGCAGGCCTGGATATTGACGAGGTTCCCGAGGTTCTTGCCCAGGGCGGAGACTGGAACGACGTCATCGCTGAGATCGAGCGCATCAACCATGAGCGCGTCGTACTCAACATGGGTCCTGTTCACCCCTCAACCCACGGCGTTCTTCGCCTGATCCTTGAGCTGGATGGCGAAACCGTTCGCGAAACTCGCGTTGACACGGGCTACCTTCACACCGGTATCGAAAAGACCATGGAATACCGCACGTGGACCCAGGGCGTTACGCTGTGCACTCGTATGGACTATGTGGCTCCCTTCTTCCAAGAAGTGGGTTACTGCTTGGCCGTTGAGAAGCTCCTGGGGATCACGAATGATGTGCCGGAACGCGCAAACCTCATTCGTATCCTGATGATGGAACTCAACCGCATCGCCTCGCACATCGTTGCAATCGGTACCGGCGGTAACGAGCTTGGCGCGACGACCATGATGACCATTGCCTTCAGGGGACGCGAAGAGATTCTGCGAATCTTCGAGCGCATTACCGGTCTGCGTATGAACCACGCATACATCCGCCCCGGCGGTGTAGTTCAGGACCTTCCCAGCGGCATGGTCCCTTACATCCGCGAAAAGCTCCCGAAGGTGCGAAACGATATCGGTGAGCTCCAGGACCTGGTTCTGGCAAACCCGATCTTTAAACAGCGCTTCATTGGCGTTGGCTACATGCCTCTGTCAGCAATGATGGCCCTAGGCTTGACCGGTCCGTCCCTGCGAGCAGCCGGCTTGCCCCAAGACCTTCGTAAGGATCAGCCTTACTGCGGTTACGAGAATTTCGAATTCGACGTTCCCACCTATGACTCGAACGACGCTTACAACCGTGTTCGCGTGCGTTTCGATGAGTGCTACCAGTCGCTGCGTATTGTCGAGCAGGTCCTTCGCCGCTTGGAGGCAACTGAAGGCCAGCCCGTCATGGTTGCCGACCCGCATATCAAGTGGCCCGCACAGCTTTCAGTTGCAACGGACGGCCAGGGTAACTCCGCCGAACACATTGCGAAAGTCATGGGAACTTCAATGGAATCCCTGATCCACCACTTCAAGCTGGTCACCGAAGGATTTAGGGTCCCCGCCGGCCAGGTCTACCAGACCGTTGAGCACGCAAAGGGCATTTTGGGTGTCCACCTGGTTTCTGACGGTGGAACTCGTCCCTTCCGCGCGCACTTCCGCGACCCTTCATTCGCAAATCTGCAGTCTCTGGCCATGATGACGGAAGGCGGCCAGCTGGCTGATGTCGTTGTCTCACTGGCCACTATCGACCCCGTTCTGGGAGGCGTTGATCGATGAGCTATCCCGTGGAAACCTATGAGCGCCTTGCAGGTGAGGCACGCGAGATCATCGCGCGCTACCCCCAGGGCCACGCTCGTTCCGCACTGCTTCCCATGCTTCACCTAGTCCAGTCTGAAGACGGCTATGTGAGTGCAAACGGAATCGCACTGTGCGCTGAACTTCTGGGTATCACTCGCGCAGAAGTTTCTGCAGTTGCGACCTTCTATACCCAGTACAAGCGTCACCCCACGGGTGAATACCTCGTGGGTGTGTGCACCAATGCTCTATGCGCCGTCATGGGTGGCGATGAAATCTGGGAGGCCGTCAGCGAAAAGGTTGGTGTCGGAACCGACGAAACCAACGAGGCTGGAACCATCACCCTTGAGCGCCTCGAATGCAACGCGGCCTGCGATTACGCTCCCGTTGTCATGGTGAACTGGGAGTTCTTCGACAACCAGACCCCCGAATCCGCATGCGCCCTCATTGATGACATCGAGGCCGGTAAGCCCTTGCACCCCACCCGCGGAAGTGCTGTGCTGCCGACCTTCAAGGAAACCGAGCACGTCCTTGCCGGCTTCCTTGACGGACACGAGAACGAAGGGCCCAGTGCTGGCGAGGCCTCGACGCTGGGACTGAGGATCGCCGAAGAACGCGGCTGGAGCTCTCCGGCTGACGTTCCTGCGGAAGAAGGAAAGGAGAAGGACGGTGAGTGAAACAACCGTGGCCCTGACCCCGATTCTGACCCGCGGATGGGGGAGCGATCGCTCGTGGACTTTAGAGTCCTACCTGAGCCGTGGCGGCTATGAGGGACTCAAGAAGGCCAACACCATGGAGCCCGCTGAGATCGTTGAGACCGTTAAGGCCTCTGGCTTGCGAGGCCGTGGTGGTGCTGGATTCCCCACGGGCCTCAAGTGGTCCTTCCTTCCGCCCGATGACGGTTTGCCCCGTTATCTCGTGGTTAATGCCGATGAATCGGAACCGGGAACCTGTAAGGATATCCCGACGATTATGGCAAATCCCCATGTGCTGATTGAAGGTATTGCGATCACCTCGCGCGCCATCAATTGCCACCACGCATTTGTCTACCTTCGCGGCGAAGTTGTTCACGTCTACCGCCGCCTGATGGCTGCAGTTAAGGAAGCAACAGAGGCCGGCCTGCTGGGTGATCTTCGCATCACCGCTCACGCAGGTGCGGGTGCGTACATCTGTGGTGAAGAAACTGCTCTTCTGGATTCTCTGGAAGGCTACCGAGGCCACCCGCGTCTGAAGCCTCCATTCCCCGCTGTCGCAGGTTTGTATGCGCGTCCGACTGTTATTAATAACGTCGAGTCGATCAGCCAGGTGACCGGAATCTTCCAGCACTCCGCACAGTGGTACTCCTCGATGGGAACGGAAAAGTCCAAGGGACACGGTCTGTTCTCAATCTCAGGTCACGTGAAGAATCCGGGCCAATTCGAGGCTCCCTTCGGAATCACCATGCGTGAGCTCATTGATCTTGCCGGCGGTATTCGCGAAGGACACCAGCTGAAGTTCTGGACTCCCGGTGGCTCTTCGACCCCGATCTTCACCGAAGCCGAACTGGACACGCCTCTGGATTACGAATCCGTTGGCGCCGCCGGTTCGATGCTGGGTACCCGTGCATTGCAGGTCTTCGATGAAACGACCTCCGTGGTTCGCGTCATTACCCGTTGGATTGAGTTCTACCAGCACGAATCCTGCGGTAAGTGCACGCCCTGTCGTGAAGGAACCTACTGGCTCAAGCAGATCATGCTCCGCCTGGAAGCAGGTAAGGGCCAGGAAGGCGATATCGATCTTCTGGACGAGATCGCACACAACATTTTTGGCCGAAGCTTCTGTGCTCTGGGCGATGCGGCAGCAACCCCGATCATGTCGGGAATTAAGAAGTTCCGCGAAGAATTCGAGGCCGGGCTGACCACGCCCGCGCGCGAATTGTTCCCCTACGAGGCCTCGAGCAACTTTGCCAAGGGAGGAGTTCGATGAGCGAGAACCTAGTGAAGGTCACAATCGACGACGTCGAATTGGACGTTCCCGCAGGCACCCTGGTGATCCGTGCGGCCGAGCAGGCCGGAATTCGTATCCCGCGTTTCTGTGATCACCCGCTGCTTGAGCCTGTCGCCGCGTGCCGCCAGTGTCTTGTTGAGGTTGGAATGCCCGATCGCAACACCGGCGAGCTGCGATTCATGCCCAAGCCTCAGCCTTCATGTGCTCAGACTGTCACCCCGGGCATGGTGGTCAAGACTCAGCACACCTCCGAGGTTGCCCGTCGCGCTCAGGAAGGCGTGATGGAATTCCTGCTGATCAACCACCCGCTTGATTGCCCAATCTGCGACAAGGGTGGCGAATGCCCCCTGCAGAACCAAGCGATGAGCGAAGGCCGCGAGAGCTCGCGCTTCATCGATGCAAAGCGCACGTATCGTAAGCCTTTGAAGCTCACCTCGCAGATTCTGCTGGACCGCGAGCGTTGCATCCTGTGCCAGCGCTGTGTGCGCTTCGGTAAGGAAATTGCGGGCGACCCCTTCCTTGATCTTCAGGGACGAGGCGGTGGCACCGCGCCGACCGAGCACCATCACTTCATGGGTGAGCAGGTTGGCTCCTTTGATACCGCGGTCTTGGATTACTTCAACCCGCAGGAAAAGGACAATGTCAAGGCGGGTATTTCGGGACCTTACGGTCAAGAAGGCATTATCGGCTCCCTCAATGAAGGCGATCTTGCCCCCAATGATCGTGATGTTTCGGGACGCGCATTCGCCTCGTACTTCTCGGGCAACATCATTCAGATCTGCCCGGTTGGTGCTCTGACCTCGAATGATTATCGCTTCCGCGCACGCCCCTTCGACTTGGTATCTACCGCTTCGGTAACCGAGCACGATGCTTCCGGTAGTGCGATCCGCGTGGATATTCGCCGCGGCGAAGTTCTGCGCCGTCTGGCTGGAAATGATCCCGAGGTGAACGAAGAGTGGATCACTGACAAGGATCGCTTCGCATTTAAGTGGTCGGGTGTCCAGCGCCTCAACACTCCTTTCGTTCGCGAGAACGGCCAGCTTGTTCCGACCTCGTGGTCGGATGCCTTGGACCGTGTCCATCGTGCGCTTGCCGGCCTTTCCGGCGACCAGGTTGGTTTCCTTCCCGGTGGCCGCCTGAGCTTCGAAGATGCTTGGGCATGGTCGAAGTTTGCGCGTTCCGTTGTTGGATCCGATTCCATCGATATGCGTTCGCGCAGCCACAGTGAAGAGGAACGTTCATTCCTTGCTGCCCACGTTGCAGGTAGCGGATTGGGCGTCACCTACTCGCAGCTTGAGAGCGCCGGCCAAGTCCTCTTGGTTGGACTCGAACCCGAGGATGAGTGTGGTGCGATCTTCCTGCGGATGCGCAAGGCCACTCGCAAGGGCAAGCTCCGCGTTGCTTCTTTGGCTCCGATGACTTCCCGAGGCCTCGCCAAGCTTTCTGGAGAGCTGCTCCGTTGCGCTCCCGGAACCGAGGTCGAGGTTGCCGCTGAGATCCGTGAGGGTGGTGAGTTCGCTGATCTCGCCTCGCGTCTTGACGGGGGAGTAATCCTGGTTGGCGAGCGCGCAAGCCGCACGCCGGGTCTGCTCAGTGAAGTTGTTCGACTGGCAGAGCGCACTCACTGCCGTATTCAGTGGGTCCCTCGCCGTGCCGGTGAGCGCGGTGGAGTGGAAGCCGGTCTTCTTCCCGGTCTTCTGCCTTTCGGCCGTCCGCTTTCCTCTCAAGAGGCTCGCGAGTCGCTGGTATGGGGAGAGATTCCCGCTCAGCGCGGTCTTGATGCCACGCAGATGCTGGAAGCTGCAGCTGATGGTCGCGTTAAGGCACTGGTTGTCGGTGGCGTTGACCTTCGTGACTTCGATGATCCGGCTGCCGCGCGAAAGGCGCTTGATCAGGTTGATTTCTTGGTGAGCCTTGAGGTTCGTCGCAGTGAGGTGACCGATCGTGCAGATGTGATCTTGCCGGTCGCACCTCCGCTGGAAAAGAACGGAACCTTCATCAACTGGGAAGGCCGCCTGCGTCCCTTCGGCCAGGCCATCGCCTCGCGTTCACAGACCGATCGACTGGTCTTCGATGCGCTTGCCAGCGAGTTTGGCGTGGATCTCGGTCTGCACGACCTCGTGGGTCTGTACGACCAGGTGAATCCGCTCATGCAGTGGAACGGTCAGCGTGAAGAATTCGTTCCGGCGACGGCCTCGGAATTGGTTGAGGTCGGCCAGGGCGAGGCACTTCTTGCCACCCACAAGCCGATGCTTGACGCAGGTCGTCTGCAAGACGGCGCAACCATGCTGGCGGGAAGCGCACGCCGTCCAGTCGTCTTCGCCTCGCGCGCAACTGTTGCGGGCCTCGGCATTGACGAGGGCGAGGAACTCACGCTCAGTACCCAGCGCGGAAGCATCACGCTTCCCCTGCAATTTGCTGATCTTCCCGACGGGGTTGTCTGGGTGCCCGAGTGCTCCCAGGGATCTATCGTCCACGAATCATTGGGGAACTTCGGTTCTTCTGTCACCTTGAGCGCAAAGGGGGAGGTGGCCCGATGAACCTGATCCCCCTGGATGTTCCCACGTACACCGCTGCGGACTTTACGCAGGAAACCTGGTGGTTGACAGTCCTCAAGGCCGTTTTCATCATCGTTTTCCTGATTCTCAACGTTCTGCTTGCCCTGTGGGTTGAACGTCGAACGATCGGACGCATGCAGACCAGGCCCGGCCCGAATGTTGCCGGTCCCTTCGGCTTGTTCCAAGCAATCGCCGACGCCGTGAAGCTGCTCTTCAAGGAAGACATGTGGACGCGTAAGGCCGATAAGTTCATTTATCTGCTTGCGCCCTCGATCTCGGCATTTGCAGCATTCTCGATCTTCGCTGTAATCCCGATGGGACCGAATGTTTCGATCTTCGGGCACTCCACGCCGTTGCAGCTGGCGGATATGCCGGTCGCGGCCCTGTATGTTCTGGCAATTTCTTCGCTGGGACTGTACGGCATTGTGCTGGGTGGTTGGTCCGCGTCCTCGACGCTTCCGCTCTACGGCGCGGTTCGTTCCTCGGCACAGGTGATCTCCTACGAGCTTTCCATGGGAATGTCGCTGGTTGCGGTCTTCTTGATGGCCGGCTCGATGTCGACCTCGCAGATCGTGGCCTCGCAGGCACAGACCTGGTGGTTCCTGCCCCTGGCACCCGCCTTCGTGATCTACCTGATCTCCATGGTCGGTGAAGTCAACCGTCTTCCCTTCGACCTCCCCGAGGCCGAAGGTGAGTTGGTCGCCGGTCACATGACCGAGTACTCCTCGATGAAATTCGGTTGGTTCTACCTGTCTGAATACGTCAACATGTTCAACGTTTCAGCGGTAGCGACGACCATGTTCTTCGGCGGCTGGCACGCCCCCTGGCCCCTCTCGCACATTGAGTTCCTCAATGGCGGCTGGTTCGGAATCCTGTGGTTCTTCCTCAAGATGTGGTTCTTCATGCTTCTCATGATCTGGACACGAAGCACCCTGCTGCGTTTCCGTTACGACCAGTTCATGCAGCTGGGCTGGAAGCGACTGATCCCGATCTCGCTGGCCTGGCTGGTCATGGTTGCCATTATTCGGGCAATCACCCAGTGGGTGTCTTTGACCCTGCCGCAGCTGATCGGTGGCGTTGCTGGAATCTTCGTTATTGCATTGATCGTCATGTGGTTCGCCGATTCGCGCGATGCGCGAAAGGAAGCCCTTGCGCAAGCTGAGAAGCAAGAACGCTTGGCGAACTTTGATCCCATGGCGGATGGCTTCCCGGTACCTCCGCTTCCGGGACAACAGCTTCCGCCCTCGCCGCGCGCAAACCGCGTGGTCACTGCTGCCGCATTGGAGGAGACGAATGACTGATCAGAACGACAGCCAGAATCTGCGTTACGAGCAGGATCCGAAGGGGCCGATCGGTCAGTTCTTCGCTCCTTTCGCGGGCTATGGAGTGACCCTGTCCTCCTTCTTCCGCCCGACCGTGACCGAGCAGTACCCCTTCGAGGGACCCTTCGTCGAGCCTCGTTTCCATGGACGTCACCAGCTCAACCGCTACGCGGATGGCTTGGAAAAGTGCGTGGGTTGTGAACTTTGTGCGTGGGCGTGCCCCGCGGACGCCATCTACGTCGAGGCCGCATCGAACACTCCCGAGGAACAGTACAGCCCCGGTGAGCGCTACGGTCGCGTCTACCAGATCAACTACCTACGCTGCATTTTCTGCGGATTCTGCATCGAGGCCTGCCCGACTCGCGCCCTGACCATGGGGCACGATTTCGAGTTGGCTGAGTATCGCCGCGCTGATGACATCTATGAGAAGGACCAGCTTCTGGTTCCGCTCTCAGAGGGAATGCTTCAGCCTCCGCACCCGCAGGTGGAAGGCTTTAGCGATGGTGACTACTACCGCGGCGCGGTACAGGGCCCCACACAAACTCAGATTGATTGGGTACGCGAGCATCGTCCAGATGATCCCTCCCTTGCAACTGCCCGTCCCGTCAATGAGGAGGCGCGTCAGGCATGACCTTAATGAATTGGCCTGAAATGGCATCGACGGGGGAGGCGATCCTCTTTGGCTGCGTAGCGGTCTTCATGGTCGCATGCGCCCTGGGCGTCCTCTTTTTCAAGAAGGCCGTTTACTGTGCGATCTGCATGGTCGGAGTCATGCTCGGCCTTGCGATCTTGTACCTCATGCACGGGGCAGCATTCTTGGGCACGGTCCAAGTTGTCGTCTACACCGGCGCAATCATGGTCCTCTTCCTCTTCGTCATCATGATGATCGGCTTGAGCGCCTCTGATAACTACGCGCGTCAGTCGCGTGGACGCATCGTCACCTCGGTGCTGATGGCCCTTGGTCTGGGTGCGATCCTCATCGGAGCAATTGCTCGCTCGCGCACCGCGGGAAGCTCGGCTTCGCTCAGTGACGATCCCTACTCGAACGCACCGATCACCGACTTGGCGGCAACGCTGTTCTCGCGCTACTGGTTCTCAATGGAACTCGCGGGAATTCTGCTGATTACCGCAGCAATCGGCGCGATGCTACTCACTCACTCCGATCAGCTCGGTCCGGTACTCACCCAGCGCACGACAGCAGAAGCGAAGATGCGCGCCTTCAAGGCCTCGGGACGTCGAATTGGACAGCTCCCGGCCCCCGGTGTGTACGCCCACTCCAACGCGGTCGATGTTCCCGCACTTTCGGGTGAAACCCACGAACCTGTCGAAGACTCGGTTCCCAGGGTTTTGCGTGTGCGTGGCTTGGATCGCGTTGTTGGTCAGGTTGAGCCTGAGGTCGCACAGTCGCTGGCATTGGCCAAGGGCGGCTCCCTCGACCACACGATCTTCGATCCAGCCCACCCCAGCACTCGCGAGCGTTCTCAGGCATGGGGTATGCCGGGTGCCGCAGCTCCCACTGGTCTGAAGCAGCCGCAGGCTCCCCAGACCGCTGATGAAGGGAAGGAAGAAGAATGAGCCTTGCAGCCTACTTGGTGCTCTCGGGGATCCTCTTCGCGATCGGAGCAGCCATTGTTCTGGTCCGTCGCAGTGCGGTGATCTCCCTCATGGGAGTCGAGCTCATGCTCAACTCCGCCAACCTTGCCTTCGTGACCTTCGCACGAATCCACGGAAATGTTAGTGGCGAAATCATGGCCTTCTTCGTCATGGTCGTTGCTGCCGCGGAAGTTGTTGTCGGCCTGGCAATCGTCGTGTCCATCTTTAAGTCACGCGTCACTACAAACGTTGACGACCTCGATCTGCTGAAGAACTGAGGAGTAAGCCGGAATGACATTGACACTTTTCAGCACCGCGGCACAGGTCGCAGCTCCTGGCCAGCCCACGGGAATCATTTCCTTGGCATGGCTCATGATTGCGATCCCCGCCGTTTCCAGTGCGCTTCTCCTCGTATGCGGACGCCGCTGCGATCGCTGGGGCCATCTTCTGGCTACTCTGGCATCGTGGGCATCCTTCGCTGTTGGACTCGGCGTCATTATCGCCATGCTCTCCGCAGCCCCCGACACGCGCCGCTTTGAACTCCCACTTTTCTCGTGGATTCCCGCGGGCGAGTTCTCGGTGAACTTCGGATTGATGATCGATCCTCTGTCGATGACCTTCGTCATGCTGGTCACCTTCGTCGGTTCGCTCATCCACGTCTACGCCATCGCCTACATGGCTCATGACGAAGCGCGTCGTCGTTTCTTCGCCTACCTCAACCTCTTCATCGCTGCCATGCTCATCTTGGTGCTTGCAGACTCCTACGCGGGTCTCTTCGTCGGATGGGAAGGCGTGGGCTTGGCCTCGTACCTGCTCATCGGTTTCTGGAACTACGTTCCCGCCAATGCGGTTGCCGCGAAGAAGGCATTCGTGATGAACCGTGTCGGTGACATGGGCCTGCTCATTGCGATGATGGCGATGGTCGCTAACTTCTCGACCGTCAACATCGAGGAAGTGAACGCTGCGGCTGCCTCGGTTTCTCCCGTTCAAGCAACCATCATTGGTTTCTTCCTTCTGGTGGGCGCTTGCGGTAAGTCGGCGCAGTTCCCCCTGCAGGCTTGGTTGGGCGACGCAATGGCAGGTCCGACCCCGGTATCCGCGCTGATCCACGCGGCGACGATGGTCACCGCCGGTGTCTACCTGATTGTTCGTTCGGGTGCGATCTTCCAGGCGTCACCGATCGCCGCTACCGCGGTTGTCATCGTCGGTGCGATCACGCTGCTCTTTGGCGCGATTGTTGGTTGCGCCAAGGATGATATGAAGAAGGTTCTTGCGGCCTCGACCATGAGCCAGATCGGTTACATGATGCTGGGCGCAGGTCTTGGACCCATCGGTTGGGTCTTCGCGATTTTCCACCTCTTCACTCACGGTTTCTTCAAGGCGCTTATGTTCCTTGGCGCGGGTTCCGTCATGCACGGAATGAATGACCAGGTCAATATGCGTCGCTTTGGTGCCCTGCGCACCGCCATGAAGGTCACTTGGCTGACCTTCGCCTGCGGCTGGTTGGCAATCCTTGGTATTCCTCCCTTCTCGGGATTCTTCTCCAAGGACAAGATCATCGAAGCAGCATTCGGTGCGACCTCCTTCGCCGGTCACGAGGCCGTTTGGGCAGGTTGGGTCTTCGGTATCGTCACCATGGTTGGCGCTGGCATTACCGCCTTCTACATGTCGCGACTCTTCTTCATGACCTTCCACGGCACTGCTCGTTGGACCACCGAGGCCGAAGGAAATGGTGTCCACCCGCATGAGTCGGGTCCGCTGATGACTATCCCGATGGTGATCTTGGCGATCTGCGCCGCTGTGGTCGGTGGCCTCCTATCAATTGGTGATGTCTTCACGACCTGGCTTGAGCCTTCGCTTGGTGTTGCTGAGCACGCTCACCCGGTTGCTCCTGAGATTGCCATCCAGATTGTCACTTTGCTTCTGGTACTTGCCGGCGCGGGAATTGCCTGGGTTATGTACGGTCGCCGTGAGGTTCCTACCGCCATCCCGGCAGGCAATGCGCTCACGCGTGCTGCTCGCGTTGACCTTTACCAAGACACCGTTAATGAAGCGCTCTTCATGACTCCGGGTATCGCCCTGGTAAAGACCGCCACCCTTGGTGATAACAAGGCGATCGACGGTGTTGTCCACTTGGTTGAAGCGGCATCCACCGGTACCGGCCGAGCGGTTGGTTTCACTCAGTCCGGTCGCGTGCGTACCTACGCCTCTTACATTCTTGGCGGGGTCGTGTGTGCCCTTGCCGCTGTCCTGGCATTTTCGCTGTGAGGAAGTAAGGATCTATGCAGATGTCTCAAATGCTCAGCGCGCCACTACCGTGGCTGTCGATTCTTGTTGCACTTCCCGCACTGGGTGCCGTGCTTCTTCTGGCGATTCCATCCCTGCGCCGAGCCGGGCGTGCCTTCGCACTCATTCTTTCGCTGTGTGAGCTGGTCGTGGCCATCGTTGCTGCGGTTGCATTCGACTGGTCGCATTCCCCCACCTACCAGCTTTCCGAGGCCTATTCCTGGATTCCCCAGATTGGCCTGAGTTGGGCGCTGGCCGTGAATGCCCTTGGCCTGGTGATGATCCTTCTGGCCGTCGCCTTGGTTCCCCTGGTGGTCGTGGCCGGATGGAATGAGGACGAGGATCCGGCTCGTACCGGTGCTTACCTCGGCTGGGTTCTGTTCTTGGAATCCTTCATGGTGCTGATCTTCGCCGCTTCGGATGTCCTGCTCTTCTACCTGGCATTTGAAGGAATGCTGGTTCCGCTCTTCGTGATGATTGGTCGTTACGGAGTTGGTGAAAAGAAGGCGCGTCAGCGTGCAGCAATGAAGTTCTTGCTCTTCTCGCTGGCTGGCGGTCTGGTCATGCTCGGCGGCTTGGTTGCTATTTGGGCCCTGGCTGCTCGCCGTGGAGACACGCTCTTCATGATCGATACCCTCTCGTCCGGAACCGTTCGCCTTCCCGTGGGAATCCAAGTTGGTCTTTTCGCGACCTTCTTCATTGCCTTTGCGATTAAGGCTCCAATGGTTCCCCTTCACACCTGGCTGCCTGACACCGCTGAAAATGCCCGTCCGGGCACTTCGGTGTTGCTTGTCGGCATCCTGGATAAGGTCGGTACATTCGGCATGATCACCCTGTGTCTGCGTCTGTTCCCGTTGGGAGCCGCAAGCCTGCAGTGGTGGATCTGTGGATTCGCTGTACTGTCAATCCTCTGGGGCGGTTTGGCTGCCATCGGCCAAAACGACATCATGCGCCTGGTTTCCTACACCTCGGTTTCGCACTTTGGCTTCATGGTTCTGGGCATTTTCATCGGCTCGCAGATCGCGCTGACCGGTGCCATGGTCTACATGGTCGCCCACGGTGTCTCAATCGCCGCGATGTTCCTGCTGTCCGGCTGGCTGTCAAGGCGAGGCGGAACCCAAGACATGCGCCAATACGGCGGTATGCAGCGCGTGAGCCCCATCTTGGCTGGCCTGTGGCTCTTCTCTGGCTTGGCCTCGGTTGCGCTTCCCGGCCTCTCGGGCTTCGTCCCCGAGTACTTGGTTCTGATGGGCACGTGGAAGGTTTCGACCCTTCTTGCACTCTTTGCAGTGCTGGGAGTGGTCCTGGCCGCGCTGTACATGCTCATGCCCTACCAGCGAGTCTTCACCGGCCCTCCGCGAGAGGATAAGAAGCATATTGCTGATCTGAACGGACGTGAAAAGACCGTTATGACCCCGCTGGTCATTGCAATGCTTGTTCTGGGTATTTGGGCGGCGCCTCTGGTTTCTGCTCTGGCACCCATCGCCGATGAGGGTTCACATCTCCTCACCGCAGCGACCGCAACTTTGAGTGAAGGGAGCGCACAGTGAATTCTGTTGCAACGGCCGTTAACTTTACGGTCCCCGAGATTTCCTGGGCCGCGCTTGCACCGGTTCTGTGCGTTCTTTGCGGCGGGATCCTTGCGGTACTGGCCGAGTCCTTCGTGCCGGTGCGTGCACGCCGCGCCTCGGTCTTCGGAATCGCCGTCGTCGCGCTGATCGCTTCTGCAGTCGCTCTGGTTATGCGTTGGGCTGCCGTTCTTGGATCTCCGCAGTCCCTGGGGGAGTACATTGAAGATCCTTTGGCGGTTGCAGCTCAAGGAATCTTGGTCCTGATCGCCTTCTTCGCCGTTCTGGTAATTGCCGATCGTTCCGAGGCCGGAGACGGTGCCTTCGCCGGCCAGCCTTCGGATCGTCCCGGTTCCTCCGATGAAGAGCGTTCCGATTCAAAGGGCTACCAGCGTTCGGAAATGTTCGCTCTGGTGCTCTTCTCCACCGGCGGCATGATGATCTTCCCCGCGGCGAACTCCTACATCGTGCTCTTTGTGGCTCTGGAAGTCATGTCTTTGCCGCTGTACATCCTGGCCGCAACGGCACGCCGTCGCCGTCAGCTCTCGCAGGAAGCTGCCCTGAAGTACTTCATCTTGGGTGCCTTCTCCTCTGGCTTTATGCTCATGGGTTCGGCCTTCCTTTACGGTTACTCAGGTTCACTGCTGATCTCCAATGCAGCGACTCCCACAGCTCAGACCGCTGGAATGCAGATTCTTCTGCTCATGGGCACGGTCATGGTCATGGTCGGCCTGCTTTTCAAGGTCGGTGCCGCTCCCTTCCACGCATGGACTCCTGATGTCTACACAGGCGCGCCGACTCCGGTGACCGGTTTCATGGCTGCTGCCGTGAAGCTTGCGGCCTTTGCCGCGATGCTTCGTTTCTTCCAGGTCGTGGCAGCGCCCCTGCAGTGGAGCCTTATCCCGATCATGGTTGTTGTCATCATCTTGACCATGCTGGTGGGTACTTTCGCCGGAGTCGTCCAGATGGACGTCAAGCGCATGCTGGCCTACTCCTCGATCGCGCACGCGGGCTTCATCCTCATGGGTGTGATCTCGCTGCTCCGCTACTCCGCAGGACACGTTCTCTTCTACGTTCTGGCCTATGCGGTTGCAACCATCGGTGCTTTCGGGGTTATTACCCTGGTGCGTTCGCGTGACGATCAGGACACCATCGGTGGGGAAGTAACGGACCTGCGTCGTTGGGCGGGACTTGGAAAGACCAACCCGGCCTTGGCCTCGGCAATGCTGATCTTCCTGCTGTCTTTCGCGGGCATCCCCTTCACCGGCGGTTTCATTGCGAAGTTCGTCGTTTTCTCGGATGCTTTCGCGGCTGGAAACGCCTGGCTTGTTGCGCTTGCGCTGGCATGCTCGGCGGTCACCGCCTTCTACTACTTCCGTCTGGTTCGCGTGATGTTCTTCTCGGAACCGCGTGAAGACGTTGCGGTTGTTCGCTCCGAAGGTTTCACAGGTGTTGCCATTACCGTGTGTGCTGTGGGTACGATTGCACTTGGGCTCTTCCCGAGTCCGGTTCTGTCTCTACTCAATCAGGTGGTTGTGCTTCTCCCGTGAGCGCCGTAATCGACTTACACGTTCCTGATCTCGAGGCCCGAATTCTTCCGGGCCTCGAGGCCGTTGAGGACCGTTTGCACCAGGCCGTGTCCCACTCTCGGGACCTGGTTACAGAATTGACGTCTCACTTGGCCCAGGCCGGTGGCAAGCGTATGCGCCCCCTGCTGACCTTGGTTGCCGCGCAGTTTGGTGATCCGGAGCGCGCGTTGAGCAACGAAGTCCTCACGGCAGCAACGGGTATCGAACTGACGCACTTGGCCTCGCTCTACCACGACGATGTCATGGATTCTGCGCCCACCCGCAGGGGGGTTCCATCGGCTCAACATCTGTGGGGCAATAACCGCGCGATTCTTGCAGGAGACATCCTCTTTGCACGTGCATCGGCCATGATTGCCACTTTGGGTGATGAAACGGTTCGCTACCACGCCATCACTTTCGAGCGCCTGTGCATGGGGCAGCTCAATGAAACCTTCGGCCCCCAAGAGGGGGATGACCCGCTGAAGTTCTACATCCAGGTGCTGGCTGATAAGACCGGTTCTCTGGTGGCTTCTGCAGCGGCATTCGGTGCGATGCACGCGGGTGCGGATCAGGCGACAATTGATGCCCTCACTCAGTTTGGTGAGCGTTTGGGAGTCGCCTTCCAGATCGCCGACGATGTTATTGATTTGGGGCCCGAGGCCGGCGCTTCGGGGAAGACCCCGGGAACTGATCTTCGCGAAGGCGTGGATACTCTTCCGGTGCTTCTTCTTCGCCGCGCACAGTCAAATGGCAATCTGGACCCCGAGGGACAGAAGATTTTGTCCATGCTGGGAGGGGATCTTTCCTCCGATCAGGCTTTGGCTGCGCTGGTTGAACGCCTGCGTGAGCATGATGTTGTTTCGCAGACACGGGAGCTTGCTCGTCAGTGGTGTGATAGCTCTCTTGAATGCATTGCCGACCTTCCAGATGGGGAAGCCAAGCAAGCTTTGATCTCTTTTGCCCACCTGATGGTGGACCGCGTCGCCTGAGTGCGGCCGGCGCACCTCTTGAGGTGTGCCTCGACCTTCTCAGCTGCCCTGCAGGTCGTCTAATTGTAGGATTGGGACAGGATTAGGGTCGCCTTCCTTGGTGGCCAGAGAAGAGGATACGAGTGAGCACCTACAACGTGGCCGTTATCGGCGCTGGACCTGCTGGCATCTATGCATCGGATATTTTGTCCAAATCCGGTTTGGACGTGAATATCGACCTGTTTGAACGCCTTCCCGCCCCCTATGGCCTGGTCCGCTACGGTGTTGCTCCCGATCACCCGCGAATCAAGCAGATCATTGTCGCCTTGTACAAGATCCTGCAGCGCGGTGATATTCGTCTTTTGGGCAATGTTGAGATTGGCCGCGACGTCACGATTGATGACTTGCACGCGCACTACGATGCGATCATCATCGCAACCGGCGCTGACCGCGACGCCCCGCTGAATATCCCCGGTGTTGATCTGCCCCAGTCCTACGGTGCCGCCGACTTCGTCTCCTGGTACGACGGACATCCGGATTACCCCCGTACGTGGCCTCTTGAAGCGAAATCCGTGGCCGTATTGGGCGTGGGAAATGTTGCTTTGGATGTTTCCCGTGTCTTGGCGAAGCACGCCGAAGACATGCTCGTGACCGAGATCCCGGAAAACGTTGCAAAGGGTCTTGCTGAAAATCCCATTACTGACGTTCATGTCTTTGGTCGTCGTGGACCTGCCCAGGTGAAGTTCACGCCGCTGGAACTGCGCGAGTTGGGGCATGTTCCCGATGTTGACATCATTGTTTCCGAGGACGACTTTGACTTCGATGAAGGTTCCGAAGAAGCCCTGCGCGCTTCGAACCAGCAGCGCCAGGTTGTCAAAACTCTGACGAACTACGCGATGGAGGATCCCGAGTCTCACACGGCTTCGCGTCGCATCCATATCCACCTTTTCCAATCTCCGGTTGAGATCCTTGCCGACGAAAACGGTAATGTCAGCGCGATCCGCACCGAGCGCACCGAGCTGACGGGCGATGGCTCCGTGCGTGGAACCGGTGTCATGACCACCTGGCCCGTACAGGCCGTCTACCGCGCAATCGGCTACTACTCCTCGCCGGTCCCCGGGCTGCCCTTCGATAAGCGTGCCGGCGTTGTTCCCAATGTCGAGGGTCGCGTGATCGATTCTGATACGACGAAGAATGAAGATGCTCCGGTGATTCCGGGTATCTATGCGACTGGTTGGATTAAGCGCGGTCCCGTTGGCCTTATTGGCTCGACGAAGTCCGATGCTCAGCAGACGATTTCCCACTTGGTTGAGGACGCTGAGGCCGGTCGCCTGCATGCGACTTCTTCCGACGTTGGTCACGAGGCCATGGTTGCGCTGCTGCGTGAGCGTGGCGTTGAGTTCACAACCTGGGAGGGTTGGGAGCTTCTTGATGCCTACGAGGCCGCGCTGGGCGAGCAATTCGGTGAGGTTCCCGGTGGCCGCGGAACACGCGAGCGCGTGAAGGTCGTGTCGCGTCGCGCGATGACCGATATCTCCCAGGGCAAGGATGAGGTTCACGAGGACCTGATCGGCGAAATGGGGGAGATGGGTGTTCCTTCAGCCCCAGAGCGTTTTGAGGACTACTCGGGGCCGACCCGTGCCTGAGACGGTTGCTAAGGAGGCGTTATGCATACACGTCACTATCACAATGGTCTGAAGACCACCGTGCTTTTGGGTGGAATGTGGGCTCTGCTCCTGGCAATTGGCTATGCCATTGCCCTTGGAACCAGACAGTCCATGTGGATTTTCATCTTCGCCGGGATCGGACTCATCCAAATCGTTTGGTCCTATTGGAACTCTGCGAGTATGGCATTGCGTTCAATGAATGCCTATCAGGTGACTGAAGCGCAGCAACCTGCGATGTATCGGATTGTTCGCGAGCTGTCACAAAAAGCAGGTCAGCCAATGCCGACGCTGTGGGTGGCTCCCACAATGACGCCGAATGCTTTTGCAACCGGTCGTAACCCATCGCACGCGGCGGTGTGCTGCACCGAGGGTATTTTGCACCTGCTCAATGAGCGTGAGCTTCGCGGAGTCCTTGGTCACGAGCTCATGCACGTCTACAACCGCGATATCCTGACCTCCTCCGTCGCAGCAGCAATGGCGAGTATCGTGACTTCGGTTGCCCAATTCATCATGTTCTTTGGTGGTGGAAGTCGTGATAATCGCGAGGGCGGACTTCTTTCGGCAATTGGTGGAATCCTGCTGGCGCTCCTCGCTCCTTTTGCGGCCACGCTGATCCAGTTCTCTCTTTCGAGGACTCGCGAATACGATGCGGACGAGGATGGTGCCTATCTGACTGAAGATCCGCTGGCCTTGGCTTCGGCACTGAAAAAGCTCGAGTCGGGAAATGCGCAGGATCCTCTTCCGGTGACGCCGCAGACGCAGAATGTCTCCGCGATGATGATTGCGAATCCCTTCAGGGGACAGGGCTTGCGGAACCTTTTCTCGACTCACCCTCCGATGGATCAGCGTATTGCGCGCCTCGAACACATTGCGGGCTACTAGGAAGTCACTGGCTTTTAAGGGCAGAGAGCCCTTAGAGCCTTGAGGTGAAACGCGATCCTTCTCAAGTCGTGAATAGCCTGTGGGGGCACCTAGCAGCGCTAGATGCCCCCACAGTGTTGCTGTCAGTCAATCTGAGTCAGCGGTAGTTCACGAACTGAAGTGCGACCTCGAGTTTTTCTCCCGAGGGGCCCTTGAGCAGTGCGATGACTGCCTGCAGATCGTCACGAGACTTTGAGGAGACGCGAATTTCATCCCCCTGGATTTGCGCCTTGACTCCCTTGGGTCCTTCATCGCGGATCAGTTTTGTGATTTTCTTCGCAACGTCCTGTTCAATCCCTTCACGCAGGGGTGCAACCAGACGGTAGATCTTGCCCGATGCCTTCGGCTCGCGATCTTTGAGATCAAGCGCTTTTAGGGATACTCCTCGGCGAATGAGCTTGGTCTGCAGAACATCGACGATGGCCATGACGCGTTCGGGGGTATTGGCCTCCATCTCGATTGCGTCTCCGCTCAGGCGGATCGATGCGTCCACGCCGCGGAAGTCATAGCGAGTCGATACTTCTTTTGCGGCTTGATTGACCGCATTATCGACTTCTTGGCGGTCTAATTTGGAAACAATGTCAAATGATGAATCAGCCATGACCATCCTCTCTTTGTGCTCTATGGCGCACTTGGGTCGCTCTGATTGGCGCGCAACCCATTCGTTCTGCTATTCTTCCACAGCACCGATTTTTTCGGCGTATGGCAGGTTTCCAGAGCGGCCAAATGGATCTGACTGTAAATCAGACGCTTCGTGCTTCGGGGGTTCGAATCCCTCACCTGCCACAGTCTCGTAGAGACTCGTTGTGATGTCATTCTCACTGACAGGAATTGCTTCGCAGTTCGGTTATGAGTTAGGCTTCTCGGCGTTGCCCCGATAGCTCAGTCGGCAGAGCGTCTCCATGGTAAGGAGAAGGTCAAGGGTTCGATTCCCTTTCGGGGCTCAGGTCGCGGTTTCGACCGCAGCCGCTGCGGCGGGGTAGCTCAGCTGGTCAGAGCGCACGACTCATAATCGTGAGGTCGCGGGTTCGAGCCCCGCCCCCGCTACCAGACCAACAGAGTCGCACGCCGACATAAGCAACAGCAAAAGGGGAATCACCGTGGCAAGCAAGTCTCAGGACGTTCGCCCCAAGATCACTCTGGCATGCTCGGAGTGCAAGGAGCGCAACTACATCACCAAGAAGAACCGTCGTAACACGCCGGATCGTCTTGAACTGCAGAAGTACTGCCCGCGTTGCCGCAAGTCTACGCTTCACCGCGAGACCCGCTGACGGCGTCGCGCTAAACCCCGAGGAACGCAAGCTCCTCGGGGATTTTTGTTGTCTGTTTCCATTTTCCGCTAGTGTGGCCCCCATGAGTGCCCGCGTGGATTGTCGTCAGATTGTTGCCCCACTGGATAGGGGCGAGGCCCGCATTCCTGCCCTCGTGACGCTTCCCAGCGGACGCTTGCTTCTCTTTTATGACGAGCGGCCAGCCCCGGCCTCGGGAAAAGGATCGGACTTTAATGGGCTAACGATGGCCTCGGACCTTCCCAACCCGAATCGAATTCGTTGGGTGGAGCGCACGTTCCCAGCCGAAGGTGACAATGCGTCAAGGTGGAGTGCTCCGCGCGATCTTCCTCTTACCCTTCCTGCGATTACCTCTGACGCGTGTGTGGGGATCGATGGTGACGGTCTTCTTCACCTGGCTTGCGCCTCAACGCAGGGGCAAGTGGGGTATATGGATTCGCGTGCCGATGCTGAGCACCTTCAAGCGATCCTTGCGTGGGGGAGTGGTCCGGAGGATCTGCAGGTGCGTGATCTGGCGGACGAACTGTACTCTCGCACCGGCGCGGATGCACTCTTCGCAACCTCGGGCTCGACTGTGACGTGGCAGGGGGCGGTTCTTCTTCCCTACGTTGTGCGAGTGGGCAATCACACCCATGTGCAGGTGCTTGCCGTACGTGGCGGTGAGATTCAGTGGCTTTCTGATCCCCTGGTTGGTCCGAGGGGTGTTCTTCTTGATGAGACGACGCTGGCGCTTTGGGATGGACGGCTTGTTGCCAATTGTCGTTTGCAAGGATTTGAAGGCCGAGGCTCGGGATCTCGTTACCTTGCTTGGGGTGATGGGCGTACCTGGCAAGGTGGGCACTTGTGGAAGTGCGAGGACCCGGGATGTAACGCGAAACAGCTTGCCGACTTCTTTATTCACCCGCATTCACTCAGTTCGCGTAGCGCAGGCACCGTTGTGCGCTTGAGTCCTCCTTGGGAAGGAAACGTGCGCGCCGAGGCCGTCGTTTCCTTGGGTGGGGGAGAGTTTGGGTATAGCGACGTCTGCGTTCGCGGTGACGAGGTTGTTGTTGTTTTTGAGCGGGAACGTGGACTGTGGGACGTGGTGCTTTCTCTGACTGAGATCGTGTCTTAGAGTTTCTGTGCTCTGTGGGGCAGATCTCAAGGGGTGTATGAAATTGTTATCTGAATAGCTTGCGGGAATTTGTCAGACAACATATGCTTGCTTCAGCGGACGTGATAAACGGCCCGCACATCCCATTTCTCGAAGATGAGGAGCGAGAATATGCGTATGCGCAAGCACTTCGCAACCGGTGCTGCAATGGCAGCAGCGGCAACCATGGTCCTGACCGCATGCGGCGGCGGATCGTCCACTTCAACATCAACCAGCAGCAGCAGTAGTTCAGACTCAGGCGCACCCAAGGGCACCATCACCGTTGGTTCCGCCTACGAGACCACTGACTACGGCCCGATCACCACCTCGGCTCTGGGTATCGGTGCGGACTGGCAGGTCCTTGAAGGCCTGTACCGCTTCGATATGTCCGACTACTCAGTCACCCCCGCACTTGCTGCCGGAGATCCCGTCAAGGTTTCCGACACCAAGTACGAAGTCACCCTGCGTGACGGAGCAAAGTTCTCCGACGGCACGGATGTCAAGGCTGCAGACGTCGTGAGCTCCTACGCGCGCGCCACCGATGAAAAGTCGATCTACCGTCAGTTCTTCACCTTCGTCGATTCTGTCGAAGCGAAGGATGACAAGACCGTCACCATCAACCTGAAGCACCCCTTCGCTGCACTGAAGGAACGTTTCGTTAACGTTCGCGTGGTTCCTTCAAGCATGAGCGCAGACGAACTGAAGTCCAAGCCGATCGGCTCTGGTCCCTACAAGTTCGATAACATCTCGGCCACTGAGGTCACCGCTGTTCCCAACGAACACTACAACGGCAAGATCCCCGCAAAGGCAGCCACCCTCAAGTGGAGCGTCCTCAAGGACGATTCGGCACGCCTCGCAGCTGCGCTGGGCAACAGCATCGACATCATGGAAGCAGTTCCTGCAGATGCAGCGGATAAGCTCAAGGCTGCGAGCTGGAGCGTTGATTCCAAGCCCGGTTACGGCAACCCCTTCATGATGTTCAACACTCAGAAGGCTCCCTTCGATAAGCCCGAGGTGCGTCGCGCATTCCTCAAGGCCATCGATAAGCAGAAGCTCGTTTCTTCCGCTCTCCGTGGTCAGGCTGTGGAAGCCAAGTCCTTCCTGCCCGAAGCAAACCCGGCCTACAAGAAGCCTGCAACCGACCTGTCCTACGACAAGGATGCAGCAAAGAAGGCACTTGACGCAGCCGGAGTCTCCGGTAAGGAAATTAACCTGGTCACCACGGACCACCCGTGGGTCCTCTCCCTAGTTCCTCAGATCAAGTCTGATCTTGAAGCACTGGGCCTGAAGGTTAACCACCAGCAGATGGCTTCCTCGGCTCTGTACTCGACCGTCACCGATGTTGACAAGCCCGACTACGACATCGTCATCGCCCCCGGCGATCCCTCGGTCTTCGGTGTTGATCCCGGCATCATCATTTCTTGGTGGAACGGCGACAACGTCTGGACCAAGAAGCGTGACGGCTGGCAGGTCTCGGATCCCGAGTCCTTCAAGAAGCTGCAGACCATCATGGATGAGGCTGTTCAGCTTGAAGGTTCTGCGGCTAAGGAAAAGTGGGGAGAAGCTCAGGATCTGCTCGCCGAGCAGAGCGTGATCTACCCGCTTGCCTTCCGCAACATGATTACCGCATCTAACCCCAAGAAGGTCGATGGCTTCAAGCCAATTTCCGCCACCAGCGTGCAGCTGCTTGGAGTAAGCGCAAAGTAAGCCCTTCGAGGCTTCACAGAAAGGAGGGGTGGGATGCTCGCCCTGAGGCTCTAGCCACAGTGGGACCCCACCCCTCCCTTTCTTTGCCCAATTCCGCTTGACATGGAGGTCTAGCAGTGAATAACCTTCTGCGTCTTCTCGCGCGACGACTAGTGTGGTTGCCGATCATGGTGGTCGGCGTATCCTTCCTGGTCTTCTCAATTATGTGGCTGTCTCCCATTGATCCCGCCTACTCGGCGCTCGGTGAGACCGCAGCCCCTGAAGCTCTTGAGGAATACCGCATTCAGCACCACCTCAACGAGCCCTTCTTCGATCAATTCCGCCTCTATCTGTTGGGGATGCTCCACGGTGACCTTGGAACATTCGGTGTCGGTACCCACTATCGCGTCAGCGATGAGATTGCCAAGGCACTTCCTCTCACCTTGCAGCTGACATTCCTCGGTCTGATCATTGCCGTTCTCATTTCCTTCCCCCTCGGCGTCATCGCCGCGCTCTACCGTGATCGTTGGCCCGATCAGCTGATCCGCGTGATCTCGGTCGTCGCGATTGGCACCCCCTCCTTCTGGCTGGCAGCGTTGCTGGTCCTGCAATTCGTCGGTACTTCCATCCCCGTGTCGGGTGAAGTTCCTGCTTTCAGCGATGACCCATCGGGTTGGTTCCTCCGGATGATTCTTCCGGCTATCGCATTGGCGGTTCCCGTCATCGGTCAGATGACACGTGTCGTTCGTACCTCGATGGTTGAAGAATTGGACCGTGACTACGTCCGAACTGCAATCGGTGCGGGTATTCCAAAGACCGTTGTTGTCGCGCGTAACGTTCTGCGTAATGCGCTGATCACCCCCGTGACCGTCCTTGGTCTTCGCATTGGCTACCTCATGGGCGGTGCGGTCGTTATTGAAATCATCTTCGCCATTGATGGTATGGGCAAGATCGTGCTCCTGAAGGGCATCCAAGACAACTCTGTCACCCTGGTGCAGGGCGGCGCATTGGTTGTCGCAATCGCCTTCATCATCGTCAACATCCTTGTTGACATGCTCTACCTGCTCATCAATCCGCGTATCAGGTCGGTGTGAGTCATGAACCAGAAAGCAAAACTCGAAAAAGTTACCCGAAAGGGTGTGCGTTTTTCGCGTATCGGCGCGATGTCTTTGGGATCCAAGATCGCAATCGGTGTTTTGGCACTGATCGTTCTTGTATCAATCCTCGCGCCCTTCGTGGCACCCTATTCGCCCGAATTCATCGATACGGCGTCGCAGGGGCCGTCTTCGGCTCACCCCTTCGGTACTGACCACGCGGGTCGAGACATTCTTTCTCGCGTCCTCTTCGGTGGTCGCTACTCGCTGCTCATCGGCCTGTGCTCAACCGTGATCGCGCTCTTCTTCGGCGCAATCATCGGATCGATCGCAGCCGTGACGCGCAAGGCCATCTCCGAGACCATCATGCGCATCCTAGACATCATCATGGCTGTCCCCGGTATCGCAATGGCGGCTGTTACGGTTCTGGTCTTTGGTCGTACGCTTTCCCAATCGGGTAATAAGTTCGGGCTGGTGATGGTGATTGTCTTCTCGATCGCCTTCGTCTACATCCCGCAGCTGGCACGTATTGTTCGCGCAAACGTGATGGCCGCATACGGTGAAGACTACGTGCGTGCAGTGATCGTCTCCGGTGCCCGTGCACCGTGGATCCTGATCAAGCACGTCATGCGTAACACTGCTGCTCCGGTTTTGGTCTTCGCCACGGTCTTGGTCGCAGATGCGATCATCCTCGAGGCCTCGCTAACCTTCATCGGTTCAGGCCTTCCTCCAACCATGGTTCCCACTTGGGGCAATATCTTGTCCGAGGCTTCGACCAACCTCTCGATCCTGCTGGGCGACTGGTGGACCGCCTTCTTCCCCGGCCTGTTCATCATGATCACCGTCTTGTGCCTGAACATCCTCTCCGAAGGCATCACCGATGCTATGGTCGCGGCTCCCTCCACGGCAGCTGTTGCCCAGGTCGATAAGAACTCTGACCGCGAAGCCGACCGCATCCTTCTCGATCCTCGCCGCGCCTACGCCGAGCAGGCCGAGTCCTTGCAGCAACGCCTAGACGATCTGGAGGTTGTCGAAGGCAAGCGTCACGATCGTTTTGTCTCTACTTCGCACGAAGCACCTCTGCTCGAGGTCAAGGACCTGTGCATCAAGTTCGAGCGTCACGGCGATGTCAATGTCGTCGATCACGTGTCCTTCAAGGTGCGCCGCGGCGAGACCATGGGCCTCGTCGGTGAGTCCGGATGTGGTAAGTCCATTACGGCACTGACCATTATGGGCCTCATTGACCCGAAGGCAGAGATCACCGGTGAGATCCTCTACGAAGGTAAGAACTTGCTGGAGATGAAGCATGAAGAGCGTCGTGCGCTTCTGGGCCACGAGATGGCAATGATCTACCAGGATGCTCTCTCCTCGCTCAACCCCGCCATGCTCATCAAGGCACAGATGAAGCAGCTGACCAAGCGCGGCGGAACCCGCAGCGCAGAGGAACTCCTTGAGCTGGTGGGCTTGGATCCCAAGCGCACCCTCGAGTCCTACCCGCACGAGCTTTCCGGTGGCCAGCGTCAGCGAGTTCTGATCGCAATGGCACTGACTCGTGACCCGAAGCTCATCATTGCCGATGAACCGACCACCGCACTGGACGTCACCGTTCAGAAGCAGGTCATTTCCCTGCTCAACGAGCTGCGTGAGAAGCTGGGATTCGCAATGATCTTCGTCTCCCACGACCTGGCTCTTGTCGCAGAGGTTGCCCACAACATCACCGTCATGTACGCCGGTCAGGTCATCGAGCAAGCTCCCACTCAGGAACTGCTCACCCACCCGACCCACGAGTACACCCGCGGCTTGCTGGGCGCAGTCCTCTCCATCGAGTCCGGCTCGGGACGTCTGCACCAGGTCCCCGGGACCGTGCCTTCGCCTCGGGACTTCCCGATCGGCGACCGTTTCGCCCCGCGTTCCTCGCACCCCGACTACGGCCTCGACATCCGTCCGGTCCTCACCGAGGTGGGCCCCGAGCACGTGTATGCGGCGCTGCCGCCTCGCGAAGAGGTCCTTGTCGTAAGCGAATCCGTCGTCATTGAAGAAGGTCAGGAGGAAAACTGATGAGTACTGAAACTCCGATCATCGAGCTCAAAGACGTTGAGGTGACCTTCAACTCCCGTACAGGATCGCTGTTCCGCCCCCACAAGGTGCACGCGGTTCGAGGCGTTAACATGCGCATTGAGCGCGGACAGACGCTCGGTATCGTCGGCGAATCGGGCTGTGGCAAGTCCACGACCGCGAACGTCATGTGCGGCCTGCAGATGGCGACGAAGGGCAAGGTGTTCTTCAACGGTGAGGAAGTTACCAAGCGTGGCGCTGATGCGCGCAAGCGTATCGGACGTGTTGTTTCCGTGGTCTTCCAAGACCCCGCAACCGCTCTCAACCCGCGCATGCACGTTGCTGATCAGCTTGCTGATCCGCTGCGCGTACACGGTATTGGTGACGAGGCCTCGCGAGCCAAGCGCGTTCGCGAACTGATCTCCTTCGTGGGCTTGCCCTCGAGCGCCTTGGACGCGCTTCCGGGCCAGCTCTCCGGTGGTCAGCGTCAACGTGTGGCAATCGCCCGAGCCCTGTCCATCGGCCCCGATGCGATCATCGCTGACGAACCGACCAGTGCTCTGGACGTCTCGGTTCGCGCACAGATCCTCAACCTGCTCACGGACCTCAAGAGTGAACTGGGCTTGGCGATGGTCTTTATCTCACACGATATTCAAACTGTTCGCTACGTTTCTGACCGGATCGCTGTGATGAATGGCGGAAAGGTCGTTGAAGAGGGACCGGCAGCTGAATTGCTGGCATCCCCGAAGGATCCCTACACCCGCAAGCTCCTGGGGGCTGCACCCTCGCTGCTGCATCCAACACTCGGAGGAGAGAACTAATGAGTTCACAGATTCGCGGCGTTGTCCCGCCGTTGGCTATCCCGCTGAAGAACGGCGAGCTGGACGTTGCCTCGCTGGAGCGCCACATCAACCGCATGATCGGTGCGGGGCTGAACGGCCTCTTCGTCTCCGGCTCGACCGGTGAGGTTGCATTCTCGACCTCCGAGCGTCGTCAGCAGATCCAGCGCGAGGTTGTTCGCATTGTCGACGGTCGCGTTCCGCTGCTGGTCGGTGTGATCGATACCGAAACTGAGCGTGTCATTGAGAACATCAAGGCAGTTGAAGAAATCGGTGGAGCTCTGGGCGTCGTTGCAACCGCTCCCTTCTATGCACTGGGCGGCCAGGCAGAGATCGAGAAGCACTTCCGCATCCTCAAGGAGAACACCAATCTTGAGCTGTGGGCCTACGACATTCCCGTCTGCGTCCACACGAAGCTTCAGAACGATCTTGTTCTTCGCTTGGGTAAGGAAGGCGTTCTTGACGGCGTTAAGGATTCCTCCGGTGACGATGTGGGCTTCCGCTGGCTGTCCCGTGCGAACGAGGCCGCTGGCCACCCGCTTCAGCTGCTGACCGGCCACGAAGTGGTTGTCGATGGTGCCTACATGTCGGGCGCAGACGGCTCGGTCCCCGGCCTGGCCAATGTTGACCCCGATGGCTATGTCCGTCAGTGGCAGGCTTTCGAGCGCGGTGACTGGGAAGCTGTGCGCGCCGAGCAGGACCGCCTTGCGGACCTCATGCGCATCGTTCTGGTGAAGGGCGTTCAGGGCTTCGGCGGTGGCGTTGGTGCCTTCAAGACCGCACTGCAGCTACTGGGTGTCTTTGATTCCAACGAGATGCCGCGTCCTGTTGCTGCCCTCGAAGGTGACAACGTCGAGCACGTTGCTTCCGTCCTGCGCGAAGCTGGCTTGCTCTCCTGATCATCAGCGAGGCCGAGGTGGTCCTCCTCTCGCGTACGCGCGAGCGTGCGCCCGCCTTGGCCTCGCTGATTAGCATTTTCATCCCTTTTTTAGTGGAGAACTTTCATGACTACGCTCCTCGCCCTTGATATCGGTGGAACCAAAGTCGGTTGGGGCATTGTCGAAGTTGGACAAAACTATACGGTTGTTGAGCGCGGCTCAATTCCTACTGAGGCTTCCCGTGGGGGTGCCGACGTCGCAGAGCGAATCTGCTCGCTGGCCTCGTCTCTCAAAGAGGCTCACCCCGAAGCCTCGGGTGTCGCAATTGCTTCTGCTGGGGTCGTCGATCCCGCTGAAGGAAAGATTGTGTCGGCAACCGACATCATGCCCGGGTGGGGAGGAACCCCTCTGGGGAAGCTTGTTGAGGAAAGCACGGGACTTCCTGTGCACGTCCTTAACGATGTCCACGCACACGGTCTGGGCGAGGCAACCTTGGGAGCCGGACGCCCCTATTCTTCAGTCCTCTCGATCGCAGTAGGTACGGGAATCGGTGGTGCTCTGGTCGAAGACGGTCATGTCACTTTTGGCTCTCGAGGGATCGCTGGGCACGTCGGTCACATCCATCACCATTTCGCCCCCGATATGGTGTGCTCCTGCGGTCGGCTTGGTCATATCGAGGCATTCTGCTCCGGATCAGGAATTACGGCTTGGTACAACTCGCTGCGTCCTCAAGATGCTCCCGAAGTCGATGGCGGTCGTGCACTGCAAGAACTTGCAGATGCGGGTGACCCGCTGGCTAGTGCCTGCTTCTCGCGCTCTGCGTACGCACTGGGCGAGGCCACGGCCTCGCTGGTCAACTGCGTGGACCCCGCAGCGGTTATCATTTCTGGCTCGATGACTCGTTCCGGAGATATCTGGTGGGATGGTCTGTGTGAAGGTTTTGCAGCCAGCGCGATGACTCCCGTTGCTGATACACCGATCCTCATTGGTTCCCTGGGCGGCGACGCGCCGCTGCTCGGAGCCGTTTCATTCTTCCTCAACGCATAGGAGAAACCATGCATCCGCTTATTGCTGGCCTGAAGGGGAAACTCATTGTTTCCGTTCAGGCTTACCCGGGAGAGCCCATGCGGCACCCCGAAACCATGGCGCAGATCGCGCGCGCTGCCGAAATCGGTGGAGCCGCGGCAATTCGCTGCCAAGGTCTGTCTGATATTTCCGCAATCAAGGGGCGCGTGGATGTACCCGTCATTGGTTTGTGGAAGGAAGGCCACGAAGGTGTCTACATCACTCCTTCGCTTCGACACGCTCGCGCATGCGTGATGGCTGGGGCCGATATTGTCGCTCTGGATGCGACTGGTCGCCCGCGTCTTGATGGTCGTAGTTTTGCCGAAACCGTTGCAGCTCTTCGCGAAGAAGAGACTCTGGTTATGGCCGACTGCGGATCTTTTGAAGATGCACAGCGCGCCGTTGATGCCGGTGTCGATATTGTTTCAACGACTCTTGCTGGCTACACCGGAGATCGCCCGAAGACCGATGGTCCTGACTTAGAGCTTCTCGAGCAGACGGTTCAGGCATTCCCGAATGTTCCCGTAATCTGTGAAGGGCGTATTCACACTCCGGAGCATGCCGCAGCTGCCATGAAGCTCGGCGCGTTCGCAGTGATCGTGGGTACCGCAATTACTCACCCGACGTCGGTAACTGGTTGGTTTAAGGCCGCCGTCGAAAACTGACTTTTCTTCCGAATATCAATCGGTGTCCGTGTGGAGCTATTTCACACGGACACCTCTTTTTGCGGCCTTTAACCACGGGTCTATCGGCGAGTAAAATTTCGAATCATGTCTATTCCCTCATCGCGTGCTCACAGTGCTCTTCGTGCGACCTTTGTGGTCTATGCAGGCCTTGGTTTCGCAACCTCAGCGTGGCTCTCACGTCTGCCAGATGTACGCGATCATCTGGGATTGACCCCGGGCACAATCGGTATGATGCTCTTGATTGCCTCGCTTGGTTCTTTGCTGACCTTGCCTACCTCCGGCCCAATCGTCATGAAGATCGGTGCACGCTGGGCTGGGCGAATCGGCGTATTCATTTGGGCATTGGGCATTGCCGGTGCAGCGACAGGAACGCTTGCGAATTCTCTCGTGCTTTTCACCGGTTCCCTCGTTTTCATGTCCGCTGGGACGGGCCTGTGGGGATCAAGCATGAACATCGAGGCTGGCCTCGTGCAGGCTGCTGTGCGGCGCCTCGTTGTTCCGGTGATTCAAGCGATGTACGCCGTCGGCATGCTCGGTGGCGCATTACTTGGAGCACTTGCCTCGCGGGTCGGGATTCCGGTCGGAGCGCACCTTTATGGTCTTGCTGTTCTTGAGCTTATTGTCTGCGGTGTTTCCGTTGGCTTCTACCTCAGCCAAGACGAGGTTGCCACTCTTGAACCCGCTAAGGAAAGCCCTGCGGGCGAAGGGGACGAGGCCTCGGGAACTAATGCGAAGAAGGGATTGACCCGCTTGGCGTGGCGCGAGCGTCGCACGGTTCTGATTGCCCTCATGGTGATGAGTGGCGGCCTGATGGAAGGTGCCTCTAACGACTGGTTGAACCTGTCGATGGTCGATGGCTATGGTTTTGCGACTTCTTCCGCGTCGGCGATCTTCGCTTTCTTCTTGCTGATGATGACGATCATGCGTTTCGGATCCCCGCGTTTGGAGAGGCGTTTCGGAGCGCCGCATCTGCTCCGATTTACCATGGGCTGCGCGGTTGTCGGTCTGCTGCTTGTTGCTTTTGCTCCGCATCATATTTTGGCAATCATTGGCGTCGCCCTGTGGGGTATTGGGGCTTCTTTGGTCTTCCCGCTGGGTATTTCCGCCCTGAGCGTTGATCCCGTGATGACCCCGGCTCGCGTCTCGGTGCTCTCGACGGTGAATTACGGTTCGGCCCTCATTGGACCTCCGGTTTTGGGCTTGATCGCAGATCATGTCGGCTACCACCGCGCGCTTGCCTTCGTTATCCTTCCGGTGCTTCTGGCAATCGTCTTAGCCGGTCAGGTTCCGGACCAGCGGGGGCGCGTGCGAGCCGTCGCACCTCTTGACGATTAATCTTGAGTCATGACGACTCTTGCTGAATTGACGACCTTTCGCGTGGGCGGAGAGGTTTCTCGCCTTGTACGCGCGACTTCCAGTGAGGAATTGGTTGCTGCCGTTCGCGCGGCCGATGAGGAACAGCGCCAGCTTCTAGTCCTAGGCGGCGGATCAAACTTGCTTGCCTCGGATGATCCTTTTGATGGAACTGTCGTCGCTGTGCGCCCGGGCGCAGAGATTGCACGGATCGTTGAAGAGGATGCGGATGGCTCGGTGATCGTCCGCGTGTGGGCCGGCACGGTCTGGGATGACTTTGTTGCGTGGAGCGTCGACGAACACCTCTCCGGTATCGAGGCCTTGTCGGGGATCCCCGGAAGCGCGGGGGCATCCCCGGTACAGAACGTGGGCGCCTACGGACACGAGGTTGCTGAAACAATTCACAGCGTCGAGGCCTACGACCGCCTCGAGCAGCGCATCGTCCGGTTCCTTCCCTCTGAGCTAGGTTTTGCCTACCGTTCCTCCGCGATCAAGCACAGCATTGGCCAGCCCGGTCTTCCCGGTCGCGTGTGGGGGCCGACGGGGCGTTGGGTCGTGTTGAGCGTTGACTTCCGCCTCGAGCGCTCATCCCTGAGTGCGCCCGTCATGTACTCCGAACTCGCGCGGCGCCTCGGAGTGGAAGTAGGGGAGCGTGCCGAGGCTTCCCTGGTCCGTTCGACCGTGCTTGAGCTGCGCGCGGGGAAGGGCATGGTTCTAAACCCGGAGGACCACGATACGTGGAGCGCCGGATCTTTCTTTACCAACCCCATCCTCCCCGAGGCCGTGGCTGCCGTGCTCCCAGAAGAGGCGCCTCGTTTCCCGGCGGGGGAGGGGCTCGTGAAAACCAGCGCCGCTTGGCTCATCGACCACGCGGGCTGCTCCAAGGGTTTCCATCTTCCCGAGGCCGGCGACCCGCCTCGCGCATCCTTGTCGACCAAGCACGTGCTGGCGCTGACAAACCGCGGGGGTGCAAGTGGTGCAGACATCGAGGCCTTGGCGCGCACTGTGCGCGGGCGTGTCTTTGATGCCTATGGCGTAACTCTTGTTCCTGAGCCTGTTGCCATCGGCATTGAGTGGGAGTAGTGCTTGGTAATGTTCGTCGCCTTGCCTTCTATTATCGGCTTTGTTATTGCAGTGGCCGTTGGCATTACTTACTGGAAATTATCGAAATCCCCCCGAAAGTATGGGGGATTAGCAATCGTTGTTTCATGGTCAGCTTTAATCTCGATCTTTATCGGGGGTGCTCTGCTGAAACAGGCTAACCCATATTGGCAACGGTATCTTTTTTGGGGTGTGTTCCTGCTTTCCTTCTGTGTAGCATTTGGTCGGAATTGGATTGATATTAGTGTCCGGAGAGCAATATATTCGCTATCTTATGGTCGAGCGGACCTAGTTCAAAGGACAAGAATTAAAGTCAAAAGTGGAATCTCGGTATTTTTCCCTCCTGGCTCTTTGAACGACATGATAATCACTTCCAAATTTAAAATCTCTCGGGTGCTGTTTTTCGTCGTTGCATTCGGCTTAATTGTCGCTTTTAAACAATTCCTATTATTTCTTTTTTTGAACCAAAATAAAAACCTTAACCTTTGGGTTTGGATCCTGCGGAATTTCTTTCTGTTTTCTTCTGCGCTAGTTGCTTTTGCTTATTTAATTACAGCTGCAGCGTTCGCCGCGCTAAAATTTTTTGGTATTATTAGCGTTTCACTTAACTTATTTGGCTCGTTTCGCTGTCTAGTGGATTGTTCGGGTTATAGTGCCGCTATTGCAACACTTTATATTCTGATCTCACCGGTATGGACGCTTATTTTCGGAGGTGGGGGAGGGGGGGATTCTACAATCCCATTTTCGAATAGCCTCTTACTGAATGCCGCCGGTATTGGAGCCTTTGTTGGGTTAGTCCTGGGGTGTGTGGGGGGAATATTACGCATTGTAAATTCGAAGAACTACCTGTTTGCAGTTATGATCCCAACATTTTTCTTTAGTGTGTCTATTCGGGTGATTCTTGACATCGCGAAGGTTACCCCCCAACGTCTACTTGACTGGTATCTTGCTTTGTACTCAGTTGCAGGCGTAGATAGCTGCGAAGATCATGAGACCGCAAAGCTCCTTGTGGATGAATGCCTTGATGGAGGTTGTGAGCGTTACGTTATCGCTGTGCGTAATTGTGAGAGTTTGATACCTGCGAATCAACGTGTGCTTAGTGGCGTGCTAGAACACTGGGATGTTTGGTTCGATACTCTGCTGTGCGTAATTGTGCTGTTAATGTTTTTAGTGCCTCTTGGATATCGTTTGTATGTGTTGCGAAAACAATAGTCACCCTAAAAACAAGTTTTGCTAAGAGTTAGGTGGTTGCGTTTTTGATGGATCGCGTGGAGTGCTGTTTTAGGATGGATAATTTCCAGCTGAAGTACAGACCTTTATGATCAAGGAGATTCGTGCGCTAACAAACCGCGGTGGTGCAAGCGGTGCAGACATCGAGGCCTTGGCGCGCGCAGTGCGCGGGCGTGTCTTTGATACCTATGGCGTGACTCTTGTTCCTGAGCCTGTTGCCATCGGCATTGAGTGGTAACGCGGATCTTCGTCAACCTTGTGAACCGGCTATTAATTTGCCTGCGAGGCTGTTATCTATCTGCCTGAACCGCGGTGCGCAGGCGTTCGATCATATCGGGAACATTGCGGGTAACGGCCGTCCACAGAAGTTTGTCATCCATGCTTTGGTACCCCGAACGCGCCGCGATGTTCCGAGTCGTCCGCAGCGCGCGCTTCTCGACCAAGGTGAGGGTCTTCATGTATGGCGCGTATTCCTCACGCTCCAGGAAACCGGCCAGTCGGATGATCACCATGCACGCCGAGTCGTATTCAGGGCAATCGGCGTTGAAGGCCTCGGCAGAGACAGCAGCAACCCGTTCGACGCGTCGGGTGATGACATCAAGTTCGTGTAAGAAGTTATCGACGTCGAAGCTGGGTGTATGCCTTTTCGACGCGCGTGGCCGAGGCGTGAAAGACGCAGGGGCGCTCAGTGGTACCGCTTCGTCAATGATGTTCCGCAGGGCCTCGGGTACTTGTGTATCCGCGTGAACTTCGGTAGGAAATCCCGTGAGTTCGCTTGTAAACGAGGCGATATCTGCCAGCTCAAACAGTGACAGCTCGCGGGTGGGAGTACCGATCAGATCAATATCTGATTCAAAGCCGTCCGTTCCCTGAGCGATGGAACCAAAGACGCGGAGGGAGTCTAGCCCCTGTTCCATGGCGTAGCGGCTGATGGAGGGTGCGTAGCGGGCTAGTGGCAGGGAAGGACGATAGTCGGCAGCGCGAAGAATTTTCTCTAGAAGCTCGGCGGATACAGCACGTTTCCCAGCCTCGATTTGTGCGAGGGTCGACTGGCTCATTCCGGTCATCCCCGCTAGTTCAGCCTGTGTAAGCGAAGCATCAGTGCGTGCTTCGCGCACAAGCGATGGTGCGTCCTCCCGATTAAAACGCGTCATAAGTGCATGATAGTGCACGCGTGCACTATTGGTGAAGAGAGATGCTTAGACCGCGGGTGGGGCTGCAAGCCACTGATCGATTTCCGCTTTCCACACGCGTTTCGAGGCCTCACTAGCCAAAGAAGCATCGATGGACTGACGGGCCAAATCTGCCAGCTGTGCGTCAGAGAGCCCGAAAACATCGCGCGCGGCCTCGTACTGGGCAACCACGCGCGAATGGAATAGCAAGGGGTCGTCAGCCGAAAGAGCAACGCGCGCGCCGGCCTCGATAAAGCGCATGAGCGGAACCGACGCAAAATCTGGGAAGACCCCCAAGTGAATATTCGAGGTCGGACACACCTCGAAAGAAATATCCGCGTCAATCAAACGCTGCAGCAAATCGGGATCTTCACTGGTGCGCACGCCGTGACCCAAACGCGTCGGGTGCAGGGCTGAAACAACATTCATCACAGACTCCGGGCCCAAAAGCTCACCGCCGTGAGGAACCGAGGCCAAACCGCCCTCGCGGGCAATACGGAAGGCGGGCGCAAAAGCCGAGGTATCTCCAACGCGCTCATCATTGGACAGACCAAAGCCCACAACCTGTCCGGGCCCATCACCGGCATACTGAACTGCCAGACGAGCAAGCGTGCGCGCATCAAGGGGATGGCGAATTCGCGAGGCCGCAACGATCAATGCAACTTCGACGCCCGTGCGCTTCCCCGCAGCGATCGCCTCGTCAATGATGATCTCCAAAGCGGGAGTAATCCCGCCAACCCAAGGCGCATAAGACGTGGGGTCGACCTGCATTTCGAGGCGACGCGAGCCCTCGGCCGCATCATCTTCCGCGGCCTCGGCAACGATCCGCCGCATCGCAGCCTCGGTGCGTACCAAAGCTCGCGCGGCATCGTAGGAGCGCTGGAAACGGAACCAGCCACGGGCGTCCGCGGGCACGGTTAAGGGGTCCAAGTCCAATAGGTGCGGAGGAAGGCGAGTACCTTTTTCCTGCGCCATATCCACCAGCGTTTGTGGACGCATCGCGCCTGTGAAGTGCAGGTGAAGATGCGCTTTGGGGAGCGTGGACAGCGGTCGTCGCCCAGGGGGAGTCGGCGCTGGAACGGTAAGAGAAGGCTGACGGGGAATAGACGTCGACGCCATCAGTGCCTCTCGAGCCACAGGATCAGATCGCGAAGGACCATATCCTTCTCAGGCTCATTCAAGACTTCGTGGCAAGCCCCATCGATGACGCGCAGGTGGATATCTGCGTCGGGATGCGAATCACGTACACGCTCAACAAACTCTGCAGAGCCCTCCGGCGAAGTGAGCTCATCAGCGCTGCCGTGGAAAATCAGCGTGGGGCAGGTCAGGCGATCCGCATGATCAAGCGCCTTCTTGCCATGAATCACCATGGTCGAGGCCGTCAGAAGCGGGGGAGCGCCGTGGTAGTTGAGAGGATCGGCATCGAAAGCTTCTTGGACGCTGGGATCGCGCGAAAGCAAGGAATGCTCGGGCGTGGACTGTGCTGCCGGAACCTGTACTCCCGGCAAATAGCGAGCCAGTTTCCCAAGTCCGCCAACCACGGGCATAGGAAGCTGGGGGAGTGGAATGAAAGCGGGTCCGGTGAGGACCATGCAGCGCAGATCCTTGCGGTAGATCAGCGCAGAAGCAGCGCTAATCAAACCACCCATTGAATGCCCAAAGAGGATCAATTCATCGCAGCGTGAATTGTGAAGAGCCTCTTGGCGAGCAGCGATGTGGTCCTTGATCAGTAGACCGACGTCGACCTGGGCGCGCGGACCTGGAGAAGTGCCATGACCGTAGTGGTCGTAGGTTGACACATCGTAGCCAGCCTGGAGAAGCGCATTGACCAGCCCTTCAAAACGTCCCGAATGCTCGCCATAACCGTGGGCGACAAGGACGTGTCCATTGGGTTGGTCGAGGTGTGTTCGCCGCGTCGAAAGGTCCATATGTCAATTGTGACAGCTCAAGCTCCATTTTGGATAGCGTTATTGGGGTATTTATTGACGCGGAGTAAGAAAAACCCGGGCGGTAGCACTGCATCGCTACCGCCCGGGTGTATTGAAGTTTTGTATTCGGCTGTATCAGTGAGCTTCTGCCAGAAGTTCCTGGATACGGCCAACGCCCTCAACAAGGTCCTCGTCTGCCAAGGCATAGGACAGGCGAATAAAACCAGAGGGGCCGAAGGCCTCGCCCGGAACGACTGCGACCTCGACCTCATCCAAGATCAGGTCGGCCAATTCGGCGGAAGTGGTTGGGACCTTCCCGCGAATCTCTCGACCAAGAAGATCCGTGACCGCCGGGTATGCGTAGAAGGCGCCCTTAGGTGTGGGAACCTGGAGCCCGTCGATTTCGCGAAGCATCTTCACCATGGTCTGGCGACGACGATCGAATGCTTGGCGCATGTGTTCAACGACATCCAGTGGTCCATTGAGGGCGGCGATTGCCGCGCACTGAGCAATGTTGTTGACATTCGACGTCAGGTGCGATTGGAAGGAGGTCGCTGCACGGATCACGTCGTGAGGACCGATCATCCATCCCACACGCCAACCGGTCATCGCGTAGGTCTTCGCGACACCGTTCAACACAATGGTTTGGTCGGCAAGTTCGGGGACCAAATTGACGATGTGCGCACTCTGCGCACCGTCGTAGAGCAGGTGCTCGTAGATCTCATCGGTAATCACCCACACGCCGTGCTGGAGTGCCCACTGACCGATGGCTGTCAGCTCAGCGGGAGTATAAACAGCGCCTGTCGGGTTAGAGGGCGAGCATAGAAGAAGAAGCTTGGTGTGAGGGGTATGCGCGGCTTCGAGCTGGTCAACGGTGACCTTGTAGTCCTGGTCGGCACCCGCGAAAACTTCCACCGGGGTCGCGCCCGCGAGCTTGATGACCTCGGGGTAGGTGGTCCAGTAGGGGGTGGGGAGGATGGCCTCGTCTCCGGGGTTCAGCAGCGAGGCGAAGGCCTGGAAAACCGCCTGCTTTCCACCGTTGGTTACCAAAACCTGGTCGGGGCTGACCTCGTAACCTGAATCGCGAAGTGTCTTGTGGGCGATTGCTTCCTTGAGTGCGGGAAGGCCCGAGGCCGGGGTGTAGCGGTACATCGCGGGGTTGCGTGCTGCTTCGAGCGCCGCCTCGACAATGTAATCGGGGGTAGCAAAGTCCGGCTCTCCGGCGCCGAAACCAACAACGGGACGCCCCTGTGCCTTCAGTGCCTTAGCCTTAGCGTCGACTGCAAGGGTCGCAGATGGGGTGATATTGGCGAAGCGCGTTGAGATACGCGAAGCTGATTGAGTATCCACATCAGTATTGTGACATGGCCACAGTCATTTATTGGTCTGAGTCACAATTTGAGCTTCTGTGAGGGATTGTCACGCGGATGAGTTGGACATGGGGCGCGTTCTCCCCTAAACTCAACCAGGCAACACTTTTTAAAGAGTTGCAGTAGGGCAGTGGCGCAATTGGTAGCGCACCGGTCTCCAAAACCGGCGGTTGTGGGTTCGAGTCCCGCCTGCCCTGCCACTTAGGTGCAGAACTATTGGAGGAACGATGAGCGGATCCCAGGCTCGCCGTGACGAATCGCCCAAGGCGGATCGCACAAAGAGCGGTGCAACGCGCTCTCGTAAAGCTTCCTCCTCTGAGAAGACCCAGGAAAAGCGTCCGAATATCTTCAAGCGCATGGTGATCTTCGTCTCTCAGGTTGTCGCTGAGATGAAGAAAGTTGTTTATCCCAGCGGATCAGAGACTTGGACCTACTTCATCGTCGTGATTGTGTTTGTTGCCGCAGTTATGGCTTTCACTGGAATTCTTGATTTCCTATTCGGTAGACTAAGTTCCATCGTATTTGGCTGAAACCGTGACCCGCCCGCAGGAATGCAGGCGGGTTTCTTCTACGGCTCGGCCGTGAAGCACCGCGCAAGCGGTAACCACAGGAGGAAAACCCGTGAGCCAGGACAAGATCGAGGGCCAGGAACCCGATACTTTTGACGGTGGAATCGCCCCCGAAGGTGAGCTGGAGACCGCTGCACAGCGCGAGGATGAGCGCGAAGAGCGCCTTGAAGACGCCCCCGAAGAGCGCAAGGAAGCTCTTGAAGAAGGCGAAGCGATTGCTGGCGTCGAGGAAGCAGCTGCGGAAGCGGCCTCGAGCGAGGATGATCCCATCGAGAAGCTGCGCCGTGAGCTCTACATGTCTCCCGGTGACTGGTACGTTATCCACACCTACTCCGGCCACGAGCGCAAGGTGAAGGCGAACCTTGAGCAGCGCATCACCAGCCAGAACATGGAAGAGTCGATCTTCCAGGTTGAGGTTCCCGACGAATACGTCATGGAATACCGCGGCAATGTGAAGAAGCGCGTTCGTCGCGTGCGCATCCCCGGATACGTCATTGTCTGCATGGACTTCAACGAAGACTCCTACCGTGTCGTTAAGGAAACTCCCGCGGTTACCGGCTTCGTTGGTGATCAGCACAATCCTGTGCCGCTGTCGATCGACGAGGTCGTCATGCTGCTGACCCCGAATGTACTCGAGGCTGCTGCCGCCGAGGAAAAGAGCGCTCCTGCTCCCGTTCAGGAAGTCCACACTCAGTTCGAGGTTGGCGAGGTCGTCACCGTTACCGATGGCGCATTCGCCACCATGAGCGCAGTGATCTCCGAGATCATGCCTGAAACCCAGCGTCTGAAGGTCTTGCTGACCATCTTCGAACGTGAGACCCCCATGGAGCTCACCTTCGATCAGGTCGAAAAGATCGAAGAGTAAATTCGCTGAAACGCAAGTGGGTGCTCCCTTCCTGCTGACGCAGTGAATGCCGGCTGTTCTTTCGATTGGCGTGAGCTGCAGCACCTAGACTTGGGGAGTCACCCACATCGCGTTATCATGTAGATTCGTGCGTCTAGGTGGACTTTGTCTACAGGTTGCTCTTCTTGTAGATCCCGCGTGGACGTATGCCGCGGTAGTCTCCGCGGCTGAGTAAGAAATAGAAAGACCCGAAATATGGCACCGAAGAAGAAGAAGGTCACCGGCCTCATCAAGCTGCAGATTGCTGCAGGCGCCGCGACCCCGGCTCCGCCCGTTGGTCCTGCACTGGGCCAGCACGGCGTTAACATCGTTGAATTCACGAAGGCATACAACGCTGCAACTGAGTCGCAGCGCGGTTCGATCGTCCCGGTTGAAATCACCGTTTACGAAGATCGTTCCTTCACCTTCGTTCTGAAGACCCCTCCGGCCTCCGAAATGATCAAGAAGGCTGCAGGTGTTGCAAAGGGTTCGGGCACCCCGAACACCGCCAAGGTTGGATCGATCACCATGGACCAGGTGCGCGAAATCGCCCAGGCCAAGATGGTTGACCTCAACGCCAACGACATTGATGCTGCATCCAAGATCGTTGCGGGCACCGCACGTTCCATGGGCATCACTGTTCAGGACTGACCCTTTAATTTCCGTGGTAGGGCAGGCGCTGCCCGACACCCACACCTGCAAGGAGAAGAAGCAGAATGACGAAGCGCTCTAAGAGCTACCGCGCAGCGGCGGAGAAGATCCACGCTGGCGAACTGTACAGCCCCCTGGCCGCAATGCGTTTGGCCAAGGAAACCTCGGTCACCAAGTTCGATTCAACCGTTGAGGTTGTTATGCGACTGGGTGTTGATCCCCGTAAGGCCGATCAGATGGTCCGAGGCACCGTTTCCCTGCCGCACGGCACCGGTAAGACCTCCCGGGTCTTGGTCTTCGCCGTTGGCGAGCGCGCACAGGAAGCAATCGACGCCGGAGCCGACGAAGTCGGTGGCGACGAGCTGATCGAGAAGGTTGCCAAGGGCTACACCGACTTCGATGTCGCCGTTGCAACCCCCGACCTCATGGGCAAGGTTGGCCGTCTGGGCCGCGTGCTTGGTCCCCGTGGCCTCATGCCGAACCCCAAGACCGGCACCGTCACCATGGATGTCGCCAAGGCCGTTAAGGAAATCAAGGGCGGTCGTATCGAGTTCCGTGTCGACAAGCACTCGAACCTGGCATTCATCGTTGGTAAGGCTTCCTTCACCGCCGAGCAGCTGGTTGAGAACTACGCTGTCGTCCTGGAGGAGATCCTGCGTCTGAAGCCGGCTTCCGCAAAGGGCCGTTACATCCTCAAGGCTACGGTCGCCACGACCATGGGCCCCGGTATCCCGCTGGATGCCACCAAGACTCGCGCCCTGACCTCCGAGGATGCTTCCTGAAGCACTAGAGGTTAACGGCAGATAGTCGTTTCAAGGGGTCCCCACGAGCAACGCTCGTGGGGACCCCTTGCTTTATCAGTATCGTTGCATTTCGCTAAAAAGAGCACGTCAAACTGGGCATAAAGTCTCTCGATACGCCTGAAAGATAGGCTAGCCTTAGATTTGTTCAATAAACCTTATATCGTGAAAGGCCACGATTATGACTCAGGTTTCAGGCTCGGGCGTAACAAAGGCGCGCTCGGCTGTCACCATTGGCGCTTTTACTGCTGTCTATTTCATTCTCATGTGGTGCTCGGGAATGCTTGGCTTCTTCGGGCCCGCGTTCATGTTCGTCGGTTGGATTGTTGGTCTGATCCTCAATGGGCCGGTCGTCATGCTAATGATGGTGCGATCGCGCATGTTTGGGACGGTCACCATCATGGCCGGCGTCGTTGCCTTCCTGATGGTCGTGACCGGGCATTCGTGGGTAACCGTACCGGTCGCTCTTATCCTCGGTTTTCTGGCTGACCTTATCGCCCGCAGCGGCGGCTATCTGAGCGCCCCTCGAAACATCGCAGCATACATGCTGTTCTCCCTGTGGATGATTGGTCCGCTTGCTCCGATTTTCTTTGCCCCCGACTCCTACTACGCAGACGTCGCGTCCCAGATGGGACAGGACTACGCGGACGGCATGCGAGCACTCTTTAGTCCCGCAGTCATCAGCGGGTGGGTTGTCGTCGCGATGATCTTTGCGTGCCTGGGCGGACTCATTGGTCGTTTCCTGCTGCGCAAGCATTTCGCGAAGGCCGGCGTTGCCTGAGATCTCGCTCGCCGAGGCCAACCCAGGCGAGTCGACAAGCAAGCTGGATCCACGCACAAAGCTTCTCGCCCTCCTCGTCCTCAACGCGCTCGTTATGCGAGCGAGCCCCACATCTACTCTTCTGGCGGTGCAGGCACTGGCAGTAGCCGCCCTTGCATGGGAGGTCAGCGCTGGGACGGCTGCTCGTGTGGCCACGTGGTGTATTGTTTGCGACGCGTGCAGTTTGGGCTCGCCATTCCTTGTCGCCTGGCTGCAGGGTATGGGCGCGCCACGGGGCGTGATACTTGCGATTGGCACGTGCAGCGCGATCATGTACTGGTTCGCGCGTTTCTCTGCGGGTTTCGGCCTCGCCCTCTACGTCTATCGCACGATTCGAATCGGTCAGATGAAAGCGGCACTACGATCGGTTCACCTCCCGCGAGTGTTCGTCGACGCCCTCGTTGTTGCCTTCCGTGTCCTCCCGACGGTGGGGGCCGAGGCAGTCGCGATCCGTGAGGCGATGGAGATGCGCGGCGTCGACCTTGGGGTTCGAGGCATCCTCCGTCATCCCCTTGTCATTGCCGAGCGTTTCCTAGTTCCCTTGCTGTCCTCTATCGCGCGCGTGGCCGATGACTTGGCCGCCTCGAGCGTCATTCGAGGCTTGGGTGGGCCCACGCGTCCCACATCGCTCACCCGGCTGCGGGTCACCGGCTGGGACGTGTTTGCCCTCGCGTGCGTCGCTGGCGTCATCGTCATCGAGTTTTGTGCGTACCTGGGAGTCTTGCCGTGATTGACGTTGAATCTCTGTCCTTCTCCTACGTCAGTGAGCTGACGGGAGACTGCGTTGAGGCTCTGCGTGGGGTTGACTTATCCGCCCGGCCGGGCAGCCTCACCCTCGTGTGCGGCTCCTCCGGCTGCGGCAAGTCGACTCTTATGCGGGCGCTCACCGGCCTCGTTCCTCAGATGACTCCCGGGGAACTGAAAGGCGCGGTGCGGATCAATGAGCGTGACCTCACCGAGGTCCCCCTGACCGAGGTTGGCCACCTATGCTCATCAGTCTTCCAGAATCCGCGTACCCAGTTTTTCTGCGACACCGTCGCTGAAGAGCTGGCCTTCTGCGGTGAGAACTACGGTCGCGATCGTGAAAGCCTGATCGAGAGTAGCGAGCGAGCCGCTGAGCTTATGGGCATCACCCATCTCATGGAGCGAAAACTTTCGAGTTTATCGGGAGGGCAGCTTCAGAAAGTGGCTCTCGCCTGTGCCTTAGCATCCGGCGCTCCGGTCCTCCTCGCCGATGAACCGACATCGAATCTAGATCCCGACGCCATTGCAGACGTGCGACGTGCACTTGAGATCCTCAAAGAGCAAGGCATGACTGTCGTCGTTGTCGAGCACCGCCTCCATTTTCTCAGGGGCCTGGCCGATCAAGTCCTCCTCATGGAGGACGGAACGGTCACGCGTCGTTGGAGCGGGGACGAGTTTTATTCGATGAACGATGACCAGCGGAAGTCATTCGGCTTGCGTACCCTGGTGGACCCCGGACCTCCCGAGGCCTGGGTGGCCTCGCGAGGGAGAGGGGGAGTGGGCGCCCCTGGAAAGGAAGCGCGTCTATCATGCCGGAACCTGAGCTTCTCCTATGGGAAAACCCCCGTTTTCAGTGGTTTTAATGCTGACTTTTATGCCGGAGAAATCACCTGCATCGCGGGGGTGAATGGCGTTGGTAAAACAACTCTTGTGCGGGTGCTCTGCGGATTGGCAGCCCCGAACTCCGGAGAAGTTTTCGTGGATGGCGTGACAAGTTCGCGCAGGCAACGGCGCGCGGCATGTGCGCTTGTCATGCAGGACACTGGGCGACAGCTCTTTTCCGACACGCTTGCCGGAGAACTCACGATCGGGGCATCTGAGGCGAGCGGCGAGGACGGGGAGAAGCTGCTGGCCGACTTCGACCTCGCGCGCCTGGGGGATAGGCACCCGCTGAGCCTCTCGGGAGGACAGAAGCAACGCCTCGTCATCGCGGCCGCACGAGCTACCGGGCGTCCCGTTGTCATCCTTGACGAACCGACTTCGGGGGTCGATGCCAGGCACCTTGACTCAATCACTTCAACGCTGCGGCGAATTGCTGACGAAGGGGCGGCCGTTATTGTCGTCACCCACGACGGTGAGTTCGCCTCGGCGTGCGCAGATCGTCTCATCACACTCACGTCGACAGCTGAAGCAGGTTCCGACGAAGGAGATCAATAATGACTGTTACTGTTCAGGACCAGATAGCGGGCGGGGGAGAGCAACCACCATCCTGTGGCGACGTGAAAGTCGAGGATTCTCGCGCTGCGTACAGGGCAGGGCAGAAAGCGTTCAAAGAACTGACCGCGCCGATCCGTGGATCTATGGCTCTTGCCCAGGTACTTGGAGTACTTTACGGAGCGCTCGCGGTCGCTCCCTACGTGATTCTCGTTCAGCTCGGCGAGGTACTTCTGGCAGCAGCTCGCGTGGGTGTCTCTCCTGACCGTGGTGAGGTCATCCACCTTCTCATGTGGCTACTCGGAGCATTTGGTATGCGCTATGGCATTTACTTCCTTGCGCTTACTGTTACCCATTTTGCGGATATTCGTTTTGGTCATATTGTGCGTACGCGCATGGTGAAAGTGCTTGCTGGGGCGCCGCTTGCGTGGTTTACCTCGACGAATTCGGGGGCTGTGCGCAAGGCAATCCAGGATGATACCCACGATGTCCACACCGTCATCGCTCACGCTCCGGTCGAATCTGCTGCCGCTGTCAGCGCACCTGTGTCCCTGCTGATCTACTCATTCATCGTAGATTGGCGTTTGGGGCTGCTATCGATCGCTACCTTGCCGATTTACGCCCTCATTAATGCCTGGATGATGCGGGATATGGGCGAGAAAACCGCCGAGATGGACCGCTACCTCACGCGTGTCTCGGCGACCATGGTCGAGTTTGTTTCGGGTATTAGCGTCGTCAAGGCTTTTGGGACTGTTGGGCGCTCACATGAACGCTTCACTCACGCGGCTGAAGATTTTGCGCGCTTCTACCTTGCGTGGTGTGGACCATTGCTCAAAGGGTCCGCGCTGGGGCAGGCTGCTGTTTCGCCCTCGATGATTCTATTGATCTCGACAGCGGGAGGATCCGCACTGGCGGCTGCTGGAATCGTGAGCCCTGTGCAAGTTATTACCTGCGCGCTGATTGCCCTGGTCATTCCCGCCGCAATCGAGGTACTTGGATCAACGGTGTGGTCCTATCAAATTGCCGGCGCAGCCGCACTGCGCATTGTCGCTCTACTTTCTGTCTCCCCGCTTCCGAGCGCTGGGAGCGAGGAGCCGCAGGGTGCTGATATTGAAATCGATCATGTCTCTTTCTCTTATGGCTCGACGCTCGCTCTTGACGATGTCACCCTGACGGTCCCGCAAGGAACAGTAACGGCTCTCGTGGGGGCATCAGGTTCTGGAAAATCCACCCTGGCGACACTGGTCGCGCGTTTCGCGGACCCAGATGAAGGAAGCGTGCGTATCGGAGGCGCCGATGTGCGATCCATTGCTCCAAGCGTCCTCTACAGGCATGTCTCTTTTGTTCTCCAAGATCCGCAGCTTCTTGATATATCCCTGCGCGAGAACATTGCACTGGGCAACCCAGCAGCCACTGACGAGGAGATCTGGGCAGCTGCTGGCGCTGCCCGAATTGACGACTACGTGCGTTCTCTTCCCCGAGGCCTCGATACAGTCATCGGGGAGGACGCACACCCATCGGGTGGCCAAGCCCAGCGCATTGCCATTGCGCGCGCACTTCTTGTCGATGCTCCCATCCTTGTTCTCGACGAGGCCACTGCATTCACAGACCCAGAAGCCGAGGCCGAGATCCAGGCAGCCCTCACTCGCTTGGTTCAGGGAAAGACAGTTTTGGTGATTGCCCACCGAGCCGCATCAATTATTGGCGTCGACCAAATCGCCATCCTCGAGTCAGGTCGCCTTATTGCCTTGGGCACCCCCATTGAACTCGCAGATCATCCGTATATGAGTGGCCTAACTGCGCCCGTGAAAGGACACTGACATGTTCGATCTGATCTCCAGGCTGCGTGAGCCGCTCTCTGCTGAGGGGCGCGCCGGATTCTCTCAGGTCATGTACCTGTCCTGTATCGTCGGGCTTGTTCGAGGCTTCTCTCTCATTTCATTCATTCCAGCTGCGATCGCACTAACTTCGGGACAAGCAGCGTGGGGGATGAGTTTGCGCGCGTGGCTCGTCGTGCTTGCGGTCTGTGCGTTGCTCTCATTCATCCTGGAGTATGTGTTGGCAATACGCTCCTACGTCGTGGCCTTCGATTTCCTCACGAATATGCACCGTGCGATCGGAGATAAGATCGCCTCGCTGCCTCTTGGGGCTTTCCGCGCGGACACGGCCGGGAAGACCTCGCGCCTTGTCTCTCGAGAGCTCATGATGCTCGGTGAGATCTTTGCCCATATGTATTCGCCCCTGATCGCCGCGATTGTCACCTCCTTGACGATGCTCATTGGCATTACCGTTTTTTCGCCGGTTCTAGGAGTGGTGTGCCTTGCCGCAGTCCCGATCGTTGCCGGGGGAGTGTGGGTTGCGCGCCGATGCTTGCTTTCGGGTTCCGCATTGAAAGAACCTCCTGCCCAAGAGTTGTCGCACCGCATTGTCGAATATGCGACCAAGCAGGGAGCTTTGCGCGCCTGCGGGCGCTCGGCCTCCTTTGAGCCTCTCCAGCGGGCGGAAGAATTGTATGGGGCAGCCGCCCGACGCTCGCTTATCCGGGAAACGCTGGGGCAAATTACCAATGGCATGGCTGCGCAACTCGTGGTCGTCTCACTGATCTGCGCAATCGGACTGCTTGCAGTCGGAGGAAGCGTCAGCCCTGTGGAGGCAGTCGTTGCGATAGGTCTGCTCCTGCGCTTCACCCAGATCCTTGTTGATATTGGTGCACTTGCTTCCGCCTTTGAAACTCGGAGGCCGGTCCTTGACCTCGGTCATGAGATCCTCTCCGCGCCCGAACTTCCCGTCGCCTCGGAAGAGCAACAGAGTGAAGATGCGACCGCGTTGAGTGCATCCGTGGCACTCGAGGACGTTGTTTTCTCCTACGAGGCCGATCAACCTGTCTTACGGGGTGTGTCCTTCCGCGTTGAGCCGGGCACTATGACTGCGATTGTCGGTCCTTCAGGCTGTGGGAAGACGACGATTGCCCGTCTGATTGCACGTTTCTATGACGCGGATAGCGGCGTCGTAAGTGTGGGAGGCCGCGATGTTCGCCGGTGGGATCCAGCGGAATTGATGGCACAACTTTCCTTGGTTTTCCAAGATGTCTACTTGTTTGACGATAGTCTCGAGGCGAATGTTCGTGTTGGTCGTCCCGATGCGAGTGCCGCCGAGGTTGAGGAAGCCGCACGTCTGAGCGGCGTCGATGAAATCGTTGCGCGGCTACCTATGGGGTGGGGTACTCAAGTTGGTGAAGGAGGCCGTGCCCTCTCCGGTGGTGAACGCCAACGCGTGTCTATTGCCCGAGCGCTCTTGAAAGCATCGCCCATTGTTCTTTTCGATGAGGCGACCAGCGCTCTTGATCCCGAGAATGAACACCGTGTTACCGCAGCTATGGATACATTGCGGCAGAATGCAACGCTTATCGTCATTGCGCATAAGCTTGATACGATCACGGCCGCTGACCAGATCGTCGTCCTCGACGAGAACGGGCGTGTAGTGCAAATTGGTACCCATTCGCAGCTATATGCGGAAACTGAGGGACAATACCGAGGCTTCTGGGAGGCGCGCTCGCGGGCCGCGGGATGGAGGCTCGTCTGAAGCCGATCGGTGGCGCTTGGCCTCCGTGCCCCTATCGGAACGCCCAATGGGAAGTTTGAGGTGTGCTGATACACACTTCCAGAGCTGGAACCCCTACTGCGATGCGTGTTAAGCTACTCGTTGCCGAAGACCGTCGGTCATCCACCTCGGTGGATTCCAAGTGCGAAAGCTTCCGACGCAGGTGAGTGACTTCTTTTGAAGTGGGTTTCATTTGAGCCCGGCCGCTTTCCTGCGTGCCGGGCTTTTTCGTGCGTCCGGCGGTGAATTTTTGAAAGGAGGACCATGGCGAAGTCCGACAAGGTGGCAGCAGTTGCCGAGCTCGTGGAGCGTTTCCGCGCAGCCGACGCTGTCCTGCTGACCGAGTACCGCGGTCTGACCGTTGGCCAGCTCAAGCAGCTGCGTCGCGGCCTGGCTGGCAATGCGACCTACGCCGTGGCAAAGAACACGCTGGCGATCCTGGCGGCTCGCGAAGTTGGTCTCGATTTCCTCGAGGCCGACCTGAAGGGCCCGACCGCTATCGCTTTCGTCACCGGTGAGCCCGTTGAGGCTGCCAAGACGCTGCGTGATTTTGCCAAGGAGAATCCTCAGCTGGTACTGAAGTCCGGTGCTATGGAGGGCGCACAGCTCTCCGCTGAGGCTGTCAAGAAGCTTGCCGATCTCGAGTCTCGCGAGGTCCTGCTGGCCAAGGCTGCAGGCGCCCTCAAGGCGAAGATCTCTCAGGCGGCATACGCCTTCAACGCGCTTCCGTCCAAGGCGGTGCGCACCATCGATGCTCTGCGTGAAAAGCAGGGCGAAGCGGCCTGACGTGACAGGCCCGCGAAGGCACTCGCCTTTGCGATCACATCCACAATCTGCTCACGTAGCAGGCCAAAATCGAAAGGATGCCAATCATGGCTAAGCTCTCCAACGACGAGCTCATCGAAGCTTTCAAGGAAATGTCCCTCATCGAGCTCTCCGATTTCGTGAAGCTCTTCGAAGAGACCTTCGACGTTACCGCTGCTGCTCCCGCAGCCGTTGCCGTTGCTGCTCCCGCAGCAGGCGATGCTCCCGCAGCTGAAGAGAAGGACGAGTTCGAGGTTGTCCTCGAGTCCGCAGGCGACAAGAAGATCGCCGTCGTCAAGGCCGTCAAGGCTCTGACCGGCCTGGGCCTCAAGGAAGCCAAGGACCTGGTTGACGGCGCCCCCTCGACCATCTTCGAGAACGCCAAGAAGGAAGACGCCGAGAAGGCTAAGGCTGAGATCGAAGAGGCCGGCGGCAAGGTCACCCTTAAGTGATTTTCCCCGTCTGATTCATTCAGACTTTCGCCCGTCATGGGCTGCGAAACCCCGTTCTGCTTCGGTAGGGCGGGGTTTCCGCATTGTGTGCCACTTTGGGGCTGTCGCACCCTGCTGCGCACTCGACTTGACCATGACGCGACGTGAGACTTCACAATGATTGACATGAGCGATGACAACATTCTCTACACCGTTGGTGAGGTCGCTGAGCGTTTTTCGTTGACGGTGCGAACGCTTCACCACTGGGAGGCACAGGGGCTCCTCGCTCCTGCCGAACGGAGCTGGTCAAATTACCGGCTCTACTCGGTCGAGGACTGTGCTCGGGTCCAAAGGATCATCATCTACCGAGCGACGGGGATGAAGCTGGGGGACATCAAGACACTCCTCGATTCTGGGGAATCGGGGGTCTCGCACCTGAAGCGACAGCGAGCAAGCCTTATTGCCCATCGCCAGCAGACGGACAAAATGATCAAAGCAATCGATACGTTATTGGAGGATGCAATGAACGAAAATTCTCTCAGCGTGGAAGAGATCGGGGAAATCCTTGGGGATGCTGACTTTGCCCTGCATCAGGAGGAAGCTGAACAACACTACGGTGATAGTGACGACTGGAAGGAATCTCAGCGCCGTACTGCGTCGTGGAGTGCGAAGGACTGGCAGGGAAATGCTGACCGTTTTCAGCAGGTCGAGAAGGACATGATCGCAGCCATCTGTCAGGGCGTTCTTCCTGATAGTGACGAGGCGGCAGCTCTTGTCGCCTCGCATCGGGAATTGCTCAGCGAGTTCTTCCCGGTGACCCCTGCAAAGCACTACGTGATTTCACGTTCCTACATTCACGACGAGCGTTTCCGTTCGCACTACGACTCGCAGTTCGACGGTTTTGCTCAATGGCTCGCGTCTGCAATTGAGTGCGCTGCTCGCGATAGTGGTGTGGATACGGACAATCCCGAATGGAAGTAATTGGTATGTGAGACAGGCCATGAGCGCAGGAAGCTTTCGGATTTGCTCTTGGCCCACTTCATCGCTACTATTTCTTTTTGTCGCTTTCCCGCGTAGCTCAACGGCAGAGCATCCGACTGTTAATCGGACGGTTACTGGTTCGAATCCAGTCGCGGGAGCTTCTCCCCGGTACTCGGTACCGGGGTTTTTCTTTTTCAGTGAACTCCCAACTGTCCATCTTGCACTCTGAGGCTGAGAGTGCCAGACTTGGATTTAGCACTCGGGAGTGCCGAGTGATAAGCACTAAGGCCGGTGAGGCTTAGGAGTTACCTGAGTCGTCCGTCGCGGGCATCGGTCCAATCCGCATCGCGGAAGGATAGAAGAACATGACGAAGCTCATTCACTTCGATGAGGAGGCACGCCGCGGCATGGAGCGCGGTCTGAACCTTCTCGCCGACACCGTTAAGGTCACCCTGGGCCCCAAGGGCCGTAATGTCGTCCTCGATAAGAAGTGGGGCGCCCCCACCATCACCAAGGATGGCGTTTCCGTTGCTAAGGAAATCGACCTCGAAGATCCCTTCGAGCGTATCGGTGCAGAACTGGTCAAGGAAGTTGCCAAGAAGACCGATGACGTTGCAGGTGACGGCACCACGACCGCTACCGTTCTGGCACAGGCGCTGGTCCGTGAGGGCCTGCGCAACGTTGCAGCCGGTTCGAACCCCATCGCCCTGAAGCGTGGCATTGATGGCGCCGTTGAGGCAATCGTTGCCCAGCTGCACAAGGATTCCAAGCCTGTTGAGACCACCGAGCAGATCGCTGCCACGGCCTCAATCTCCGCAAACGATCCCGAGATTGGCAAGCTCATTGCTCAGGCCTTCGAGAAGGTTGGTTCCGAAGGTGTTGTGACCGTTGAAGAGACCAACTCTTTCGACACCACCCTTGAGACCACCGAAGGTATGCGTTTCGAGCGCGGCTACCTCTCTGCATACTTCGTTAACGATGCAGATCGCCAGGAAGCTGTCCTCGAGGATCCCTACATCCTGCTGGTCGACACCAAGATCACTAACGCCAAGGAACTGCTGCCTGTCCTGGAAAAGGTCATGCAGACCGGCAAGCCGCTGTTCATCATTGCCGAGGACGTTGAGGGTGAAGCCCTAGCAACCCTGGTTGTCAACAACATCCGTGGCACCTTCAAGTCTGTCGCCATCAAGGCTCCCGGCTTTGGCGATCGCCGCAAGGCCATGCTGAAGGACGTTGCAATCCTCACCGCCGGTGAAGTGATCTCCGAGACCGTTGGCCTCTCTCTTGAGAACGCCACCCTTGAGGATCTCGGCCGTGCGCGCAAGGTCATCGTCTCCAAGGATGAGACCACCATCGTTGATGGACTGGGCGCAAAGGATGACATCCAGGCACGCATCCGTCAGCTGCGTAAGGAAATCGAGACCACCGATTCCGATTACGACCGCGAGAAGCTCCAGGAGCGTCTGGCAAAGCTCTCCGGCGGCGTGGCAGTCATCAAGTCCGGTGCTGCAACTGAGGTTGAGCTCAAGGAACGTAAGCACCGCATCGAGGACGCGATCCGTAACGCTCGCGCAGCCTCCGAAGAGGGCTTGGTTGCCGGTGGTGGTGTTGCACTGATTCAGGCAGCCTCCAAGGCTCTTGGCTCACTGAACTTCAGCGGCGATGAGGCAACCGGTGTGAACATCGTTCGCGAAGCCGTCTCCGCACCGCTCAAGCAGATCGCTGAGAACGCTGGCCTTGAAGGTGGCGTTGTTGCTGACCGCGTTGCTCAGATGGAGCCCGGCTTCGGTCTGAACGCTGCAACCGGCGAGTACGGCGACCTGATGACTCAGGGTATCTCCGACCCGGTCAAGGTCACCCGCTCCGCTCTGCAGAACGCAGCCTCGATCGCAGGTATGTTCCTGACCACCGAGGCCGTTGTTGCCGACAAGCCCGAGCCTCCGGCGCCGGCAGGAGCAGCTGCTGACGGCGGAATGGGCGGAATGTACTGATCCCCTAGGGGTTAGAAAACAGCATTCCCATTGAATGTCCCTGTGGGGGCGCGCTTCAAGCGCGCCCCCACAGGCATTTATTAGGCGCTTTCATTGACTAGGCCAGTCTTCTAATGCGCGAAGAGTCCTATGCTCTGTGCTTCAGCATCTGCGTAGACCTGAGCCGCATGTGAAAGTGAGCCTGAGATCTGGTCTAGGGAGCTTTCAACTTGAGCTTGGGTGAGCTGCCAAGAAGCAACAGAATCGGAGAATTGCGCAGAGGCGCCACCTTGCCAAGTATCTTTAAGCGCCAGTAATTCGTTCATGAGTGCTGAGACTTCGCTTCGAATTGAGTCGCAGGTAATTTGGATCCGCGAGGCGCATGAAGCGATGTGTGCGGAGTCGACGGAAAACGCGGTCATTGTGCCCTCCTAGGCTGGGTGAATGGGTGTTCACAGCCTAGGAAGAGAGAAATGACGTCACCGTGCAGATGAGGCGATCTGTGCAAAAAACGGTTCAATCTGACACGGTGGATGAATACGATGATTCAACCTTAAGGATTTAGGACAGTGGGGGAGGAGTTGGAATGTCCAAGTCATCCAACGCTGACTCCAAAGAAGAAGTGTCGTCATCATCAACAGCAGATCTACGCGAAGGACTTTCTGCTGCAATACCCGGCAGAGGGGTGTGGACGGTGCTGGGCAGAGAAACATGTTGAGAAGAAGGTTCTGCCATGCCAGAGGGCGTGGGAGCTGCCTCTCCGCTTGGAATCCCCAGAGCAGGTGTCTCAGTGTTTTCTGGAGGAAGGGTTGGTGATACGGGCACAGTATCCCCCGCTGACTCCTCCGCGCTATCAGATGTGGCATTGGAAGGAGCCTGAGCGGAGACTGAAGCCTCAGCCCCACTGCCAAGGGAAGCGGGCGTCACAGGTACGCCAGCGGCCTCGTCAGTGGCAAACTCATCGGAATCAGCGGAAAGGGTTGACTTCGGAAGCTCAACAACAGCGGAAGGCAAAGATTCGCCAGGAACGCTTGGGGTATCGACGGGGTCGAAAGGCTCAGCATGACTCTTAATGTTGAGGTGACGGCGCCGGATAATCATCGTCCCAGAGGCAGGAGTATCCGATGAGAGTGTCTCCTGGTGTTCCTCTGGCTCAAAATCTTCTTCGGACTCATTGAGATCGGCATCGGGGGCGCATGCTTTGAGAACTCGAGCGAGCTTGGCACTTTCGGCCTCGAGATTAGCGCGTGCAGTTTCTTCCCATGCAAGTGCAAGCGGTGAATGAAAGATCTGCTCGCGTGCCAAAATCTTCTTAATTGCTAGGCGGCGTGCGCGTACGTAATCCGTATCGCATAAATCAGGGCATTCTTCGCGCAATGATTCGCGGAAGCGTTTAAAGTCCTGAGGGCTAGCTGCCAGCATTCCTAAGTCGGCATCAATGAGGACTTGAGCATCCATGTCAGAAGGGTCAGCGCGGTGCGTAAAAAGCGCCATCATGAGCTCTTGAATGCGAGAAATAACGTCTTCGCTCAGCCCCAGTGTTTCCATGCGAGAACGTGCGTGGTACAGCGCAGAGAATTCTTGTTCATCGCTGTCGGTTCCGCGTTGGAAAACATCGAAACTACGGTTAAGAACCGCTCCTTGATACCACAGTGCAACCCGCAGAACTTCAGGATCGTGTGCTGTCGAGGCAATTTCGTCGATACGCGCCAAAGTTTTGATGAGATGGCGGGTATTGTGAAGGATTCGTCCCTTGGCATTCCAGCGCGAGATCAAATCGCGAGCTTCAGCCTCCAGAAGGGGAATCGGAGCGCTTGCCCCAATTTCTTGCATCGCGTCCACGAAGGAACTAAAAAGCCACTGAGGTGCATCGGCACCCATGCGCGCTCACTCCTAGTCTGACAATGTTACTTGGCAATGCTAGCCACTTTTTGGGCGCTTGGCACGGAGCTTTCCCCCTCAGCGAAGGATTCGCAGAGGCCATGCAGCGCGTGATCACTTAATTCCCAGCGGTTTTCTGCGTCATTCTCAAGGAAAAACAGTGGAGCTTTGGTAGTTGAGATTCGCAAGACATTCGACGTGGAAAGGAAGTGGCGAAGACCGAATTTCGTCAGTTTACGCCTTCATGCGTTCTTTGGACTGCACGATTGGCATATCGATCTTGACGGTAAGACCACCGCCCGTGGTCTTTGCCAGCTGTGCGTGACCGCCGTGTGCCGAGATGATTGAGGACACAATGGAAAGGCCCAATCCGGAGCCACCCAGCGAGCGGGCACGCGAGCTTTCTGTTCGATAGAAGCGCTGGAAAACTTTTTCATAGTCTTCCTTCGCAATTCCAGGTCCGTGGTCCCTAAATTCCATCAGAACAGAAGTGGGATTCTGACTTACCGCAATCTCAACCGGTGTTGAACGCGGGGTATAACGCACAATGTTGCCGATGATATTTGTGAGCACCTGTTGCAGGCGGTCGCGGTCGGCCTGAATCCATACGGATTGTGGAATCGGCTGGTCATTGATCCCCAGAATCTTGACCTGGCGAGTGGGATCGAGGGCTTGAAGATCAAAGCGAGCATTGCGAAGCATCGCGATCACGTCAACGTCCACGATTTCTAGCGGCCGGCCCTCGTCCAAGCGAGCCAAGGTCAAAAGGTCCTCAACCAATGAACCCATGCGAGTTGATTCGGATCGAATGCGCCCCATGACTTCGCCGGTGCGCTCTGCCGGAACGCCGCCCATTGAGTAGAGCTCGCAGTAACCGGAAATCGCGGCTAGGGGAGTGCGTAGTTCATGCGAAGCGTCGGAAACGAAGCGACGGATCTTGCGCTCAGATTCTTCGCGCGCTGCGAATGACTGCTCCAGCTGGCTCAGCATGGAGTTCAATGAGTTCGAAAGCGAACCGACTTCCGTTGAAGGCGGAGCGAATGGAACACGCTGGGTGAGGTCGCCAGCGGCGATCTTCCCAGCAGTCGTCTCGATTCCGCGCAGAGGAAGAAGCGCGCGCCGGACTAGGTAGGTCGCCAGGCCGGTGCCGATGGCGATGATCGCAATTGCCGTCGTCGCAACGTATCCAGCCATATTTTGAATGGTGAATTTTACGTCGTTGAGCGGAAGCGCGACGGTGAGCCTGCCCGTTGGGGTGATATCGCCACTGCGCGTAATGGGAACAATAATCACGCGCCATGTAGATCCCTTCTTCGTTGATTCGACAGTAACGGGGTCAGTCCAGCCGGTAGCCGTCTGCGCGGATTGACCTGGCTTGAGAAGCTCCGGAATCAGCGGTTTACCTGCGTGGTCGCGTGTCGAGGCCGAGAGCAGCGTGACGTCTTCTTCGTTGGCTCGTTGGATGTTGAGGTAGTAGAGGGTGGGGAGGTTGGGCTCTTGGGCCAGCTCTTGGGGGTTCTCAATGGCCTTGGGGGCCAATGACAGAACTGTTGATGAGAGTTGGTCATCAACTTGGGCAATGAGGTGGCGCTGCAAGAGGCCGATCATCACCGTTGCTGAAAGGGAAAGTCCAAGGGAGAGAAGAAGTGCAGTGAGCGCAACAATTCTGGCCGTCAACGAACGTGACGACCAGAATCTGCGTACTACACCGCGTGGGTACATTTTTTAGTTATCGTCTCGAAGGATGTATCCAACGCCTCGCTTGGTGTGAATGAGCTCGCCGCTGGCGCCTTCGACGGCCAGCTTGCGACGCAGGTAGGAAATATAAGATTCGACGATTGCGACCTCGCCATCCCAGTCGTATTCCCAGACGTGATCGAGGATCTGCATCTTGGAAACGACTCGTCCCTGGTTGATCATGAGGTAGCGCAGAAGCTTGAACTCGGTGGGGGACAGGTCGATCGGTACTCCAGCGCGAGTGACTTCGTGTGCGTCTTCGTCGATGACAAGGTCAGCGACGCGCAGCTTGCCATCGTCGCCGCTCTCGCCCAGCGTACGGCGCAGAACGGCACGAATACGTGCGACGACTTCCTCAAGGCCAAAAGGCTTCGTGACGTAATCGTCGCCGCCGACGGTGAGTCCCTGGATCTTGTCGCGCATATCATCGCGAGCTGTCAGGAAAAGGACGGGGATGGTGATACCTGCATCGCGCAGGCGACGAGTCACTGTGAAGCCGTCCATGTCGGGGAGCATGACATCCAGAACGATCAGGTCGGGGCGTTCTTCCTGAGCTTGGTGGTAAGCAGATGCTCCGTCTTCTGCCGTAATGACATCAAAGCCAGCAAATCGCAGAGATGAGGCCAGAAGATCGCGAATATTTGGTTCATCGTCAACGACAAGAAGTCGTGCTTCTCCAGTGTTTTCAAATTCCGTCATAGTCAACATTTTGAGTGAGATAGCTGAATGTATCCTGAATGCCTGCTGTGTGAAATTGTTTTTCTGAGAATCCGCATGAAAAAGGTATTGAAAGGGAGATAATGCAAGCATGACTCAATCCAGCTCGCAAAGTCTTTTTGAACCCCAAGGCGTGACCTTTAATCCGGTTAAACGCTCGCTTGCCGTGGTGCGGCGGCTGAACGTCAGTGTTTACTTTGTCATCGGTGTTGCTGCGGTATCGGTTGGCATGGTGATGGCACCAGATTTTCCACGAGAGTGGGGTTTTGGGATCATCGCTGGATTAAGTGCCGGATGGCTCTACATGATGTGGATTATCGGCCGGCAAGTACGTAATTTCGCATGGGCGCAAGGTGAGCATGATTTCCTCATTCGTCGAGGTGCTTTCTTCCGCTCGATGACAATCGTTCCTTACGGCCGCATTCAGTACGTTGATATTTCAGAAGGCCCCGTTTCTCGCTTCTTTGGTATTTCCACGGTGATCATTCATACGGCCTCGGTCTCTACTCGTGCCTTTGTTCAGGGGATCCCCTCTGAGGATGCTGCCCGTCTGCGCGACCAACTCGCCCAGCGTGGAAGCGCTGAGATGGCAGGGCTGTGAGCATGAGTTCTTCTCAACACGTGTATGCAGCGGACCAAGGGGTTGATCCCTCGCTGTGGCGCCGCGTCCACGTCATCACGCCTCTTCTGGAGATCTGGCAAATCCTGGTGGCAGGTTTTGCCTTTGCTACTTATCGCAATTTCAGTGAAATCCAGGAAATGCTGCGTTCTGAGTATCCTCTCCCTTTCCTTTCGGAGCGTTTCTTTTATTTGGTGGGGAGCGCACTGATTGTCATTGCCGTCCTGGTTGGTTTTGTTTTTCTCCAGTGGTGGTCCCTGGCCTTTGCAGTCACGGAAACTGCAGTGTGGTCACGCCGTGGGATTCTTAAGCGTCAGCAGCGCCATGCGCGCTTGGACCGTATTCAGGCCGTTGATATCTCCCAGCCGGTCCTTGCACGAATTCTTGGCTTGGGCAAGCTAGATGTCGAAGTTGCTGGTGGTTCCTCCTCCAACATCACCATCGGTTACCTCAAGGTCTCCGAACTTGAAGCTCTACGCGGAGAAATCCTCGCTCGTGCCGCAGGGCTGAGGGTAGAAGCACAAACTTCCCCCGAGGCCTCGGCAATGGGGACGATGCCTCAGTCGCCTTACACCCCCGCCCAGAGCGGGTACCCAGCTGCAACGGCGGATCCCTACGCTCCTGCTCAGCCCACGGCCTCGCAAACTCCCGGAAACTACAGCTACACCGGAGAGGTCTATGCGCCCTCTTCAATCCCGGTTGCACCTGAGCGTGAGCTCTATCAGGTCTCAATGGGACGCCTGCTCGGATCGCAGATGCTGTCTTTGGGCAATATCGTTGCCATTTTGCTTCTGATTGCATTCCTCGTCGCCGGAGGCATTGCCGCTGTACAAGAGGGCATTGTTGTCGCCATTGCATCATTGGGTGGTTTCCTTTCTGTGGCAATGTCGATTGTCGCTGCACAGTGGAATCGTTTTGCCTCTGAGGCTAACTTCCGCCTAGCGATTTCCCCAGATGGTATCCGCGTGCGACGCGGTTTACTCAGCACGCGCGCACAGACCATTCCGCCGAGGCGTATTCACGCGATTCAGGTTCAGCAGCCCTTCTTTTGGCGTTTTCTGGGTTGGTACCGCCTGAGCATTCTTCAAGCCGGTTACGGTGTGAAAGACACTGACTCGAACAAACAGCAGAGTTCTCACATCCTTATTCCCGTAGGTACACGCCGAGACGTTGAATTCGCACTGTGGATGGTTTTCAACGATCTGGGTGTCGATGATGTTCCTTCCTTTATTGAGGCTGCGCTCGCGGGAAAGGGAAGCGGGCAGGGCTTTGTGCAGATGTCGCCTCGAGCGCGCTGCTTGGACCCCTTCGCCTACCATCGCCGCGCTCGAGCAATCACGCGGACCACATTCGTTATCCGCGATGGTTGGTTGAATTGGAAGAGCCTCTGGGCACCTATTGCACGTCTGCAGTCGGTTCGGGTGCAATCGGGTCCTCTAGAACGCAAACTGGGTGTGGCAAGTCTGCACATGGATGTGGTTCCCGGTGTATTCAAGATGATTGCGGAGCATCAAGACGCCTCGCAGGCAGGTGCAGATATTTACACCTTGCTCATCGAAGGGCAGGCCAACCGTGCCAGCGAGCCTCCTGAGAAATGGATGCTGCGCGTAGAAAATGGGATGCACAGTTAATATCCAATGATGCAGCTGCGAAGATAGCGCCGAGCAAGGGGCGCGGATTCAGACGTGGCTTTGCGCTCAGGGCTATCCATCAGACACCACAGCAAAGGCGGAATATGCGCGGCGGTCGACTTGATATCGGCATTATCGGCATGGGACATGTTGGCCCTGTGATTGGCTCGGCCCTGCGAGCGGTTGGACACACGATTGTTGGGGTGAGTGCTTCTTCGGAGGAATCGCGCGAGCGCGCCGATGCTCTATTGCCGGGGATTCCCATTCTTTCGGTGGAAGAGATTGTCTCTCGTTGCCAAATGGTTGTTCTGACCGTTCCCGACGACCAGCTGGAAGGTTTGGTCAAGGGGCTGGCTGAATTAGGTGCCTGGCAGTCCTCGCAACTGGTTGTGCATACTTCGGGGGCGCACGGAATTGACATTCTGCGCCCCGCTTCGGGTATGGGGGCAATTCCCTTGGCAATTCATCCGGCAATGACCTTCACGGGGACCTCTGTTGACGTTCCACGTTTGGTGGGGACACCCTTTGCAGTGACTGCTCCAGCAATTGCCTTGCCCATTGCCCAAGCGCTAGTCGTTGAAATGGGTGGTGAGCCTTTTGAGATCGCGGAGGAAGATCGTGGGGTCTACCACGCTGCGTTGAATCACGGTGCAAATTTCCTTGCCACTGTAGTCGCGCAGTCTAAGCAGATCCTCTCCACCGTTGGAATTGAGGATCCGGGAACTTTCTTGCGTCCCCTGTGCGAGGCCGCACTAGATCGCGCGTTGCGAGCGGGAGACCGCGGGGTTTCTGGCCCCATCCCGCGGGGCGATGTCGGAACAATTCGCGAGCACCTGAGCGTTCTAGAAATCAAAGCCAAGGAAGAAAACTTGGCGGGGGAGGGCCAGTGGGCGCACCGCCTCGAGGACGCACGCTCAACCTACGCGGCAATGACTCTGCACACCGTTGACCTACTGGAATTTGAGGGACGAATCAGCTCTCAGGTGGCCTCGGAAATCCGCGCAGCCGTGCGCGAAATGGGTGAAAAGTGATCCGTTAGACCCCCACGAAATGGCGTTTCGGGGGCCTTTCGGGCGAGAATAAGTCATATGAACTCTACGCCTCAGTTGACGCATACCCGAGAAGAACTTGCGCAAGCACTATCCCAACTTGAGGGGACGCGCGCGCTGGTCATGACAATGGGAGCGCTCCACCGAGGGCACCTTGAGCTTGTCCGGCAGGCACAGGAGCTTGCCGATCATGTCATCGTCACAATCTTCGTGAACCCCACCCAGTTTGCTCCGGGCGAGGACTACGACGCCTACCCGCGCACATTGGATGCCGATATGGAGGCACTGTCAACGGTGGGCGCCGATCTTGTCTGGGCGCCTTCCGTCACTGATGCTTACCCAACTCCTGCAACCACCCGTATCGACGCTGGCCCGGTTGCTCACATTCTTGAAGGTGCAACCCGCCCGACGCATTTTGCCGGCGTTGCTTTGGTCGTCTCAAAGGCAATGAATCTGATCCGTCCTGATGTTGCGCTCTTTGGTCAAAAAGATGCCCAACAGCTGGCAGTTATTCGCACTTTTGTTCGTGACTTGGATATGCCCGTGCGCATTCAGGCCGTTGAGATTGTTCGCGATAGCGATGGTGTTGCGCTCTCTTCGCGTAATCAGTACCTCAGTGAGGAAGAACGCGTGCACGCGCGTTCCCTGTCGCGTGCGATTGACGAGGCCCGCGCTGCAGCGGCTTTGGGCGTTCCTCTTGAGGAGGTTTTGCGTGCTGCATCCTCCGTTCTCGAGGCCGAAGAGGGAGTCGTTCCCGATTACGTTGCGATCGTGGATGATGACGATTTCACCCTGCTTGCAGGGACGGGAAGCGCCGCAGAGCAGGTAGACAAGGAAAGCCGTGAGAAGGTGCTGGAAGCTGCGGCAACGCAGGGGAGCCTGCGCGCTCGAATTCTTCTTGCCGCGCGGGTCGGAGCGACTCGCTTGATCGATAACGCGGATGTCGTTATTTCTGTTGCCGGAGGCGCACGTCATGAGTGAAATGACTCGGACCATGGTGATTGGAAAGATTCACCGTGCACGAGTAACTGGAGCCGATTTGCATTATGTTGGCTCGATTACCATCGACGAAGACCTCTTGGATGCGGCCAATATTGTTCCCGGCCAAAAAGTAGATATCGCGGATGTGAACAACGGATCACGCCTATCGACGTACACGATCGCTGGTCAGCGCGGAAGTGGCGTCATTCAGCTCAATGGAGCAGCGGCGCATCTGGTGAACCTGGATGATTTGGTCATCATTATGGCCTATGCCCAGGTTCCCGAATCCCAGGTTCGCTCTGTAACGCCCAGCGTCGTTTTCGTTGATGCGCAGAATCGAATTATCGAAGAGGGGAGTGCTCTGGGACAGGTTCCTGAGTCTTCGCCCCACGCCCAAAGCTTGGGCTTGAAAAGTTCGGGTGTGTGAATTTCAATCCGCTTATACGCATGGGCGTGACTAATCGCTGACTTTCGCTACCATTGAAGTCATGACTGATTCGCCTGTTGACGATACCCCTGAACAAGTACAAATTCGCGCTGCCAAGCGTGCACGCCTCATGGAGGCAGGGATTCCCGCCTACCCTGTGAAGCTTCCTATCACCACGACCATTGCAAAGGTCCGTGAAAAGTACAGCCATCTGGAAGCCGGTGAAGAGACCGACGACATCGTTGCTCTCTCTGGCCGCGTGATTTTGGCGCGTAATGGTGGAAAGCTCTGCTTTGCAACCCTCATGGATGGTGCGGGCAATAAGATCCAGGTGATGCTCTCTGCCGCCTCGGTTGGTGTAGAGTCGCTGGCTCAGTATAAGAACGACGTTGACTTGGGTGACTTCCTCTATGTTCACGGTCGCGTGATTTCCTCCAAGCGCGGCGAGCTGTCGATCTTCGCCACCCCGGCTGAAGTGACTCCCGAGTCCCAAGCTGCTTACGACGCGGCCCCGACTGCACTTCCCGCTCCTGACGCCTCGTGGGCGATTGCCTCAAAGGCGTTGCGTCCTTTGCCGAAGACATGGACGACCGCCGAGGGTGAAGAAGTTACTCTTTCGGAAGATCAGCGAATCCGTCGCCGCGAGCTCGACCTGATCACCCGTCCTGCTGCGCGCAATATGATCCGTATCCGCGCTGCGGTGAACCGTTCCATTCGTGAGAACTTCTTCCGCCGTGATTACATTGAGCTCGAGACTCCGATGCTCCAAGTTATCCACGGTGGGGCTTCGGCACGTCCCTTCATCACGCATATGAATGCGCTGGATATGGACCTCTATCTGCGTATTGCTACCGAGATCTACCTCAAGCGCGCAGTCGTCGGTGGCGTGGATCGCGTCTTCGAGATGAACCGTAACTTCCGTAACGAAGGTATGGATTCCTCTCACAGCCCCGAATTCACCTCCCTGGAGGCCTACGAGGCCTATTCCGACTACAACGGAATGGCTGCTCTGACCCGAAACCTGATCCAGCAGGCTGCTCGCGATGCCTTTGATCTTGCCGAAGGCCAGGAAATCGTCACTCTTGCTGACGGTACCGAGTATGACCTTTCGGGCGATTGGGACCACATCGACCTGTATGGCTCGACTTCAGAGGCTTTGGGTGAAGAGATCACGGTGGATACGCCTCGTGAAAAGCTGCTCAAGTACGCCGACCAGATCGGTATTGAGGTTGATGATTACGCAGTGAACGGCAAGATCGTCGAGGATATCTTCGAAGAGCTCGTTGCCTCGAAGCTGTGGGCACCGACCTTCGTCTACGACTTCCCCGAGGATACTTCTCCGCTGACCCGTTACCACCGTTCGCGTCCGGGGCTGACTGAGAAGTGGGACCTGTATGTTCGTGGTTTTGAGACTGCAACGGCATACTCCGAGCTCGCTGATCCCGTCGTTCAGCGTCAGCGCTTCGAAGCGCAGGCTCTGGCAGCTGCCAATGGTGATCCCGAAGCCATGGTTTTGGATGAGGACTTCCTTATTGCTATGGAGCAGGGCTTCCCGCCCTGCGGTGGCATGGGCATGGGAATTGACCGCTTGCTGATGGTGCTGACCGGACAGGGAATCCGTGAAACGATCCCCTTCCCCTTGGTGAAGCGCTTGGGCTGAGTACGTAAATGCGGCCGGCTTTCGTCAATTGACGAGGCCGGCCGCCTTGTATGTAGAGAGTGCACCTAAGCGCTGGTGGGTACTATCTGAAAACGCGGCGATAAAGCGTCACGGGCGGCTTAGGCGTGGGCGCGGTGGCGCACCAAATCCAGGAGTTCACGCGCAGCGCCATCATCCAAAACAAGATCGGTGATGACACCGGCGTGGAGTGCTCCCAGTAAAGGTAGTGCCTTTGATGCGCCTGCCACCACGGCCAAGCGACGGGGGATTTTCTTCAGCGTTGCCGGGCTTGGCCCAGATGCGCGTTTGTTGAGATCCATGTCTGTCGATCCGTCTTCACGCAGAAGGACCGTGCAGACATCCCCAACAACGCCGTCTTCTTGAGCATGCGTAATTTCATCGGGATCCAAGAACCCTCCCGAATAGACGCGCGATGGAAGTCGGGCAGAAAGTGAGCCGATTCCAAAGAGCGCGACATTCGCCGAATCAATCGTCGCAAGTACCGAGGTAACCGAACGTTCACGCCACAGTGCTTCCTTTGTTTCTGCGAAGTCAAAGAAAGCAGGGACGGGGAAGTGAACCATCCGGGCACCCAAAGCAGTAGCTGCGCGAGAAATAATGGCATCCGCATAGGGGACACCCGATTCTGTCGCAGTTGCAGCGCCGTTGAGTTGCACCACCGTTGAACCAGGGAGATTCACTCGGGGAAGGCATCGAGTGACCTCCGAGGTCGTGTTACCCCATGCAATTCCAAGAGTGTCTCCGGGCTTGAGCATATCCACAAGGCGTTCAGCGGCTACTCGTGCAACATTGTGCAGCCGATTCACTTCCGTGTGAATGTCATGAACGGGAACGACTGATGTTCGAATTCCAAATATTTCGTTAATTTGGCCCGAGAGTGAACCGCGGTTTCCTGGGGTCGCAGCAACGGAGATGCGCACCAGACCGGAGTTTCGAGCGTAGGTCAGTAGGCGTGAAACAGACGAACGTGAAACACCGAGGTGGCGGGCGATGGTCTCCATCGTCTGCCCCTGCAGGTAATACATCGAGGCCGCTTCGTGGGCCTGTTCATCACGTATTGTCACATTTCCTAGTATGCCATCCATGAGCACGCACTTGTAGCTGTTTAGTCACCAATTTGCCTATAGGCGAAGTGGAGGCCAAATGATGTACTTGTCCACAGGTTGACCCAAATGCATGAACAAACGTTCATCCATTTGGGGTGGAGGGCAACAAATGAGATACTAAACGTGATCCACAACGCATCTTCGAATGAGGGTGGTCTGGTGGTACTTGCATGGCGGTGAAATCCCGCCAATGGCCCCGTCGCGAAGACGCGACGGAGAAAGTTAGGGAAATATGCTCGCAACAATTCTCCCAGCCGTTGACACGTCACTTCCGGTGACAACGGCACAGGTCTTCTGGTCTGAGTTCCTTGGAACTGCAGTACTTCTTCTCCTTGGTGGCGGCGTCGTTGCCACGCATCTGCTCCCCAAGTCCAAGGGCAAGGGTGGCGGTTGGCTCATGATCAACTTTGGATGGGGACTTGCAGTATTTGCAGGTGTTTATGTCGCTTTCCGTAGCGGTGGACACCTGAACCCCGCAGTCACCATTGCAAAGGTTGTCGCCTACCTCTTTGACCCCAGCAAGACTCTCAACGGCGTTCCGGCAGATAAGGCTGGAGCTGTTCTTGTCACCGGTTCGAATGTTGCCGTATACATCATTGCCCAGTTCCTCGGCGCGTTTGTCGGTGCTGTCCTGTGCTGGCTCACCTTCAAGAAGCACTTCGATGAGGATTGCGATCCTGCTCTGAAGCTCGGTGTCTTCTCTACCGGCCCCGAGATTCGCTCCTACGTTTGGAACTGCGTCACTGAGGCCATCGGCACTGCTGTCCTTATCCTCTGGGTCTTTGTCTCCGGATACACCGAAACTGCGATTGGCCCGCTCGGCGTTGCGCTCATCATCGTTGTCATCGGTAACTCCCTTGGTGGCCCCACCGGATACGCAATCAACCCCGCTCGTGACCTCGGCCCCCGTATCGCTCACGCAATTTTGCCGATCAAGGGCAAGGGTGGCTCCGACTGGGCATACTCCTGGGTTCCCGTCGTCGGCCCCATCGTTGGTGCGGTGTTGGGAACTGTCCTCTACTTCCTCGTCCTTGTCTGAGTAAACACAACGACGTGACACTACTTTCGAAAGGAAACTCATGACTACTAAAGAATTCGTCATGGCAATCGACCAGGGTACGACTTCGACCCGAGCAATCATCTTCAACCACTCCGGTGAGATTGTCTCTGTCGGGCAGAAGGAATTCACCCAGATCTTCCCGAATCCCGGTTGGGTTGAGCACAACCCGATCGAGATCTGGGATACCACGCGTCAGGTCGTCGCTGATGCACTGCAGAAGGCGGAAATTAACCGTCACCAACTGGCCGCCGTCGGCATCACCAACCAGCGTGAAACTACCGTCGTGTGGGATAAGAACACCGGTGAGCCCGTTTATAACGCGATTGTCTGGCAGGACATGCGTACCTCCGACATCGTCAAGGAACTTGAAGGTGACGAGGGCCCCGATCGCTTCCGTCAGATTTGTGGCCTTGGGCTGTCTCCCTACTTCTCAGGTTCGAAGATTAAGTGGATCCTCGACAACGTGGAGGGTGCACGCGAGCGCGCCGAGGCCGGCGATCTCTACTTCGGTAACACCGACTCTTGGGTTTTGTGGAACTTGACGGGCGGCGTAAACGGCGGCGTTCACTACACTGACGTCACCAACGCCTCGCGTACCATGCTCATGGATATTCGCACCCTTCAGTGGCGCGAAGATGTCTGCGAGATTTTCGGCATTCCCATGTCGATGTTGCCTGAGATCAAGTCCTCCTCCGAGATTTACGGTTACGGCCGTAAGAACGGTCTGCTCATCGATACGCCGATTTCGGGTATCCTTGGTGACCAGCAGGCTGCAACCTTCGGCCAGGCTTGCTTCGAAAAGGGTATGGCAAAGAACACCTACGGCACCGGCTGCTTCATGCTGATGAACACCGGCACTGAGCCCGTGTTCTCCAACAATGGTTTGCTCACGACGGTTGCCTACAAGATCGGTGATCAGGCTCCCGTTTACGCCTTGGAAGGATCTATCGCTGTTGCCGGCTCGCTGGTTCAGTGGCTGCGTGACAACCTGGGCATGATCGTGAAGTCCTCCGATATCGGTGAACTGGCACGTACGGTTGAAGACAACGGTGGCGTCTACTTCGTTCCCGCATTCTCCGGTCTTTTTGCACCGTACTGGCGTTCCGATGCGCGTGGCGCAATCGTCGGCTTGACGCGTTACGTCAACAAGGGTCACATTGCTCGCGCGGTTGAGGAATCCACCGCATTCCAGAGCGCAGAAGTCCTGGATGCAATGAATGCCGACTCGGGTGTTCCTCTCAAGGAGCTCAAGGTCGACGGCGGCATGACGCACGACGATCTGGTCATGCAGTTCCAGGCCGACCTGTGCGGTGTCGATGTTGTTCGCCCGAAGGTTATTGAGACCACCGCGCTGGGTGCTGCTTACGCTGCGGGTATGGCTGTTGGCTTCTGGTCGGGCACCGACGATGTCGTTGCCAACTGGCAGGAAGGCAAGCGCTGGACTCCTTCAATGGCTCCTGCAGAACGCGATCGTACCTACCGCCTGTGGAAGAAGGCCGTCACTCGTACTCTCGACTGGGTTGATGAGGACGTGAAGTAGTCTCAAGGTATTGAGACATAAGTGGCCGGGGCCGCATCTGCGGTCCCGGCCTCTTGCGTCTCAGGCGCCTCGCGATGAGGATTTCTCCTTAATTCACGCCTGCGTCGATGCCCAGAAGTATAGGATTGGACTATGAATCCCCCTGACGCAGAAGCGACATATCTCCTGATCGATGGCGAAAACATCGATGCCACACTTGGGCTTTCCGTTCTGGATCGCCGCCCAACTCCCGATGAACGTCCCCGCTGGGATCGAATTCGTGAAGCGACCGAGCAGCTCTGGCATCAGCAAGTGCGCGGCCTTTTCTACCTCAATGGAACCTCGGGTTACCTTCCGATGGGCTTTATTCAAGCGCTCCATGCGATGGGTTACCGCGCTCTTCCCCTAGCTGGTCCAGACGACATGAAGGTCGTTGATATCGGTATTCAGCGCACCCTTGAAGCCATTGCAGAGCAGGGCTCGGGCTCAGTTATTTTGGCTTCTCACGACGCTGATTTCCTGCCGCAAATTCAGGATCTGCTTGAAAACGGACACCGCGTCGGGATTATGTGTTTCAAGGAGTTCCTCTCCAGCCAGTTCCACGAACTGGAAGATTTGGGCCTTGAAATCATTGACCTTGAATACGATGCGCACGCATTCCAAGTACAGCTTCCACGTATTCACATCATCGATATCGACGACTTCGACCCCTTCGACTATCTCTGACATACAAAAATGTGGGCCCTGGATCAGGGCCCACATTTTTAAGCTGTCAATCAGTGCTGCTGCTTCAGTGCTGCAAGACGAGCTTCGATTTCAGCCTGAGAAGAATCGGTCTCCAGCTCTGCGAATTGTGAGTCTAGCGAGGAGGTTGCAACCTCAGTCTTGCCCTGGGCCATTGCCTCGGCTCGACGAACCTTGTCCTCGAAGCGAGAGAGCTCGGAGGTGGGGTCAAGGACATTGATCGAGGCAACTGCATCCGAAACCTGTGCCTGTGCCTCGGCGGCCTTCTGGCGTGCAACCAGCTGATCGCGCTTGGTCTTGAGCTCGCTGAGCTTCTCCTTCATCTGGACCAGCCCGTTCTTGAGCTTGTCGACGACCTCGCGCTGAGAAGCGATCAGCGGCTCAGCGTTCTTTGCTTCGCCTTCGAACTGGATCTGCTTGCCGATGGCGACGCGAGCCAGATCGTCCCACTTCTGTGCGCCGGCCTGGTCGCCGGCTGCGCGCATTTCCTCTGCCTTTGCCGAGGCCGCGGCTGCCTTACGTCCCCAATCTGCAGCTACAGTGACGTCCTCATCGTGGTCCTTCTCGGCCAAACGGAGGTTACCGACGGTCTGTGCGACTGCGGTCTCTGCTTCTGCGATTGAGTTCGTGTAGTCGCGAATCAGCTGATCAAGCATCTTCTGAGGGTCCTCGGCGCGGTCGAGGAGCGCGTTGATGTTTGCCTTTGCGAGCTGAGAAATACGTCCAAGAATGGTTTGCTTTTCCGCCATTGTTTCCTCCTTGATGGGACGGGAAAAATTATGATTGAACTATATCCTATTTCAGAACGATCCGGTGTGACCTGATCCGTTGGAACCGCCGAAGCCGCCCCCGCCGAAGCCACCTCCGCTGAAGCCACCTCCGCCGAAGTTGCCTCCGCTGGAACCACCCCAACTGGAGCCGCCCCCACCCCAATCGTGTCGACGTGAACTTCCTCCATTGAGCATTCCATTGAGAACGGACCATACAAGCATGCTGCCCATTCCGATCCCGTTGACGATTGCGTCACCCGTTGTGGAGCGTTGCGGAGCATTCAGGGGAGCATTGATTGCGGCCTGCGCGTAGGTGATTGCGTTTCGTGCTTGGCCGGCAGCAGTCTCGTCATTGCCTTGGTCGTGATAGGAATGCGCACTCTGAAGTGAGGACTGTGCAAAGGAAAGATTTGAGCGTGCGTCGAAACCAACCAGCGTGCCGTGGCTTGTCACGTGTTGACTTGCGCGTGCGACATCGGAATCAGCCTGAGCTAAAAGTGCGTCAATTCCGGACTCAGCACGTTGGCTGCGCTCTTCTGCGCTACGTAAGGGAGCCAAGGCCTCGTCAAGGGCGGCTTCCGCAATGCGCAGGGATTCAAGCGCGACTAAAGGATCACCCTTCCCGTTCTGCGCGGCATTACCGGCGTTAATTGCTTCCTGAGCGGAGGCAACCAGCTGCTGGAATGCGATCGGATCCGCGTGAAGGCGAGTCACATCGGAAATATCCGAGGTGATTGAGCCGATTGCAGCGGTCAAAAGTTCCGAAGAACGCGAAAGTTGGTCGGGGGCTTGAGTGATGGCTTCCAGCTGATGGCGTGCCAGTGCTAAAGCGCGACGCGCAATTTCGAGGATCTGGAGCGCATTCTGGCCGTTGCTTTCGTTTGCTAGAGCCTCATTAGCGCTGCTTTCAGCCTGATCCAAGAGCGCTCGGGCCTGGTCGGGACGTCCCTTGAGGGAGGCGACGGCCTCGGGAGAATAGGCGAGCTGAAGAGTCTGAAGGTCCATCTCCGCCTGAGTAACTTGAGCACGAGTCTGCGCAATCATCTCGAGCAACTCACGGGCCTGCTGGCCGACATTTGCAACCTGGTTACGGCGCTGAGTGAAAGCGTTCTTCTCCGCGACCAATTGGTTCATTGCAACGTTGAGTTTCCCGACAAACTCTTGGAATTCGTAGGGAGAGTGCGGGTTGCTTCCATCCTCGTTCTCACGCTGCATGGTGAAACCCTTATTAACCAGTGCTCGCGCCGTTTCAAGCGCCGCAGAGTAGGACTTGACGGACTCGGGGCCGAATTGAGCCCGGGCGAATTGGATTTCGTCGTCACTTGAACGAACGATGTCATCTGCGTCCAGCAGGAGGCGTGCGAGATCCAATGTCTGCTGAACATGCTCCTGAGCCTGATTACGCACGACATTTTTGTGTGTCTTGCGTTGAGAGCGCATAACAATAAATAGAAATACGAGGATGATAACGGGAAGCAGAAGGAAGGGAGCCATTGCGCCGATGGCCATGGCCAGTGAGATCGAGTTGCGTGTGGAGCTGTGAGAAGTCGTCGCGGCGGACTTGCTTGCCGCCGGCGAGGCCGTGATGGATTTAGTTGTTACTCCCACTTCCAGTTCGGTAACGAAAAGCTCGAGGCCAGTAGCTAAAGTTGATTCATCCAGAGGATCTGCCTTGCTCAGTACGTCCTTTAATCCCGAGAAAGCGGTAACAACCGCCGTGTCAGTGATCCCTTTTTCGTTTGAATTGCCGCAGGTGGCCGTCTTGCGTTCTTGCGTTGCAATTACTAAGACCAGTGAAGAACTGGATAGGCCCGATTGGGTACCGACCGTATTGCACCATTCCAGAGGGGCTGTTCCTGAAAAATCTGGGACCACAACGATGTAGGTATCCAAACCTTTTCTTTGAAGGGCACGCAGTTCGGTATTAATGGATTGGACTGAGTTTTCAGACAGGAACGAGGCCGTATCCGTCAAGTTTGTTGTTACGGTCACCGGTGAATCGGCGCGCGCAATTCCGGCCGGTAGACACGTCGCGATAAGCGCCGTAGCAAGCGCGGCGAAAAAAGCCACACAACGAGAGCGGAAAGCATGGTAAAACATAGCCACTAGTTTACGGCTAAGAAGCGTTTGATTGACGTGCCATCTATGATGGAGGATACGTCCTTAGCCGACGACACAGGAAGGAGTGCACAGGATGCCCACTGGTAAGGTGAAGTTTTTTGATGCTGAGCGCGGTTTTGGCTTCATTATGGGAGAAGACGGTGGTCAGGTTTTCCTGCACTCTTCCGCGCTGCCTGAAGGAGTGACGCCTCGTCCCGGAACCCGTGTTGAATACGGAGTTGCCGATGGGCGCAAGGGGCCGCAGGCGCTGTCGGTTCGTATTATTTCCACGCCGCACTCCGTGGCGCGTGCCCAACGACGTAAGCCCGAAACTATGGTGCCCGTCGTCGAAGACTTAATTAAACTGCTCGATGCCTCTTCTGAATCTTTGCGCCGCGGACACTACCCGGAAAATGCAGCAAAGATCGCGAAGGTCATGCGGGCCGTTGCAGAGGATTTTGATGCCTGAAAAAACTGCGTCCGCGCGTGGGCGAATGGATCAGCAGCTCGCCCAAGCGGTGGATTTTGCGCGTGAAAACGCGGTCGAAGTTGGGGGAGAAGCCTCGGTAGGGGAGCATCTTTCTTTCGAAATGAATGCCGAGCGCCTTGGTACTCACTACTTCGCCTGTAACGATGCCGGTTATGTCGGCTGGCGTTGGTCGGTCATTTTGACGCGCGTTCCGCGCTCGCGGAAGATCACGGTGTGTGAAGTTGATTTGGTACCCGGTTCCGGTGCACTTTTGGCACCCGAGTGGCTCCCGTGGGAGGAGCGCCTGCAGCCGGGTGATGTGAGCCGTGAGGATGTTCTGCCGTACCGTGACGATGATGATCGCCTGATTTCGGGGCTTGAGGACACCGGTGAAGATCCGGATTTGCCAACGGATCGCGAGTTGGGATTGGGACGCGTTCGCGTTCTTTCTGATAAAGGTCACGACGATGCTGCAAAGCGCTGGTACGCCTCGGATCGTGGACCGAAGCGTGGTCGTCGCCCCAAGCAGACCTGTTCGACCTGTGGCTTCCTCATGAAGATGTCCGGTTCGATGCGTCTGGTCTTTGGTGTCTGTGCAAATGAATGGGCACAAGATGATGGCTGTGTCGTGAGTTTGGATCACACCTGCGGTGCACACTCTGAAACTGATGTGCCGAACAATGGAACGGATTGGCCGGTTCGCCCCTCGCGTATCAACGATTTCCTTGTTGAATCTGAGCGAATCGGGTCCTGAGAACGAAACTGGTTCTAAACAAGAACTATAAGCAGGTCGATCCGGGAAATCAAAGTGCATCTCGCTGGATGATAAGCGCTTCACTTTGAGCGTTTTTTCAGCGATTATTTGGGGAGTGAGCACACAAGAGAAAGCGCCATCGAGCGCAAAGCCACTGAATTCCATTGACACTTTCTTCCACATCACTGAACGTGGATCCACAATTGGTCGCGAAATCCGAGGTGGCGTGGTCACCTTCTTCGCAATGGCCTACATCCTTGTTGTTAACCCCTCGATTCTTTCGGCCGCTCTGCCTCAAGACGGCTCCATCACTCCCGCAGGAATTGCTGCAGGCACCGCACTTGTCGCGGGCATCATGACCATCCTCATGGGTGTCGTTGCGAACTACCCGCTGGCGCTGGCCGCAGGTCTTGGCCTCAACGCAATCGTTGCCTTCACCTTGGTCCTTGGTTCAGGACTAACCTTCCAAGAGGCCATGGGCCTGATCTTCTGGGAGGGTATCCTCATTACCCTTCTCGTTCTGACAGGATTCCGAGACGCGGTCTTCCGCGCAGTTCCGTACCAGATCAAGACCGCTATCTCTGTAGGTATCGGTCTTTTTATTACCCTGGTTGGCCTGATTAACGCGGGTATCATTCGTGCAGGCGCAACCCCGGTTCAGCTTGGTATTAATGGCTCCCTGCAGGGATGGCCAACCTTGGTCTTCGTTGTCGGCCTTGGTCTGACCATCATCTTGTACGTGCGCAAGGTCAAGGGCGCAATGCTCATCGGCCTTATCACTTCCACGGTTTTGGCAGCGATCCTCCAGCTCTTCGTTCACCTTCCCGTACGTAGTGAGAACTCTCCTACCGGTTGGGGACAGACCGTTCCAGCACTGAGCGGCTCTCCGATTTCGATCCCCAGCTTTAACTCGCTCTTCCAGATCGATTTCTTCGGCGCCTTCGGAAAGCTCGGCGTCGTTTCGGTTCTTCTGCTGATTTTCTCGCTGATGCTTGCAGACTTCTTTGACACCATGGGAACGATGGTTGCTGTCGGTGCCGAGGGTGGTCTTCTGGACGAGGGCGGAAACCCGCCTCACTCCAGCCGTATTCTGCTCATAGACTCCTTGGCCGCTGCTGCAGGTGGTCTGGGCGGTGTCTCTTCGAACACCTCCTACATTGAGTCGACCGCCGGTGTTGGCGAGGGTGCGCGTACTGGTTTGGCCTCGGTTGTCACCGGTGTCCTCTTCCTGCTGTCCACCTTCCTTTCGCCCCTGGTTCAGCTTGTCCCGACAGAGGCCGCCTCGACCGCACTGGTCTTCGTTGGCTTCCTCATGATGGCTCAGGTTCTTGAGGTTGATTGGAAGGATCCGGAGTATGCAATCCCCGGCTTCTTGACCATCGCCTTCATGCCTTTCGCCTACTCGATCTCGGTGGGTATCGGTGTTGGCTTCATTGCCTACACAGTCATTCAGATCACTCTGGGCAAGGCTCGTAAGATTCACCCGCTGATGTGGCTGACCTCGATCCTCTTCGTGGTCTACTTCCTTTTGGGTCCGATTCGGGCTGCTTTGGGAGCCTGATCCGTTATTCGCCTTTTGTGGGGGCCGGCATGTGTCGGCCCCCACACCTGTATTTGGGCGTATCCTGCAAAAGCAGTCTTGAGCGGTGTGGGGGCTTTTGTGTCACGAACTTTTCAGTCATTTGAGTACCGGAGTTTCCGGCATTGGTTTGTCGCCAATGTGCTGGCTGCTTCTGCCCAGTGGATGCAGCGCGTCGCTCAGGACTGGCTTGTTTTGACCGTATTGACGCAGAATTCCTCTTTCCAAATCGGTGTCGTCACAGCTCTTCAATTTCTCCCCATTCTTCTTTTGAGTCCCTATGCGGGCGTCGTGGTTGACCGTCTTGATCGCAAAGGAATCATCCAGGTCACCCAGACATCTTTCGGTGTTTTCGGCCTGCTCTTGGGAATTATGGTTTTTACGGGGCATGCGCATCTGTGGCTGGTGTATGCCTTAGCCTTTGGCGGGGGAGTTGCCGCAGCTTTTGATTCTCCTGCGCGCCAGGCTTTTGTTTCCGAGCTTGTTCCCGCTTCATCGATCACGAACGCTGTGGCGCTCAACTCTGTTGCTTTTAATTTTGCCCGTCTGGTAGGCCCCGCAATTTCGGGCCTGATGATTGATTGGGTGGGCGAGGCCTGGGTCTTCTTTGTGAACTCGGGAATGTTCCTGATTGCCGCGATGTTCACGACATCAATTCGCCATAAGGATTTAGTGCCTCGTCGGCCGGTTCCTCGGAAGAAAGGGCAGCTGCGTGAGGGGCTTGTGTATTTACGAGGCCGTCCCGATCTTATTTTGATCATTGTTGTAGTTGGTTTTGCTTCGGCTTTGGCCTTAAATCAGCAGCTTACGACGGCTGTCATGGCGACAACGGTATTCCATAGGGGAGCGGGCCAGTACGGTATGTTGAGTGCACTGATTGCGGTCGGATCGTTTTCTGGGGCACTTTTTGCTGCGCGGCGGAAGCTTCCGCGCCTTCGTTTGGTCGTTGGCTCAACTATTGCATTGGGCGTTGTATCAACGATTCTGGCATTTACTCCCACCTATGAAACCTATGGGATCATGTGCATTCCGACGGGTTTTGCCATGATCACCATGCTCACTTCTGCAAATGCGGCGGTTCAAACCACGACTGCAGAAGACGTACGTGGACGGGTTTTGGCTCTGTACGGCATGGTCGTCATGGGGTCGACACCTATCGGCGCTCCCTTTGTCGGGTGGATTGGTCAAGTGATTGATGCCCGTGCGTCAATTTGGGTGGGTTCTGTTTCAACCGTGCTTGTGACGATTATTGCCGCAGCGGTGTGTATGAAACGGTGGGATATCCATTTACATGTTCGCGCGGGTGCGCACCCCATTGAAATTGAGAACCCGAATGCTCATTACGATCCCCTTATGGGGAATTAGAAACATCGGCTTATCTCAATTGATGCTGAACTTGTTCACCTGACTCCCCGTGACGCGCGGTTTTCGTAGCTAATGAACACCATGGCGCGGAAATATGTACTCTGAGGTCAGAAACTACCTATGGAGGAATCGTGAGCGATCTGATCGATACCACCGAAATGTATCTCAAGACGATTTTTGAGCTTGAAGAAGACGGTGTTACGCCTCTTCGCGCTCGAATTGTTGAGCGATTGGGGCACTCTGGCCCCACGGTTTCGCAAACTATTGGGCGAATGGAACGTGATGGCCTCGTGCATGTCATGGGGGACCGGCGGTTGGAACTGACGGCTCTGGGGCGTGAGCGCGCCATTGAAGTTGTTCGCAAGCATCGCCTTGCTGAGCGTCTTTTGACTGATGTCATCGGTTTGGATTGGGCCCACACCCATGAGGAAGCGTGTCGCTGGGAGCACGTCATGTCGGACCAGGTTGAACAGCGTCTTGGGGAAATTCTTCATAACCCGACGACCGATCCCTATGGAAACCCAATTCCTGGGACGGATGGAGTGTCAGACGGCATTTCGATGGAACTGGCATTGCGAATGGGGGAGTCCACCTCTGGAACGGTGACCCGAATCGGTGAACCCATCCAAGCAGAGACGGAATTGCTGGATGCCTTTGCTCGTTGCGGAGTGCGTCCGGGGGCTCGGATTAACTTCGAGGCTGACCCTCGTGAGGTCGTTATTGAGGTAACTCACACCAATGATGGGAAGGAATCAGTGCCCGGTCAGGCCGTTCAACTGCCCTTGACGCTTGCTCCACACCTTTTCATCACGCTTAATTAAGTTCCCTGACCAGCAATTCTGAAAGTAAGCTGCAAAACCTTAAGAAAACCTGTAATATGTTCGTCATCGTTTCGTTACATTGGCGTGACATTTTAGGGGCGGTAGGATAAACTCATACGTGGCCGCACTGGCCGACCGTTCTTCGTTAACCGAGGTTGAACCGCGAAGAAATAGGTAAGACGAAGGTTCAACGCGGGGAAACCACTTACGACCCTTGGGTCTTGGGGTGAAGCTTGGGAAACCAAGCCGGGCTCTCCCGCCCGAACCCGACAGCTCACCTCGCAGGTCAAAGAGGAGATTACTTGTGACAACTGGTAAGCCCGCGCCGCGGCACCGCAAGGCACGCCGCCCGATGGCCCCTGTTTTCGACTTGGCTGACACGCTCACCGCGTTCAAGACACCGCTTCGCGGCACCGCTGCTGCGTCGGCCGCTGGACTCGCTCTGACCGCTGTCGTCGGTGGTACTGCAACCGCAGCCCCCACCGTCCACGATGCCGCAGTCGATACTTCAAACAACACCGCGACCGTTCTGCCTACGACGGTTTCGGTCCCGGATATCGCCTGGTCTGCTAGTGACGAAGTTTCCGCTTCGGCTGAAGCTCCGGCTCCTGTTGCAACGACGAATACTACTTCGCGTGATTACACTCGTACGGATCTGAGCGATTCGGCGACTTCGTCTGCAGCGCTGAACCCTTCAGGTAACGACATTGTGTCGATCGCTCTGTCGCTCACCGGCATTCCTTACGTCTACGGTGGCTCTACCCCCGCGGGCTTCGACTGCTCTGGCTTCACCCAGTACGTTTACGCTCGTGCAGGTATCTCCATTCCGCGTACCTCTGGTGCGCAGGGCGCAGCGGGTACTTTCGTCTCCGCTTCTGAAGCGCGTCCCGGTGACCTCGTGTGGCACGCCTACGGTCACGTGGGCATCTACGCAGGCAACGGAATGGTCGTCGAGGCTACCACCCCCGGTTCTGTGACTAAGGTCCAGCCGCTGTGGGGTAACTACAGCTTCGTGCGCTACTGAGTTTTTGTGTGATAGGGAAGGGGTCGCTGCGGCGGCCCCTTTTCTATATCCGCCCGCGCTCCGTGATATTCACTTCTTCGCTGTGGAATCGCAGAAGTGCTGACATTTCGCGTGAGAATAGGGCAAAATAGTGGTGACGTAATCACGAGGAGGTAGTCATGGGGACATCAGAAGTGATTTTGGTCGGTGTGGATGGCTCAAAGGAGAGCTTCGCAGCAGTCAAGTGGGCCGCAGAGCGTTCAAAGGTTCGTTCATGCAGACTTCACATTATTTGTACATATGCCGTTGCGTCGTATGCTGCGGCAACCCTAGACGGCGGATATGCGGTCCTCGACGATGCGGCTCTTAAAGAAGGAGCATCGCAGATCGTTAAGCAAGGCGTTGACCTGGCAAAGGAAATTGGCGCTCCTGACGTTCACGGCCTCGTCGAAGCTGGTGATCCCGCGGGAATTCTTATCGATATGTCTCGCGAAGTCGACTTGATTGTCGTTGGCTCGCGCGGTGGTGGCGGTTTCGCCGACCGCCTCCTGGGAACTGTGTCTTCCGCACTTCCTGCTCATGCTCATTGCCCGGTCGTTATTGTGCCCCGTCACACCTCGGGTAAGGCTTTCACTCCCATTGAGCGAATTGTCGTTGGCTCTGATGGGTCCGAAGGTGCGACCTCGGCGCTCAAGCGTGCGGTTGACGAGGCCGAGCTGTGGGATGCTCGCCTGACCGCAGTTGCCGCAGTCCCAATGACAACGGGTACGACGATGATGGCTTGGTTGCCAGCCAATATCGATCGCGACAAGCTCCTCAAGGATGTCAAGGAGGGTCTTGATAGCGCTGTTGATGCAGCCTTGGATGGGCGCCAGCGCAAGGTTGCTCGTCATGCTTTGGACGGGTCCCCCTCATCGTTGCTCATTGAGTTCTCGACAGCCGTCGATTTGGTTGTCGTTGGTACCCGAGGCCGCGGTGGCTTCGCCGGCATCTTATTGGGTTCGACTTCGCAGACAGTGATCGCGCACTCAACCTGCCCGGTGATGGTGGTTCCATCTGCCCACCACGATGTGTCACCTGATCCTTCGCAGGAGTGGAGCAGGCGCTGACAATGCGTTTTTAAATAGCGGCGACATCTTCGGGTGTCGCCGCTTGCGTATATGCATTGTTTTTCGAGAGTCTGAGAAACGAAGAGGTGGGTGATACCCTATGGGGGTGCGCCCTCGTAGCTCAGGGGATAGAGCACCGCTCTCCTAAAGCGGGTGTCGGACGTTCGAATCGTCTCGGGGGCACTGAAGTGCAAAACGGCTTGGTCTCAGGCCGTTTTGTATTATTCTATTCGGAGAGGACTCCCCAGATTTGCGCGGTTGCACCATCGGGGTAGTGAAGAAATAACGCAAAGCAGCATGGGGGAGAAGTGAACAGGGTGCTTGGGCGCTTGCTGAGCCATCCTCTCACGCGCAATTCCGCTTTCATGCACCTGTGGGCCGGCCAGACCGCAGCCGAGTTTGGTTTCCAAGTAGCCACTCTTGCAACCTCGGCAATCGCTATCTCAATATTGCATGCCACGGAGTCTGAAATCGGTGTTCTCACCGGCTTGCAAACACTCGCATTTCTTCTGATTGGTCTTCCCGCGGGTGCGTGGGTTGATCGGTGGCGTAAACGCCGGGTCATGATTGTTTCTGACCTTGCGCGGGTTTTTGCGCTCATTTCGATTCCGATCGCATATGAGTGGTTTACGCTGACACTCACGCACCTGATGATCGTTGCTGCGCTCTTGGGACTTGCGACAGTCTTCTTTGATGTTGCGTATCAGTCCTATGTTCCAGCAATTGCCTCCACGCGGTACATCGCGGCTGCGAATGGCCGACTCGAGGCCTCGTACCAGGTCGGCGCAGCGGGTGGACCTGGTTTAGGCGGCTGGCTTCTGGGTGTCCTTGCGCCCCCTCTGGCCTACGTTTTCACCGCAGTAACTTACGTGTTCTCGACGGTGGCGATTTGGCGGATTAGAACACCTGAGCCTAAACCAGCACGCCCTAGTGCCTCTTTGCTTGCACAAATCCGCGAGGGGTTGAGTTTCGTTCGACATGAGCCTCTGCTTTTCCCCCTATTCTCCTGCATCTCCTTTGCTGCTTTTACGGGTTCAGGGCTGCGCGTTCTCTTGCCGATTTTGGTGCTTCGAACGCTGGGCATGAATGCGACGCAATTGGGGGTCCTTCTGAGCGCGGGAGCACTTGGTGGCATTCTTGGGGCGATGACTCGTTCCCTGTGGCTTGGGCGCCTGGGAATCGGTCGTTGCATTGTGATCACTTACGTCATTGGAGTCTCGATCCTTGTCTTGCAGCCGGCGGCACTTCATGTGCCCGAGATCGCGGGCTGGGTAATTGCTGGTGCGGGAGTCGTGTATTCGTATTTCATCACCATCTACAACGTGACGCAGATGAGTTTGCGGCAGGAGATCTGCCCCAAGTGGATGCTTGGACGCATGAATGCGACCTTCCGTTTCGCGGTGTGGGGAGTGATGCCCCTGGGGTCAGTCGCTGCTGGTCTTCTTGCGTCTGTTGTGGGTGTCGAAGCGGCAATGTATATCTTCGTTGTTCTGTCAGTGCTTGCTGGTGTCGCGTTGGCTTTCACTCCTGCAGCCCGGATTAAAGATTCTCATATGGCTTTGGATCCGAGTCAAAACTGAATATTGTCTGAGATGTGAGACATCTCGAGTGTCGCAATTATGTGATCTATCAGCCTTCTTTCGCGTGTATTTATTCAGCTTTTGAGGCTTTTCTCAATTCTTGCTGAAATTCATCTGCATATTTTCAGTGCTAGCATTTGAGAGTCTGAATATTATTAACCTTGCTGAAGAGGTGTATCGCGTTATGGAGTCAGGTATGAAGCGCGCTTTACGAGTTCCGTCATGGCTTGCAACAGGGGCAGCGTGCGCCTTGGTGGGTGTGAGCGCCTTGGCAGGAGTCGTGGCGGCTGACCAATCTGCACAGGCCGCTCAAATTGATGCCGTGACTGGAGCGAAGATTACTAATACGTCGACGCCAGCAGGTCCGAACTATGTCTATGACAATTTCAAGCTCGAGCTGACTTTTGATACTACCGGCAAGGCAGTTGCTGAGAACGATACTCTTAATATTCAGCTTCCCAGTGAGCTGCGAACTCGCAGTGCTTCTTTCGATGTAACCGACACGGAATCAGGTGGCGTTGCGCTGCGCTGCACTGTTCCTGCAGCTGAAGGTCCAGAAGTGACCTGTGTTTTCACCGACTTTATGGCAACGCATGTTAATGCCAGGGGAAATATTGTCCTTGTTGCAGATTCGGTGAAAGAAACAACAAGTGAAGTGCTTCATGCGACGATTAATCACTCAGTTGATATTCCGATGCACCTTGATCATGGGGCAATTGTCAAGAACACAAGAGGTTTCGCCCCGGAGACCCCGTATAAGTACGGGTGGCAGCTTCACAACGGGCACCCCGAGCGCTTCACCTGGGAGGTCTACATTCCTGAGCGCAGTATTGGTGAAAACACCATCGTCATTAATGACACTTTTGATTCCTCATATGGTGGCTACCGTCTTTTCAATGATGAGAGCAGTAAGAATGCGTGGCAGCGCACCCACCTTCTGAAGTGGAACTCGCTGGAGGACTTTAAAGCGGATCCCAGTCATGAACGTCCTGCAGAGACTGTTTCGGTAGGGGGTGCAATTAATGGGGGAATCTTCCAGATGACAGATACCGAGAATGGTTTCCGTGTTTCGTTCCCGAATACTCATGGCGATGCGTACTACCTGCTTAAGTACTACACAGTTCTGAATGTTCCAGCTAACGCGAAAGTCGGCAGCACTTTTACAAATACAGCGGTTGTAAGTGGGCAGAAGGCTGAGAACACTATTGCCATCAAGACTGCCGGTTGGGGAGATCTGGACGCAGATCAAAAGACCACACCAACTCCTGAGCCAACTCCGTCTACAACGACGCCTGAACCTACCCCGTCTACAACGACGCCTGAACCTACCCCGTCGACGACTACACCTGAGCCCACGCCGTCGACGACTACACCTGAGCCCACGCCGTCGACGACTACACCCGAGCCTACGCCGTCGACTACCGAGCCTGAGCCTGTACCCTCATCATCGACTCCGGAACCGCAGCCGACAGCCTCGACGACGACCCCGGCCCCGGCCTCGTCAACAAGCGCAAGTTTGCCCCCTCAAAAGGCTCTTGCCCGTACGGGAAGTGATGCTGCGCTGATCGGACTTTCGGTGCTGTTGCTTGGAATTTCGGGCGCCTCGCTCATCGCCCGTCGGGCACAATAAGTGATCGGTGATCGTGAACGTGGCTGGTGCGTAATTTTGCACCAGCCACGTTTTCTATAAGAATCTGAAATTGTCGTATGGCCTTCATCTGCGCAGGGGAATTGTGGATGAATAGAGTTCGTCTCTTGCGTTATAAATTCGGGATTTTCCGTGCAATATCTGAAAAATGCGGAAAGTGTGAAAAATAACTGATTTTATCCTGTATGTTGATGTGGTAGCATTCGAGGGATCTCAATACAGTTCGACGTTCTCAACGAAAGATAACTTGAAATGAACTCTGAAGTGACAAGCGCCCGCCCGCTGTCTTCTTGGGGAGCAACAGCACTTGCCTGTGCGCTGGTCGGTGCTGGAGCTGCTGCTGGTGTAATAACCTCGAATGGCGTCGCACAGGCTGCGGATGTCAATGTGGTTACCGATGCATCGATCAAGAACACCACGCATCCAAATGGTCCCAACAATGTCTTCGACTCTTTCAACGCCGTTTTCTCCTTCGATACGACCGGTAAGACTGTAGCCGAAAATGACACGCTTACCATCAAGCTTCCCAAGGAATTGAGGACTCGTCAGGCATCTTTCGATGTGACTGATGCTCAGACCGGTGGCGTAGCACTTCGGTGCTCGGTGCCTTCTGGCGAAGGACCTGAACTCACCTGTGTTTTCACCGACTACATGAAGACGCATGAAAATGCGAAGGGCCAGATTCACCTGGTTGGTGATACAGCCGCCGAATCTTCAAGTGAAAATTTGAGCTTCACTGTGAATCACACGGTGACGCTTCCTGTTCCCATGCCCAATGGAAAGATTGTTCCGAAGTCTAATGCTCATGCGCCTGCCAAGGCCTATAAGGATGGTTGGCAGCTTCACAACGGGCATGATGAGCGCTTTACGTGGGAGGTCTACATCCCTGAGCGTCAAAACCATGCAAGCACCATCAGCGTGACCGATACTTTTGATCCCGCCAACGGTGGCTACCGTCTTTTCAATGATCCGAATGGTGCATGGCAGCGTACGCGTCTTCTGAAGTGGAATTCGCTGGAAGACTTCCAGAACGACCCGAAGCGTGAGAATTTTGCTGAAAAGGTCGACGTTGGAGGCTCGATCAATGGTGGCACTTTCACCATGACGGAGACTGCTAACGGTTTTGTCGCATCTTTCCCGAACTCGGGTGGCGATGCCTACTACCTGCTCAAGTACTACACAGAACTCAAGGTTCCGGCCAGTGCAAGCGTTGGTAGCTCTTTCAAGAACACTGCTGTCGTCAATGACCAGGTTGCCGAGAAGAGCATCGTCATTAACACCGCCGGTTGGGGCGATGTCGATGCAGATAAGAAGAAGACGCCGACCCCGACTCCGTCTACTACGACGCCTGAGCCTACCCCGTCGACGACTACCCCGGAGCCGACACCTTCAACGACAACTCCTGAACCTACTCCATCGACGACTACTCCCGAGCCTGAGCCGACCCCGTCTACTACGACGCCCGAGCCCGAGCCCACTCCGTCAACGACTACGCCCGAGCCCGAGCCGACCCCGTCTACTACGACGCCCGAGCCTGAGCCCACTCCGTCCACCACGAGTCCCGAGCCTGAACCCAGCGTTTCAACATCCAGCGCAGCACCAAAGGTTTTGGCTCACACGGGTGCAAGTACAGCGGTTGTTCTTATCGCTGGCGTCTTAGCTGGCACACTGGGCGCAATGATTTCGCGTCGACGCGCGCAGTAACTTAATCTCTCGCTAGTTTGATTGGCCGGTGTCTCCGTGTGGGGGCATCGGCCAATCGCTATGTGGGGGGCTCCATGTTGTGATTGGGGAGTGAAGTGCGGGACTTCTGCGTCCATTCATCTTCACGCGGGAAACGCGGGCAGCAGCGTTGCCTCAAGGTGTACTTCATTTTCAGTCAAAACTGGGATTTTGCTATGAATATACACACATGTATCGGCCTTTGTTTGAAAAAATTTCTGAAAATCCGTAGATTATGGGCAAAAACTCTGATGTTGTTAACAGTGCAACCTGAGTTGAAGCTGAATGTGGGCGTGATACTCTTCTAATGTTTGGTCACCCGTGTGACAACCCTCCAGAAAGAAATGACTTCATGATTTTCAATGCTACAAGCGCGCGTGCGCGTCGCGCTTCGGTTGCCGGTGCTCTTGCGTGCACGCTTGCCGGAGCCGGCGTGATGTCTGTCGTTACCGCTTCTTCTTCACAAGCCGCTGATCACTATCCCGTTGCGGTCGATCAGGTCGTCAAGAACGTCGTGATGAAGAACCGTTCGACTCCGGATGGCCCCAACCGTGTGTGGGATAACTTCACCATGGATTTCAGCTTCGATACGACTGGTGTGGATGTTGCGGAAACTGACACGATCACGATTCAACTTCCCAGTGACTTGCGTACTCGTGCCACCTCCTTTGATGTCACAGATAAGAACACCGGTGGCGTCGCAATGAAGTGCATCATCCCCAATGGCGAGGGACAGACGCTGCGCTGTGCGTTTACGGACTACGCAGATAACCACATCAACATGAAGGGCGATATCCATGTCCTGGCGGACGTTACGCGCGCGACCACTTCAACTCGCTTTGAGTTCAAGTTGAGTCATGACATTACGCTGTCTGCAGATATTGAGCATGGCAACGTCGTTCCGAATGCGGTTGGCTATGCTCCCGATACTCCGTGGAAGAACGGCTGGCAGCTGCACGAGGGACACAATGAACGTTTTACCTGGGAGGTCTTCATCCCAGAACGTAACATTCACTCGGATACCATTTCGGTGACTGATACCTTCGACACTGCTCATGGCGGTTACAAGCTGTTCAATGACCCCTCAACGGATCCGAATGCTTGGCAGCGTACCCGCTTGCTCAAGTGGAATTCGCTTGCGGAATTCAAGGCTGACCCGAGTCACCAGAAGTACAACGAGAGCATTCCGGTGGGAGGTGCGGTCAATGGTGGCACCTTTGCCATGACCGAGACCTCGACCGGGTTCGTTGCTTCTTTCCCGAACTCGAACAGCGACGCCTACTACATGATCAAGTACTACACGGTGCTCAATGTTCCTGAAAATGCGAAGGCCGGAAACGTTTTCAATAACAAGGCTGATGTCGATGGGATGACCGCTGAGCACAGTATCGCGATCGATACGGTTGGCTGGGGTGACCTCTCGAGTGAGAATCGCCCGACTCCTCCTGCTCCCTCGACCTCGACTCCTCCCGCTACCACGGTGACCCCCTCTCCCTCTGAGTCGACAACCGAGGCCACGCCTTCTCCCTCGACCAGCACCACTCCTTCGCCGAAGACTCCCTTGGCACATACCGGTGTTATGACCGCTCCCATGATCGGCTTGGGTGCCTTGGGAATGGCATTGGGCGCTGCACTGATGCGTCGTCGTCAGCCGGCCTAAGTCTGAACGAAGTGCGCTTCTCTCTTGAGAAGTAACGGTTGAACTGTGGGCCCCATCCTTATGGATGGGGCCCACAACTTTATCTAGAAACATTGTTATCTGGGTGATTTGCACGAATATGTGCTGGTGGTCAGTTCTATCTAACCGGAAAGACGCGAATTTGTAATGCTGCTTAACTTGGAGATTTCGAATCTCTAACACTGTGTCAATAACTGGGATTTACTCAGGAATATTCAGGAATGTATCGGGGAAATTGCTGATGTTGGATGCGTAGATCGTTGATATTCTGCGCATTTCCTGAAATTGGCATTGTTGTTTGCGAAATAATCGCTTGACCAAAGCTGAAGATGAAAGTGTTAGCCTGAAATGGCTTAGCCGCTTAAGCGGCATCCCTCCAGAAAGACACATACGTCATGAATAACGAAGCTACGCGCGCGCAGTTGCGTCGCGTTCCTCTCGCTGGCGCGCTCACAGTTGCTTTGCTCGGTGCCGGCGCACTCAGCGTATTCGCCCCCACCTCACCCGCGGCCTCGGCAGCAGAAGTGAACGGTGTGGTGACCGGTGTATCGATGAAAAATGAGTCCAGCTCGACTGGCCCGAACATAATTTGGGACGAGTTCTCGGCAGACTTAACCTTCGATACGACAGGGAAGAACGTTGCCGAGGGCGACACCCTGACGATCCAACTCCCTCGAGAACTGCGTACGCGCAGTGCAAACTTCGATGTCATTGACAAGAACGGTGGCGGCGTTGCGCTCAAATGTTCGGTCCCCGCGGGCACTGGACAGATCGTCAACTGTGTTTTCACCGATTACGTCAAGACTCACATCAACGCCAAGGGTGATATCCACGTCCGAGCCGACATGGCGATGACCACAACGACGGATCGCTTCACCTTTACGATTGGCCACTCGGTCACGATCGAGGCCAAGATCGATCGCGGCAACGTCGTTTCCAACAAGTACAGCTGGGTTCCCAAGCAGCCCTGGAAGTACGGTTGGCAGCTGCATGAAGGCCACAACGAGCGTTTCACCTGGGAGATTCACATTCCCGCCAAATCGGTGCAAGGATCGGTCATTACAGTGACTGACACATTTGATACCGCTAACGGTGGCTATAAGCTCTTTAATGATGGCAAGAAGAACCAGCAGGCGCGTTTGCTGAAATGGAATACCACCGAGGCCTACCGCAACGACCCCTACCACCAGCGTCCCAGTCAGCTGGTGTGGGTGGGAGGCTCCATCGATGGTGGCACCTTCACAATGACTGAAACTGCTAACGGTTTTGTCGCTTCGTTCCCCAAGGCTAGCGATGACGCCATTTATGAGCTCAAGTACTACACCGAGCTCAACACCCCTGAGGGGCTGAAGATCGGAAACGTCTTCAAGAACACTGCGGTGATCAATGGTCAAACCGCTGTTAAGAACATTGAGATTGAAACAGTCGGTTGGGGAAACGTTGAGGGTCAGTTGAAGACGACTCCGCCTACTCCGTCGGTGACGACTCCTCCTGTGGCGACTCCTCCGGCAACCACGGTGACCCCGTCTCCCTCTGTGTCGACGACCGAGGCCACGCCTTCTCCCTCGACCAGTACCACCCCTTCGCCGAAGACTCCCTTGGCCCGTACAGGTGTTATGACTGCTCCCGCGATTGGTTTGGGTGTGCTGGGAGTGGCATTGGGTGCTGCGCTGATGCGTCGTCGTCAGCAGGCCTGAGAGCAAGTCTAAAGCTGCGGCTTTAAAACCTAGGTTGAGTGCCTGAAGAGCAGATCCCCTCGATCAAGAGAAATGTCTCAGGCGTAAACGCAGTACACGTACTGGTGGGCTCCATCTATATAGATGGAGCCCACCAGTGTTGTTGGTGAGTCTGAATGTGTAGCGATATGCATCTAAGCGTTCTTAGCCGCGCATAGCGACGGAGTGGGCATGTTAGTGACGGAATAGGGCCGTTTGAAGCCTGGGTCCTGTGCGGATAAAGACGTGGCAGGCTCTGGGCGGTAGGGGAGGAGGAGCGGCTAGCAGGAAGACGGAGAAAACCGCATAAGTGCGTGCATGTAGTAATGGGGGGCGCTGCCAATCAAATTGGCAGCGCCCCCCATATTGTGAACAAAGGCGTCTTACGTCATCCGCTTGCCTGATCTCTTAGGTCTGTCACATGAAGTCGCGCCAGGATACAGGTTGTAGCCCGTTGTATTTGCTGACTTCATGTGGAGTAGGCAGGCCGGAGCAACACCCGGCGCTTTATGCGCGCGCATCGAAGTGTTGCAGGCCGGAGTCCTCACGGGAACCGCCCTGGCCATCACCGACATCGTGGTAGTCGTGGATCCATTCGATACGGTGAACCCACTTGACCATCTTGTAGCCGTGCTGAGAATCAGCACGCAGACGCAGGGGACCGCCGTAAACGTCGGGCAGGGGCTCACCGTTCATTGCCCATGCGAGGATGCATTCATCATCGTCAACCATGGAAGGCTCTAGGCACTCGTAGTACGGAGTTGTCGGACCGCCGTCGTACATATGCCCCACATGTCCGTAGGAGGTGACCATAACGTAGCGTGCGCCCTCAGTTGGCTTCACCAAAGCTAAGACGTCCTTCAAACGGATCCCTTCCCACTTTGCAATGCCAGTCCATCCCTGCATGCAGGTGTGCATAGTGATGTTAGTGACGTGGCCAAGTGCCTTGAGCTCATCAATCGAGAAGGACTTCTCTTCCTCGACCAAACCGCCGATCTCCAGGCGGTAGTCCTCGAAGCCGCGTTCACGCATTTCAACCCATTCTTCGGATTGTTCGCGTGTCGGGGGACGAGTGTTTACCCAGTGGAAAGGCGAAATATCGTCTTCGGTGAAGGTGCCAGTCTTGACCTGACGAGAGTGCATCTTGTCGAGGGTGAGCGAGCGGATAGGCTGGGTTGCTCCCCAGACCAGACGCTGTGCGCGGCGCTTATCTTTCAATGACCAGTAGGATGCGCCGATCCAAAGAGCGATTGCAAAAACAATTCCAAGGATGAGCATCGTCACCGCTTGGGCGAATTGCGCTGCAGTGATGTCGTTGTAGTTCTCGCCCAACATCATGTGTGCGATGTTGTACTGCGGGTGAACCACGAAAACCAGGGCCACGTGAATCACCACAAACACGCAGTAGAAAGCCATTCCGAGGAAGTGAATGGAACGTGCCGTCTGACGGTTGTGGAAGAGCTTGACGTAGCGGGGGAAGCGCCCTGCGAAGGTTGGAGACATGATCGGTCCGGTTGCGATCATCAAAGGTGCAACGATGAAGACAACTGTGAAGTACATGAGCTTCTGCAGTGCGTCATAGGGCTGGAAGTGCTCGATCGAAGGGATCTGCAAGCCCATGTAGATCTTGGCGCTTTCCCAGGCCTCGGGGAAAATCGACCATGACGTCGGGACGATGCGGCGCCACTGACCGGTTCCGAAAAGCAGAGCAACGTAGATAAAGCCGTTGAGCAACCAGATTGAGGTAACTAGGGCGTGCCATGCGCGTCCGAGTCCAATTTCGCCTCGTCCGGGGAGGGAGATCAGCGGGTGAAGACTGCGCTGATCGTCGCGAGCGGTGAACTCGCCGGGGACGGTCGAAACCTTGTCCTTGGTGAATTTAATCCACTCAGAGCCGGGGGTGCAGTGGTTATTCCAGTACAGTCGCGGGTGAGATGCTAGAACTTCCCAGCCGGATCGAATGAGGAACCCCATCATGATGAAGTTGATGAAGTGGGTAATTCGAAGCCAGGCGGGGAAGGTATCTAGATCAACGCCATTCACGATATTCGCGACTGCAATAAATGAGTGCGACATGGTGATTCCTTAGTTGATTCTGACACGGTGACACTTTCAGTTTAGGACGCCTTCGTCATAAAAAAGGAAAAAACCGAATTTATTTACGAATCCAGCTCAATTTGTCACAATCGTATGCTTCTGCAAGAAAATAACGATTTTAGGAAGAATGAAGACGATAGTTTTTAAGCTGCGGAAAACTGTGTTTATTGGTTGAAATTCTTGATAAGGGTGCCAAAAGCGATTCGGGACTTTTGTCCTAATTGACGAGGCCGTGGCAGGGTGTGCGAAGAAGTGCACGCAACCCAGCCACGGCCTCGTCAAGGAGAAGAAGCGTTATGAGGAAACTAAGAAAGCTCCCTCAGGCTTACAGGCGCGGAATATTACGCATATTGGAAGTTGCCATTGCGACAGCTTCGCCAGCACCGCGGTTGAGGACAATCTTGCTCATTGCGGTCGCGAAACCAATTACCTGTCCCGAACGGATCTCAGGCGGAAGTGAGAGCGCATTCGGATCGGTCATGACCTCGATCAAAGCGGGGCCGTTGTATGCGAAGGCCTCTTGGAGCGCTCCGCGCAAGCGAGTCGGCTCGGTGACGCGCTCGCCGTGCAAACCAATTGCGCTTGCGACTTCCGCGTAGTTCACGTCGTGAACATCGGTGCCGTAATCGGGCAGGCCGTTTACCAACATCTCGAGTTTCACCATGCCCAGAGTCGAGTTGTTGAAGACAACAACCTTGATGGGCAGGTTGTACATGCGTGCGGTTACCAGCTCGCCAAGGAGCATCGAAAGGCCGCCATCGCCGGAAACAGAGATAACCTGACGGTTCGGGAAAGCAACCTGCGCACCGATTGCGTGAGGAAGCGCATTGGCCATCGAACCGTGTAAGAAAGAGCCGATGAGACGACGGGTGCCAAGTGGATCGATGTAGCGTGCGGTCCACACATTGCACATGCCCGTGTCAGCCGTGAAGATCGCATCCTTTGATGCAACCTCATTGAGGATGTGAGCGGCGTACTCGGGGTGAATCGGTTTCATGTGCTCCGCATTGCGCGTGTAAGCGCCAATGGGGGAGTGCATGATCTTCGAGTGCTTCTTCACCTTGGCCTTAAGGAAAGCATCTGAACGATCTCGATCGAGCAACGGCAAGAGCGCTGTGATCAGGGGCTTGACGTCACTGTGGATCGGGAGCGAAATATCGGTACGGCGTCCCAGCTTTTCCGGATGGTTTTCGACCTGGACGGTGAAGGTGTCAGGCAGGAATTGATCGTAGGGGAAGTCGGTGCCCAGCATGATGAGGACATCTGCATCATTCATGCCCTCAGCTGCTGCACCGTAACCCAGTAGGCCCGTCATGCCCACATCGAAGGGGTTGTCGTACTGGATGAAGTCCTTGCCACGCAGGGTGTGGCCAATCGGGGCCTTCAAAACGTCGGCGAGCTCGATGACCTCGTCATGAGCGCCCTCCACACCAGCGCCAGCAAAGATTGCAACCTTCTTCGCGCGATTGAGAACATCAGCGAGCTGACGAACGTCTTCCTCATTAGGGCTCAATACGGGCCGCCGGGAAGGCACGTATTTCGGTGAAGGAGAAGTTGCCTTCAGGTCGGAGACATCACCGGGAAGGCTAATGACTGAAACGCCAGAAAGCTCAACAGCGTGACGAATTGCAGCGTTAACGACGCGCGGAGCCTGCTCGGCGCTGGAAATCATCTCGTTGTAAACCGAGCACTCATTAAACAAGCGATCGGGGTGGGTCTCCTGGAAGTACATCTGGCCGATTTGAACACTGGGGATATGCGAGGCGATTGCCAGAACGGGAGCAGCGGAGCGCTGTGCATCGTATAGCCCGTTGATTAAGTGAAGGTTGCCCGGTCCGCACGAGCCTGCACAAACTGCAAGCTTTCCGGTCAGTTGTGCTTCAGCGGCCGCAGCGAAAGCAGCGGCCTCTTCGTGGCGGACATGAACCCAATCAATTCCGCCCTTCTTGCTGCCGCCAGACTTGCGGATTGCATCGACAATGGGGTTGAGTGAGTCTCCAACAATGCCGTAGACGCGGTGGACACCAGCGTCGATCAGTTGGGAGACAAGCTGCTCTGCAACGTTCATAGTCGCTCCTTGGTCTTTGAGTGAGCATTCCGTGAAGTCTGGGCGTCCAGCCCCAATAAACACGATCTGCTCCGAACAAAACCAGCGTACACCGACCAAAGTCCTAGGACTTTGCGAGAGTGAGGCAAAGAACGAAGCTGGGTTGTCAGCGTTTCCCAGTTAGGTGAAGTCTTCCCCTCATGCTTCGTCTTGGCCGCTGAGTTCCTTCTCGATCTCGCGGGCAAGAGTGCGGAGCTTTCCAGAGTGGAGGGAAGTGGTCTTAATAGTTTCCTTCACTTCGATCAGCAGATTGTGCAGCGCATCAGTGTCTCCAAGTTCGGAATAGCACTGAGAAAGGGCAGCCAGTGGGAAGACATAGTTTTCGGCGTCCTTGATCTCTTTTTGGAGAGCGAAAGCTTCTTGAAGAAGTGGAATTGCCGGATAGTGATCGTGGGATGTCATGTACACCCATCCCTTAATGTAGGTAATTCCAGCACGGAGGAAAGTCATCTCCTGAGGATCTATTTGCTCAGTGAAGGAATCGAGCCACGTGGATCCGGCATCTACAGCTTGAAGGGCACGTTCTTTATCGGCTTCCGACACCTTCCCCGTTGGGGTGTCGACGTAAGCCTTTGCAGCCATTCGAGTCAGAGCAATGACATCGTGAGGAGCCTTGAACTCTTTTGCGATCTCAAGAGCGCGCTCGATCGCGGCTAGTCGCTTGGGACGATCGTGCAGTCGCTTTGCGGCATCGTTGGCTAGTGATCCCGCGCGCGAGGCAGTGCGAAGGTTACCGCTTGCGACGAGTGGGTCAATGGCCTCCATTGCGGCTTCGTAGGCTTCTTCGTCCTGGTCGATGGACAGGTAGTAGCTTGCCAGGGTCAGACGAATGAGCGCTGTCAGAAGTCGGGCGAAGGAGGAATCACCTGCCCGAGAAATGGTTTGCTCGAGAAGCTCAATTGCTTCTTCGATACGGTGTACACCTTCGAATGCATCCGAGATGATTGTCGCGGCAGACAATCCCAAGGATCGCAGCGGTGTGCGCGTGATGATTTCACTCAGGCGCAATGCTTGAGAAACAGCCTCGGCTGATTCGTAGGCCTTGATGCTGGCAGTACAGATGATCAATCGAGCAAAGAAAGCCGTGTAGGGGTCGCAGTGAGTCTCTAAACGCAGAGCCTTGTCAGCCAGCTGAGCAGCTCGACGGTAGTCGTCGATTTCAAGGTAAAGCTGTGCACCCTCTAGGCTAAGAGTGCGCATGAATGCTGACTCGCTGGTACCACTGTGCAGGCAAGCGGGTTTGAGGGATTCGATCGTGTGAAGGGCATTGAGTGCTTGCTTTGATTTCTCTGAATCAAGGAAGATTTCGCCACAGGTGCACAGGCAATCAATGATTGCTGCAATATCCTCGGCCTTCGTTGCACCTCGGTTCAGTGTTGACGTCATGGAAGCAATTTGAGAGACGAAAGCGTCGCATAGCGCCACTGCGTTCTTTTGAAGGTCGCTTGGCGCATCCATACCGAGCCATGAGTAGCGATCGAGCTCGCAGGAATACCGCAGTAATTCCAGCTGCGTGGTAGTCAGCTCCTTGCGACTGAAGGAGGCCTGCGAACGCCCGAAAATCCTCGCGAAGAAACCGGGCGTATGTAGGGGAGTGCCTTCAGGCATTGAATGAATAACTGGCGCTACTCGCTCATAGACGGACTCAAACTTCTCGTGCTCTTTACGCAAAGACAGAAGAGTTTTCGAAAAACTCGCAAAGGAAAGAGCCGCTTGAGGATCGTTTTCGTCAAACTGCAGCTCATCGACATCCAAGGTGTTGACCAGACACCAATCTGTCAAAAGATTGGTCTCCACGTTGTAGCCGATGACATCTGTCTGTGCAGCGTAGCGATCAAAAGCCTCTTGCATCGACGTCGGCAAAGGAGGCAGTGAATAGTCAATGGGTGGATAGGGGTTTGACTGGTCAATGGTCTCGGCCTGTGCGCGAGCACTGCGGGATGACACCCGCTGCGCGGGCAAGTCTTCACCTTCGATAGTTGACAGAGGATCGGGCATCGTCTCGCGCTCACCAACCAGCTCCAACTGCCACTCGCCCTGCGCGCGTGTTTCTGCCTGTTCGTCGACTGGTCCAGCCTCAAGAATCTCACGCACTAAACGAGTGTAGTAGTCATTCCCGTTACGCTGATCAAAGAGAGAAGCAACATCCAATGCCCACTGCGAGAGCTTTGCGGCGGTCTCGGAAAGAGGAGTATTGACATCGAGCTGTGGTCCCTGGCACCACTGCGACTGGCCGGTGCACAGGGCTCCAAAAGGTTCATTGCCGTGGCCGCGTCGTGTGGCCTCGATAGCCGTCAGCGCAGCAGCCGGAAGATAATCGGCAAGAAGCGACGCACTCTCAAGAGAAGAGGTCATGCCGATACTGTCTCGCAGAATCTCTAAGGCGCGTTGCCAGCGTCCTGAACGCACGAGGTATTCGAGATGTAACCCGATGTAATCGATGCTGTTGGCAACACCGCGGTGGTGCCGGTAGGAGCGAATATGCGCTTCCCACGCGGCCTCGGGACGCCCCGACATTAGCAGCGGGATCATTGCTTTGGCTCGGATTCCGTGGGGCTGAGCTCCGCAGGCGCCCTCCTCGTCGAAAAGCGGCATTGCGGTAGCTACTGCACGTTCCCAATCCTTGCGGGCGACGGCCTCGTTAATCTGCTTCATGGGGTCGCAGCCTTCGCAATCGCTAATCTGATCGCTCGGCGTAGAGCGCCACAAGGTCAGTGCTTCGCGGGCGTCATCCAGACGCCCAGTTCGCAAGCCAACCATTGCGCGTACTCCGTGAACTGCGTGCATCGAAAACCCCTGGCCCGATACGAAGGTCGCAAGCGAGGTAATCAGTTCATCAATTTGGTCAATCGAGACCGCAGGGTTTCGGCCTGCAGCGGCCACCGCACTCTTGAAAAGCCATGCGAGTTCTTCGGTCTGTTCGGGAGTAAAGTCCACTGAGTTCTTTTCAAAGCGGCTCAGAAGGAGTGAGACCGGAGCCAGTGCCTTCCATTCTTCATTGCCCTGCTGATAGGACAAAGTCAGAGCGAGGTAGGCATCGATCTGCAATTCAGCCTCGCCCTCCAGTGCGTCCGCCCAGACAACCGCCTGTGCGACTTGGCTACTACGCGCCGGTCCCCATGGAAGCTGGGAGGTGTAGTCGAGGAGTTCGCGTACGTCTTCAGCGTTTGGCATGGGAGGTCCTTCCGAGCGTTGGAGAATTAGTTGTCGGCTGTGCCGAGTGCAGAATCGAGTAGTGAGCCGAGGAGCTGTGCCGCCCAAGCCCTTTCTTTGGGCCCCAAAGTTTGACGTCCCGCCAAGAGGCTCTGGACGTAGAGTCCGCGCAGGACACTGACGGCGGTTTGCGGGGAGCTGCTTGCCACGATCAATCGCGTCACCAATGAATTCGAACGATTCAGTACCAGTCTGGGCGGCTTGGAATTTGCGAAGGGATCGGTAACCCCCATGATTCCCGCCCACAGTTTCGAGGCCTGAGCCTGAGAATTGCGCTGAACGTGGCGTTCCGCGAAGTCTGGGTCGGGCAGGTAGAGTGCCGGCAGAGTGATTGGTGTGAACCGGCGCAGCACCACTTCGCAATCAGAGGGGTCGATCGCCTCTGCAGCGAGCAGCATGAGGTCCATGGCCTCGGCCTGCTCTGACAAACTACATTCTTCGAAGGCGTCGAGCAGCTCTGAGGGATCGACCAATTGAAGTTTCTGCGCCAAGGTTGAGTAACGGGGATCCGTCATCAGCGCATTGATGAGCTCTTCGTCGTAGGCATAGCCCGCATTCACCAAGACTATGGACTGTGAGGCGGCGACATCGGCTAAGGCTCGGTACTGATCGACGGTACGCGTGTAGCGGATTGTCTCCTCTAAGGAGAGGAGCGTCAGTATGGGAGCGGCTCCGACTGTGCTTTCCATGGGAACATAACGCGCGGTGAGGTCAAGCATGTAAGGGTCGCGCATAGCGACGGCACGCAATCCCATCGCATGGGTGGAAATGAACTCGTTAAAACGCGAAGGTGAGTGTTCGGCCATTTCCTCGAGCCAGGCGCGAATCTCACTTCCAATAGCCTCGCGGGTGTTTTCCAAGAGCTCATCGTCGCTGAGCTGCTCGCGGGAGGCGGTCAATCGCAAGTAGTTTGCATTCCCAATGAAACGAACGAAATACGCCCACTGCGGAACGATTCCTTCGCAGGTTCGCGACACCAGCATCTTCTTTGCATATACCGTGTGGTTGGAGCTGGAGAGCGTATTCGGGCGCTGCGAAACAACCGCGATACCTTTGACTCCGGCGGCGGGAACATCGATGGGGATAATGTCCATCCCTGAGGAGGCAAGATGCTCATCGCACCACTGCTGTTGCTGCGAAGGCTCCAGTTCCCATACCGGCGTCTCATTCCCATGGAAAGTTGACGCGGAATCGGAACGTACTTCAATTGAAATCGGAAGAAGCGAGGCGAATTCGTCGACCAGGGCTCGCACGGTATCAGGATCGATCCAGGGCTCGCCGGGGTGGGCCTCGAGAACCACTTCGGTACCGGCTTCACCCAAGTTGTGGGGGTCCGAGGCCGGGAGGGGCTGTGTGGTGTAGGTGCCTTCCGTCTTCCCTTCCCAGATCACGGTGGGGGAGTCGGGAGACTTAGCCGAACGCGAGTAAACGGTGATTGAGTCGGAAATCATGAAGCATGAGAGCATGCCGATACCGAACTGGCCTAGGAAATCACTGCGAGCCATTCCTAATTCATCACGTTTTGATGAGGCGCCAATAGTTGAGAGCAGTCCCGCAGCTTCCTGTTCTGTGAGTCCGATTCCGCTATCGCGGCACTTCAGGGTGCGCCCTTCAATTGTGATGGTGACGCGACGCGGGCAGTCAGGGTCCAGTGCACTGCGGGCCTCAATAGCGTCGAGGCCATTTTGGAGGAGTTCGCGAATGTATACGCGCGGACCGGAATATAGGTTTCGGGAGAGAAGGTCAACCATCCCTCTGAGGTCCACTTGGAATGTCGACATTCACTTCCCCTCTGATGTTGCCTTTTCGTCGCTCGTTGCGGTAGAAGAACGACGATCCTGTCGCTTTGCGGAAATAAGATCCTTGAGACTGACAATAATAACGCCTGCCAGAATTAAAGCCATACCTGCGATATCGATAAGCGTGAAATGGGTCCCAACAAGAAGGAACGAAAAGAAAGTTGCGGAAATTGGCTGAAGGCAGGAAATGAGACTTGCGCGTACCGGGCCGATATCGCCGACTCCCTGCAGGAACAGCGTGAATGCGAAGGTTGTGCCAACTAAGACCAGTCCGGCCATGGCCATCACCGACATGAAATCCCACTTGATGGAGTAGGACCAGACTCGAACACCGAGCCCCAAAATAATCCCGCCAATGATGAAGCCATAAGCAACGACCAGCTCGCTGCCGTAATGGCGGATGAGTTTGACGGGGATCAGCGTGTAGAGAGCGAAACCGATCGCGCTGGCAAGACCCCAGTACAAGGCATCGGTGGAAATAGCCAGAGAGTCGATCTTCCCGTGGGTTGCCAGAATAAAGGTGCCCAATAAAGCAAAAGTAATGGCAAAGAGCTCGGTGTATTTCGGAAGACGGCGTACGGTGATACAGACGAAAACGACAATCAGGATGGGGCCAAGGAATTCAATAACCGTTGCCGTTCCCGCATTGGAATAGCCGATCGCGACCACGTAGGTCAATTGACTGCCTGCTAGTCCGAGAACCGAATAAATCACCATCGGCAGGTAGGAACGACGGTTTCGCAGGAGGCTTTTGTGCAAGGCGGAGAAACCTCGGTCTTTAAAGAGAAGGAAGCCCATCGTAGTCGGTGCGGCAAGAAGCATTCGGATCGCGGTGAGCCAATAGGGGTTCGCGCCATAATCCTTCATCAGGAATTCACTACAGACTCCCGAGAAGCCCCAGGCAATTGAGGCGAGGATCGTAATGAGATATCCACGAGTGCGCGTATTCATGGTCTTCCTTGGCGGTGGTACTCGATGCGCTCCACTCTATTCTTTTTCCTCCTACGGCTTAAATATAGTGCGCCATTCGGACAAAAACGACACAATGGCGTCATGAGCAATACACCATCGAAAATTGTGTACACCGCCCGCGCTGAGGTGACGGGTGGTCGTTCTGGTCAGGCCCACTCTTTTGACCCTGATCTCACCCTTGATATGCGTATGCCACCGGCTCTTGGCGGACCCGGTGGTGGTGCAAATCCTGAAGCTCTCTTCGCCATGGGATATGGTGCATGCTTCCAGGGAGCTCTTGGCTTGGCCGCAAAGGAAGCGGGAGTCGATGTTACCGATTCGAAGGTCGCTGTGAGCGTCGGAATCGGTCCAGAGGGCGAATCCTTCGGCCTTGCTGTTGATATCCGCGTTCTAGTTCCAGGTCTTGAGCTTTCACAAGCGCAGGCATTGGCTGAGCGTACCCACCAGCTTTGCCCCTATTCAAAGGCGGTTGCTGGGAACGTTCCCGTTTCGGTTTTGGCAGTAACGGATCTGTCCTAAAACTACTCGCGGTTGTGGGGGTAAGCGCATATGAGCCTTGCCCCCACAAACACGCGAATCTATGACTGATCTTGAGCCCCGGGGTCTTCCTCGTCGATGAGTTCTTGGATCGCGCGAATGAGCGACTTCAACCTAGTGGGTTTCATCGAGGGTAGCTTTGTCATCTCAGTGAGTTCGTCGACGCACTCGCGCAGGCCATCGAAATTCCCCGTCATGTAATAGCAACGTGCAAGAACTTCCATCGGATAACCGGCCTCGTCATATTCTTCGTATGCACGGAAGCATGCGATTGATTCGCGAAGAGCGTCCATAGCCTCAACCGGTTTGCCCGCCTTTAGGGTCACCCACCCCAAGGTGTAGTTGTTTTCGGCATGCGATATGGCTACTTGTTTCTCAGTTAACTCCGTCTTGATTGAGGCGATGAGCTGACGGTCTCGTTCTAGAACAGCCAGAGCGCGCTCAAGATCGTCCTCTCCCACGTGCGGTCCTTTGACCATTGCCGCTGCCTCGCGGCGAAGGTACTGATGCTCCCTGAAGTACTCTTTCCATTCGTGGCTCAATTCTGCCGCAAGATCCGCAGCGTCGGCCTCGGCAATGTAATTCCCCAGCTCCTTCGCCGCATTGGAGGCGGTATCGGCAAGGCTCAAAGCCGATCGATACATCTCGTTTTGTCGCAGGACGGCGGAATACTTCATCGCAAGGTCGTAGGCGTCTTGGTATTCCTCGATGCAGAGGTAGAGGTGTGCCAAAGTTGGGGCAGCTCCGGCCAAGCGCATTTTGATATACGGGGAATCATTGAGAGTACTGAAGGCCTCTTCAAGGATTTCAGTTGCTTCGGTGAATCGATCTTTTTCAGCAAGAGCTTGCGAAAAAAGTCGTGCGGCACTGACGTTCCATACCTCGGTTGGGAAGGCATGAATGACGTCATTGAGGTGCTTGGCTTGGGCAAGAGCCTCGTCAGGTTGGTGTGCCTGCAGTGAAGCCGAGCAAATCGTCCCTCGCGATATGAGGGCGGTATAGGGATCGCACAGATCGTTGAGACGCAGAGCCTGGTCAGCGTATTGGCATGCCGCCATGTACTTTTCGCGTCCAAGCTCCAATTCCTGATATTCCAAAAGAAGCTCAAGCGCAACTTGCTTCTTTGAAGGTGCAAAACGAGTGAAGGCCCTCTCGAGGTTTTCCCACAGTGCGTAGGTCGTCTCAGTGTCATCGAAGTTTTTGCACATTGTCGCAATCGATGCGCATTGGCTGAGAACGAGGCTAACGAGCTGAATGTCTTTCCCCGTTCCCTGATTGCGATTCAGCTCGGGGACCACTTCTTCGATTAATGCGCGAGCGTTCTTGATGCGGGCCATCGCATGAGTCACTACTTCTTCGGGGATTTCCTCATCACGAATGGAGAAATACATGACATCGCAGGAAGAACTTTGGAGGTTGATCCATGCAAGGTTGAGCTGCTGGCGAGTGAGCTGAGCGCGGCGTCCCCGTAGCTTTGAGAAAAAACCGGGAGAAACAATAGACGTGTCATCTTTCAGTGCACTAACCGTCTGTTCTGCCTGGTCGAGAAGCCTGCGAGCAGCATCAAAATTTTGGTGCAATTTGAGGACGACAACAGCGAAAATGTAGTAGTCCATGATGCCTGCGTGACTGAAATTGATATCCAGAACTGACTCGTTCATAACAGTTGCGTGGTCGACGACGAACTGGCGTTCGGGATCGAAACCGGTTGTGCCCGAAAGCGCTGAGAAACGATTGAAGGCTTCTTGTATCGAGGCCGGGGGAGTAAAGGGCCTTAGATCAACACGCGGGTAGGGATTCGTGTCATCGGTGGTTTTCACTTTCTCCTGTTTGATGCGACGCGTGGAGTACTTCGGTGTTTCATCGACGTCACTACTTGAAATCGCTTCGGGAAGGACTTCGCGTTCGCCCACAACCTCAAAAGACCAGGTTTTTTGTGCGCGTTCTTCTGCTTCGCTAGTAACTGGACCTTCATCAAGAACTTCGCCAGCAGAGGCCGTGTAAAAATCATTGCTATTTCGCGCGTCGAAGAGCGCAGCAACAGAGAACAGCCATTCTTTGAGTCCTGATGCAACATCTTCCAAAGAGGTATTGACATCCAAACGAGGACCCTGACACCACTGAGATTGCCCAGTACACAGCGCGCGGAAAGCATGTTTTCCTAAACCTCGGTCGACGGCCTCGCGCGCCGCCAAGGCGCCGCCCTTCAGGTAATCAAAAAGAAGGGCTGCGCTTTCCGCGCGGGAGGTTACTGCAATGGAGTCGCGCAGGATATCGAGCGCACGCTGCCAACGCCCGGAGAGCACAAGGAACTCCATGTGTTGTCCCAAAAGATCCATGTACTCTGCGTTGCGGCGATGTTGGCGATAGGAACGGACGTGGCATTCCCAGGCAGCTTCGGGACGCCCTGACATCAATAGAGGAATCATTGACAGGGCTTGGACTCCTGCAGGCTGATTTCCGCAGCCCTCGCGGATGTCGAGCAAAGGTACCGCTGTCGCAACTGCACGTTCCCAATCTTTCGCGACAACGGCCTCGGTGATCTGGCGTTCGGGATCGCATTGGACGCAGTCAGAAACCTCATCGCGTGGGGTTGCCCGCCACTTCACCAATTCTTCATGGGCGGCCGCGGGATCACCCATCCGTAGTGCGAGGGCGAAACGGACTCCGTGGACCGCATGCATTGAATATCCCTCATCCTGGATGAATTTCCCGAAGCCTTCAGAGAGCTCCTGTGCTTGCTCCTTCGATACTGCGGGGTTGCGTCCTGTTGCGCTCGCGGCGTTCTTGTACAACCAGGCTAAGGATTTGATCTGATCCGCGTCGAAAGCACTGGGATTCTCCTCGAATTTCGTGACGAGCCATGCCGTGGGTGCCAGTGCTTTCCATTCTTCATTTCCCTGCTGATAGGCGGTAGCCAGCTGAATGTAGGTCTCGATGCGTAGCTCTTCTTCGCCCTCTAAGGAATCGACGAGCACCACTGCGCGCGCAAGCTCGGCACTGCACGCGGGCCCCCACGGCATCTTCGCTGCGCGATCGATAATGTCCTTCACTTCCTGGACGGTGCTCATCATTGATCCCTTCTGAAAGCAAGCAGGAAATTAGATGAGATGATCATAAATCCAATGTGATGGAGAAGATAAAAGAGCAGTTCAGGGAGTGCTTATGAAGCGTTTCTGCAGAGTTTAAGTGTGCAATAGGCGCGCAATTTCTACGTGAGGGACAAAGGTGCGTGCCACGGGAATAAGGCGCCCGAGGTGATGCTTCACTGCTCGGGATGCCCTCTGGTCATCTAATAGTGCCCTGAGCTCAATCAACAAGAAGGCTCCCTGTCGATCTGCATGAAGCAGTGATCGACAGGGAGCCTTCTGTGCAGTTTCTTTTAGGCTTACTTCACCCCAGTGATTTCACCGTCGGTGGTCAGTTCGATTCGTTCTGCTGCTGGGTGAGCCGACAAACCGGGCATCGTTGAAAGCGTTCCCGAAATTGCGTAGACGTAGCCGGCACCAGCTGCAAGACGGACTTCGCGAATGGGAAGGGTCCAACCCGTAGGTGCGCCCTTTGCTTGCGGATCGGCACTGAGCGACATCGGAGTTTTGGCAACCACAACCTTGAGTGAACCAAAGCCTGCTGCTTGGTATTCCTTCAGACGCTTCGCAGCGGCAGGAGTGTAATCCACACCCGATGCCCCATACATTGCACCGACCTTTGCGATCTTGTCTTCGAGGGAATCGGAATCTTCGTAAAGAGGACGAATCTGCGCATCGGCGGATTCTTCACAGGCCGCAGCTACTTCGCGCGCAAGTTCGCGTGCGCCTTCGCCGCCCTCAACAACACCAAGGGAGCGAGCCACACGCACCCCGGCCTCGGCACAAATTTTCTCAATCTCTAAGAGCTCGGCCTCGTGATCGGTGGGGAAGACATTGATTGCAACTACGGGGTTCAGGCCGAAACCGCGGACAATTTCAATGTGCTTGAGAAGGTTTGCGCTGCCCGTGCGAATCTCTTCAACGTTTTCCTCGGTCATGGCATCGGGCAGGGGCTTGCCCGGGGCAAGGCGGTACTTACCGGAGTGAGACTTGAGTGCGCGAACCGTCGTGACGATCACCGCGCAATCGGGACGCAAACCGCCCACGGGGCACTTGATATCGAAGAAACGTTCGGCGCCCATATCCGCACCAAAACCGGCCTCGGTCACCACGTAATCACTGTGCTGCCCAGCAAGGCGGTCCGCGACTACCGAGGAGCATCCCGTGGCAATATTGCCGAAGGGGCCGGTGTGAACCAGGACCGGGCTGCCCTCAGTCGTGCGCAAAAGGTTCGGGCAGAGTGCATCGCGAAGGAGCGCAGCCATTGCTCCCGCAGCCTTCAGGTCCTCAGCGGTGACATATTCACCGGCCTCATTTTGGCCAATGACAATGCGTCCCAAACGCTCGCGAAGATCAGCGTAAGAGGTGGCAAGGGACATGATGACCATGACCTCACTGGCGGCGGTGATATCAAAGGACGACTGACGAGTCACGCCATCAATTGCGCCACCCAAGCCCGTGACGACGTGGCGCAAAGAGCGGTCATTGACGTCCAGAACGCGCGGCCACGTGATGGAGCGTTCCTTGATGTGGAGCTCATTTCCCTGATGCAGGTGGTTATCGATCATTGCAGACAGCAGGTTGTGTGCAGCTGTGATCGCGTGGAAATCGCCGGTCAGGTGCAGATTCATCTTCTCGAATGGCAGGACCTGGCTCTTGCCATTGCCGGCCGCTCCGCCTTTGACGCCGAAAGTCGGGCCCATTGATGGCTGGCGAATTGTCAAAGTTGCGTTAGCGCCTTCAAGTGCCAACCCCTGAACGAGGCCAATAGCAGTCGTCGTTTTCCCCTCGCCAAAAGGGGTGGGGGAGGTTGCGGTCACGACGACATAGCGGGCTCGTTGAGGAGCGGAAGCATCGACAGCGGCCAGATCGATCTTTGCCAGATCAAAACCGTAGGGGAGAAGGTGCTTGCTGGAAATACCCGCGCGTTTGGCCAATTCGACCAGCGGTTCAAGCTTGGACGCAAAATCAGTTGCAACAGTGCTCATGGGGATAGCTTAAGTCACTGCGGGCAGCCGGACTCGGTGGCCCGAGTGGTGGGAAAATGTTGCCTTACGGCGTTCCCTCTCGTGGCAAAGGAGTCATTTCCACTACGGTGGTTTTGTGGCCGTTAATTTCTTTTCTCGATCGACGCAAGATTCTTCACGGGAACCGGTAGATACCGTCCCGGAAACGCCGAGCGCACCCAGCGACCATGTTGTCCAAGAATGGCGTGCGCAACTGCGCCTTTTGACTTCGCAGGAAGGTGGGAACTCTTTCCCAAGTCTGACCGTCTCTGAGGCGCACCCCGGAGGACTGGCGCAGCTTTATGCCGGACGACCCACGAAATTGTCCAGCCTGATCCGTGAAAGTGCGGCACATAAGCGTGCTCTCGAGCGCGCACGTTCCCTGGTTTCTTTCGCCCACGAAATGGCGATGCGCCACGGCGTTGCCCCTATTCACATTGCCATCGGTCACGCGCAGTGGGGCAGCGGCGAAGCCCGACAGAGCTCTCCCGTTTTCCTTCGCCCGCTGCGTCTGGTCGTTGATGGCGATGACGTCGTTATCACCTTACGTCATGGAATGGAACTCTCCGCTGCTTTTGAAGATGCGCTCGCGGATAAAGGCATGCACATCGACATGGATGAAGTTGCCCATCTGTCGACACAGGCACACGGTTTTTCTGCATCTGTGGTTTTGGACCATGCGCGGCATGCGGCCTCAGTTCTTGAGAACTTTGATGTTCGTGAAGAACTGACAATTGGGATTTTTGAACATCCAGCTGCGCTTTTGCTCCGCGAGCTTGACCGTCCTGCCGTTTTGATGAAGAACCGCGTGATTCGTGCTCTTGCTGGGGATGCAGCGGCTAGAAGTGCGATCTCTGGTCCCCTTCCCCAGTCCAATCCCAATGACCGTGACCCCGATGAGGAGCGCGGTGCAGGCGATCTGACCCCGCGTCAACAAGATGTTGTTGAGGCCGTTGCAGAGGGCTATTCCTTCGTTGTCGATACGCCTTCGGGTGCAGATGATGCTGCTCTTATTTCCGCGATTATTGCCGACAGTGCCGCGAATGGACGCACACTGGTTCATATTGCAGGTTCGCCCTCGCGCGCTCTTGCAGTTCACGGGCGTCTTCGTGAGCTCGGTATCGATGAGGCTGCGGTACGCATTGATGGCTCGAATGCGACCGATGCGCTGCTGGGGGAGAAGCTTCTTCATGCGGCCGAAGACACGAACTCGGTCGAAGACACGACCGAAGTTGCGCAGATGCGTGCGCGGTTGCGTACCATCCGTCAAACCCTGTCTTCTTACACCACCTATTTGCACCGTCCCTTCAAGAATTTCGGTGTCAGTGCTTTCAATGCGCTTCAGGTCCTGACTGATCTGACGGCAACAAAGCCCGCGCCCCGAACTCGTATACGCCTTGGCGAGGATGTCCTTCTTGAGATTGCTTCCGACCAGGGAGAGCGTGCCCGCGAACTTCTTCACGAGGCCTCGGCCCTAGGAGTTTTCTCTCGCCAAGCGCAGGTTGGTCCCTGGAAGGGGATCGTCATTGGTTCCCAAGAGCAGGTTCCTGATGTTCTTGAGCGAGTCGATCGCCTGGCAAAGGAAACGCTTCCGCAATTGCGAGTCATCATGGCCTCGGTTGCGGGAGAAAGTGGGATCACTCCCGCTGTCGACATGCGTCAGTGGTATGCGCAGCTGTCGATGTTCGAGGGTGTTCGTGAGGTTCTGGATATCTTCCAGCCCCGCGTCTTTGAGCGCTCTGCAGCCGATATGGTGATTGCAACCGCCTCCAAGAAATGGCGTCAAGAGCACGGTATTTCGATGTCACGTTCACAGCGAGTCCGTTTGGTTAAACAAGCGCAGGACATGCTCCGACCGGGCACCCACGTCAATGATCTTCACCGCGCTCTGCTGACCGTCCAAGAACGACGCGATGTATGGCGTCAGCATTGCGATTCTGATGGGTGGCCAACACTGCCGTCGAACCTGATGCAGGCTGTGGAGCTGACCCAAGATGTTGCGGAAGATCTTGAGCATCTGACGCCCATGTTTGCGACGGCTCATGGTGATCTTGAGGCAATGTCGATTGCCGAATTGGCGAAACTGTGCGAGAGGCTCAGCGGCGATCCCGAAGGTGGTTACGAACTTCCTCGTCGCGTTGCGGTATTGAAGGCTCTGTCCGAGCTTGGTCTTGAACCGCTGACCCGAGATCTTCGTCAGCGTCATGTTGCTGACGACCAACTGGATGCCGAACTCGACCTAGCGTGGTGGGCATCGATCTTGGGCTTGATGCTGGCAACCGATTCGCGCTTGGGTGGGTTTGATCCTGCCGTTTTGGAGCAAACCTTGATCGAGGGCCGCGATTTGGATCGCCGCCAGGTCGCATCTCTGGTCCCGCAGGTCATTTCGCGTCTGCACCGGGTACGTACGCAGGCTTTGGCCGATGATCCGCAAGCGTTGCGCGCTCTTGAATTGGCCGTCCAAGACCAGCATCTGCTGACGTCTTTGTACGCGCAATTCCCCTTGTCGTGGAAGCTTATTCCCGCGGTTTTGACGGTCCCGACGCTGGTTCCCCAAATTCTGCCTGAGCAGCAACAGGTCGATATCGTGATTTTGGACGGCATCGATGAGCTCCCCATCGCAGAACTGGTTCCGATTATTTCGCGGGCATCGCAGGTAGTCGTCTTTGCTGATCTTGCGCAGGAACACAGCGAGGATGCCGTCGATGCCCTAGCCGAGGTTCTTCCGCAGGTGCGCATGGATGTTCGCCCCACGCGCTTGAACGATCAGATGGCATTGCTTCTTGCCAGATACCGCGTTGATCACACGGGTGTTCCGGTTCCTTGGACTTCTGCCAGTGCTCCGGTGACCGCGGTGTGGACAGAGGGCACAGGGATGCCGACTCCGGGAAGCGAGGCCGTTGAGTCGACTTCCGTGGAAGTTGATGCCGTTGTCGAGGCTGTTCTTGAGCACGCGACTTCAACCCCCGATCGTTCTCTTGCTGTCGTCGCGTTGAATGCACAGCACGCTGAGCGGATCCGCGCTCAACTAACGCGCACGATCGGCGCTGAGCCTGGCTTGGCCTCGTTCTTTGATCCCGCGCGTGTGGAACCTTTCGTGGTTGTCGACCCCGATGGTGCACGAGGCCTAGGTCGCGACCACGTGATTATTTCGGTTGGTTTCGCGAAGACTCCTCACGGTCGCGTTATTCACCACTTCGGTGTTTTCTCTTCCCCTGCGGGTGCGGGAGCAATGGCCGATGTCTTGCGCTCGGTGCGCGGAGATCTGACTGTTGTCTCTTCGATTCGACCCGAAGAGATTGATACTTCGCGTTTGTCCCAGCGCGGTGCGCTCATGCTGGTTGATCTGCTAGAGATTGCTCAAGGGCAGTCGGGTGTGGGTATTGATGCATGGCCGACCCTGGAGATTGAGCCGGATCGTCTGCTCATCGACCTAGCGGATCGTCTGTACGGCTTGGGTCTTGAGGTTGTTGCAAATATCGGTATTCCCGGTGGTTTGCGGATCCCCCTTGCAATTGGACATCCCGAGGTTCCGGGACGTCTGCTTCTCGCGGTTCTTACTGATGACGATGAGTATGTTGCTCAGCCTTCATTACGTGTGCGCGATCGCCTGTGGCCATCGATGCTTGAGGAGCAGGGGTGGAAGGTGCATATCGCATTGTCGATGGCCGTCTTCATTGACCCGGCAAAGGAAACGGATCGCATTGTCCAGCTGGTGTTGGATGCAGTTGATGAGATCAACGGTCCCGCCGCGCCAGTCCTTGAACTTCCCGAGGATCCTGACGCTGAGTTTGGCGTAGCTGAAGAAGAAGATGCTTTCGCTTCTGTTTCTTCCGAGGCGTCGCATGAGGATCAGGAGGACGACGAGGCCTCGCAGGCTCGTCAGCGCCGTGATGAGTTGGTTGAGGATGCTCGTGAGAACGAGGCCGTGGCTGAGTCTGAAAACGATGCTGATAGCGCGCGTGGAGAGCGTCCCGCGATTGCACGTGGTTTGCCGCTGGCGGCCTATAGCGATGACCAATTGGATGAGGTCGCACTGTGGGTGGCATCCGATGGTGTTGAGCGCGGCGAAGAAGAGGCAGTTGATGAGCTCTGGCGTGCACTTGGATTGACTCGTCGCGGCGCACAGACCGATGCGGTCTTGCGCCATGTGATTCGCAGGAATAGTAAGTGAGTGACCCTTTTGAGGCGATGCACTCGCACTCTCATGAGCCGGATTTAGGAAGTGGAGATAACTCTGCGGGATCCGAAGAACATGCGACGCGCGCGCGGAAGCGCAGGCGTGTGCTTTTCGTCAACGAGGTCGATGAAAAGCTGATTTCGCGGGGGATCCCAACCTCTCTGGAAGATCGAGTTTCCGACCAAGAACGCCAGGATGCTCTGGATAAGGCGCATATAGTTGGCGAGGCGGATCAGTCGAATACTGCCCGCCTCGCCGCTAACGTCCCCCCGCACTCCCAAGCGCGGATTTAGCTATCCCTATTGGATATCTAGCGGCACTGGGTGCCGCGGTCGCGGGAATGCGGAGTCGAGAAGATCGAGTTCTGTTTGCGAGAAGCAGATTGATGCTGCCTCGATGTTTTCTTTCATATGCTTCAAGCTTCCGGTGCGCGGGATTGCAACGACGTCCTTATGAGCAAGGACCCATGCAAGCAGGATTTGGAAGGGAGTTACACCGCGGTCGGCAGCCAGGGTTTGGATAACTTTATTTGTGATGAGGTTGTGCTGCAGCCTTCCAGCCTGCGCAAGAGGACAGTAGGCGATTGTCGTAACTCTATGTGCAGCGTGCAAAGGTTGTAGATCGACTTCGATTCCTCGTGAACCAAGGTGGTACAGGACTTCGTTGACTTGGCAATGCTGTGAGCCTTGAACCTCCAAGAGCTCTGACATATCAGAGCAGTCGAAGTTAGATACTCCCCACGAGGAGATCTTTCCCTTTGCGCGGAGGCGCTCCAATTCTTCGACGGTTTCTTCTAGGGGCACTGCTCCACGCCAATGGTAGAGATACATGTCCAAATAATCGGTGTTGAGGAAGCGCAAGCTTGTGTCGAGCGAGTGCTCTATACGCTCGTGCGAGGCATTAGAGGGAAGAACCTTCGAGATCAGGAAAATAGAATCGCGTTCATAGGGGCTGATTGCTTCGCCGACTAGATCTTCAGATCGTCCGTTTCCGTACATTTCAGCGGTATCGATAAGCGTTGCGCCCGATTCGATTCCGTATCTCAGGGCGGCAATTTCTTCGTCTCGTGTGCTTGCGCTATCGCCGAGATACCAAGTTCCCAAGCCAAGCTGGGGGATTGAAGTTCCGTTTTTAAGAAGGACCATTGACATCTGTGATCTCCTAGAGTTCCTTCGTCGCATTGAAATCTTCTGCGACTGCATTTCGGAAGCATTCGTCGTAGCCGAAGTCGAGCGCCACACTTGCGAGGCCAAAAGCACCATCCAGCGCTGCTTGGTCCCCTGAAGGTGATGCCGCGGCGGCGGCTAATTCTTCTGTGTGGAGCATCAGCTGAGAGTCTCCAACAGAAACTAGCGGATGGATTGCCGGTATACGGATTGATAGATTTCCAAAGTCTGTTCCCGCTGCGATTGTCTCTGATAGGACTCCGAATGGCAGGGGGTTTCGTCCGCGTCGACGCTGTGAACGTACCCATGATTGGAGGAGCCACTTATTTGATATAACGGGCGCTTCGTTTCGATTTGCTTCTTCGATAAAAGTGACCGCTGTGCCTGTCATCAGTGCTGCCCCGCGGAAGATATTGAGTACTCGTTCAACAAGGTTGCTCAGTCCCGAGTCGTATTTTGATCGGATACACATGCTGAGTTCGGTTTTCTCTGGGATGACGTTAGGCACGTCGCCACCATTGGTGATAATTGCGTGCATGCGGTCGGTGGGTGAGAGCTGTTGGCGGAGCAGGCCGATTCCGGTCAGAGACAGGACTGCAGCGTCGAGCGCATTACGCCCCATGAAAGGCGCCGATGACGCATGTGAGGGGACGCCTGTAAATTGGATCTTTAAGCGTTTTTGTGCGAGCCATGTTTGGTGTGCAACATCCGTCCCGTAAGAGTGGGCCATTACAACCGCGTCAACGCCATCAAATGCGCCTCGTTGGAAGAGAACTTCTTTGCAGGTCGAGCATTCTTCTGCGGGGGTGGTCTGGAGGATCACCCGCATGGGGAGGCCGTCGGGCAGTTCTGAATTGAGTGCTGATAATGCTAGAAATGCCCCCACTGTTTGGGCGCACATAACGTTATGTCCGCAGCCATGCCCGATGCCCGGGAGGGCGTCATACTCGCAGGTTAATGCAAATACCGGTGCATCCGGGTCGGAGTTTCCGATGCTTGCACGAAGCGCTGTTGGAATATCGAAAACTCCCTTCTCACTACTAATGCCGTGTCGCGCGAGTACTTCGGCGACTGTGTTCATCGCAAAGTACTCATTAAAGCCCGTCTCAGGGTGCGAATGAATTGTGTGAGAAAGCGAAATAATTTCGTTATTTAGATGAAGAATTGCGCTGCTCAGTGCATCGCGGAGGACTTCAGCTGCTCCTGTTTCTTCATCGAGTTGCTCTGAATCTCCGAGAAATGCGCGGCGTTCCTCGGTCTCTTTCTGCATGAACTCGGTATATAGCCGGGTAGGTGTTTCGGGTGTATCGAAATGGAAGATATCGGTCACGATATTTTTCCTTCTTGGTCTATAAAAATGAATTGTTACCGGCTTACTTCTGACTTGCCGTAAGTTTCTGGACAACCCGAGTAAGGGCAGTTTCATCACCGACATTTCCCGGGAAAACGATGTACGGAATTCCCAGCGCAGGACCCGAGCATGCTGTCCAGAGCGAAATGATTCCTTCGAGCATCGGCCCAATGCACATTGCGTGCCGCATCTGAAGTGCCTTTGAGGCCAGATCCGATGAAGTAATCCCTCCCTTTGCAATGACAAAACGGGGGGAAGTCCCAGTGATGATTTCTTGAACGAGGCGGACAAGGGAAGCCGACACGAGGCGTGCAATAGCAAGCGAGGCCTCGGGATCGGAAGCGGTGTGAACCTTCCGAGAGGTAGAGATCAATACAGTTTTTTCAGATAAACAATCGATTGCTTCACGCGCGAGCTCGTTGAGGTACATTTCGCGTTGAGAATCATCAATAACCTGCGAAACATCAAGCTCGATGTGATGGAGCGGCACGTTCGAAGTGAGATGGTTGAGCTGCGCATTCGTTACCGCAACATGCGATCCGACTACGACCAAACCGCCGGGAACAAAAGCGCGCTCAGAGTCGATGAGAGTGCTGATTTCATCGCTAGTAATCGGAGCATGACGGTCCTGACCAATTCGAGCTCGCATAAAAGGAGGACCGACGTGGTAGACAAAGTGCTTCCCCTGTGCTTCTGCTTGAATCAAAGCAAGACTTATTGCGCGCAAATCTTCTTCGCAAGCTGCATCAGGTGCGAAGACCATCCCCTTACGCATCGACATAACGCGTGAGAGAAGCTCTTCAGGCTTGGTGCGAACGCAATTCAGATCCGCAGTTACCACATTATCGAAGGGAATTTCACCCCCACTCTTTTCTTCTACCCAAAGAGCAAGTTCAGAGGAGTGAAAACCGAAACTTGCATCTCGCGCGAATTCACTTTCTCCAACAGGGATATAACTATTGTCTTCTCGGCAGTAATGGACACCATTTATGGTCACTCGACCGGCATCTGGAAAAGCAGGAATAAGGACAATTCCGTCAATTCTTTGACCGTTTTGCTCAATTGATTTCGCAATCGATGTAGCCTCAAGCGGAAAATGGCAACGTAATGTCGAATCCGAGCGCGAAACAAATGAGATAGGAATATTTAGTTGTCGAGCCGCCTCGCTAGCATTCTGAACAATTTCATTGATGATAATTGCGACTTTTGAACGCGGTAGTGAACGCGAATTTGTCATGACATAAATTGCGGGCTTTTCTTGTGTAAGCGCCCATTTGCAATCCTCCAAACCCCAGGTTGTTAATACCGGGATATCCGCAACGGACTGGGTGCCGGTGGGATCGTCGTCAAGGACGAAAAAAACCGCTTCGGTTGCTGAATTCTCCCTGATTTCTGTGCGGACTGCACCAGCGCTGATATCGGGGGCTTGAGGATATGAGCTGAGAAGCTGATCGAGGGACACCATGAGAACCTCCATGTTCAGTATGTGACCGTCCTAGGGGGCTCACTGTAGTACAGCGCGCAGTCGGAGTGTCAATATTATTTAAATTAATAGATATATGTGCCACTATTTTTCAGTTTTTGTTCATAAGCAAAACTAAATGCTGAAAAAGTGGTGTGAAGTTAATATTAAGTCCCTAAGAGTTTTAGCTCAGGGTGTCAAGATTGACACTTTTCAGTCCTTATTTTGTGCGCGTTTTAACGAAAGAAACGCGCCATAAAGCCAAAAGTCGGGTGTTTTGCTGCGTTGCAACTCTGTGTACCATCGCTCGTACCGACGGCGACTCGGGTCGTCGAATCGGCCTATTAGCGATGTAGCTGATAACTGACTTCTGGGAGGAAAGATGAAAATTCTCGCGGTTAACGTCAATACCACTGCTGCAATGACTGAGCAGATTGCTGACGCAGCACGCGCTGTTGTGCGTGAGGGTACGGAAATCGTTGGGGTGACTCCACGAGTTGGTGCGGAATCAGTCGAAGGTAATTTCGAATCGTATCTCTGCGCTGTTGCGGTGATGGACAGCGTGGCAACCTATCCTGATGCTTTTGATGCTGTCATTCAATGTGGCTTTGGTGAGCATGGCGTTGAAGGGCTGCGTGAGATTGTTGATGTTCCAGTTGTTGATATGACCGAGGCGGCTGCTCATTTTGCAATGCTTCTCGGCAATCGTTTTACCATCGTGACAACACTTGATCGTGCCGTCCCTCTTATCGAGGAGCGTCTGCTGAGCTTTGGGCTTGATAGACACTGTGCGAATGTTCGATCGACTTCGCTTAGTGTCCTGGAGCTGGAAGATCAGGAGCGTGCGAAAGATGCTATTCGGGAACAAGCGCGAATTGCGCTCCTTGAAGATCATGCCGAAGTGATCGTTCTTGGTTGTGGAGGCATGGCGGGCTTGGATCGAGAGCTAACTGAGCAACTGAATGTACCTGTGGTCGAGGGAGTTGCGTGTGCTGCACTCTTGGCTCAGGATCTTGTTGACCTTGGTTTGACTACCTCAAAAATTCGCACCTATGCGCCACCGCGCCCTAAGCGGGTTGCGAATTGGCCAATTTCGAGAACTAAGTAGTTCTTAGAGCATTTCTTGTTGAACGGACTTCTTTCCGTTTAGGTAAAACTTCAATTAAGCGTGAAGTGGCGGAAGCGTACTCAGGTAATGCTACAAGCTTCAACGAATATTGATGAGGCGTCGTACGTGGCGGAAACCAAAGCGTGAACTGATGGCACCCCCTTCGTCTGCGTCTTCATAGATTTTCAGAAGCGTCTATTCGGTTAATTCTGGAGCTCGACAACGTTGTCGGGCAGAAAGTAGGAAAGATGAGTGAGAAGGTAATAAATCCCTCATCGGCTGGCGTTGAAGATGACGCCATGCCGAGGGGTATTGATACCAGTCTTTTCAATGACGATCTTGCTCCAGCAAAAAGTCGTGACTGGAGTTTCTACTCGCTATTTGCGATGTGGATGTCAGATATTCACTCGATTGGTGGATATACATTTGCGGCGGGTCTTTTTGCGCTTGGGCTCAGCGCTGCACTCGTGTTCGCGGGTTTGTCAGTTGGAATTGTTATTGTTTTCCTTCTGATGAACCTCGTGGGATATGCGGGTCAAAAAACTGGCTTGTGCTATCCGGTGCTGGCACGTATTTCATTCGGTGTTTATGGGTCGAATCTTCCGGCCTTGACACGTGGCTTCGTTGCTATCTGCTGGTATGGAATTCAAACTTGGCTCGCGTCCAAGGCTGTCATTGTCCTTGTTGGTTCAATCAATAAGTCGTGGATCGACTGGGGACACACAATGTTCCTTGGCGAGAGCATCCTTGGCTGGGTTGCGTTTGTCTTAATGTGGACGCTTCAGCTGCTCCTGCTTCGTAACGGCATGGAAACGATCCGTAAATTCCAGGACTTTGCAGGGCCTGCGGTTTGGGTTGTCATGTTTGTTCTGACGATTTATGTGCTCTACAAGGCTGGTTGGAGCATCTCGCTCACGGTTCCTTCGAAGCCTGCTGAGTGGGGAATGCTGCATTCATTCCTTGCAGCTATTGCCTTGACAGTCGCTTATTTCTCGACGCTGTTGCTGAATTTCTGCGATTTTGCGCGTTTTTCTCCAAGCAAGAAGGCCGTTTTCCAGGCAAATATGTGGGGACTTCCTGTTAACTTCATCCTCTTCTCGGTTGTCTCGGTCCTGGTAACTGCAGGCTCGTTCCAGATTTATGGTGAATATGTTTACGATCCCGTCGAAATGGTTTCGCGTATTAATCACCCGATTGCCGCAGCCCTAGGGGCAATTACCTTCTCGGTTGCAACATTGGGAATTAACGTCGTTGCCAACTTCGTTTCTCCGGCATACGACCTGGCAAACGCATGGCCTTCGAAGATCAACTTCGTTCGTGGCGGTTTGATCTCCGCGGTGATTGCCCTGGTTATCACGCCTTGGAACCTGTTCAACAGCCCTGTGATGATCAATATCTTCCTTGCAGCTTTTGGTGCGGTTCTCGGTCCGCTTTTTGGAATCATCATTGCGGATTACTTCCTCTTGCGAAAGCAGCATGTCCAGGTATCAGAACTCTTCAAAGTTAACGGGATGCATGCTTTTACAAAGGGCTGGAACATGCGTGCTGTCTGGGTGTTTATTGCAACCTCGATCCCCACAATTTTGATTGCGGTTCTGCAGATCGATTTCTGTCGCTTCCTCAGTCCATTCTCATGGTTTATCGGAGCAGGGCTCGCCTTCGCGTGTCACTACCTGGTCTCTAAGAATGACCCCTACGTGATCAATGCAGTGAAGCAAGCGATGACGGTTGACCTTGATGCCGATCGTGATGCGATTGCCCGATAGAAAGGTGAAAGACATGGAAACTCAAGCAGTAGACCTTGTTATTAGAGCAAAGCGGACCGTCTTCCCTGATGGAATTCGTCCCTGTGCAGTGCTCGTTAGCAATGGGGTTATCGGTGGAATAGATGACTTCGATGCTCCGGTTGATGCAGCGAAAGAAATTATCGTTCCGGACGACCAGGTGTTGATGCCAGGGCTCGTGGACTCGCATGTGCATATCAATGAGCCAGGCCGGACAGAATGGGAAGGCTATGAGAGTGCGACTCGCGCCGCATTCGCCGGTGGAATTACAACGGTTCTTGACATGCCTCTCAATTCGAATCCTCCGACGACAACCCTTGAAAACCTAAATGTTAAGCGAGTGGCAGCAGAGGGGCAGCTCTCGGTTGACGTCGGCTTCTGGGGTGGCGCGGTTCCGGGGAATGTTCCTGATCTGGAAGCTCTTTGGGAACACGGAGTTTATGGATTTAAATGTTTCACGGCTCATTCCGGCATTGATGAATATGGATATCTGACCTACGAACAGATCAAGGAGACGCTCGAGGAAATTGCGCGTCTTGATGCAGTCCTTATCGTCCATGCCGAGGACTCAGAAATCCTTGCGCAGGCACCCCAGATCGGTGGACAAAAGTACCAGGATTACTTGAACTCGCGTCCGCGGAGTGCTGAGAACACTGCGATCCATAACCTGCTGGAACTGGCTAAAGAGACGGGTGCTCGCGTACATATCCTTCACCTGTCCAGTTCAGAAGCTCTTGACGATATTCAACGTGCTAAGGCTGAAGGAGTGCGAGTCACTGTCGAGACGTGTCCTCACTATCTGACCTTTGCGTCTGAGGAAATTCCAGACGGTGCAACCCAGTACAAGTGTGCGCCTCCACTTCGTGAGGACGAGAATCGCAAGAAGCTGTGGCAGGGACTCATCGATGGCACGATCGACCATATTGCTTCTGACCACTCTCCATGTACTGCAGATCTGAAGCACCTTGAGATCGGCGACTTTGCGCAGGCTTGGGGCGGTGTTTCATCTGTTCAGCTTGGTTTCTCCGCCATCTGGACAGCAGGCAAGCAGTTTGATGTCGAGCTACAGGATATTGCTCGTTGGTTCGCCGCAAATCCTGCTCGAAATTTCGGCATTGCCCGGAAGGGTGAAATCGCGGTCGGGAACGATGCTGACTTTGCCATCATTGCGCCGGATGAGACCTTCACCGTGAAGGTTGCTGAACTGGAGCATAAGAACAAGATTTCTCCCTACGACGGTCGGGAGATGCGCGGAGTTGTGAAGCAAACAATCCTGCGCGGAAACACAGAGCTGACTAGGGATTCAAAAGTGGGAACGGAATTGTTCCACGCCTAAGGGCGCTCTTCATTCAATAGAAAACACTAAGTAACACAGGAGTTATTGTGTCTGAACACATGCGCTCAATGCGCGAACTGATCGATGCCGTTGACCACGCTGGCAAGAACTTCATTTCGATCAACGATCTCTCGAACGAACAGCTCTACAACCTGTTCGAACTTGGTAAGGCCCTTGAGCTGTTCAACCGCTCGAAGATCGACCTTTTCGATGACAAGATGCTCGCGCTGATGTTCTTCCAGCCGTCAACGCGTACCCGTATGAGCTTCCAGACCGCTATGGAGCGTATGGGTGGCCACGTCATTGTTGAGGCAAATCCGAAAGTGACCTCTTCGGTGGCGAAGGAAGAGTCGATTGAAGATACGATGCGCTGCATTTCGCAGTACGCCAATTTGATCGTTCTCCGCCACTACGATGAAGAGGAAGCTCGCCGAGGAGCCGAGTCCGCAGAATGCCCCGTGATTAACGGTGGTTGGGGCCACTGGGAACACCCGACCCAGGCGCTTCTTGACCTCTATACACTGTGGCGTCGTTTCGGTCGTATCGAGGGATTGAATGTCGCAGTTGTCTCGCCTGACATGGTTGAAGCACGCACCGGCCACTCGATGGCCTACGGACTTGCTCGCCTGGGTGCAAATGTCTCTATCGCATCCGATTCCGATCGCCGTACTCCCTCTGAGGTGACCGACCGTATTCGCAATGAATTTAACGTCGAATTGAATGAAGAATTCGATTTCGAACAGGATTCCTTCAACGAATTTGTCCGTAAGCAGGACCTCATCTACCTGCCGGGTTGCTCTGCTCCCGCTGGCGCAAAGGCAGACGAGTTCAAGACCTTGATGGATCGTTACTTCGTCCGCTACGACACCCTCAAGGATGAGGCAGAGAAGGGCCACATGATCTACGTGACTCACACCCTGCCGCGTCGTAAGGGCGAGATGGATCTGCGTATCGATAACACTCCGCATCAGTTGCACTTCCGCGCAATTTTGCAGTCGGTTTCCATCCGCATGGCTCTGCTTGCATCGATCCTCGGCAACTGATTACAGACAGAACAATAAGAAAGGAAAAAGGAACAATGCTGCTCGAAATTACCGCTGGAGGCTACACCTTCAAGGCTCGCTATGAGGATGAAGCTGCGCCTAAGACCGTTGAAGCTTTCAAGAAGCATCTTCTTGGTCTGACCTCAAAGATCATTCATGTTCGTTGGTCTGGCCAGGCCGGATGGATTCCTTTTGGCGATCTTGATCTTGGCATCAAGCCTGAGAACGGAACCTGCTACCCGCACCCCGGTGAGCTCGTAATCTACCCCGGTGGTGTATCTGAGACGGAACTGCTCCTTGCGTACGGATACGTCAACTTTGCCTCGAAGGCGGGGCAGCTGGCTGGCAACCACTTCGCGACGATCATCGAAGGCAACGAGAACCTTGCTGCCTTGGGCGAAAAGTTCCTTTGGGAAGGTGCCCAAGAGATTTCGTTCCGCGAAATTGATGAGTAAGCGCGCATGACACTCAGGGTGTCCTGGCGAGATGGTGATCTCGCCAGGACACCCACAGAAGAAAGGATATGCATTGAAACAGGAAGAAATTGAGAGCCTCGAGCAGACTGCTCTCGAGTGCCGTCGCGATATCGTGCGAATGGTGCACCATGCGGGAAGCGGCCATCCGGCTGGTTCTCTTTCCGCCATCGATGTGTTGCTGGTTCTGTACATGAAATACATGCGTGTACGTACTAGCGAACCTCACTGGCATGGCCGTGACATGTTCTTTCTTTCAAAAGGACACTGCACTCCCGCCTACTACGCTGCGATGAGCGCACGCGGGTTCTTCCCTCGCGAAGAACTTATGACATTCCGAGACATGCACACTCGTCTCCAAGGGCACCCCTCGAATCTTCATCTTGATTGTGTTGATGCGTCCTCGGGTTCTCTGGGGCAGGGGCTCTCTGTTGCAAATGGTGCAGCGCTGGCCGCTAAGCATGATGGCATGGACTCGCGTTACTACGTCATGCTTGGTGACGGAGAAATTCAAGAAGGCCAAGTTTGGGAGGCTGCGATGTCAGCTGCCGCCTATGGCCTTGATAACGTCTGTGCAATTCTTGATTACAACAAGATCCAACTTGATGGTCCCGTCAATGAGGTTTTGTCTATCGGCGATGTCCGTGCAAAGTGGGAAGCATTCGGCTGGAACGCCATCGAAATCAATGGGCACGATATTGCAGCGATTGATGCTGCTTTCGAAAGTGCGATGCGGTTTAAGGGGAAGCCGAGCATCATTATTGCCCACACGATCAAAGGTAAGGGTGTGTCCTTCATGGAAAACACCGCGAAGTTCCACGGCCTAGCTCCGACGGATGAAGAACTTGCACAAGCTCTGGAGGAATTGAAGTGACGACTACTACCGAACCTCGTGAAGGTTATGCGCGAGCGCTCATTGAATTGGGACAACAGCATGATGATGTTTTCGTTCTTGATGCTGATTGTGCAAAGTCGAATTACACGAATCGATTCCGCGACAAGTTTCCGGACAGATTCTTCAATATGGGAATTGCCGAGTGCGACATCGTTGGAACCGCTGCAGGTATGGCCGCGCTTGGGAAGGTCCCATTTGCGAATGCATATGCCAACTTCCTCACTGGACGCGGATATGACCAAGTTCGAATTTCGGTCGCATACTCCGGTAGGAATGTGAAAATCGTTGGTCACAATGCCGGGACTTCTGCCGCCCAAGAAGGCGCAACGCACCTTCCTCTTGAAGACATTGGACTGATGCGTGCGATTCCGGACATGACGGTGATTGTTCCCGCAGATTCGTGTGAGATGGAAAAAGCCGTGCGTGCTGCATATGAATACGACGGCCCTGTATATCTGCGTGTTGGGAAACTGAAGGTCCCGGACGTGACGACCGCCGATACCCCGTTTGAAATTGGTAAAGCAATTCGCTTCCGTGAAGGCAGTGACGTCACGCTAATCTCAACGGGCAATATGCTTTTTGAAACGCTTAAGGCAGCCGAGATTCTTACGGAAAAGGGTGTTTCCGCTGAGGTTCTTCACATGCATACGGTTAAGCCTATCGATTCGGAAGCAATTGCTGAATCCGCAAGGAAGACCGGCGCAGTTGTCACAGTTGAAGAGCATTCGATTCTGAATGGCTTGGGATCAGCTGTCGCTGAAACCCTCTGTGAAAAATATCCAGTCCCACTGCGACGGGTTGGTACAAAAGACGTTTTTGGACTGTCTGGAACCATGGACGAACTCATGGATTACTTCGGACTTCGAGCGGAGCCTATCGCTGCAACCGCTTTGGAAGCAATCCAGGCAAAGTAACTGCAAACTCGGAAAGAAGATCAAAATGAAACAGTCGTTACATGACTACATGCGTGTTGGCATTGTCCACTTTATGGCCTACCCGTTCGCGATGTCTGGTGAGGGGCCGATCGCGGATTCTGTTGCCAAGATCGTGTGCGATGAGTTCTTTGAGTCAATTGAGGTCACCCACGTTGATGTTCCTGATGAACATGAACGAGTGAAGAACCTTCTTACGACCTCGGGTGTCCGTGTTGGTTTTGGCGCACAACCATTTATTTTACGCGGCAAGCTTGACTTGAATTCTCCCGACCCTGAGAAGCGTCAGCAGGCGATCGACGTACTTAAGGGAGCAGTTGATCAGGCCTATGCATTCGGCGCTCGTAAGTTTGGTTTCCTCTCTGGTCCGCGCCCCCAGGCAAAGGAACAGCAGGAAAAGGCTCTTGAACTTCTCGCCGAATCAATCACTGAGATTGGTCGCTATGCGCAGTCAAAGGGTGACTTGATGCTGTCGCTCGAGACTTTCGATGACTCCACCGACAAGCGTGCACTTATCGGTTCAAACCGACTCGCAGTCGAACTTGCGCAGGAGGTTCGTAAGTCGGTGCCTAGTTTCGGCTTGATGATCGATCTCTCGCATCTGCCGATGCAGACCGAGACCATCCATGAAGCACTTCATGTGTCTGCGGACTACATCAACCATGCGCATATTGGAACGTGTGTGATCAACGACCCGACGGATCCGGCATTTGGCGATAAGCATCCCTATTTTGGACACCCAAAGGGCGAGTGCAAGGTTCCTGAGGTCCGCGAATTCCTACGTGGTCTGCTGGAAAACGGTTACCTGGTTGAAGACGCTGCCGATCGAAATATCGTTGCTTTTGAAGTCCAACCGCTGGGCGAGCAGACTTCTGAAGCCGTTATTGCTGATGCGAAGCGTACTTTGCGCGAGGCTTGGCGCACCCTCTGAGTGATAAAGAGGAAATGGAGGGAATCATGGGCGCAGGGAAGCGCATGACGGTAGGCTTTGTCGGCATTGGCACTATGGGGTTGCCAATGGCAATAAACCTGCTTCGTGGTGGGTATTCCGTTAAAGGCTATTCTCGTGTTCCTGAAAGAAATGAACGCTTTGGAGAGGCTGGCGGCACAGTTTGCTCCTCCGTTGAAGAAGTTCTTTCGGACGTCGATGTCGTTATCACGATGGTGCCAAACGGTAGCGTTGTCAACGATATCGTCACGCGTTATAAGCACCGCTTCACTCCATCTTGCCTCTTCGTTGACATGTCAACTACCTCTCCGGCTGATGCGCGTGCTGCTGCGGAGCAGCTAGCAGAAGTGGGAGTGGATTTCTTGGATGCGCCGGTGTCTGGCGGACTTACCGGCGCATCCGAGGGGGCATTGTCCATCATGGTCGGAGGCCATGAAAGCGTCCTTGAAAAAGCGCGGGGAGTACTTGCGCTTCTCGGGCGCTCAATTACTTACATGGGACCGGTAGGTTCTGGCCAGGTGACAAAGGCGGCCAATCAACTCATTGTCGGTGGAACTCTGGCATTGGTAGCGGAAGCCGCTGTCCTTCTGAAGAAGAGTGGAGTTGCCCCAGCGACTGCGCTCTCCGCTCTTAGAGGTGGGCTAGCTGGCTCGCGAATCCTTGATCTGAAAGGACCGCAGATGATCGAGCATGAATTCACGCCGACCTTCGCAGCGGGACTCCACCTAAAAGATATGGATATCGCCATGGCAGTGGGACATGAAGCTCACTGTGTACTTCCCGTAACCGCTTGTGTATTGCAGCTGTTTGAAGCGGTTTGTGCATGCGGATTCGCGGAGCAGGATCACTCGGTCATCATCAAAATCATCGAAACACTTAGTGGAATTGAAGTCGAACGGAGAAACTAACCATGTCACGAATGCGCGCTGTTGATGCAATCGTTCGTATTCTTGAGAAGGAGGGGGCAACACAGGCATTTGGGGTGCCGGGTGCTGCTATCAACCCGCTTTATTCAGCAATGAAAGAGCATGGCGGGATTCGCCATGTGCTTGCGCGTCACGTTGAGGGCGCTTCCCACATGGCAGAGGGCTTTACGCGTGCAAAGTCTGGAAATATCGGTGTTTGCATTGGAACATCGGGTCCCGGTGGCACCGATATGATCACTGGTTTGTACTCGGCGAGTGCGGACTCAATCCCGATCCTGTGCATCACTGGCCAGGCAACCCGTCCAATGTTGAATAAGGAAGAGTTCCAGGGCGTGGATATCGCATCGATTGCGAAGCCTGTCACCAAAATGGCAGTTACGGTTCTCGAACCAGCGCAGATTCCCGGAACCTTTGCCGAGGCCTTCCGTCGTATGCGCTCTGGTCGCCGTGGTCCCGTCTTGATTGACCTGCCTTTTGATGTCCAGGTTGCTGAAATCGATTTTGATATCGATACCTACGAGCCTCTGCCAGTGTGCGAACCGCGTATGACTGCCCTCCAGGCAAATCGAATTCTCGACATGCTGGATGAGTCTGAGCACCCAATCCTGTTGGCCGGTGGAGGCGTCATCGGTGCCGACGCATCTGAGGACCTCATTGCCTTGGCTGAATATCTTGGGGTCCCTGTTATTTCGACCCTTATGGGTTGGGGAAGTATCCCGGATGATCATCGCTTGGCTCAGGGAATGGCGGGAATCCAGACATCGCAGCGCTATGCAAATGCAACGATGATGGATTCAGACTTGGTTATCGGTATCGGTAATCGTTGGGCTGCACGTCACTGTGGCAATTTGGAAACCTATCGAAAGGGTAGGAAGTTCGTCCACGTCGATATCGAACCAACTCAGATTGGTCGCGTGTTCCCGCCGGACTTTTGGTCGGTATCCGATGCTAAGGCAGCACTCGCTGAATTGCTCGCTGCTGCCAAGGACCGCTACGGTGCAGAGCTCACTCGATACAACCAGTGGGTGGATGAATGTAATGAGCGTAAGTCGACGATGCTTCGCAAGACCCATTTCGACAACGTTCCGCTTAAGCCGCAGCGTGTCTACGAAGAGATGTGCCGCGCATTTGGACCTGAAACTCGCTATGTCACGACGATCGGCCTTTCACAGATCGCTGCGGCTCAGATGCTTCACGTATTTAAGCCCCGCCACTGGGTGAATGCCGGTCAAGCCGGTCCTCTCGGATGGACAATTCCAGCAGCCATTGGTGCGTCTGTTGCCGATCCGGATACTCCGGTTGTTGCACTTTCGGGTGACTATGACTTCCAATTCCTCATTGAGGAACTTGCAGTCGCTGCGCACTTCAATATTCCATATGTGCATGTTGTTGTGAATAACGCCTACCTGGGACTTATTAGGCAGAGCCAGCGAGCATTCGATATGGATTACCAAGTCCAATTGTCGTTTGAGAACATCAATGCCCCTGAAACAGGGGGGTACGGCGTGGATCATGTTGGTGTGGTTGAAGCACTTGGATGTAAGGCAATTCGCGTGCACAACCCCGATGAGTTAGCGGCAGCGCTCGCGGAGGCACCGAAGATCGCAAAGGAATACCGTGTCCCCGTTGTGGTTGAAGCGATCCTTGAACGCGTGACGAATATTTCGATGGGAGCCGCTATCGATAACGTCAACGAATTTGAAGAGGTCGCGGAAAACCCCACAGAAGATGCACCTTGCGCGATTGGACTCGCGAAGTAGTAGCGAACCGCGTCTTCAGTTCTCTTCCTGCAGAAAATACCGAAAACAGGTATTTGAAGTAGGGGGTAGCAGCATCATTTGTGGTGCTGCTACCCCCGGGTAGTAACGATGCTGCCCAGACCTTTAGCTATCGCATTCCTCGGCATCGTCCTCTCTGTAGTCATGCGATGTCATGGATGGAATCGCACTGATCCAGCGATAGGCCTAAAAATGCATTTTCAAATAACGAGGGAAGGAGTGTATCGACTTGCCTTTGCTCTGGTGCTGAATGCGTCTAAGCGGAAGCGAGTCTTGAACGGAGTTAGCCGTTCATTGTCGGCAAGAGATGCCGAAAAGCCGGGTAATTTACTCGGGAATAGTGATGATCTTGCCTGTTGGATCAGTTTGTGATGATCCGTTTTTATCGCAGAACAATGGAGTTTTAGGAGAATTATTATGAGAGCCCAAGAGCTGTCATTTGAAGAAATAGAAAAGGGTGATCCAGAACATCGGTTATGTAATCGTGATCTTGCACCGGCAAGTTCGGATGACCGAGTGTGGAATGGCTATTCGCTTTTTTCCCTGTGGATGAATGATGCCCACAATGCATCGAACTACACTTTTGCTGCTGCGCTATTTATTGGTACCGGGACGTTGATGGGCCTTACGCCTTTCGCAATCGTTATCGGCGTTCTCGTTGCTACTGCAATTATCTTTGCTGCTTGCTGCCTTTCTGGAATGATGGGCTACGAGACAGGCGCTCCATATCCGGTGGTTTCTCGTGTTACTTGGGGTGTTTGGGGAGCGAACTTCCCAGCAATTGTCCGTGGCATTGTTGCTATTGCTTGGTACGGAATTCAGACCTATATTGCGTCGATTTCACTTGAGCTGCTCTTAATGCGAATTTTCCCAGCAATGCGAGAATGGTCGACGCCTTTCCTTGGGCTACGCCTATCTGGTTGGTTTGCATTCCTGTTGTTGTCAGCGGTCCAGCTGCTGATTGTCTGGCGAGGAATGGAAGCCGTCCGCCACTTCCAGGGTGCAGCTGGTCCTATCATCTGGGTCATTATGATCGGCATGGCCGTTTGGATGCTCTCACAGGCAAACTGGAGCTTCTCGTGGATGACGAACGCTAGCGGTGAGACACCCGATTTTGGCACCCAGCTCTACCAGATCTTTGTGACCGTTGGCTTGACAGTGGGAACTCTTGCGACGCTAATGCTGAACTTTGCAGACTTTGCTCGCTATGCTCCGACGAAGAAGGCCGTCTATGTGGGTAACCTTCTCGGCCTTCCTCTGAACTGGACGGCGTTTGCGCTCACTTCAGTGATTTGCTCGGCTGCGGCGGTTCAGGTTTACGGTGAAGCCTTCAATGATCCAGGTGATTTGCTTGACCGTATTGATAACAACATTGTCTTCTACCTGGTGTCGATTGGCTTCATTGTCGCAACTGTTGGCGTCAATATTGTGGCAAATTTCGTGTCAGCGGCTTTCGACCTCTCGAATGTGAGTCCGAAGCATATTTCCTTCCGTATTGGTGGAATCGCGGCAGTCGTTCTGTCCATTGTTGTGACACCGTGGAACCTGTACGGAAGCCCCGCAGCGATCACCTACTTCTTGGGATCTTTGGGTGCGCTTCTCGGCCCGTTCTTTGGAATTCTTGTCATGGACTACTACTACTACAAGCGTTCCACTGTGGATCTGAAGGACTTGTATTCGCCTCAGTCAGCAGGCCGCTACTTCTACCATGGCGGGTGGAATTTGCGTGCTGTCGCTGCTTTCATTCCCGCTGCGGTCGTCGCATTGTGTGTTGCACTTGTAAAGGTGCCTTTCCTTGAAGCGATTGCACCCTTCTCCTGGTTCGTTGCGGCTCCGCTCGGTGCACTGTGCTACTGGGTGGTTATGACTGTGACCCAAACTCCACGGGATTGTGCTCCCGTGTCTGAGACCGTCGAAACAGAGAGTGAAGTCCTTAAGCTCTCATGACGTTCTCGTAGGTATAAAAAGAGGTGGCGGCAAGCATGATGCTTGCCGCCACCTTATATATGAATCAGATTCAGTTGTTGCTCTGAGCCTTGAGCAGGTCGCGGATCTCAGAGAGCAGCTGGACGTCCTCGGAAACTGCGGGAGCTTCCTCGGGCTCTTCCTTCTTGCGGCGAGCGTTCAGAGCGTTCATCGGCATGACCACGAAGAGGTACAGTGCAAAGGCAACGATCAGGAAGTTGACCAGTGCAGTGATGATGGCGCCGGGCTGAACAGTTGCCGAGCCAACGGTGAACTCCAGGAAGCTGTCGAAGTTCGGCTTGCCGACCAGACCACCGATGAGGGGGTTGAGGAACTTCTCAACCAGAGCGGTGACGACTGCGGTGAAGGCAGCACCGATCACCATACCGACGGCAAGATCAACAGCGTTTCCGCGGGAAATGAATTCTTTGAAGCCCTTGAGCATGGAAAACTCCTTGAGTTATTGATATTCAGCTCTGAGTCCAGTTAGGAATCACCGAACTCGCACGTGTTGCGTGACGCTCATGCGTCAACCAAGGAGAAAGCCTATCGGCAACACCAGTGCCTTGGGAAGCGCAAAATACGCAGTCTTCCTCACATATTGCGCCTAGCCTGTGCAGGAGCTATTCACTTGATTCCCAGTTTAATGAAGTGCGAAGGCGTAATGACTCCGTCTACCGGAATATCGTGATCCTCGCGGGGGAGCAATTCTTTTCCTCGATACTCCCAATCAAAAATGCATGCAATAACTGGGGCTGACACGCCCTTATATAACAGTGCGCGGTCGTACCAGCCGCCACCCTGGCCAAGGCGAGTGCCGGCCTCGTCGACTGAAAGACCGGCGATCAGGACAATCGATGCCGCTTCAAGAGCCTGGGCTTCGCGGATAGGGGCGCGGCTTTGGGCAGGGAAGCGCGGGTTAGGGCGAGTGAGTTCGTCACCTCGGGAATGAAGAGCCCAGTGGGGTTCGCGCAAGAGCGTGCCGTCCTCGCACGCAAGAACAGGAAGTAAAACGGGGTCAAAACAGGCAAGGATTCCAGAAATATCTGGCTCCTTTTCCATCGGATAAAAAGCTGCAAGGGGGTGGCTACTGCTGGGAGTGACGCCAAAAACATCAAGCGCTTCACGGAAATGTGCGGTCAAAGCGTCACGCTCACCCTGTTCCTCGCCGCGGCCTCGGGAATCCCAGTACAGGCTCCTACGCGCACGAATTTCAGCACGAAGTGAGTTTTTATGCATGGTCATTTCGCTCCCATGCCCCTTCCTCGACTACTCTGGTGACTATGACAGATCGAAATGTACCTGTGCGTCACGCGGTTGTTCCGGCCGCCGGACGCGGCACGCGTTTCCTGCCAATCACAAAGTCTGTGCCTAAGGAAATGCTGCCTGTTGTTGACCGTCCTTCAATTGAATATATCGCTCGAGAGGCAACGGATGCCGGTATCGACGATATGCTCTTCGTGACTCGAACCGGTAAGGAATCCATCGAAGCCTACTTTGATGCCGACCCCGGTCTCGAAAATGAGCTCGAGAAGGCAGGCAAGGACGAGCTTCTTGCCCTCTCTCGCGAATACCTCAAACTTGCACGCATGCACTCGGTGCGCCAGGGACACCCGCTGGGTCTGGGACATGCTGTTTTGCAAGCCCGTCAGCATGTTGGAAATGCTCCCTTTGCTGTGATGCTTCCTGACGACCTCATGCACCCGAATTCCACGCTGCTCAAGCACATGATTGATGTGCGCCATGCTCTTGGTGGTTCGGTTGTTGCCCTTCTGCGCGTGACTCCTGAACAGGCGACTGCCTACGCGTCGACTTCGGTTACTCCTCTGGAGATCCCCGAAGGTGTTTCCCTCAAGGACGGCGATCTTATGCGTATTGATCGCGTTGTTGAGAAGCCGCCGCTCGAAGAGGTCATGAGTGAGTACGCGGTTGTCGGACGCTACGTCTTCGACCCCGCGATCTTTGATGAACTGACAAAGATCGAGCCCGGACGCGGTGGCGAATACCAGCTGACTGACGGTTTCGCTCGCCTGATCGATCGTGACCCGGAGGACGGTGGCGGCCTGTACGGTGTCGTTGTCAATGACCGTCGTTTCGATACCGGTGACAAGCTCGGCTACCTCGAGGCCAATATCGCCTTGGCTTTGGAAGATCCGAAGCTCGGTCCGAAGTTGGCGGAGTTCTTGGTGAACGAGGCCGGTACCCAGCTGAAAGACCGTCTGGCGAAAGTTCTAGGTCTGTAATGCGCTCGGTCGCTGATTTCTATCAAGACTGTATTTCTGCCGTCGGGCAGCAGCCCCCTCTGGATGTCCAACTTCCAGACGCTGTGGGCTGCGTCTTGGCAGAGGACGTTGAGGCTCCCTTCAACCTGCCGGTTGCTGACCTGGCTGCGTGCGATGGCTACGCGGTTGCTGCAGCTGACCTTGAAGGCGCTCGCCCGGATGCTCCTGTTGTCCTGCCCGTTACGGAAGAGATCCGCGCGGGGGATATTCACCCTGCTGCCCTGATCCGAGGCCGCGCGATCCGTATCGCGTCTGGCGCTCCTATGCCTCAGGGTGCGGATGCAGTTCTTGCTCTGGAATTCAGCGACCATGGCATTTCTAAGGTTTCCGCGAAGACTCAGCCTGCGGTAGGAGAGAACATCCGCCGTAAGGCCGAGGACGTGGAAGAAGGAACCGTTGTTCTTCGAGCGGGGACCCGTGTGGGTGCCCGTCAGGTTGCTCTGCTTGCCGGCGTTGGTCGTTCCCGCGTTCTGGTTCACCCACGTCCCCGCGTGGTGATTTTGTCCATCGGTGATGAGCTCGTTGAGCCCGGCCGCGAGGCTCGCCCCGGAACGGTATTCGATGCCAACGGCCACGCACTTTCGACGGCTATCACTGATGCGGGTGCGCAGACCTTCCGTGTGTCTGCCGTTCCCGATGAGCGTTCTGTCCTTCGTGAAACTATTGAAGATCAGTTGGTTCGCGCCGATTTGATCTTGACGACGGGCGGTATCTCGTACGGAAGTGGCGATACAGTCCGAGAGGTCTTGTCGGCACTTGGTACGGTTCGCTTCGATTCGGTTGCTGCATGGCCAGGTCACATCCTTGGTGTGGGAACTGTCGGCGGTGACGATCAGGGGCGCGCGGGTACGCCTATTTTCTGCCTTCCCGGTGACCCGGTTTCCGCCCAAGTTTGCTTCGAGGTTTATGTGCGTCCTGCGCTTCGCCACATGCAGGGCTGGACTGTTCTTAACCGTCCCAGCGTTGAAGCGCGCGTAGATCGCTCATGGTATTCGCCGCGAGGCCGTCGCGAGTTCGTGCGAGTGCGTCTAGTGGGCGAACCTCGCACGGGATATCAGGCGAAGGTGATGGGAGCCCCTGCCTCGTTGCTTCTTTCGGCCCTGGCTGAATCGAATGCGCTTGCGGTGGTCCCCGAAGACGTGACGAATGTGCGCGTCGGCGATATTTTGCGCTGCATGGTTTTGGACTGATTGGGTACCTATTCGGAATGGGACTGCGCGAGCTTTTTGCACCCGCTGCGGTGTGGGGGCGTGACCCGTCCTTCTTCAGTGTGCGCATTGAAGATCCGGTCTCGGAAGGTTTTCTTCGCGCGTCGTCCTCTGTGCCTCCTGAGGTCATGACAATTCGCCCGCTTTTGGGGCGCGACCATCTGCGTATTGATTCGGTACGACGCGCGAACTCCGCTTGGCTGAATCCGTGGGATGCAACCTTGCCCGAGGGAGCAGTGGAAGAACTTCCAACCCTGTGGGAGTACATGCGGCGCGCAGACCGCGATCAACGGCAGGGGCACTCTTTAATATTGATGCCCGAATTTGATGGGAAGCCGGTTGGTCAATTCACCCTTTCACAGGTGCAATGGGGTGCAATGAGTCAAGGAATCCTTGGCTATTGGGTTGCTCAAGAGGCTGCTCATATGGGCGTGGCTTCTTTGGTTGTTGCCTACATGATGGACTTGGTTATTGGCGAACTCGGTCTGCATCGAATTGAAGTTAATGTCCGGCCAGAAAATGAGCGCTCTTTGGGTCTTTGTCGCAAGCTTGGTCTTCGCGAGGAAGGCTACCGTGAGCGCTATATGAACATCGCGGGGCAGTGGGCCGACCATGTGAGTTTTGCGATGGATGCAGAGTCTCTTCCGCAAGGTGGCATGATCGCCTCCGTGTACGGTCAAAGCTTGCGCTAGCACATTTCCCCTTCATGTTGTCAATGGTGTGCATGTGACAACTGTGATTGATGTGAATTTGCTGCGCTATTTTTCTTCCAATGATCACAGACACGCGCCCGCCATAGGACTTCGTCATGGCGCTGAGGTTTTAGCGTTAGAGGGTGGTATACGGAGGAGTTTTGGTTGCAGTGGCGGTCATCGTCACCCTTGCCACCCTCCCGTACCTTGTTGCTCGTCGAAGCGCGATGATGCAATCTCGAGAGAACGATCGGTTTTCTCCCAGCTTGCGTCTCGTTGAATCGGCTAGCGTCGTACCCGTCGACGAATGCGCTGACGAATCGCCCGCGCTACTCAACGGCACCCGTCCCGTGCAACGAAGGAGCTCTCCAGTGGCACACAATGCTCCGGTCCTGACCGCAGAGGCCGCCCGCGCTCGCAGTCGCGGAGTGCGTGAGATTTCTGCACTGCGCGCTCGTCGCGCTGCCCGTTTGAGCGCCGAGGCCGCTGCTGCCCGCCGACGTGTGCTGCTTGTGGCAGTGGCCGCGCTTGCAACCCTGATCCTTGCTGGTTGTGCTGCAGCAACTTCGCTGTCATGGATGTGGCCGCTTCTTCCCTTTGCTGTGGGTGCGGCAACCCTTGTCTTCTCGCGGGCGTGTGCGATTCGTTCCCAGCGGATTGGGGAAGAGGAAGTCGCACAGCTCCGCAGGCTTCGCGACCAGCTCTCCCGGTCATCAGCGTCTGGGAAGGCGTCGACTGAAGTAACCACGGTCGAAGCTGAAGCTGTCCAGTCGCCTGTTTCTGATGCCTCGGAAGAAGGCGTGGAAGATGAGAGTCTGCGCGCGGATCAGGTTACGAATGAGTCCGAGGAACTCGCTGAAGATCTTCAAAATGAAGCGCAGGTTGCGGTGGAGGAGACTGTGGCCTCTGCTATCGAGGAAGAGATTCCGGCTCCCGTGGAACGTCGCACTTGGACGCCTGCCGCAATCCCCGCGCCGACCTATGCAATGCGTGCTCGACTAAGTGGGCGAATCGTGCACCCCGATACCGATATTCGCGGAATCCCAAGGGTGGATGCGCGTATTCCTGCTCGCCCGATTGCCGCTGGGCCGGTGCCGAAGGACGCGCGTTCGACCGAGGAAGTTGTCGCCTACGAAGCAGTTGTCCTGGATGTCGAGGCCGCGCTGGATTCGCGTATCGCTCAGTAGCTTGGCGTACGGAGCCTGCTGGGGCTCCGTTTGGCCAAACGGATTTCTGCCGCTATGATGGTGGGGTCCTTGGGGCTATGGCGCAGTTGGTAGCGCGTCTCGTTCGCAATGAGAAGGTCGGGGGTTCGAATCCCCCTAGCTCCACAACCTGGGTCGGGCTGATTGCCCGGCCTTTTGTGTATCTCCCGTTCTTTTGGATATAGGAATCCCGGTCACCTACGTGAGGCGACCGGGATTTCTATCTTCCAGAGCTGCATCGAGGGCACGAGGCCCTGGGGTAGCGCTAAGGCCTACCTAGGCCTCGTCCCCAGCTAGTCCTGCCAGTAATCCAGCTTCTGGGTGATACCGATAGAAGAAGCCTTGAAGGTCGGGTTCAGTCCCGCCTTGCGCTGCTTCTGGTAATCAAGGGCGCACCGGATGGCCTTGTTGCCCAGGATGATGATCACGGGCAGGTTGATCAATGCCATGAGGCCCATCAAGATATCGCCAATGTTCCATGCGACCGAGAACTCCAGCAGTGCACCTGCAAAGACCAACAGCGAAGCGACTGCACGGAAGATTGTTAATACCCAGTGCGGAGTCGGCTTATCTCCGAAGAGGAAGCGCAGGTTCACCTCGGCGTAGTAGAAGTTGCCAACCAGAGTGGTGAAGCCGAAGAGCAGCAGGGCAAAGGTTGTGAAGGGGCCCGCGAAAGAACCGATGGTCGAGGCCATTGCGTTCTGAACCAGGGGAGCACCGGTCACATCGCCGTTGAGCTCAACATTGGAGGAGAGGATCACGAAGGCGGTGATCGTGCAGATGATCATGGTGTCGATAAAGACAGAGAGCATCTGAACCAGGCCCTGCTTGACGGGGTGGGACACCGAGGCAGAAGCTGCGGCGTTGGGAGCGGAACCGACACCGGCCTCGTTCGAGTAAAGGCCGCGCTTAATGCCGTACATGACCGCCGATCCTGCGAAGCCGGAGAAGATTGCCTTGAAGTCGAAAGCGCCTGCAAAGATCGATTCGAGCATCGAAGGAATGTTCTGCCAATTGATCAGCACAACAACGATTCCCACGCCCAAGTAAATGATTGCCATGACCGGGACGAGGAAAGAAGTGATGTCGGAAAGACGGCGGGTTCCGCCGAAGATTGAACCGGCCATCGCGATAGCAAGCAAGCCACCGATGATGTAGGGAGTGTAGCTGGCGTTGTACCAGCTGTATGCGCTGAATGCCTGGTTGACGTTGAAAGAAGCAAGCAGATTGAAGCCGCCCATGTAGGTGACGATCAAGGCAATTGCGAAGACCACTGCCAACCATCCCTTGCCTAAGCCGTCCCTGATGTAGTACGCGGGACCACCGAAGGAATGGCCGTGAGGGGAGCGACGCTTATAGATCTGAGCCAGAGTTGATTCAATGAAAGCCGAGGCCGAGCCAACGGTCGCGATAACCCACATCCAGAAGACCGCTCCAGCACCGCCCAGCGCGATCGCCGTCGCGACACCGGCAATGTTGCCAACGCCCACGCGCGAGGCCGTGGAGACCATCAGTGCACGGAACGAGGAGAAGTCACTATCTTTTTCGGGTTTTTCCATAACGACGCGAATCGACTCCCAGAACATGCGAAGTGGAAGTGCCTTCGTTCGGATAAAGAAGTACAAGCCAGTACCGATCAGGAGAATGATCAGGATGTAGCTGTACAAGGCAGTAGAAATTGCATCCAAGATGCTTGCCATGAGAGCTCCTCAGTCGAAATGGTCAGAAAAACCGCAGAATTTCGCCGATTGGGAGGTCCCAATGGCCGCTGCGAAAACGTTGAGATAAGCGTATAGCAAAGGTAAAGTATTGGCAATAATTATAAAAATCTAGGGCCCAAAACGGTAATGTGTGCTGGTTCACGTGGTTTTGGTTTGACGTGGTGGGGGTTGGGTGTGTAGA
>NZ_JVLH01000002.1 GCF_001070855.1 Trueperella pyogenes | reverse complement strand
CTATCCTCAGCTGATCGGTAATGCTGATGGTGTTGAAGCTTGGGCACGCGACCGTGCAAACCGAATCAACCTGAAAGAGAACAAGCTCAAAGCAGAAAAGCAGGTTGAACAGCTCAAAGCTGCAGAACGAGACCCAAATCAAGCTGCGAATCGCGAGAAAATCAAAGAAGAACGCGAGAAAGTGGAAAGAGAAATCGCTTCCTATGAGGCGGTCGAAGCTAGCTTGAAGAATGGTATTTCGCTTGAGGAGTATCAACAGCAGACAAAGAGCGGGGACTGCATTGGTTTGCTCACCCTACAAAATGATGGTCGCCGGGTGAAGGCTGCCGTCTGCCAGGGCGATGTGGATCATGCACAAAATATTGCGACTTTAGTCCCCGGTATCGGAACGACAGTTGATGGCGATCTCGATAAGTATGTGCGAGAATCTGGGAACTTGCGCCAATCAGCGGCAGAACAAGGGAATATCCCCGTCAGTAATGTAGCGACTATCGCATGGCTTGGCTACGATGCTCCGGGAGGACCTGACGACCCCGATAACTGGGGAGATATCGCCTCACCCAAGCTCGCTGAAGCAGGCGCGGAGCGTTTGGCTGGATTCATGACAGGCGTCCAAGCATCCCGCGAGTACGGCGCCGGGGACGCGCATATGACTCTTCTTGGACATTCCTACGGATCGAGCACGTCTGGCAAAGCTGCAACACTAGTGAAGGATGGCGTTATCGATGACCTGGTGATGTTCGGCTCTCCCGGTATGGGCACCTATGATCCTTCCGATCTTCACGTTGACGAAGATCATCGTTGGGTATCTGGTGTCCCCTACGGCGATAGCGTCCAAGGACTTGGACGCTTCAAGTTCTTTGGACTTGGAGGCTTAGGGAAGAACCCAATGGATGAGGACTCGACCTTCAAGCATCTGTCAGGTGATGCTACTGGATATGAAGGCTACGACAATGACGCTCGTACAGGTTTTGCAAACCACGACGTCTACCTCAAAGAAGGAACTGAGACGTTGAAAGACTTTGGTCGCGTCATCGCAGGGGTGAAGGAATAAATCACGCGCGGTGGAGGAGAATCCCCGCGAGTCTTATCGGGTCACCGACAACTTCCGCTCGCCCAGCAGAAGCACCGTACCCAGCGATACCTTGACGCGTTCGCCGCGGGGGAGTGGCTGAGTGGTGCCATCGGGCGCCTGCAACCGCGTGCCATTCGCCGAGAAGGTGTCCTCGACCCACATCGCATCGCCATCGGCCGGTGCGACACGCAGGTGTGTACGCGACAGGGAACGCGTGGAATCCGCAATTGCCACTGCCCGCGAATCAGAAGGCGTCTGTTCGGGAGCGCGCCCCAACACGATGGGAGCATTGACTTCGATTCGCTGCCCATCGTCAACAATGATTGCCAGTGGCGCTGCCTGCGCGAATGCGGGGACAGAAGCCGGTGCGCTCGTTGCGGGAGTGGCCTGAGGGGCCACTGGCTGCGTATGAGTCTGCTGACCAGCGTTCTGCGGAGCGCTGCCGGCCTGCTGAGGTGCGCCAGCCTGGGGCATTGGCACCTGCGGAACTCGTGGCATTGCCGAGGCTGAGCTGTGGCGCGGGGGAGTGGGCACCTTGGGCGCGGCCGGAGTCTGTGCAGCTTGCTGCGTAGGCATGGGCGCAGGCATCTCGTTGAGTACCTGGCTGGGAGCCTCGGGCATCGGTGAAGGTGCTGGTAGGTCGGCTGCGGGAACTCCCGCTGGCGGAATACTCAAAACAGCAGGCTCGGAAGCAGGAACTTCGGGGGACGCAACGCGCGGCCCTGCCCACTGATGTGCCGGGGCAAGTGCGGCGGGATCCATTCCCTGAAGCTGTGCAGGTGCGGCCCCAACCCCAGCCGAGGCCTCGGCAAACGAGGGGGAAAGCTGCTGGGAATAAGCGGGAGCGCCGGCGTCTGTGCGGCCAGCGCGGACGTCAAGGTTCCCCATCCCGCAGACGCGGTCAACCCAGGTTTGGCCATCTCGGGCAATAACCCAGGTGACGGCCGGTCCAACGACAGTCGCGTGCAAGAGCAACATGATCAGGCTGTGCGCGCTCTGGCGAGCCAAGCCGGGGGCGTGACCGGACTCGGGACCCGCATCGGTGGCTACAGGCGCCATCGAAATTGCAGCCACTTGCATGGCGAAAGCTCCGGGAGTCCTTCCCGAATGGGCGCGAATCAGAGTGCCAACGATCCATGTCTCAAGCGCAACGATTACTGCAATAGCGATCGAGGGATAGAACCACCATGAAAGCGCGGTGATTGCGACAAGGCATGCAAGGTCAATGAGGTAGGCCGTAACCAGAGCGCCACCGGTTGCGGGAGCTGAATATGCCGCAGCGGGCTGGGGGAGGCCTCGCTGGACACTACCCTGCTGAGCGGCGGCCAGAAAAGCCGGGTCCACGCCTTTTGCCTGAGAAACGGGGACCTGGACTGGGGTAATGCGAAGCTCACTCATGATGCCACCTGTCGAACGAGTTCAAAAAGATCTGCGGCGAAGAACGCGGCAGGGAAAACAACAGTCAATGACAGTGCTTGGAAAATATCGGTAAAGCGCCCAATAAGTGCGGATTGTTCTTTGCCTGAACGCAGGCGAGTCCACAGAAGAGAAACACAACCGATGAAGACAAGAACAGCTGCCGCAATGGGAGTGCCAAGAAGGGCTCGGGAGGCGGGGGAAATGAGCAGCGTTGCAAGCAAAATGACCGCTCCCACGCGGGGAACAACCCGCGAGGATGCCCACCGGCGCTCGCGGGGAACGACGACCAGCGCAATGACTGATGCACATACCAGCACCAGCGAGGCAATCTGCTGCCACGAATGAATTCCGATCATTGAGTAGATCACGGGAACCGCAACAATGATCAGGCCCAGACCAAGGTATTGGACCAGTCGAGTACGTGAGGTTGCATCAGTGACGGTGCGGTTGACGCGGCGGCCGGTAATGCGCGAAGGAGAGGGAACCTCGGGTGCGCGGACAGTCGGCGCGGAGGTCGTCACGAGGGGCATATCCAGCAGCTGGGTCGCGGGGATGCGTACTGACAAGCTGGGCGAGGCGGTGATTGCGCATACCGCGCAGGCGATTGCGAAGGGCGCAACTCTGGTCAGAGAAGCATTGAGATAGGTCAAGACAGTCGCACTTGCCGTGAGAACGCCCCAACTGAGTGCGTGTGCGCTTGTGAGGGGAGTGGGACGCCAGAGCCAGAGCCCAAGTGCAACTCCCGTTGCTCCCCACAGGGGGAAGAGAAGTGCGGCGACCTGCGACATTGTGGAGATTTGCGAGGCCTCGAGATAGATTCCTGCGCTTCCCAGAGCGGGAAGGACGCCAAGGAAAGAAAGTCCCGCGCCGAGCGTCCATCCGGACAATAATCCGGCGTTGGAGTGGACGCGTTTTTGGTAGAGGACGACAAGGCAAAGAGCAAGTGAGAGGACACCGATTGTCAAAGGTGCCCACCACGGCACGCCCGCAATGATGGTCAATAGCTGGGCAAAGAGAGTGCAGAAGATCAGAACCGCGTCCATAGCAAATGCCAGCAGAGCGCAGATGCTCAGAGCAAGGGAGGGGCGGAACCAAGGATCGGAGGCTCGCTCAATTGCGCGTTGTTCTTGACGCTGGCGCTCGCGGCCAGAGGTAATGGAGATGAGGACTCCCTGGGGAAGGTCAGTTCCCAAGACCGCGCCAAGATTAAGGGGACGGCCATCCGCACCGGTGATTTGCAGGCTTGGATCGCTTGAATCGATATCAAGCATGGAGAGTAGGCCAGTGACCGTTGTTCCCAGCGGAACAACCAAATCTTTGACGCCGGAAGCGTCGGCGACGGTTACCGCTGCCTGTTTCTGGGTCACGCCTCCTCCTTCATGCGGTTGTGCCGGGAATTGTCCTCGGTGCCGATCCGGCTATTGATCCGCTGAGGTTCTTTCACCGATTCTGTTCAAAAGTCATCATTCAGACTACCTGACCAGATCAGTGCCATGCCACGACTGCTCGTGCTACAAGCTAGGATACATACAGAAATGAAGGAAAACGGGAGATTGCACTCCAGGAGACTGTATGGCCGTCAATGAAATGGAAGCCCCCGAGCTCCCCAGCGGTGAAATCGCTGTAGAAAAGCCACCCAGCCAGGTTGAAGCCGGCGGCATGGGCTCGATCCTTGCTACCGCGATCCCCATGATGGGCTCCATGGGTGTCATGGTCATCATGGCGCTGACTCAGGGGCAGAACACGCGAATGCTTCTGATGGCGGGCGGCATGGTCTTCATGATGCTCTCCATGGTTGGTTTCAACATCTACCGCCAGGTCTCGCAGTACCGTAATAAGGTCAACTCCCAGCGTCGCGAATACCTCTCCTACTTGTCAGAGACTCGAACCAGCGTGCGTAACATTGCCGCGAAGCAGCGAATCTTCATGCAGTGGTACCTGCCTGAGCCAGATTCACTGGTGCTTTTAGCCGAAGAAGGCTCGCGCCTGTGGGAACGCGAAGTGGGCGACGATACTTCTGTCTCCACTCGAATCGGAACGTCTGACCAGGAACTGGCCATGCGCTTGGTCGAACCCGATATTCCCCAGATGGCGAACCCCGATGTCGTCTGCCATTCGGCGATGCGCCGTTTCTTAGATGTCCACAAGACCGTTGAAGACCTTCCTTTCAGCCTGGACTTGGGTCAGTTCTCTCATGTCGAGGTCGCTGGTGATGGCGAGCGCGCTCGCGGAGAAGTCCGCTCGATGATCTGCCACCTTGCGGTTATGACGCCAGATTCGGCCCTGAAGATCGCGGTATTGACGACTCCCGAAAACCTCCCGAACTGGGAGTGGATGAAGTGGCTGCCTCATATCCGTTCCGCTGAGGTCACTGACGCTCTGGGTGGTGCGCGTATGGTGTGCACCAGCTATGCCGAGCTCGAGGATCTCTTGGGTGAGGAAATGACGACCCGAGGCCACTTCCAGCCTCGGAATGACGCAAGCCCCTGGCCGCATTTGATCGTTATCACCGACGGTGCCGAGCTTCCTCCCGATTCGCACCTGGGCTCTATCGAGGGCTGCGCAGGCGTGACGATCATGAAGGTCTTGACCTCGTGGGGTATGTTCATGAACCCCACCGGTGTTCGTCTGCTTCTACATCCCGCAAACGATGAGCACACTCCCATGGAAGTTCTGCTTCTTGAGGCAAAGCCAGTGCTCGCCAACGCCGACTACATGGGAATTCCTCAGGCCGAGGCCGTGGCCCGTCGCCTCACTCGCTTCCTGACTGCTGGTGGTAGGGATGCGGCAACCCCCGTCGGTAAGCCCGATCCGAAGCGTTCTCAAGACCTCATGGAATTGCTCAATATCGGTGATATTCGTGACTTCGATGCGGATCGGCAGTGGAAGCGCCGCAACGGACGTGATCGTCTGCGCGTTCCCTTCGCTGTCACCCCCGAGGGTATTCCGGTCGTTTTGGATATTAAGGAAGCCGCCCAGCAGGGCATGGGCCCGCACGGCCTGTTGATCGGTGCAACCGGTTCCGGTAAGTCCGAGGTGCTGCGAACTCTGGTTTTGGCCCTGGCGCTCACGCACTCTCCCGAGCAGCTGAACTTCGTTCTGGTTGACTTCAAGGGTGGTGCGACCTTCGCCGGTATGTCAGACCTGCCTCACGTCTCTGCGATGATTTCGAACCTGGAGTCTGAACTGTCTCTGGTCGACCGTATGGAAGATGCTCTCCACGGTGAAATGGTTCGTCGCCAAGAGATCCTGCGTGATGCCGGTAACTATGCAAATGTCACGGATTATGAAGCGGATCGTATAGCTGGAAAGCATGATTTCCCAGTCCTTCCGGCGCTCTTCATCATCCTTGACGAATTCTCTGAACTTCTGACAGCCAAGCCCGACTTTGGCGAGCTATTCGTGGCAATTGGTCGTCTGGGCCGTTCGCTGTCGATCCATATTCTTCTGTCCTCGCAGCGCTTGGAGTCCGGAAAACTCAAGGGCTTGGATTCGCACCTGTCATACCGCATTGGTTTGAAGACCTTCTCGGCTTCGGAATCACGTGAGGTTCTGGGCGTGAATGATGCCTACGACCTTCCGCCCTACCCGGGTTCCGGCTTCCTCCAGCCGGGTACGGATCAGCTGATCCGCTTCCGCGCGTCCTACGTTGCCGCGCCACCGCCGCCTCGTAGTGTGCTTCCCAGTTCGGGGTCCGAGGCCTCGCAGATCCGACTGCTTCCCTTCTCTTTGGGGGAGGTCCTGGACAATACCCCCGAGGAAGAGGCAATTCCCGAGGGCGGCCTGGTTGCGCCCGGCGATGAGCGCTGGGAGGGCATGACTGAGATTGATATTGCGGTCGCCCGCATGAAGGGTAAGGGTATGCCTGCCCACCAGGTGTGGCTGCCTCCTTTGGATGTTCCCGACACCATGGATTCGCTCATGCCCGACTTGGCTGTGGATCCCGAGCTCGGCCTCATCTCGCACGAATGGCGTGCGAAGGGACCGCTGCATATCCCCATGGGTATCGTCGACCTTCCGCACGAGCAGCGGCGCGAGGTTTTGGAATACGACTTTGCCGGTGCCGGCGGTCACATGTCGATCTTGGGTGGTCCGCTCTCCGGTAAGTCCACGGCATTGCGCTCGATTGTCATGGCTCTGTCGCTGACCCACACACCGAAGGAAGTTCAGTTCTTCGTTATCGATTTCTCGGGTACTTTTGCCGCTTTCGAGGGCGCCGCTCACGTTGCGGGTGTTGCCTCTCGAGAGGATGAGGACATCTTGAACCGTATGGTGTCTGAAATTGAAGGCATCATCGAGGACCGTGCTGCCTACTTCCGCGCGAACCGTATCGACTCTATGGCGACCTATCGCCGAGGCCGTGCTCAGGGACGCTTTGACGATGGCTATGGCGATATCTTCCTTGTTGTCGATGGCTGGGGAACGCTGCGTAGTGATTTCGCGGATGCAGAAGACCGTATCCGTCTGATGGCCGAACGCGCGCTGTCTTTCGGTGTTCACTTCATTGCTACTGCACTGCGCAAGATGGACTTCCGTATTCAGATGCAGGACATCTTCGGTTCTCGCATGGAGCTGCGTATGGGTGATCCTTCGGATTCAGAGTTCCGTCGCGAGATCGGTAGCAAGGTCCCCGAGGGACGTCCGGGACGCGGTTTGTCTATGACCGGTCACCACATGCTGGTTGCCCTCCCGCGTGCTGATGGCGATCATGATCCGGCCACGATCGGTGAGGGTGTCGAAAAGACGCTTCTGCGTATTGCTTCTGCGACCGAACCTGGCCCGCGTCTGCGTTTGCTCCCCGAAAAGATCACCGTTTCTCAGATCGAGGCAACTCACGGCAAACAGCAGAAGATTGTTCTTGGTTTGGAGGAACGCCGCTTGAGCCCGTGGACTTTCGATCCGGAAAACGAATCGCACATGTATGTCTACGGTGATGCGAAGTGTGGAAAGACCGCGTTCTTGCGCAACTTGGGCAACCAGGTGCTGGCAAAGCCAGGTTCGCGTCGTGCCATGCTGGTTGTCGTTGATGTGCGACGCTCCCTGCTGGGCGAGTGGGATGAATCGGATATGCCGATGTACATCACCAACCGTGATGAAATCCAGGGAAGCATGGAGGCAGTTGCCGAACAGCTGCGTATGCGTCTTCCTGGACCGGACGTGACCCCCGAGCAGTTGCGTAAGCGCAATTGGTGGAAGGGAGCCGAGGCCTGGGTTCTGGTTGATGATTACGACCTGATTTCCACCGGTGGTTTGAGTGGTTCACCTTTGGCTCCGCTTCAGCCTCTGTTGTCGCAGGCTCAAGATATTGGTTTCCACTTGGTGATTACTCGCCGTATGGGTGGTGCCTCGCGTGCGTCCTACGAGCAGATTTTGCAGTCCCTGTCCGAGTTGTCGGCAACCGGCATCATGATGTCGGGTAATCCTTCCGAGGGCATGGTCATTGGCCGTGAACGTCCGCGCATTCTTCCCAAGGGCCGAGGCCTGGTTGTTTCGCGTGATCAAGGAACTTTCTTGGCGCAGATGGCATGGTCCGAATCGCGGGTGAAGTAGGCGGCGATGTGTTCATTTGGGCCAAATCGAGTCTTGAAGCGTGAAACTCTCAGGGAGTTTGATGTTTGAGATGGTAACTTGTCGAATGGTAAGTTCCCTGACCAGGCCAGGTTCGTGCGTGTGGCGTACAGGTGTGGCCGGTCATAACGGAAAGAATTGAACTGTGGCAGATAAGATCAGTTTCGACCGAGAAGCGGTTGGAGTTGTTGCGAAAGCTCAGTGGCAGGATGCTGAGTCTCTCGGGCGAATTGGTGCGTCAACGAAACGCATCTCAGCCGACCAAGTTGCGGAGCCTCTTCCTGGTCCCGGAGGTCCTGGCCCGCAGGCGTTGAAATCTGCAGTGAAGGCCTTTAACGAGGCGATGTCAATGGTCATCTACGAGTATTCAGATGCCGCATCGAACTTGGGATCGGCGACAGCTGGTGCGTCGGCAAACTTCGATGAGACTGAGTCCTACAACCGTGAACGTGCAGCTCAACTGGGAGTGGAGTGGAATAAATGAGTGCCGACCTTCGACCTGGCGCGGAGGCTCTTGAGTCGCCCAAGCCTGTTACTGGAGCATCCGAAGTTGCTTCGCATTGGAAAGCTATCGGTTCGGCAATCGGTCAAACACAGGCAGCTCAGCATTCCTCGGTTCCTGCTGAATCTTGGACGGGAGCAGCAGCGGATGCGGCATCTGCTGAAATTCAAGCACTCGGCGGGAAGCTTTCGGGTCTATCAGGACAATTTGCTACTCCTGCAAGTGCACTCACCACCTGGGAAGCGCGCAATAGTCAGGGGATCAAAACCGTCGAGGGCCTGCAAACGCAGTGGGATGATGCGATTGCTGCCTACAAGAAGACAATATCCGAAATCAATGCCCGAGCCGCGACGGATAAGGAATATAACCCGGCTTCGGATCTCCAAGCTGCCGAGAGTACCTTGGCTTCTGCTCAGGCTCCGCTGAAAAAGTCTTATGATGACGAGATTCATCAGCTGAGCGATGCTGCAAATACGGCTGCCACAGAAATTCAGAAGACTTCAAATGATACGATCCCTGCCGATGTGGTGAAGGGTGGTCGCGCTGCGGTTGGTGCTGAACTTTTTGGTAAGGATATGCCTATCGCTGATGGTGCTGCTGAATGGGACTATGCTCGCACGAAGGCTCCCCAACTACGTGATGATCTTGAGAAGGCTGCGAATTCTGATAAGCCTTTGACCGAAGCGGAGGTCAAGAAACTTCAGGAAAAATGGGGCGATAAACTGCAGAATCCTTACTGGGTCCAAGCCCTAGCTGACTCCTACCGCGATAAGCATGGAAAAGATGCCAACTTTTCCGACATGCTAAATAGGCTGACTGTGAATGCGGCTGGGTCATCAAACCTTCCTGCTGGTGAGGGTGAGACTCGAAATTCCTTTGTCAACAGTATTGGTAATGCCATGGTGCTCGCAACGGGCGGGTCAGATGCTAGCAAAGATGGGATCGCCACGAGTGCCGAATATGCTCAGGTAAAGGCTGGATTGCGTGGTCATGACGGCAAGACGACAATTGAGCAGATTGAGCATGCCAATATTGAGTCGTTTAAATCAACGGGGGATAAGGTATACGACCGCCAACGGGGCGATTCAAGCTTGGATGGTTATCAGATTTTCACCCAAGCGACCGGCTTTGCAGGGGTGAAGAATCCGGACTTGACTTTCGGGAAGGGAGTATACGAAGGTGGTGCAGATTCCTTAGCCGGAAAGATCGTTGAGTACGATCAGAAGCACCCGAGTATGAACGCAATGAATCCAGGCGCGGGAGTTGATCTTGCATCGATCGTGCATTCGACGGATGCTGATGATAAGGCTTGGAAGCTATCTCATGATCCGCTTCAGTCGCTTTTCCAGCTTTCTGACACTCCCGAAAGGATTGCAGACGGAAGTGCTCCTTCCGCGCTGCAGAACGCTGAGGGAACGCGCCTTATGCACCTGAGGGATTTCTTGAATTCAAACACCTCATTTGATGTGGATCTGCCTGAGGGGCGTGAAGACGGGAAGATTACTTTTGCGCGTTATCTAGCCGGAAATCGCCATGCAGATGATGTTGATCTACTGGGGAATATTGATGGTGGTGAGGCGCTTGGCGATATGTTAAATGACGCGTCTAACCCGAAGACAGCTGATGTTCCTGAGCCTCCCGCGAGTGATAAGACGGCTCATAAGATTTGGGAGAATGATCGGCTTACGCGCGCGGCGATTGCTGCGAATACTATGGCTGGCTATCAGGATGGTCTTGATTACTCGCATTCAGCAATACTTAGTGATCCGGATCATATTAAGGGTGAAGACGTCTTCGGCCATAAGAATTGGGCTCTGCGTTCGTGGATGGGATCTATTATTTCGCCGTATGTTGATGACTTAGCTTCCGAAATGCATAACAGCACCGGTGAAGGTAGCATGGAGGCGTCTTCAGCCCCAGGCGAGGGGCATTCTGGTCACATGCAGTTCGGGCGCGATATTGTGACACGCTTCAAGCAAGAAGGTGGGCTGTTACAAGACCTTGCATTTGACCAGCCTGAGCTGGAAAGTGACGGTGGAACCAAGAAGAACCTCTTGGACGATACGTACAAGAGGGGCCGTATGCCTGCGCTCCAAGCGGTTCAAGTTGCTGCCTACACTGGATATATGGGTGATGTCTACGACGGGCTACAAAATCCTGATTATCATGTTCGCATGCAAAAGATTCAGGGCGCTAATAGCCGCTGGACGGAACTTATTCATGAGACTTTCGACGCGAATGCGGACCAGAGTACCGCGATTGGTAAGGCGCTTGACGCGTCCAATAGGAGGGCACGTCAAATTGTTGATTTTATTGTCGACAAGGGAACGGACTATGCAGCCAGTCAAGTGCCCGCTGGTGGGGCGCTTGCTGAAAAGGCAGCGCAAGCTGCAGCGGGGAAGGCCCTTGATCACTTTTTCCCGACGGATAACGAGCTTAAGGGCTGGCAATCTCATTCGAAGATGGAAGCTAAATCGCATGATCTTATGCAAAATGGCTTAATTCGCGCGATGTATGATTCGGATCATTGGACGGAAAATGCGGGAACGGTTGACGTTTCGCCAGGTACTCAGGCCTTCGCTGATAAGGACCTCCCGTTTGTTAATTCTGATGGTACGCGCGATTCTTATGATTCTCTTTCGAAAGTGCAAAGAGATTCTGTGCGCCAGTACTTTAGAGGGAAGAACAGTGATTTTCGGCCCTTGCTCGATGGTCAATATGACGCCCAGCAGAATGCGCAGAACGATGGTCGTGCGGAAAAACCATCGGGTGGCGGTAACTGATGCTGTAGTCAACTTCGGTTAATCGGCGCTTTAAGGGGTGCTGCCTGCGGTTTTTCGCAGGCAGCACCTTTTTCTTGCCACAAATGTTCTAGCTGACTAATGTCCAACGTTTCTTCTCTGACAATCGAGTGATGAAAGTATTGTCGAGGTTTGGTGCACTGAAATTTCAGCAAACTTAATGGTTGAAACGGTAAATTTTCATTCGTAAATTCGCAGGCCACAGAGGTGCTGACCGAAATCTTGTTGCCTCGCTGATGTACTGAAATGAGAAGTTTGTGGGAGAAAAAGTAGCAATTACCTTCGACTACGAAGCGGCGGGCATTCAAATGCAAGAAAACTGGAAGGATGCTGAGTCGCTTGGGCAGATCGGAGCCGCAATCGGGCGTATTTCGTCGGCTGGATCGGCTTATCCTCTTCCGAGTACTGATAGTCAAGGCCCATCTAAATTGATATCAGCGATTGATGCCTTTGATAAAGCAATGGCGTGGGTTGTTCTTGAGTGTTCAGATGCTGCAGCCAACCTTGGTTCTGGACTTGAAAAGGTGGCGCAGAACTTTGATAGTACCGAGCACTATAACCGTGAACGTGCGCTGAAACTTGGAGTGGAGTGGAATAAATGAGCATTAGTCTTAGGCCTGGGTCTGAAGCACTGGAGTTGCCAAAGTCTGTTTCTCACGCATCTGAAATTTCTTCTCATTGGAACGCGATCGGATCAGCCCTAACTCAGACTCAAGTTGTTCAGAATGGTAGTGGTGCCATCACTTCATTGGAAGGTGCAACTGCGGACGCTGTCAAAGTAGAGGTCGGGAAGCTTGGAGAGAAGATATCTGACCTCGCCACTGTTTTCCCGGGTCCAGCAAAAACCCTCACAGAATGGGAAGGCAAAGTAAATGAGGCAGTTCAGGTTGTAACTGGGCTGCAGCAGCGGTGGGATGAGGCGATTGCTAACTACAATAAGGCAATGGGGGATATCGCCGCTCGCAGAGCAACTGACGACAACTTTACGGGGCAGGTCGAAGAGAAGAACGCTAGGGCGATACTTGACGGCGCACAGCGTCAACTTAAAAAATCCTATGACGACCAACTTCACCAGTTAAACGATGCCGCAAGTCAGGCTGCAGATGCGATTAGGGCTGCGGCTGACAGTAAAATTTCTCCCGATGCTGTGAAACGTGGGCGTAATGCTGTTGGCGCGGAGTTTTTTGGCCCTGAGATGCCCTTGGTTAGTGGTGCCGAGCGATGGGCTTATGCGCAGGCAGAAGTACCGCGGATGGCGGCTGATTTTGAGGAAGCAGCGAACTCCAATCGGCCTCTTAGTGAAGAAGAAGTTAAGGCCTTGATGGGTAAATGGGGAGATAAACTGAACGACCCCTTTTTTGTCCAAGCATTAGCAGAATACTGGCGCAGTAAGCATGGTGGTAAGGGCGATTACTCTGACCTGCTGAATAGACTGGCAATCAAAAGTGCAAGAGCCGGCATTGTGCCCGAAGGTGAGGCAACAACTCGAAATGCATTCATCAGCCGCATCGGTACTGCAATGGTACTTTCCACAGGTGGTGTCAATGCAGATCAAGATCACTTAGCAGATTCAGCGGTATACGACAAGGTGAAGAATTATCTTCGTGGCACTGATGGAAGAACGACGATCGCTGAAACTGAGCAGGCAAATATTGAGTCTTTTAAAGAGACGGGCGATCGAGACTATGCATTCGGCGCGCCCTCTAGCAGGCTGAAAGGTTTTCAGATCTTTACTCAAGCGACTGCGCTTGCTGCGGTTAATAATCCAGATCTGGCGTTTGGTAAGGGGGTGTATGAGGGCGAAGCTACTTCGCTTGCAGCCAAAATTGTTGACTTTGACCATACGACCACGAGTTATGAAAATGTAAATAATGATGGCACTAACTCAATCGTTCAATTCACAGGAATGAACCCGGTTGCTTCTGCAAGTGCTCATGATCCACTGCAATCACTGTATTTGTTATCTGATACACCAGATAGCATGCAGACTCCCGACTTCGTCTCGAAGTATCATGAGCTTGCGAGAGCTGAACAAGGGCGTTTAGATGCGCTTCGGGGATTTCTAATGCAAGACACGTCGTTTGACGTTGAGAACGACTGGGATCGTAACGGAGAGAAATCCTCGGAGAAGATTCCGATGACTCGTTATCTGACGGGGAATCGCAACCATGGTCTCTTCCCCCCAAGAGGCTTTGTTGACGCTGGTGACGCGTTCGGATCCATGATTGAGGATGCAACCCGTCCTTTGGGCGATGCTGAGAAGAGTATTTTAGGGGACAACTGGAAGGGAGCTTCTAATCAACAGGCGCGTATTGTCGGTAACTTCACTGCAGGGTATCAAGATGGCCTTGACCACGATGGTGACAAGATTGGTTCGCAAGACGCGTTTGGTGCTACGAATTCGAAGTTGCGTTCGCACGCTGGTGTGATCCTAGCGAACTGGGTTGAGAGTCTGGCGCAGATGGATACGGACGACGCCGGAGATACTGTAAAGAGCGCGCATGATGCTGTTGATGAAGGTTCCATAAGCGCGACGACCGGGCAGGCGCAATTTGTGCTCTCTCCTAAGCTGCGTGATGCGTTATACGGTAAGGAAGGGCTCTTTGCTGATCTTGCCTTCGATAATCCGATGCAGGTGAGTGGGCAAAATACTCCAAATAATCCATTTGACGATACTTTTGAAGGCGGCCGTCCCCCTGCTCTTAGCACTATTCAAGCGGCTGCTTATGCGGGGTATAAGCATGATCTGACTCAGGCTATGGCTTCCGAGTATCGCGTTGATCCAACCAAAACAACGGAAAGCGCTGAGTGGAGTTCAGCTGTTAATAGTGGAGTCAAGAAATGGGGCGGGCTCTTTGAACATATTGAATCTGCAGTTTCAGATCAGGAAGTCGCTGAACATAGGGCTATCGCGGATAGAAATAAGCTAATCAGGAAGGGGATTGACGTAGTAGCGAGTACGGTTCCTTTTAGTCAAGTGCCTGGTCCAAAGATTCTGGAGTCTTTGGTTTCGGCAGTGACGAATGATGGTAAAAATGCGGTATTGGATTCCATTCTTCCTACCGATTTTAATCGAGAGGAATTTTTAAAAAGGCTTGGCCGGGAATATGCGGCGACTCAGGCAGTCTCGGATACTCTCGCGAGCACCTATGTGGATCTTGATGAATGGCCTAATTCGCACGGAACGCCTAAACAGGAGCTAGTGGCTGAATTCTTGAGAAAAGAGGAAGAAGGGCACTACTCTAAGCCTGTTAAAGCGGATGAGCATGGAGGTTTACCTCCATATAACGAGATGACTGATGCGCAGCAGGGCCGTTTGAGGGAATTTCTGAAAGAGCGAACTTATTTGAAAACGCCGCTTGAGACAGCAAAGGATACCACTTGGGCTGCTTTCTCAAAGCAAGAGGTGTATCGTCACTGATCGCTCACGTGTTTTGCGCATCGACTATTTCAATAAGGTGGGTTGCCTGCAGGCAACCCCCTTTTTGTATCTGTTAAGCTTGAAATGTTACAGTTTCTACGGTTATACGGTCGACGGTGATCCGCGCTGCGCGTGTCCGAACGTTGAGAGGTTCAAATGGCGAATATTAGCTTCGATCGCTATGCATTAGGTATTGCGATGAAAGATCAATGGACTGATGCGGAGGACCTCGCTCAGGTTGGTGTTGCGGTTACAAAACTTGGGGACTATCGCGTAGCGGAAGACTTCCCTCAAGGAGATTGTTCAGGTGTGGTTGCGTTGAGAAATGCAATGACGAATTTTGCGACCTACTTGGGGTGGGCGACTCAAGAATATTCTGATGCCTGCGCGCTGTTGGGTTCCGGTATGTCGGAGTATTCGCAAAATGCGGATAGTACCGAGCAGTATAACGAAGCAAAGACACGGGCTGCCGCTGCGCGTCTGGGTGTTGGAGAGGAACTCTGAGATGGCGGTTGATCTTAAAAGCAGTGGTGCGGAAGCCCTTCCGCAGATCCCTGGCTCAGTGGACGTGGACGCAACTGCGGCGGGGACTGAGGCTGAACGCTTGGGTACGGCAATCGGGAATACCCAGGTCGCGAAAAATAAGGACGCCGTCCCAGAGGAATGGACGGGTGCAGCTGCAGATGCTGCTTCGACGGAGATTCAAGCCCTTGGGGTGAAGGTTAAAACACTGTCTGAGGCGTTTCCTACCGCTGGGAAAGCTCTCAAAGACTGGGACTATCAGTTGAGGGGGATCCGAGGGAAAATTTCTCTCCTCCAGCACTCTTGGGATACCTATTTGTCTGAATATAACGCGGCAGTTGCGGATGCAGGGCAGCAAGAGGTTAATGACCCAACGATTGATAAAGAGAGTCTGATTACCAAGGCGCGTTCAACTTTGCGTACGCATCAGGAGACGTTGCGAGGAAAATATGATGGGCATATCTCATTCCTCAATGAGACGGCTCAAAGTACTGCGAATACCATTGACGAAGCCCGCAGGAACATTGTTTCTGATGAGGCTGGTTCCAGGGGGCGGAGTGGTGTTGGTGCCGCGCTTTTTGGTTCAGATACTCCCATTCTGAGTGGCGCTATGCAATGGGCCGATGCACAAGAAAAAGCGCCTTGGATTGCGGCGGCATTAAAGACAGAGCCGATGACGCCGGAAAAGGTTAAGGAGATTAACGAAAAGTACGGCCAGTACCTGTCGAATCCCTTCTACGCTAATGCTATTGCTCAATACATGACTGTAGATGAATTGAATAATGCTGCACTTCGAATTCGAATGACCGCATATGACAACCACGGTCTCTTTGCTAACAGCGACTTTGAGGATCTAAACAAGAACCTCGGTACACTGATGGTTTTAGCAACGGGTGGAAGTAATCTTTCTGATGAAATGCTAGGTTCTCAAAAGTCTTTTGATCTGGTATCAGATGTCTTGATTGGGAAAGACGGACAGCATATTGCTGACATTCAGAATACGAAGCTCCAAGAGCTACAAGAAACGGGACGGAAGACTTATTCGATCCCTGCAGGACCTGGAGGCCGTAATGTTGGGCCGTTGGAAGGGTATTCAATATTTACTCAGTTGGCTGGAGTAGCTGCGCGAGAAAATGCCTCTTTGGCCCTTGGTGCAGCTTTTTATGCGCCGCCGAGCGGTAAATCTGTCTTCGCCGATATCCTTGAATGGGATCATGAAAAGGCTGGGAATGGATACCCGCCCGGGGAAACATATCAGCTATGCGGTTTGGACAAGGAAACTAGAGCGCATCCATGGACGGCTACGAATGAGCAACTCCTTGACCCAGTTCAAACTTTGCTTAACCTGTCCGATACACCGGATTATCTGGAGACCTCTGGGGATGCAGAGCTTTGGAAAGCGGAAAATGAACGTCTCGGCGCACTACGTAAGGTTTTAGATTCAGACACCTCATTTGATGTTACGACTTACGATGTTCACAACGGTGAGAAGTTGTCGAACTCGGGCAAAATGAGCATCGCGAGGTACTTGACGGGCTCGCGTCCTAATTCTTGGTCGTTAGACTTCGGATATCTCGATGGTGGTGACGCGCTCGGCGAGGTGATGAACGACGCATCAAAGCATGACTCCGGTGCTGCTCCGATGGTCCCGCCTAGTTCAAGTGACTACCCATTGGGCGTCGAAGACCCAGACTACAAGAAAGCCGAAGCCGCATATAACGCCTGGAGAGACGACGATAAAAGACGTGCGAGAATTGCGCAAGGCTTTTTGCTTGGCTACCAAGACGGATTAGATCAGAACGATAAAGTTACTGACCAGGGCGAAGACATATTCGGTCATAATAATTCGGGTATGCGCTCATGGGTTGCAGAAGTTGCTGCTTCGCGGGCTGATGATCTGGCGAAGATTTTGGATACTGCAGGGACAGGTCTTGCGGACGGTAGTAATAACCGTGGCGATGGAGGCTATGCACAGATGAATATGACCAAGCAAGAGGTGCAAGAATTAGTTGCAAAGAATGGCTTGTTTAGTGATATTGCGCGTGACTCATCTGCGTTGACAAGGCTTCGTGAGGCAGCATGGACAGGTTACGAGTACACGGCGCAAGAGACTGTTCAGAATTCTAGCTTTGATACGAATTGGCAGAGTAACCTTCAAAGTAACCTAAGAGGGTGGGACCGTCTCATTGCAGGTCTTGATGCTGGAGAGGTTAACGCTGGTCTTGCCACTGCCGAGGAAGTGGCAGAGTACAATGAAAAGAAGCGGGCATTAGTTGACTATGTGATCGGCAAGATTCCGACGGATAAAGTTCCGTTGGCTGATCTTCTTCAGAAAGGTACTGATGCGCTGATTAAAGATCCTCTGTACGAGAAGTTTTGGCCGACGGGAGTGCCTGAAGAGACTATCGCCCAACGCGTTGCGATAGAACAGAAGACTGAAACTAAGATTAATGACGCGGTGATCTCTGCCTTTATTGCGCGTGATAACTGGCCAAATGCCTCGGGGCTGACAAAGGACGAACTTATTTCCGATTTTCTCGAGACTAAGGGATTAGATTGCGGATTATCGCCCACTCAAGCTATGCCCGACTTTGGTGCTATGACTGCTGAGCAACGAAGCGCACTCATCGGCTATCTCACGGGAAAAGTCGATGGCGATGATGACCGAAAGACTGATTTTGGCCATGTGGTGACTGCTGTGGATGGTAACCTAGACGAGGCTAAAGCATGGGTTAAAGACTGTAACAGTGAGGTTAACGAACCCCTTAAATAGGGGACGCAATAACCTGTTTGGATCGATGACGGATACATGTCAATAGATTGGTGGGGGCGGAAGGTCTTAGACCCCCCGCCTCCACAGCTTCTAGCCCGAACGCTGAGTGAATAGCCCTAGCCCTGCTACTCCTGTTTCAGTCTTCCGCGGGAATGCTTCCGATCACCGGGTTCCACTCGCGGGGGATACGCTCGGCAATGAAACCTGCCTGATTGAACGGATCGGCTTCCAGTAGCTCCAAAGCTCCCGCGGCGTCTTCAGCGCGCACAATGATCAACGCGTCATGAGTGCCGGTGTAGGGACCCGCGGCAATCAGACGGCCCTGAGCTGCAAGGTCGCCATTAAACGCGCGGTGCGTGGGGCGCACCTCGGCCATTTCCTCATCACGATCGGTGACGTAGTGATACTCGACAGTGAAAACCTTCATTATTTCCTCCTTGAATGGGACAACACCCTCACGATATACCGGCGGCCCAGCCTCCGGCACATCCGAAGAGGACTAGAAAAGAAGGCAAGCGGAAAATAAAAAGAGGCGCGGAGCCAAGCTCCGCGCCTCTTCACACTTTCAGAAGCTCACCAGCGATCATCCTGATCAGCAGCTGCAACAGGCTTCAAGGACTCTGCGTTACCGGCGGAAAGACCCGCGGCAGCCGGAGCCTTCTCCTCAACGCCATCAACGCGAACAGCCTTAAGGCCGCTCAGCGCGCGACGCTTCGCCTTGTCCTTTTCTTCCTTTGAAGCTGCTGCACCAGCAACTGCACCCGTGCCGATGGGACCGCGGGCAGCTGCAGCCGAAGCGCCACGAGCTGCTGCGGAGGAAGCACCTCCTGACACGCTGCCATTCGTGGAAGCGCCACGAGCTGCCCCTGTGCCTGCTGAAGAAGCCTTGGCAGACGATGCAGCCTTAGCTGAAGCTCCCTTGGTAGCGCTGCCCTTAGCGGTCGAGCTCGAACTCGACGCTGTGCCGGCAGTCGTTCCCATAACGCCAGGCCGTGCGCCCACACCTGCACGAGCAGCAGAAGCTGAAGCCGAACGAGCCGAAGCGGCAGCGGACTGCGAGCTTGTTCCTGCCTTAACAGAAGCCGAGCCCTTTGCCGCGCTCGAAGCGGTGCCGCGTGCCCCGGTAGCTGCACCGTTCGCAGGTGCACCGGTGGCCGTAGTGCCGGTGGCACCTGCTGGGCGGATGCTAGCAGCCGCACGTGCACGTGCCGACATGGTCGACGCATTACTTGCCGTCGATGAGGTGCCTGCACTAGTTCCAGCGGTTGCGCCGCTTCCATAAGCTCCGGGGGCTCCCATACCGCGCGGGAATCCACCTGCGCGAGCAGCTGTCGAGGCCGGGGTGCCCGGGTTTGCCATGCGAGCCGCATTGCCCCAGTTGCCTGCTTGTGCCGTTCCGCGAGGCGTCAAAGCACCACGCTCAAGGTCATTCATCGCGCTAGAAATTGCGTTCGAGGAGGACAAACGCGCGCTGGTCGAAGGTGCGAGTGCACCACCGGCCGGCACAGTTCCAAATTGAGAAGTAGCAGCACGTGATGCGAAGCCACCCATCGAACTTGCGATAGAGGTCGCGGAAGTTGCCATGCGGCCAAGACCAGCCAAAGTGCCACCGGTCGTTAGTGCACCACCGGCAATGGCCAAATCCTTGGAGTGTGATGACGTCGAGAAGGGGTTGTAATCAGGCTTCCAACGGGGATCATCCGCATCGGTAACAGGAGCGGGAATATGGCCACCAGCGGGGCCATCAGGGGTCATGTAACCGCCGACCGGCATGGTCGTGACATCAACACCTGCCAGAACGGAAGATGAAGGGGAAACAGAAGGAAGGACCTCAAGTCCAGCGATCGGGGCGTTTGCGGCAGCACCTGCATGAGCAGCATGGCTACCGCCTGTTGCCGCAAGAAACAACTGTCCACCAAGACTTGAACCAACGACAACAGAAGGCCTGCCACCGCTTGAGTCTCCACTACCATCGCTAGACTCTGCGGAGAACCCTGCAGCAGCACTGGTCACTTGGCCATTCATGGCATCAAGGGCTGCTTTTGCCTTAGCTTCCCTTTGGGCATTGCGCTGAGCGATCATATTCTGGATGTACTCATTTTGAAGCGCAGCTTCATTTGGCTGCCCTTGGAACATCACTTGCGCAGCAGCCTGGTCTGAGGGATGCGAGAGTTGTGTGCTGAGAGTCCCTTGAACAGACTTAGCTTCTTGCATAGCTTGACGAGCCTGAGTATGGGCGGTTTCCATGGTCTCGACTCGACCCTCTAAGTTAGCGATCGAAGCCTCGAAATCGCTGACTTTTGATGTCATTGCCGCATGTGTTGCACCTTCAACACCAGTGTTTCCGGAGAAGCTTGCGCATGCGGTCTTTAGAGAAGCCAGCTGAGCTTTCAGGTCGTTCAGAAGCGATGCATCCTGGTCTGAATAGTCAAGGCGAGCAACTTTGGTGAGTCGATCATAGTTCTCTGTGGAGAGTGCCATAAGAGGTCTTTCTTCAATCCTAGGTATTACTGAGAAGCGTCTCGATATTCGATGTCGCTATCAGTCGCGTCCAAAGCCGTAAGGGGAGTTCCAGGTGGGAAGTCCCGAAGTGGGTTTGCTTGGCGCTCTACTAGCCGCAGCGAATAGGTCGGATGCCCCAGAATCCTGTCCAAGTCCACCCAAGAATGTTGGAGGAAGTTGAAGTTGCGGAGTAGAGGAGGAAGTGTTGTTTGCAGCAACTGGGCCAGGTTGTTGGGCACCTCCTTCTGCCGAAGTCCGAGCAACCCAACCCGGTTGGGTTGCGCCCCCGACAAGATCTGATGCCTGAACTTTTGCTATATCTATAGCCTCGGCCACCTTTGAAGCTGAATTTCCAGCTATCGCGCTGTTCTTTTCCTTCTCGGCTTGGGCTAGGGACCGCTCTTGCGCCTCAAGCGATGCATTCGCTAAGGCCTGAGCCGCATTGATACCGTTTTGCTCATTTTCGCCCATCAGCGCTTGGGTCTTAGCGGCAGCACTCAAGAAAGCAATGACCTCTGCATTTAGAGAGGTAATTGCGTCCTGGATTTCTTGAAGGGCAGTCGTATATTGCTGTCGAGCTGCGACGGGGCCCGACTCTACGCCCCACTTGCCTGCTGTTTGGGCTGCTGTCAGCGATGCGACCTTAGAGGTCGCCTCTCCCGCGAATTCGCCACGCGAGCTGTCTAGAGCTGATTGTGCGGCAGTAAATGCGTCGTTATTAACGCCAACTTCTCCGCTCATGCCGTCTCTCTTTCCGCCTCTTGCCCGTCAAAAAACAGACAAAAACTACCTGCTCGTACATATTGAAAATACAAGATCGTTTTCAAAGGTGCACGAGCCCTTCAATATATGGGATTATTCTCGCGTAAAACAGAACGTACGTCAAAGGTGGTTGAGCTGTGGATCTTCCTCTGTGTGGGACTGTGATCCGCACCCAGTGGGGTGCGACCAGTGACATCGGTCCTGTTCGCTCATCAAACCAAGACTCTTGGCTTGCCCAAGACCCTCTCTTCGCAGTTGCCGACGGGATGGGCGGGAACGCAGAAGGCGAACTGGCCTCGACAACCGCTCTTGAAGTGCTCTCTAACGCCCTCAGCCCCGAGGCCTTGGACGCAATTGACCCGAACCCGGCCGAGCTGGTCGGTGCGATCCGCGCGGCTGCAGAGGCAGTGGCCTCGTTAGGGGAGAAGGAGGACCCGGCTGCCCCGGGAACCACGCTGTGCGGAACCCTGACCATTGACCAAGATGGTCCGCAGTGGCTGACCTTTAATATCGGTGATTCTCGTGCCTATCTCATTGCCGCCGGCAGCATCCTTCAGCTGACGACCGACCATTCAGCAGTCCAAGAAGCCAAAGAATTTGCCAAGCGGACCGGTGCGGAACTGGTTCTTCCACCCTCGAATGTCATCACTCGCGCGCTCGGCGCAGCAATGCCGGAACTTCCCCAGGCTGACTACGTCCTGACCCCAATGTGCGAGGGGGATGTTGTCGTCCTGTGCTCGGATGGTGTTCACGGCGCACTTTCAGAACAAGACCTCATCGATATCGCCAGCCAGGATGTATCTGCGCAAGAAATTGCCAACGCCCTGGTTGACCAAGCGATCGAGGGCGGTACGCGTGATAACGCAACTGCCCTTGTTATCCGTACACAATCGGTTGTGGGAAGCCGCTACGATGGGGACATACGCGCGAGCGTGCGTCCACGTATCCCAGTGCGACCCCTTCCGGTCACAACGGCGCGCCGCGCCCGATAGAGAAAAGAGTTTTCGAATGCTGCAATTGGGCCGCCATGCAGTTCGCGGTAACGGTGGGTTCATCGTCGCCGGCCCCCTGGGCTTTGCCCTGGTCCCCGCTGACCTCGCTGACTCCGCACAGCGCGTTGTCACCGATGCCAACGAAGATCTGACAACCTGGGTTAATTCCGCTACAGCCAGCGGTTTGCCTTTCGCGCATATGGACCTGCGCGGCCCCGTTCCACTTCTATCCTTGGGTGGCAGTGCGAATGTTCGCGCCATTGCTCCCGGCTATGACACCCCCTTCACCTGGGGTGGCCCGCTGTCGATGTGGGAATTTGTTCCCGGCGAGTGGACGCTCATGGATATCGCATTGAGCGAGTTCGACGATGCTCAGCCGTGGGCACACTTCGCGACTTCTGAGGCCGAGGCCTCTCAGGTCCGTATTGGCTACCCCGTAGAGCCCGAGCTTCCCTCGGCCCCCGCGCTGGTGGAAGAAGACAAGCCCGCTCAGGTTCAGGAAGAGCACGCTGAGAATGCTCCCTCCGCTGAAGAATCCGCGCCTGAGCCCGAGGCCTCGCACACTGTGTGGGGAGTACTTGAGGAAGAACCCCAGCCCCAGGAGGAAGCCGCAGAGCCTCAGGCCACTGAAGAGCCCGCGCCGAAGTATTTGTGGGCACCCGAGCCAGAGGCGGAAGCAAGCGCATCCGAAGAAACTCCCGATATTTATGCTGCAGGCGCTCAAGTTGCCGCCGCTCAGGCAGCAGTGACGCCGACCGCCGCCCCCGTTTACACCAGCCCCGAGGCCTTGGAAGAAACCATCACCTCTGAGGCCTTCGCGGCAATGCAGCAGGCTGCTTCGCAAGATGCGCCGCAGAATACCGCTGAGCCGCAGGCTAGCGTTGAATTGGACGCTCCCTCAGGCGAGCAAATCTTTGAACCCAATGCGTTCGTCGAAGAAGAAGCTTCCATCGAAGTTCCCGCCGATGAACCCGCAGAGGTAGAGGCACAGGTCTCGCAAGAGCCGGTCGAGCAGGAAAGCCAGCCCGAAGCTGAAGAGTTCGCCCCGGCCTCGGAAATCGAAGAAACTCCGGCGTATGAGGAAACCCCAGCTGCGGAAACTCCGGCAGCAGGCGTGGCCCCCGCTTTCGAAGTGGATAACTCCGATAGTGGCGCAACGGTACTGCGACGCGTGACCGATGACTCGCAGCACACCCAGGCCGGCTACCTGGTCTACGCAGGCGCTGCTCCCGTTGAACTCACTCACGACGTGATCTTGGGACGCGACCCCAATGCTCGCGTCCTGACGGGACGCCCCTCGGCAACCGTCATGCGTGTGCCCAGCCCGGCAAACGAGATTTCGCGCTCGCACGCAGCTGTCATTCCCAGTGGTTTTGGTTCCTGGATGCTCATGGATCTGGGAAGTGCGAATGGAACCCTGCTGCGCAGCTCGAATGGCAATGTTCAGGAAGTTCCTCCGCGCGTTACCGTGCCGCTGAGTGACGGCGACGTTATTGATCTGGGAGAAAACGTCCTGGTCGAATTTATTGTTCGATAAAACAGCGACCATATGGTGAACGGGCCACCCGCGTAATTACGCGGCGTGGCCCGCATCATTTGGCCGGTACTTTTCCATTGGTTAGTATGTCAATACACAGGGTCCCGATGACGGGTACCCCCCAAAACAACGGAAGTTGAGGGACCAGATGGTCAAGTATGTATACGACTTCTCCGAGGGCGACAAGTCAATGAAAGACTTGCTCGGAGGTAAGGGTGCGAACCTGGCAGAGATGACAAAGCTCGGCCTGCCTGTTCCTCCCGGATTCACAATTACCACCGAAGCGTGCCGCGTCTACCTACACGACGGCAAAGCCCCTGAAAGTCTTGATACTGAAGTGACCGTCGCACTTCGCAAGGTCGAAGAAGAAATGGGTCGCAAGCTGGGCGATCCCAAGAATCCGCTGCTTGTCTCGGTTCGTTCGGGCGCAAAGTTCTCCATGCCCGGCATGATGGAAACCGTCCTCAACATCGGCCTTAACGATGAATCCGTCCACGGTCTTGCTGCTGTCAGTGGCAACGAGCGTTTCGCATGGGACTCCTACCGTCGACTGGTTCAGATGTTCGGCAAGACCGTTCTGGATATCGAAGGCGATCTCTTCTCTGACGCTCTGGAGAACATGAAGAAGGAACGCGGCGTCAAGGGCGATACCGAACTCACCGCAGAGGACCTCAAGGGCCTGGTTGATATCTTCAAGACCATCGTCTACGAGCAGACCGGTGAAGAATTCCCGCAGGATCCTCGCACCCAGATGGACATGGCCATCGAGGCCGTTTTCCGTTCCTGGAACACCGAGCGTGCCCGCATCTACCGTCGCCGTGAGCGCATCCCCCACGACCTGGGCACCGCAGTCAACATCTGCACCATGGTCTTTGGCAACATGGGCGAAAACTCCGGCACCGGCGTGTGCTTCACTCGCGACCCCTCCACCGGCCACTCCGGTGTGTACGGCGACTACCTTGAGAATGCTCAGGGTGAAGACGTCGTTGCAGGTATCCGCAACACCCTGTCCCTGGCTGACCTTGAGAACATCAACAAGCCGGTCTACGACGAGCTGCGCGGAATCATGCACAAGCTCGAAACCCACTACCGTGACCTGTGCGACATCGAATTCACCATCGAGCGCGGCAAGCTGTGGATGCTCCAGACCCGCGTCGGCAAGCGTACCGCTGCCGCCGCCTTCCGCGTCGCCGTCCAGCTGGTTGACGAAAAGCTCATCACCCGCGACGAGGCCCTGGGCCGCGTGACCGGTGACCAGCTCACCCAGCTGATGTTCCCGCAGTTCGATGCAAATGCATCCAAGGAACTCATTGCTCGCGGTATGGCTGCCTCCCCGGGTGCAGCTGTTGGCCGCATCGTCTTCAATAACGCTCAGGCCGAGTCCTCGGCAGCAGCAGGCGTCAAGTGCGTGCTGGTCCGCCGCGAAACCAACCCCGACGATCTGCCCGGCATGGTTGCAGCCGAGGGCGTTCTGACTGCCCGTGGTGGTAAGACCTCGCACGCCGCAGTTGTTGCGCGTGGCATGGGTAAGACCTGTGTCTGTGGCGCTGAAGCTCTTGAGATCGACGCCGAGGCCGGAACCGTCACCGTCGCAGGCCGCGTCCTGACCGGCGAAGACACCATCGCAATCGATGGCCAGACCGGTGAGATCTTCCTGGGTGAGGTCCCCGTGACCGACTCCCCGGTGACCACCTACCTGAGCCACGGCCTCGAAGCTGGCCTGGCTGCAGCAGCTGGTGACCCCGGTACTTCCGAACTGATCGAAGCCGTCCACCGCATCCTCACCCACGCCGACGAGGTTCGTCGCCTGCAGGTGCGCGCCAACGCCGATACCCCCGAGGACTCGCAGCGCGCACTGGAGTTTGGTGCACAGGGCATCGGCCTGTGCCGTACCGAGCACATGTTCCTGGGTTCGCGTCGTCCGCTGGTTGAGCGCGTCATCCTCTCCGAGGAAGGCTCCGCTGAGCGTCAGGAAGCATTCGATGCCCTGGAGAAGCTGCAGAAGGAAGACTTCCTGGCAATGCTCGAGGTCATGGACGGTAAGTCGATGACCGTGCGCTTGATCGACCCGCCGCTGCACGAGTTCCTGCCCCAGCTCACCGAGCTCGAGGTCAAGGTTGCACTCGCCAAGGCTGCTGGCACCGTTGATCCCGCGGACGAGGAAATGCTGGTCACCGTGCGTCGCTTCCACGAGCAGAACCCCATGCTGGGCCTGCGTGGCGTGCGTCTGGGCATCTACCTGCCCGGCCTCTTCGCCCTGCAGATGCGCGCACTGTGCGAGGCTGCCGCTGAGCTGGTTGCCCGTGGTAAGGATCCGCGCCCCGAAATCATGGTTCCGCTGGTTGGCTCCGTGCGTGAGCTGCAGCTGATCCGCGAGGAAGGCGAAGGTATTATCGCTGCGGTTGCTGCTGACAAGGGCGTTGACCTGTCCGGCGTCACCATCGGCGCGATGATCGAGCTGCCGCGTGCGGCTATGACCGCCGAGGATCTGGCTGAGGAAGCCGATTTCTTCAGCTTCGGTACGAACGACCTGACTCAGACCGTGTGGGGCTTCTCGCGTGATGACGTTGAGGGCGTGTTCTTCCCGCAGTACATCGAGGGCGGCATCTTTGGTGTCTCTCCCTTTGAGTCGATCGATGTTCACGGCGTCGGCACGGTTGTGGCCGAGGGCGTGCGTCGCGCACGTTCTACCAAGCCGAACATCAAGCTCGGCGTTTGTGGTGAGCACGGTGGCGATCCCGCATCGATCCACTTCTTCCACAAGGTCGGACTCAACTACGTGTCCTGCTCGCCCTTCCGCGTGCCCGTTGCGCGCCTCGAGGCCGGACGCGCAGCTGTTGAGGATCACGCGGATATGACTGCGTGAGCGTCTGCAAGGACCGTCTAGCGCTGATATAGCGCAGGTGCCCCGCCAGCCGAAGCTGGCGGGGCACCTTGCGTTTCAGAGTCCTTGCGTTTCAGAGTCCTTGCGTTTCAGAGTCCTTGC